>JADFXT010000009.1:75431-113554 GCA_015233405.1 Candidatus Omnitrophota bacterium | reverse complement strand
TGTCATTCCCGCGAAGGCGGGAATCCAGTAACCCGTTTTTAGACCCTGGATCCCGGGTCTGCGCCCGGGATGACAAAGAAGAAAAAGCGGGATGACTAGAAGCAGCTTGACTGGAAGTAGATTGATTGGCTGCCAGATAATCCTCATCCAACATCACCTTCAATTTCGCATCCACAACATACACCGTCGCTCCATTTTCATAGATCGTCGCGGATTCAGGCAAAATCCAAACTTTGTTAAAAGTATCTGTCGGAATATCAGTTACGCCGTACTTTTCTTTTGCTTCCTTATATATGCGATCCCAAAACTTTTTACCTAACTCCCCTTCCGGATACATTAACGTTGCAGTCAGTTGCTTTAAAATGTAATCCTGAGCCAATAAATCCTGGCCTAATTCAGTTTTGCCTAATGCGTCGGGAACGATACGATTTTTTTCTACCGGAGAAAGGTTGACCCAAAGGTCATTCTGCGGAACGGTCATGGATGCAAGGAAATATTTGACCAAACGCTGCGATTCTTTCTTTAATTCATCACCTTGAAGACCGCTTTGGCCGTTATCGATAATAAAATCAAACTGAAATGGATTGTCCTTGTGCAGCGTCATGCCTTTTAAAAGCGCTGGCACATACGCCATGGACGGTGTCACCATCGCGCCCGGAGTCGGCAGAATTACACTCTGCGCGTAGCTCGGCGGAATGATGGACGTGAACGTAAATGTAAAAAGAATGACCGCAGAAACAATTCTGATACACAAACTTTTTTGGGTTTTAGGTGAACCGTTTTTCATAGATTCTCAATCTCCTTTAAATGTTATTGAGCCTTTAGTGAAGAAAATAGACAAAGATGCACGAGCTCTTTAGCTTTTTTAAAATCTATATTTTTTTGGCTGGATCAGAGAATTGGCCTAAGCCATTTCTTTGTAGTGAAAGTATGCCATATAATTTATAAAAAACAAGTTACGGAGGATCATGAGGCGGATTTTAGAAAAACACAAACTGCGGAATGTCGACGGAAAAATGCACCAAATCAGCACCGGCAAGGGGTAAAAAAATTTTTTATATTATCGTTTTCACAATCCTTACCCTTTGCTGTCATTCCCGAAATCTTTTGCCTGCCTGTCGGCAGTGCAGGTCGGGAATCCATGCCTTCAAACCTTGTGGATCCCCGCCTAAACATTGCGGGGATGACAATATTCTTTCCTGTCATTCCCAACTTCCTCGATTTTTTATCTAGCGATGATTGGGAATCCAGGGCCTTAAAAGCATTTTCTGGATTCCGGCTCTCTTCTTGAATATTTTTTTTAGGAAGGCCGGAATGACAATGCGGGGAATCAAAGATAATGCTGGGAAGACGGGATCGCCATTGGCAGGCAAGATGACATTCCTAACCGAAACAGAAATATTTGTGACGAAAAAATCTATCCGCAGAATTTTTTGCTAAACGTCTTTCGATGGATGGGAGACATGCCGTGAGTTTTAATGGCGCTGCGGTGTGCCAGCGTAGGATAACCTTTGTGTTTTTGAAATCCATATTCGGGGAAAATACGGTCGTAAATATCCAGCATCCGGTCGCGGGTGACCTTAGCGATAATGGACGCTGCTGAGATCGAAAAAACCTTTTCATCGCCTTTGACAATGGTGCGATAGGCATAGGGCAAGGCCGAAATAAATTGATTTCCATCAACCAGCAAGCATACTTTTTTAGAAAAATCATTTTGTGAACTGACGTCCCCGGGAAGCTGGCGGACAAGGTCCAAAACCGCGCCCTCCATGGCCATAAACGCCGCACGCAAAATGTTCGCCTCGTCGATCACGGATTCGCTGACGATACCAACCCCGACATAGGCCTTCTGGCCGATCTCTTCAAAGGCCGTTTCACGTTGTTTGGAAGAAAGTTTTTTGGAATCCCGAATGGGAGAATGGAAATCTGTTTGTTTAAGAAGCACCGCAGAAGCAACGACGGGTCCGGCCAAAGGGCCGCGGCCCGCTTCATCTATTCCGATAACAAAGTCAAATCCTTCCTGCCTGATTTGACTTTCAAAGGTAAGCATAAAGCCCTGCAACCTTTCTTGTGTTGACGACAAAACAACCAAAGGTCTTTGGTGCCTAAAGCTGATTATTGATGTGTAGGAGCCTGCGTCAAGGTTTGTTCTTGCTCGATGCGGGCGCTTTTTCCCTGACGATTACGTAGATAATAAAGGCGAGATCTATTGACCGTCCCCTCGGCTACGACTTTCAAGCTTTCGATCACAGGAGAATGCAGCGGAAAAGTTCTTTCCACGCCTTCGCCAAAGGAGATCTTGCGGACGGTAAAAGCCGCTTTTAATCCTTTTCCTGAGGTCTTACGGATCACAATGCCCTCATAAGGATGCAAGCGCATTTTTTCTGCTTCCTGAACGCGGACCTTCATCTTCACCGTATCCCCGACGTTAAATTCAGGGAGATCGGAACGAAGTCTTTTTTGATCAAGTTTTTTAATAAATTCACCGGTATTGATTTTTGTTGCCATGAATATAACCTCCTTATGAGACCGTTTTAAAATCCGAAATCCTAAGTTCGAAACCCGAAACAAATTCCCAAGGACCAAAATTCCAAAATTTTAGGACATTGCTCTTTTCGGACTTGCTTCGAATTTCGATATTCGGACTTTCTATTTTTGTTTTAATAAATCCGGACGATTTTGTCTCGTCCGCGCCAACGATTGCTCTTTTCGCCACATTTCTATGGCTCGATGATTTCCAGATAGTAACACATTTGGTATTTTTACGCCACGAAAATTTGCAGGACGTGTGTACTGAGGATATTCCAAGAGGTTGTTCTCAAATGACTCATCTTTTAACGATTCCTCCTTCCCCAGCACGCCGGGGATCAGCCGCGTGACGCAATCGACTAAAACCAGCGCCGGCAATTCCCCTCCGGTCAACACATAATCACCGATAGAAATGCTTTCATCGACTAAGCATTCCCGCACGCGCTCATCGATCCCTTCGTAATGCCCACATAGTATAATCAAGTTTTTCTGTTTTGACAAATTTTTCGCGAATTTTTGAGTCAAAGGCTTTCCCGTAGGGCACGTCAAGATAACGAAGGCTTTGCGTCGGCCTTTGATCTTTTTAACGGCATCAAAGATCGGCTGCGGCGTCATGACCATGCCCGGCCCGCCGCCAAAAGGACGGTCGTCCACTTTATTATGTTTATCGGCCGTATAATCCCGAAGGTCATGGACACGCACGTCGAGTTTTTTCTTTTCCTGAGCCCGTTTTAAAATAGACTCATTAAGAATTGGCTTTAAAACTTCAGGAAAAATGGTAATGATATCAATGCGCAATACTAATCTCCTCAGTTGTTTCCGTTGTCATTCCGTCCCATTCTTGTCATTCCCGCGGAAGCGGGAATCCAGTAATACGGTTCGGCTTTGGATCCTGGATCCCCGCCTTCGCGGGGATGACACCTAAAAATTGAAACAACAATAAAAATTACTTTTAACTCAACTCCGACCCATAACGCTTCAGGAAATCTTTTTTAAACTCCTCATACCGATCCTCATCAATCGCCTGACGGATTTGCCTCATCAAATTAACATAAAAATAAACGTTGTGGTATGAAATTAAGGTCAAGCCTGAGATTTCATTGGCAGCGACCAGGTGCCTTAAATACGCTCGGGTATGGTTACGGCAAACCATGCAATCGCAATTTTTATCGAGCGGCCCAAAATCATGCGCAAAGGTTTGGTTGCGGACAATTATCTTGCCTTCACTAGTAAACGCCGCGCCATGCCGTCCATATCTCGTCGGGATACAAGTATCGAACATGTCTATCCCTTCGCCGACAGCCTTAACAATTTGGTCGGGCAATCCTATGCCCATAAAATATCTTGGTTTGTTCGCGGGCATGAGCGGCATGACCCAATCGAGTGTTTTAAACATTTCCTCGACCGGCTCTCCGACGCTGACCCCGCCGATCGCGTAACCGTCCATATCGATATTTAAGATCTCCTCCGCTGATCGCAACCTTAACTCCTCAAATATCGCTCCCTGAATAATGCCGAACAAATGCTGCTTGTGCCGTTTATGCCCTTTGCCGATAAAGTGTTCTTTGGAGCGCTTCGCCCAGAGCGTTGTCTGCTCGACGGATTTGAGCGCCTCTTTGTGAGTGCAAGGATACGGCGCGCAAACATCCAAAGGCATCATGATATCCGAACCTAAAACGCGCTGAATGTCGACCACTTTTTCCGGCGTAAAAAAATGCGTGGAGCCGTCGATGTGAGACTTAAATTCAACGCCGTCGTCTTTAATTTTGCGGAATTTGGTCAAACTAAAAACCTGATACCCACCGCTGTCGGTGAGGATCGGCCGGTCCCATCCCATAAAAGGATGAAGCCCTCCCGCATCTTCCATAATCTCCAGACCCGGACGTAAAAATAAATGATAGGTGTTCGACAAAACGATCTGCGAATCAAATGTCAACAGATTCTCAACCAGTAAAGACTTCACTGTCCCGCTCGTGCCGACCGGCATAAAAAATGGGCTTTGAATGGTCCCATGCGCCGTCGTCAATACTCCCCGACGGGCATTGGTTGTTTTGTCTTTTTTGATTAATTTAAACATTGCGTCCTTTCAAAATTTCTTCCAACCCAAAAACTTTGCCATCTTATTTTTTGTCATTCCCGTTTCCTTCCGATGTCATTCCCGCGAAAGCGGGAATCCAGTATACGTAGTTAATTTTTCAATAATGATCAAAAACATTAAAAGCATTCCTGGATCCCCGCTTGCGCGGGGATGACAACCAAAACTACAATTTACAAAATCATCATCCCGTCGCCATAACTAAAAAATCGATATTTTTCTTTAACGGCCTCTTGATACGCCCTCGACATCAAGTCCCTTGTGCCAAATGCATACACCAGCATTAAAAGTGTACTAAAAGGAAGGTGAAAATTCGTGATCAAGACATCCATCATTTTAAACTGGTACCCAGGATAAATAAAAATGTTCGTCCGTCCTTTGAGGCTGCCGGTGGTCCCGACCGTTTCAAGCACGCGCGTGGCCGTTGTCCCGACGGATACGATCTTCTTGCCTTCGGCCTTGGCTTTTTGAATCGCCTTTACGGTGCCCTTCGCCACTTCGTAATCTTCCGAATGAATAGGATGATTACGAATGTCGGACTCTTCGACGGGCTTAAATGTTGCATAATTAATGTGAAGCGTCACCTTATGAATATCGTGCCCAGCGCGCGAAATCTTCTCTAACAATCTGGTCGTAAAATGAAGACCTGCCGTCGGAGACGCCACAGAGCCGTCTTTCTTCGCGTAAACGGTCTGATAATATTTCCGGTCCATCGCGCCATCGGAGCGTTTGATATACGGCGGAAGCGGCATATGCCCAAATTTTTCTAAAGAGCTGGAAATATTCTTCTTATTTAAACGCACCAGACGATTTTCTTTATCAACGATCTCGGCGACCAGCTCTCCCTTACCGAAACTGATCTTCTCGCCCTGCTTTAAACGCTTAAGCGGCCGCAGCAGTGTTTGATACGTATACCCGTCGGATAATCGTTTTAAAAGAAATATTTCAACCTCGCCGCCGGTATCCTCCCGACGGCCCAAAAGCCTGGCGGGGACAACCTTGCTGTCATTAAGGACCAAAACAGACTTGGGCGGAAGATATTTATCAAGTTGATTGAAGGTGTCGTGCGAGATCGTCTGCTTTACCCGGTCAATCACCATGAGCCGCGCTTTATCCCGAGGGAAAACCGGCTCTTGCGCGATCAATTCCTCCGGAAGATGGTATCCGTAGGTTTTAAGGTCAAAGGCATCCAAGGCTACATCAACCCTTCTTGGTGACGGTAATCGACGATCGTCGCACCGGGATAATAAAACAGCAGGATGTCGTTATAAGAAAAATTCTGCTTGGCCATATTATACGCGCCCCACTGGCACATCCCGACCCCGTGCCCCCAACCCTTGCCGATAAAATCCACATAATATCCCTTCATCATGATCTCATAATTATTGCTCTTAAGATCATTGGGACCTAAAGTTTCCCTAAAATCTTTTCCTGCGATTTTCTTCTTTCTGCCGTCGCGCGACGTGATCTCAAGAGAGCGGATACGCCCGCTTCTATTTCGCTCGAGGATGCAGATGTCTTTTATGACCCCTGTTTTATAACCTTTTGTGTTGAGCTTCTCTTGAATATCCCTTAAACGAAAATTTTTCTTCCACTGGGAACTGGGCATGCCCAAAGAATATTTCGAGACGACCCCTTTTAACGGCGGCAAATTATGTTCCCACAATTCGCTGACGTCCTCCGTATACCCGCCGCTGTTGGCATGATAATAGGCCGGTAAAATCTTGTTATTATAAACAATGACTTCTCCTCGCGTGCGGTTCACCGCAATGCTGGTCCGATAGCGTTCCGCGTCCTTACCGCCATACATTTGAGAATAAATGTCGCTGGTCACATCATATTGCTGAAGTTTATTTTTGCTCATCTGATAAAGCGTATAACTTCTCACCGCCACCGCCTGAGCTTTCATGGCCTCCATGGGCCAGCGGTCGGTGATCTCATGATACAAAACACCCTTGATATAACGCTCGAGCTCGATTAAATTGACGACCAGAAAATGCCCATCGGGCTCCTTAAAAATATCAACGTCACCGCGATATTTGCGCGTTTTATCATCCACGCGGATGGAAACGCCTTTCGGGGCCTCAATACGCAGATGATTCAGCGGATATTCCACATCATCGATCTTGATCCCTTGTTTGCCTAAAGAAATAACCGCATTTTTAAGGGTCCTGGCCCGCTTAAAGATTTCCTCATTTTGAGGGTTCAAGATCCGGTAACTTCCAGAGACGGAAAGCTCAAAACTCTGGGCGTTATTTAAAACAGCAACGCGCACCGTCGGCTCCTTATAAAGGTCGACGGCAAAGGCCGGCGCTCCTAAGCTTAAATAGAAAAGCCCGACGGATAAGACAAGAAAACCTATTATTTTTGTTTTAATATCCATAAAATAAAACTGAAAATGAGGCTGATAAGAATACACGTGGTTAATGGAAAATAAAAAGAAAAATTTTCTTTCTTGATAAAGAAATCTCCGGGTAATTTCCCCAGCCAGGGAAGCTTCCCGGTCAAAGACAGAATCCCTCCGGCGACAAGACAGATAACTCCGACCACGATTAATGTTTTGGCTAGATCCATGGTTGTCACCTTTAGGTTAGAATAGTTCAGACTTGGTTTTGGGCAAGGAGGAATTTATCGAAAGCGCCTTTAAAGACTGCTCTGTCAATTCCCTTCCGCGAGGAGTTCTCTTTAAGAATCCCATCTTTAAAAGATATGGTTCAATCACGTCTTCGATCGTATCGATCTCTTCATTTAAGGTCGCGGCCAAGGTCTCAATGCCGACGGGACCGCCTTTATAATGCTCAAAAATAACTCGCATCATCTTTCGGTCCGTCTCATCCAGGCCCTGGGCATCGATCCCTAAGGTCTTCATCGCCTCCTGGACGACAGACGTCTCAATCACGCCTTTGGAGGTCTTGACCTGCGCAAAATCCCTGACGCGCCGTAATAATCGATTGGCGATCCGCGGCGTCCCGCGGGCCCGACGGGCGATCTCCAAAGCCCCCGCATCATCAATCGGGACATTGAGCTTCTGGGCGGATTTTGTCACAATATGGCTGAGCTCTTCAATCTTATAAAAATCCAAATGGTGAAAAATGCCGAACCGTTCTCGCAGCGGAGACGTCAACAATCCGCTTCGCGTCGTCGCGCCAATGAGCGTAAAGGGCTTTAAATTAAAATTAATGGTCTTGGCGTACGGCCCTTTGTCGACGATAAAATCGATCTTAAAATTTTCCATGGCCGGATAAAGGAATTCCTCGACGACCTTTGATAACCGGTGGATCTCATCAATAAAAAGAACATCCCCTTTTTCCAAATTGGTCAAGATGCCGATTAAGTCACCCGCACGGTCAATGGCCGGGCCTGAGGTCACCGTAATGTGCGCGCCCATTTCATAGGCGACAATATTCGCCAACGACGTCTTCCCTAATCCCGGCGGGCCGGACAAAAGGACGTGCTCAATAGGTTCAGAGCGCTGTTTGGCGGCCTGGATAGAAACCTTCAGATTGTCGACCAATTCCTTCTGGCCGATAAAATCAGTCAGACTCGCCGGCCGCAAAGACAGGCTATAGACCTGGTCCTCTTCGGTTTCCCGGCTAAAGATAATATTTCTTTTCTCGTCCATAGGATTATAGCTCGTTGTGTTCTTGATTCTGGTCTGGCTCGAAAGGAATCGGGGCCAAATTATCTTTATTGCGCAGGACTTCTATTTCTGCGAACAATTCTTTTTGCACCGCTTTGATTTCCTTTAAACGGATAAGTTCTAAAACCGCCAAGAATGTGACGATCACCTCGATCTTGCTTCGGGATCTACTAAAAATCTCTGTTAAGGTAACGGCGTCCTTCTCTAAAAGAAGATGTAAGACCTCATGGATCTTCTGCTCGACGGTAAATTCTTCCTGGATGATCTCATGCAGGACCTCTTCGGGAGTGCGCTTAAGCGCATCCGAAAGCGCATTGATCAGGTCGAAAAGACTGGCTTCAAAATAAATTTCCTTGGCATCTTCCCTGATCTGACGAGAAGCATCTTCCCCGATCTCTCGGGAAAATAAATTCCGGCGATCGGCCTCTTTTTCCTTTAGCTCATCGGCGATCTCTTTAAACCGTTGATATTCAGCAAGCCTGCGGGCCAATTCGTCACGCGGGTCAATCGGGACTTCGCCGTCGGCTACAGGATCCGGCGGAAGCAGCATGCGGGATTTGATTTGCATCAAGGTCGCCGCCATCACAAGAAAATCCCCCACCATATCCAGGTTAAGGATCTTCATCATTTCAATATACTGCATATACTGTTCGGTAATCCTGGAGATGGGAATGTTGCTGATATCAATATCGTCTTTCTTGATAAGATACAGCAAAAGGTCCAGCGGCCCTTCAAAAATGTCGAGTTTCAGTTTATAGTTCATTAGAAAATGAGCGCTTTGACTTGTTGAATGGTTTCCCGGGCGATGGCTCTCGCTTTTTTTGCGCCGTCGTTTAGAATATCTTTTACCAAATCCTTATTATTCTCTAACTTCAAACGTTTTTCCTGTAACGGAGCCAAATATTTGATTAAAACGTCTGCCAAATTCTTTTTACAATCTGTACAGCCGCGCTGAGCCATGGTGCATTCCTGACAAACCGTCGGGGCTTGGTCCGGAGCAAAGACTTCGTAATAACTGTAAACGTTGCATTCGTTCGGATGCCCTACGTCTGTGCGCTTGATACGCTTAGGGTCGGTGAACATCCCCTTGACCTTGGATAAAATTTCGCTTGAGGAATCCGACAGATTAATGGCATTGTTATAACTTTTGCTCATCTTACGCCCGTCGACGCCGAGCAATCGAGGTGTCCGTGTTAAAATCACGCCGCAATCCTCAAAAAATTCTGTCTTATAAAGATGATTAAACCGGCGGGAAATTTCGCGGGTCAATTCCACATGAGGGATCTGATCTTCTCCGACGGGAACTGCATTGGCTTTATAAATAAGGATATCCGCAGCCTGTAAAACCGGGTAACCCAAGAATCCATACGTTTGTAAATCCCTGGTTTGGATTTCGCGTAACTGCTCTTTGTAGGTCGGATTTCGTTCGAGCCATCCCAACGGCGTAATGCAGGAAAAAATGATGTCGAGCTCCAAATGTTCTGGGACTTCGGACTGGACAAAAATAATGGACTTCTCGGGGTCAATGCCTGACGCCATCCAATCGATGGCCATTTCATGAATATTGTCAGTAATGCCTTTACTTTGCTCGTACTCTCCCATCAAGGCATGCCAATCAACGATCCCAAAAATACAATCATGTGTTTCTTGAAGCTCCACCCATTTATATAAAGCCCCCACCAGATGCCCTAAATGTAATTTGCCCGTCGGGCGCATTCCGCTAAAGACTTTTTTTCTCATAACTTCTGTGCGACCCTTTCAATGTCATAGACCTCGATAGTATCTCCAACGGCATATTGGTCAAAACCGCTGACACTTATCCCGCATTCCATGTTTTCCGTGACTTCACGAACATCATCCTTGAACCTCTTTAAGGAAGACAAGCTTCCGGAATGGACGATCTCGCCGTTTCGGACAACATCCACCTTGGCCTTGCGGGTAACTTTTCCTTTAAGGACATAACATCCGGCGATAATTCCATGCTTGGAAAGCTTAAAGACCTGGCGGACTTCCACGCGGGCCAAGAAGATCTTTTTTGTCTTCGCTTCCAGTAATCCTTCCAAGGCCTTTCGCATATCATCCACCGCGTCATAAATAATACGGTATTCTCGGATATCGACGGGGTCTTTCTTTAATTCTTCCTGGGCGCGGACATCAACGCCGACATGAAAAGCGATAATGATCGCCCTGGATGCTTTTGCTAAGACCACGTCCGAGGTATTGACTTCTCCGACGCCAGAATGGATAAAGTTGATCTTGACCTTATCACTTGGGATTTTCGCCAAAGAATCTCTTAAGGCCTCTGCGGAACCTTGCACGTCGGCTTTAAGGACGACATTAAGTTCCTTGACGGCCCCTTCCATAATCTGCGCCTGAAGGTCCTCGAGAGTCACACGGGTCATCGAGCGTATTTTCTCATTCTTAAGCTGATCTTGGCGTTTTAAACAAATATCCCGGGCTTGCTTCTCCCCATCGACGACATAAAATATTTCACCGGCTTCCGGCACATGGGAAATACCGATGACCTCAACCGGCATCGACGGACCAGCTTCTTTGATCGGCTTTCCATAATCATTCAGCATGGCTTTAAGTTTTCCATAAAATGGACCGGTCACAACGAAATCGCCTTCTTTGAGCGTACCGCTCTGGACGATCAAAGTCGCCACAACGCCTTTGCCCTGGCTTAGATGCGCCTCGACGACGATTCCGGAAGCCTTCTTGTCCGGATTCGCCTTTAATTCCAGGACTTCCGACTCTAAAAGAAGCATCTCTAAGAGATTATCAATTCCTTCTCCTGTGGTCGCAGAGACAGGGGCCACGATGGTTTTCCCGCCCCAGTCTTCGGCCATAAGATCCCGTTCCGAAAGTTGTTTTTTCACACGGTCAATGTCGGCATTACGTTTATCGATCTTATTTAAAGCAACGACGATCGGCACTCCCGCGGCCCGGGCGTGGTCAATCGCCTCTTCGGTCTGAGGCATCACGCCTTCGTCCGCAGCAACAACCAAAACAACAATGTCCGTAATATGCGCACCACGGGCACGCATCGCGGTAAACGCTTCATGGCCCGGCGTATCTAAAAATGTTATCCGTCCTTTGCCATGTTCAACAGAATAAGAATGCATATGCTGGGTGATGCCGCCGTGCTCCGTATCCACGACCTTGGAGCGACGAATTCGGTCGATCAAAGAGGTCTTTCCGTGGTCGACGTGACCCATAAAAGTGATCACCGGTGACCGGGGTTTTAAAAGTTTCGGGTCTTCTTGTTCATTTTTATGAACTTCGATCAATTGCTCTTCTTGCGTCTTGATCTTCGCGAAATTAAAACCAAAGACATGCGTTAATTTTGTCACAATCGTTTCATCCAAGCTTTGGTTGATATGTGCCAAAAGGCCCATCTTCATTAACTCCGTCAAAACAGCGCTTGGTTTTTGCTGGATTTTCTGACTTAAATCCTTGACGGTAATCGGAAGATTGATTTCGATTTCCTGCATCGGTGCGGATGGAGCCTGCGCGGATTCTAACGCCCCTGGCATAAGCCCTTCTGAAACGGTTTCCAAGCCTGAAACAGTAGCAGGATGTAACTCTTCCCCCGCATCTCTTTCTCTGGATCCCGGTTTTTTCTTCCGTTGTAAAGGCTTAAGAGTAATCAACGGTTCTTTAGAAATCTTTATTTTTGCCTTCTTGATCTTTAATTTTTCGGCGTCTGCGGCTTCTACCTTTTTGGCGGCTTCTTCTTTTCGAATAACCTCTTCTTTTCGAATAGCCTCTTCTTCCCGAGCAATTTTCTCTTTGCGAATAATCTCTTCTCTCCGGGCAACTTCTTCTTTACGAATAATCATGTCTCTCGGCGCAGCCTCTTCTTTAACCGGAGGATTTTCTTTCTCCTCGTCAGACGATTCTTTCTTTTCTTTAGAAGACGGGGCTTTCTTAGCTCTCCCTTTTTTTTCTTTAGGGGTTTTCTCTTCTGACGTCGTCGGCTTAGGCTCCTCGGCAGGCACGGATTCCTCAACCTCTATAACCGGCGGTTTCGAATCTTCAATCATTTTCTTTTCCGCAAACAACGATGGAGGCTTCGGAAGGTCTTCCCGTCCTTTAAAGTTACTACGCAAAACAGAAACAACCACGATATTCAGTTCCTGATCCGCATCTTTCGCCTTAAGCTTAAGAGATTTTAACGTATCGAGAATCGCTTTGCTCGTCGTATTGTATTCTTTTGCTAAATCTGAAACTTTCATAAATGTTCTTTCCTTTTAAGCGCCTGTGTTTTTATTAAGCAACCCTTGAACTTCATCGATGATCTTTTGTGCTTTGATTTTACCTAACCCTTTGATTTTGGTCAAATCCTCCAAACTGGCTTTCGACAATTTTTCCAGAGAATCAAACCCCTCCTTATTTAATTCCTCAGCGACTTTAAGGCTAATGGAAGAGACCTCCGCAAAGACCCCTGAAGCTTTTTCCACTTTCTCGCCGAGATCGAGAGGCTTTTCTAAAGAATCTTCTTTTTCTTCGGCCTCTATCTCATCCTGCATTTTTTTCCATTGATCAAACGAATATAAATCCAAATCCCATCCAACCAACTGGCTGGCTAAACGCACGTTCTGTCCATTTTTCCCTATCGCCAAAGACAACTGGTCATCAGCGACGATGATGTTCGCCTTCTTTTCTTCATACCCGATCTGGATTTGCGAAATTTCAGCCGGAGATAACGCGGCTTGAATATATTCTTTAATGTCCGACGAATAACGGATGATATCGATTTTCTCGCCTTGAATTTCGGAAACAATATTTTTAACGCGCGTCCCTCTCATTCCGACGCAAGCGCCGACGCAATCCACTTTCTCGTCCTTGGAATAAACAGCGATCTTGGTCCTTTGCCCGACGTCGCGGGAAATGGCCTTGATCTCCACGATCCCTTCGTAAATTTCCGGGACCTCCATTTCAAAAAGACGTTTGATGAAATTCGGATGGGCCCGCGATAAGATCACCTGCGAACCTCGGTTTTCTCGTCCGACATCAAGCACATAAGCCCGAATTCTGTCTCCCTGTTTAAATTCTTCTTTTGGGGATTGTTCCTTTTTGGGGATACACGCCTCGGCCTTGCCTAAATCAACGATAATGCTTCCCTTATCAAAACGATAGACGCTGCCGCTAATGATCTGTCCCATTCTTTCCTGAAATTCTGTAAAAATAACATCTTTTTCAGCTTCGCGAATTTTCTGGATGACAACCTGCTTTGCGGTCTGGGCGGCGATCCTGCCGAATTCACTTGAACGGATCTCTTCCGTGCCTGCAAACGCTGTAAGCTTTCCAGTCTTTGGGTCCAGGACCACACGAATGTCTTCTTCTTTCCCGACGGTCCATAATTTTTTTGCCGCTGAGGCAACCGCCGCCTCAACTGCTTTGATCAGAACATCTTTATTGATCCCTTTATCACGTTCCAATTGTTCAAGAATTCCTATTAATTCATTTGTTTCCATAAGTAGATCCTCTTAACTTTCTAGATAACTTGTACGGCTTTGTTGATCTTATTTAAAGGAATGGCGATGGCGCCATTTTTAGTGCTCACTTCAACTTCGTCTGCAGAAACCTTGTTAATGATTCCGCTGTGTTCTTTCTTTCCTTCGATGAAATCCGCCAAATAAAAAACAACCTCTCGGCCAACAACTCTTAAAAAATCCTTCTCGGTCTTTAACGGCCGGTCTAATCCGGGTGATGAAACTTCGACGGAAAAATCCTCGCCGGCGATCGGGTTTTCTTCAAGCACCCTTGCAAGCTCTTTATTGAGCCACGAGCATTCATCCACGGTGATCCTGCCACTGATCTTATCCGCCAAAATCTGAATCACAACGTCCTTCCCGCGCTCTATGACATTTAATTCAATCAATTCCGCCGTGCACTGGGCCAAAAGAGGCTCAAGGATCCCAACAATGTTTTGTTTCAACTGGTCGTCCATGACTATTTTATTTCAGCGATTTTCGCCATAACGCCGTCAATATCCACCAAGAGTGATTCCGAAGCGTTACGTTTCTTGATTTCAACTTTATGTTCGGCAAAATTCCGTTTTCCGATAACAATACGCAACGGGATCCCTATCAAATCCGCATCATTAAGTTTTCTCCCCACGCTTTCCTCACGGTCATCCACAAGGACCTCAAGCCCCTGAGCTTGAAGCTCCTGATAATAACGCTGTGCTAATGCATTCATCGCGCCAGAATCGTCGCCGCCTAAAGGCACAATCTCGACGTCAAAAGGCGCAACTTCCTTAGGCCAGATAATGCCTTTGGCATCATTATGCTTTTCAATTATAGCAGCGATCACGCGGCTGACGCCGATCCCATAACAACCCATGATCATCGGATTTAATTTGCCATTCTCATCCAGATATTGCGCTTGCTGGGCGAGGCTGTATTTTGTCCCCAGCTGAAAAATATGGCCCAATTCAATGGCCACCTGTTTTTTAAGCTTCTCATTTTTACAACTCGGGCATGAACCACCTTCATCCTGAGCGCCTGAAACACCGCCGGAAAATCCGCAAGATGGACACACCACAACGGCATCTTCACCGATAGGGGCTGTGACCATAAATTCATGCGAAATCTTCCCGCCCATGGCCCCGGAATCCGCCTCAATGATAATAACGTCCAACGCCATGCGCTTAAAAATATTTTGATACGCTTGATACATCCGTGCGTAATTTTTCTTCAAGCCCTCTTCATCCCGGTCAAAGCTGTACGCATCTTTCATGATAAATTCACACGCACGCACAATGCCGAAGCGTGTCCTCATCTCATCGCGAAATTTGGTCTGGATCTGATACAACGTCACCGGCAATTGCCGATAAGACTGGATAAAACCCTTCACCAGATCCGTAATGACCTCTTCATGCGTCGGGCCTAAACACATATCTCGCCCACGATTATCTTTAAACTGGATCATGACTTCTTTAAGCGTCTGGTCCCGTCCGGTTTGTTTCCAAAGCTCCAACGGATGCAAACTCGGCAAAAGAAGCTCAGTCGCGCCGGCGGCATTCATTTCTTCCCGGATAATATCCTCAATGCGCTTTAAGACCCTTAACCCCAGCGGCAAATAGGAATAGACCCCGGACGTCAACATATGCACCAAACCCGCTCTTAAGGAAAGCTGATGGCTCACGGCTTCCGTTCCTATGGGGATTTCTTTCGACGTCGGAATAAAATATTTTGACCAATACACGATTACACCTGCTCCTTTATTTTTCGTTAAACGTTAAAAAATCCTTCCGGCAATTTCACGCGCCTTTTTTCAATCTTAAAATAAAATGACGGCTTTTGCTTGTTCATCACCCACTCGCCGATCAATTCGCCGTTATCTTTCATACCGGTTTGCTTATACGTAAAGATATTGTTCCAAAGAATTTTCTTTTTTTCCTCATCATAACAGATATCCGACACGGCTGTGACCCGTCGACGGCCATCCATAAAAAGCTCCACGTGAACGATCAGATCAATAGCCCGGGCAACTTGTTTCTGAATTTCTTCCGTGCTTAAACGGATTCCCGTCATGAGCATCATGGTCACCATACGGTTATAGCAATCTTCCGGGGTTTCCGCGTGAACAATCGCTAAAGACCCGCTGTGGCCGCTAGAGATCGACTGGATCAAATCCAAAATTTCTTCCCCACGGACTTCTCCAACGATAATACGATCCGGCCGCATACGTAACGAGTTCACGAACAAGTCCCTCATCGTGATTTCCCCTTTGCCTTCGATGTTCGCCGGCTTTGTCGCCAAAGTCACAACGTGTTCCTGATTAAGCCTTAACTCCGGCGTATCTTCGATGGTGATAATGCGCTCGTGTTCCGGAATATGTTTTGAAAAAACGTTTAAGACCGTTGTCTTTCCAGCGCCGGTTGACCCGCAAAACACAACGTTTAATTTGGCCTCCATGGCCGCGATCAAAAGGGTCGAAATATTTTTGTCAAACATTCCTAATTTTAAAAGATCATCGACGACGGTGATATCTCTCTTGAATTTTCGAATGGTCATCACAGGCCCCATGTTCGAACACGGCGGAATGATCACATTGACGCGCGAGCCATCTGCTAAAGAAAAATCCACATACGGGCTCGATTCATCCACTCTTTTATTCGTTCCCGCGCCGGAAAGGATCTTTTGAATCGTGTGCAATAGCTGTCTATTATCATTAAATTTAATGTCTGTTAACTCAATATGGCCTCGACGCTGGACATAGATCTTATCAAATCCGTTGACCATAATCTCCGCGACCTCTTCATCTTCCATAAGCGGCCTTAACGGGCCTAAACTGACAACGGCGCTCACCAATGTACGCACAAGAATATTACGCTGATCAATGGGCAATTGAATATGTTCGCGGTGGCAAAGATCTTCAACAGCATTCTGGACAAAAATCAGCAATTGATCTTCCGTTATCACATCCTTGATCTTCAAAAAGTCCGTCTCGCGGATTAAATACCGACTGACTTTCTCTTTAAGATTTTCTTCCATACGATTCCTCCCGCCCTAAAAACTTGATCCTTAACGAATCAGATGTTTAAGTTTTTCGATCCACCCAAATCGCGCAAAATCGCTATAAAATACAAAAATAGCCAAACAAATAATCAAACTAAATCCGATACGTCCGATCCATTCTTCTGTTTTTTCCGATAATGCCTTGCCTCGAATTTTCTCAATTCCCAAAAAAAATAAATGCCCGCCGTCTAAGGGAATGACCGGCAAAAGATTAAAAATAGCCAAGCTCGTACTAATGACGCCTAAAATAAACAAAACGTGGGTAAGCCCCATTTCCGCGGCGGACTTGATAATATAAAAAATACCAATCGGTCCCGTGACAGAATCTTTAACGGACAAGGAACCCGTTATCATGAAATAAAACGATTTATACGTGGTGACAACGATCTCTGCCAGTTTCTGGTACGCCTTCACGAACGATTCTCCGACGCTATATTTTAAAAGAACAACGTCATCCTTAGGACGAATTCCGATGAGCTGCACCTTCTGGTGCTGGCCAAAAATATTTTTTCGTTCCTCAACTCTGGAATCGAGCGTGACCGCCAATTCCTGTTTACCTCTTAAAAGCGTGACGGCAATCTTCTGTGAGGAGGAATCCTTAACCGCCTTCTGTAATTCTGTCCAATTGCCAATCTTGACATTGTTGATCGTAAGGATTTTATCATCGACCTGCAATCCTGCTTTTTGGGCAGGATAACCGTCCACAAGCCCTCCGACTTTTGCCGATAGGTCCGGATATCCTAAAATAAAAACAAAAACAAAACAAATATACGCCAGGATCACATTAACGACCGGTCCGGTTAAAACGATCTGAGCGCGTTGTCCCGGAGCTTTGGAGAAAAACTCGTCGGGAGTCCCTTTGCATTCCAAACGTTCATCCCCGGCCATCTTGACATACCCGCCTAAAGGAATCAGGCAGAGAAGATATTCCGTCCCTTGATGCATTTTCGACCAAAGCTTGGGGCCAAACCCTAACGAAAAACGCTCAACTCTTACGCCGACGCGTTTGGCCACAATAAAATGGCCCCACTCATGAACAAGGATCAAAATGCTCAAGACAATAATAAAAACGCCTGTACTTTTAAAATTCGCTAATAAAAATTCCATAGGATTGTTATCTTTTCTTTGCGATCAGCTGTTCCGTCTCTTCTCTCGCCCACCGGTCCGCATCGAGAATCTGCGTTAAACTGGGCTGAGCAATTACACGATGACGCGAGACAACTTTTTCAATGATATTATAAATTTGTGTAAACCCGATTCTCCCATCTAAGAACGCCTCCACCGCCTGTTCGTCGCTTGCATTTAAAACGCTTGCGAGTGTTCCTTGTTTCTTAGCAACATCAACAGCCAGCGCTAAACAAGGAAATTTCTTAAAATCCGGTTCCTTAAACGTCAGGGCTTTCAACTTAAAAAAATCTAACGCCTTTAATCCTGTTTCAATACGGTTCGGATAAGTGAGCGCGTACTGAATCGGAAGCCGCATATCCGTAATACCCAACTGGGCAATAATGGAACCGTCCTTAAATTCCACCATGGAATGAATCGCCGCTTCCGGATGAATAAGCACCTGGATTTCGCTTAACTTAAGATCAAACAAACGCATCGCTTCAATAATTTCAAAACCCTTATTCATCAGCGTCGCAGAATCTACGGTGATTTTCTTCCCCATTTGCCAGCGAGGATGATTTAAGATCTCTGCGACAGACAATTGATCAAATTTTGTTTGCGGAATATTTAAAAGAACGCCGCCCGAGGCCGTCAAATAAACTTTTTTTAACTCGTCGCGCTTGCCTCCGTTTAAACATTGAAAGATCGCGCTCTGCTCGCTGTCAACCGGAATGATCGTCGCCTGATGCCGCCGGGCCTCTTGCATAATAATATCTCCGGCAATAACAAGGGCTTCCTTATTGGCCGGCGCCACCGTTTTGCCGCTACGGACCGCGCTTAAAAATGGTTTGAGCGCCGCGCTTCCTCGCATACCAATAACAACAATGTCCGCTTCCGGTAAAGATGCCAGAAATTCTAAATCAGTTTCGACATCCAAAATTTTTAGCGACTTTCCGAATATCTTTTGAAAATCAGGAATATGCTTCTTATCTAAAGCCGCATAACGAGGCGAAAATTTCCTGACCTGTTTTTCAAGGAGCTTGGAATTTTGATACGCCGTTAAACCGATAACCTTAAAACGCTCAGGGAAACGTTCAATGATCCGCAACGTATTAATTCCAATGGATCCCGTGGATCCTAAAATAACAATTTTCTTCAGTTTCATAAGGAAACGGTCTTGAGAACCGAACACATATAAAAATAAAAAGCCGGCCCGGAAAATAATAAACTGTCAATGAGGTCTAAAGCGCCACCTAATCCCGGAAGCATTTTTCCGGAATCCTTGACGTTAAAATCCCTTTTAATAAGCGATTCCGACATGTCTCCCAACTGTCCGATGCCGCCAAAGAATGCGCCCATAAGAATGATCTGAGAAACAGTAAATCCAGCCTCGACCGGCAGCAATGAACGGCTTAGAAAGGCAACCAACATGCTCGCGCCAAAACTCCCCAAACATCCTTCTATTGTTTTTTTTGGGCTGATGCGAGGTAAAAGCGGATGCTTGCCAATTGAACTTCCCACCAATAAAGCCCCGACATCTCCGGCCTTCGTGACTAAAATAATAAATCCGAGCAATTTGACGCCTGCTATGCCCGGCAACAAAAACCGGATCTTAATCAAAAAACTAAAAAACCAGGAAACATATAAAATACCAAAAAGCGTTGTGGAAATCCCAATCAAGGCCTTGTCATTATCTTCCCGGGTAAATTGCATCAAGAAAATCGTTAAAAGAACGAGAACGACAAACAATAGCTCCCATCCCTTGGTCGGTGCAAATCGCATAAAAGTAGAGATCGGGATAAAACATCCGACCAGAATTCCGGTATAACTGTAAATCGGAATGCCTTTCTTCTTCGTCAAATAAAAGAACTCATACAAAGCGCCGATGGTTAAGGCCAGCTGGACCGCGATGAAAGTCCAATTATTAAAAATAGCTACCACGGTTATAAAACCAATAACGACAGAGCTGAATATTCTGTCTTTCATGCTTTGTCCGTCCTTTTGGTTAAGATCTTTCCGTAACGTCGTTCGCGACCCTGATAATCAATCACCGCTTTCTTAAGTTCTTCCGCCGTGAATTCCGGCCAGAATTTTTCCGTGAAATATAATTCTGCGTAAGAAAGTTGCCACAAGAGAAAATTGCTGATCCTCTTCTCTCCGGAGGTCCGGATCAATAAATCCGGGTCAGGCAAATCCTTCGTATAAAGCGCTTGGCTAAAAACCTCTTCGGAAATATCTGCAACGCGTAAATCCCCATTTTGAACCTTTTGAGCAAGCAATTTGACCGCATCAAGAATTTCGATCCGTCCGCCATAATTAAACGCCAGATTTAAGATTAACCCCGTGTTATTTTTTGTTTTTTCCCTGACGGAAGTTATCGTATCGATGACAGATTGCGGTAAGCCTTCCGAACGCCCGATGGTTTGAAACTTCACATTATTCCTGACCAGCTTGGTCAACCGATCCCTTAGAACAGAGACCAACGTATTCATGAGCATTGAGACTTCAGATTTAGATCGGCCCCAATTTTCCGTCGAAAAAGTAAATAATGTTAAAACCTTGATCCCCAGATCCGCGCTGGCATTGATGATTTCCTCGACGCGTTTAACACCTTCCAAATGGCCCTGCGTCCGCAACAAGCCGCGCTGCTTCGCCCACCGGCCGTTGCCATCCATGATAATCGCAACATGTTTAGGGAGATTGTTACTATCGATCCCTTCCATCAACTTATTGTTTTTCGTCATCATTATTTCTTTGGTTAAATAAAATGGGGGATGTCTTTATCCCCCATTCAAAAAAATCCGTTCCAAGAGTAATCGAATAATGGTCCTTACATCATTGTTCCTTACTTTGAGGTCGTTGCATTCAAAGGTTCTTTCTTTTCCAACGCTTTCAACTTAGCTTCTAGTTCTTCTTGGGCCTTAGAGGCTTTTTCCAATCTTTCTTTTAAATCTTTATTATAAGCCTGTGTCTGCTCTGTGACCCGCGATAATCCCTTGATCGTTTCCTGAGCCTTGCTCAAATTATTCTTAAGATCTTCTTTTTGTTGAGCGGCTTCCTGAATAGCTTGTTCCGCCGTTAACCGCAAATATCGTTCCTGCTCTAAATTTCTATTGGCACGAAACGCTTTTTGGTTGAACTGGAACGCCAAGACAAAACTTGTTACTACTAAAATGACTATGAGAGCGATGACGACAATACGCATAGGCTAAAAAATTATCGACCTTTTTTAGCTGCAGGAGGCAAAATAACGATTTCCACGCGTCTATTATGCTGTCTTCCTTCGACGCTATCGTTAGAATCCACCGGTTTAAACTCGCCATATCCCGTCGCAGATAATCTTTGCGGAACAACAGCCTCTTTATCCGTTAAATAGTGAAGAACGCTTAACGCACGCGCTGTGGATAATTCCCAATTGGTCAACCATTTGGAATATTTGATCGGAACATTATCCGTATGGCCTTCGACACCCACATTGAGCCCGCTAACGGTCGTATTTAAAACATCCGCCACTTTATTTAAAGTCGCCAATGATTCTTTGCGTAAATCAGCTTTTCCTGAATCAAATAACACCTCAGCCACAAAGGTAATGACAAGGCCTTTTTCAAGCATCTGAACCTTCACTTGCTTGTCAGCGATTTCTTGCTGCAAACGATTTTCCAATTCAGCCTTTGCCTTCTCCATATCCGTCAATTCATTCTTAAGCTTGGAGATCTTCTCGACGTCAACACGTCTGCCTTTTTGAAAAATAAGCGTACAGCCGCTTAAGAAAAAACTTGCAGCTATTAAGATCGTTAATGAAAAAATGAACCCTGAATTTTTACGCATGCCTTCCTCCTTTATATATAAGTATAATTAGTATTCTTTTTTGGGAAAAATACCGTGAAGATATTACACACAAATTAACACACGACCTATTTAAAGTCAAGAATTTTTAAGGCGCCAAAAACCTATCCATAAGAACATCAAGGATTAACGAAAAATAATGGCGCTACGGCTGCTACCGATAGAAATGTATTTCACCTTGACCTTTAAAAGTTCCTCAAGCCGCTCAAGATATGCCCTGGCATTCTTAGGAAGGTCCCCATATTTCCGGATGGCCGTTAACGGCGTGCACCAGCCGGGCATCGTTTCATACACAGGCTTGGCTTCGCTGATTACTTCAAAGTCCATCGGAAAAGTTTTATAGATCTTGCCTTTATGTTTATACGCCGTGCAGATCTTGATTTCTTTAAGCTCGTCTAAGACGTCAAGCTTCATGATCGCCAACTCCGAGATCCCATTAATAATAACCGAATACCTGACCAAAAGACTGTCAAACCATCCGCAGCGCCGAGGACGTCCGGTCGTTGCCCCATATTCCTTGCCCTTCTGGCGGATCACATCTTCCAGATGAGTGGAAAACTCCGTCGGGAACGGGCCTTCGCCGACGCGCGTCGTATAAGCCTTGACACAGGCAATCGCCTTGTCGATTTTTGTTGGAGGAACGCCTGTCCCGGCACACACTCCGCCGACGATCGAGTTCGATGACGTCACGAAAGGATACGTTCCAAAATCAATATCCAAAAAAGTCCCCTGAGCGCCTTCAAATAAAACGCTCTTTTTCTGGTCAATGGCTTCATTTAAATAAATGGCCGTGTCACAAACGTACGGCGCAAGGGCTTTGCCGTAAGCCAAATATTCTTGATAAATATTCCTGAAACGAAAATCATTTCGGCCGTAAACTTTCCGAAAGATCTCATTTTTTTCTCTTAAGTTATCGGCGAGTTTTTCTTTAAGCATTTTGGGATTTAATAAGTCTATGACCCGGATCCCGCAGCGCGTGACTTTATCGGCATAGCACGGTCCTATCCCGCGGCCGGTCGTCCCGATTTTATTTTTGCGTTTTGTTTCGCGTAATCCGTCGAGAATGCGGTGATATGGCATGACAACATGGCACAGGCCGGAAATTCTCAAACGCTCAGCGCTCACCTTGATTCCTTTTCCTGCCAATTCCTCTATTTCCACCAATAGCGCCTTCGGATCGACCACAACCCCGTTCCCGATAACGCAAACCTTACCTTCATGCAAAATCGCTGATGGTAAAAGATGGAAAATATATTGTTTATCATCCACAATAACCGTATGCCCGGCATTGTTTCCGCCTTGATAGCGGGCTGTGATATCTGTATTCTGGGAAAGAATATCAATAAGTTTTCCCTTGCCTTCATCTCCCCACTGTGAGCCTATGACCACTATATTCATTATCATTCCTTTTTAAAATGGTTACTTAAAATCTAACGCAAGAACGCGTACCCAAGCCCCACGCCGACAGCCAGGAGCATTGCTGAACAAATTATTTTAATTAACGAAATGGATTCTCTAAAACATAATCGGACCTTAGAAGAACTGAAAGCCCAAATCATCATAAGCCAAACACCTATGACCGGTAAAGCAAGCATCAAACAATACGTGCCGATAGAACAAAGCGATGTGAATAACGTATTGGCATGCGAGACAAGCTCCAAAAAAAGAACGTAATCACTCCCTAAAAAAGATGCGAGGAGAGCACTCAAAAAACCCAAGGCAATCGACAACACCCCCAATCCTATACTAAGGGAAATTGTGCCTGCTCCAGATTTTTTGCTGCTCTCAACATTTTCTCCTAAAAAAAACGGGGATTTCAGGATAAAGGATTCTGGATTTTTCGTCTTTTTATATCGGGTCCAATCCACAAAATTTAAAACCCCAAGAACAATAAAAAACACGCTTAGGATCAAATTAATTGTCCGGGCATCCCTTAAAATATTCTGCCGATTTAAAACAAAATCAAAAAGGCCAAGGGTGAGGAAAAAATTGATCAGGCCCGCCGATAAAATAAACAGCAAACCGCACCAGATCAATCGTTTCCGGGTCTTGCCGATCAAAGACAAAAACATGATAAAAATAACAACATTCGCCAATCCGGAACAATTGGTACAGTCTTTAAACCCCAAACAAAACGGTGGCCAGAGAGCAAACATGCTCCCTGGCCAGAATCCGCGGTCTTTTACTGATGATTGGGACATAAAGCCCAAAAATCCTTTCTGTCAAAAAACTAAACTTTTAAGAATTTCACAAAAAGAACATCTTTTGTTCTTTTCAATTTTTCAATCGTACTCTCAGGCACTTCGCTGTCGACATTAACGACGCTGATGGCCTGTCCGCCTTTGGTCGCCCGGCCGAACGTGATCCCCGCGATGTTGATTTTTTCTTCAGCCAAGATCGTCCCGACCGCCCCCACAACACCAGGCTTGTCGTTATTATTGATAAACAACATGTCCCCATCGGGAACAGCCTCCACATACACATCATTGACTTTAACAATACGCGGCTGTTTGTTGCTAGAAAGAGTTCCCCAGATCGTCATCGGTTCTTTGTCTGTTTTTATTTCGACGCTGATGCAATTGACGAATTCTTCTTCTTTATTGGATTTGATTTCCTGAACATTGATGGCCCGTTCTTTAGCGAGGTCGAGCGCATTGACGAAATTAATCGTCTCGCCTAAGATCAACTTCAAAAGTCCATTGACCAAGGACAATGTTATCGGCGCCGTCTTATACTCCGTGATGATCCCGCTATAAGTAATATTGATCTCGCTGATGCGGCCGTTAATCAACTGCCCGGCGAATTTACCCATCTTAAACGCCAAACGGACATACGGGGCCAATACCTTTTGAGCCTCTGCGCTCATCGACGGAAAATTCGAGGCATTGACGATGCCTTTGCCTAAAAGAGCATTTCGAATGGTGTCGGCGATCTCGACGGCAACATTAATTTGGGCCTCAGACGTCGACGCTCCCAAATGAGGCGTCACCACGCAGTTGTCGAGCTTAAAAAGCGGCGAATTAAAATCCGGCGGTTCCTGCTCATAAACGTCTAAAGCAGCACCGGCGATTTTGTTTTCTTGAAGCGCTTTAATAAGCGCGGCTTCATTGATGATCCCTCCCCGGGCGCAATTAATAACGCGCGCGGTTTTCTTCATCATGTCAAATTCTTTATCTGAGATCAGATTGGTCGTCTCGGCGGTCTTTGGGATATGCACTGTGATATAATCGGATTCCTTGACGAGCCTTTCAACGTCTGCCATTTCGATGTTTCTCTGATCAAATATTTCCTTGGAAAGATAGGGGTCATAGGCGATAACTTTCATGCCGAAGGCTTTCGCGAACCCGGCCACCGTCGATCCAATACGGCCCAAACCGATAATGCCGATGGTCTTGCCATAAAGTTCCACGCCTTCAAACTTGGTCCGTTCCCAATTCCCGCTTTTCAGAGAAGCGCATGCCTGCGGGATATTGCGCGACAAAGAAAGGATCAGGCTCCACGTCTGCTCTGCGGTCGACGTTGTGTTCCCCGCCGGAGTATTCATGGCCACAATCCCTTTTTTGGTAGCAGCTTTTAAATCCACGTTATCCAGTCCGACGCCGGCGCGGCCGATAAATTTTAAATTGTCCGCCGCTTCAATAATGTCGGCTTTAAGTTTCGTGGCGCTTCGGATAACGATCGCCTCATAATCCTTGATGATGGCCTTCAATTCCTCCGGCTTTAATCCCGGCTTATAATCCACATCGAATTCCGGTTCGGCCGTCAAAATCGAAACGCCTTCGTCTGCCATTTTGTCGCTGATAAGAATTCTCTTTTTCATGCTACTTCTCCTTTACCTACTGGCCCACGTCCTGAAAGACCCGGTGCCAGGTGCCGTTTTGAGCCAGAATGCCCAAATCCGACGATTAATTTAAAACTAAAATCCGAAATTCGAATATCGAAATCCGAAACAAATTCGAAATCAGAAAATTTTAAATTCTAAATCTTGAATTTTTGGTTCTTGTTTCGGATTTCGTTTTTCGTATTTCGTATTTCTTTTAATTATTCATTAAAAACTTTTTGAGCGGCCGCGACACCAGCGCCCAAAGTAAATTTATAGCCTAATTCTTTTAAGACTTTTTCCAAGCAGGAAATGCCGGAAAGGATATCATATTCATCCACACAACCCATATGGGCGATGCGGATCACTTTTCCCTTTAATTCTTCCCCTTGCCCACCGGCAACGGAAATGCCATACGTATCACGCATGATCTTCATGACCTTTTCCCCGTCGATACCCTCAGGGACATTGATGGTCGTCAAAGCCGTTGACATACAAGACTCGTCGGGAAATAGCGTTAAACCCAAAGCCTTGGCTGCCGCGCGCGTGCCTTTAGCCAACTTGGCATAATAACCAAAAATATTCTCAAGCCCTTCCACTTTAAAACGCTTAAGGCTTTCCTGAAGCGCTAAGACAATCCCGATCGCCGGGGTAAACGGCGTATCGATCTTCTCCATGGTCTTCTTCGCTTTACGTAAGTCAAAATAATATCTTGGGCTCTTGGAGACTTCCATCAGCTTAAAAGCCTTAGGGCTCACGCAAACAAACGAAACTCCCGGAGAAAGCATTAGGCCTTTATGCGACGCGGAAGCGACCACGTCGACGTTCCACTCATCGGTCTTAAGGTCCGTGACGCCAAAACCACTGATCGCATCCACAACCAAAACAGCCGGCGTATTTTTGACCACATCGCCAACAGCTTTAATATTGGTCGTGACACCCGTCGAGGTTTCGCAGTGTGTTACAAATACAGCCTTGATGTCTTTATCGGCATCCAAAAGTTCTTTAATTTTCATCGGGTCCACATCTTTACCCCACGGGACTTTGACCACTTGGGCATTGATGCCATAGGCCTTGCAAAGCTCTGTCCAGCGCTCGCCGAATTTTCCGCCTTCGACACAAATAACTTTATCGCCACAAGACGCCAGATTCGCCACACTGGCTTCCATCGCGCCAGTTCCCGACGACGCTAAAAGAAAAACATCGTTCTTCGTCTGCAGAACAAATTTTAAACCTTCCACAACCTCTTTTAAGGCCTGTTGAAATTGAGGAGTTCTATGATGAATAATGGGTTTGCCCAGTTCTGCACACAGATAGGGAGGAATTTGCGTTGGTCCCGGCGTTAAAAGTAAATTTCTTTTCATTGCGTCGTTTCTCCTTTCTAAACCTAACACTCGCTAAATTTTTGTTTTCTGAACATTGGTAATAACATCATCGATCAGGCCGTATTCTTTAGCCTCCTGAGCACTCATAAAATAATCTCGGTCGCTGTCGGCGAGGACTTTTTCATAGCTTTTTCCGCTATGTTTCGCTAATAATCCCGTCAGCTCTTCTTTCATCCGAAGAATTTCTTTGGCTTGAATGGAAATATCGCTCGCGGTCCCTTGCGTGCCACCCCACGGCTGATGAATCATAATGCGTGAATACGGCAACGCAAATCTTTTGCCTTTCGTTCCGGCGGCGAGCAATAATGACCCCATGCTGGCGGCCTGCCCAAGACAATAAGTACAAACATCCGGCTTGACGAACTGAATCGTGTCATAGATAGCAAGCCCCGCAGTGACCGACCCGCCCGGCGAGTTGATATAGACATTGATGTCTTTATTCGCATCTTCACTTTGCAAAAACAAAAGCTGCGCGATAATGAGGTTCGCGACGTTGTCGTCGATAGCGGTCCCGATAAAAATAATCCGGTCTTTTAAAAGTCTGGAATAAATATCATAGGCGCGCTCTCCATGGGTTGATTTTTCAATGACCATCGGGACTAAGATTTGGTTTTTGATCTCCATATTACTTTCCCTCCTCCCACTTGGCTTCTTTTAATAAGAATTCCATCACCTTTGACGGGATGTTTTCGCCTTCTTTGATCTCGATCTTTTCTTCCTCAGCGATTTTATCAAGAATAAAATAAACTTGAATATCCCTTTCGACCGCCTTCTTTAATTCATCTCTGACTTCAGGCTCTTTTTTCTTGATTTCCTCGTCGGGCATTTTATGTTCCTTAACATGTTTTTTCCATTCTTCCATCCGGCGTTCAAGCTGTCTCTCTAATAATGTCTGCGGGACCATCACTTTTGTTTTGCTTAAAAGAGCCTCAACCACTTGATTTTCGACGTCAAAACGGTTCTGCCGGTCCTTTTCCATTTCCATTTGTCTTTTAAGGACCTTCTTAAATTCCTCTAAACTAGGATACCCAAGCCCTCGAGCGAATGCATCGTCGATCGGCTTATCTTCTTCTTGGCCTTGGACTTTCTTAAAATAATCCAATGTTTTGTTTAGATCATCGTCACTAACTTCTGCACTTTTTCTTTTAATGGAAAGCCCCTTATATTCTTTAAGCTTGATTTCCGGTTTGATTTCTAGCTTCGCCGTAAAATTCACTCCGCCGTCTTTAAAATCCACATCGCAAATTTCAGGCAAGTCTATGGGAGCAAGCTTCTCTTGTTCGAGGCCTTCTTGATAAACCTCGGGGATCAGGCTTTTTAGAACTTCTTCACGGGCAATGGAAGCATAATGCGTCTCTAAAACATTGCGCGGGACTTTTCCCGGACGAAACCCTTTGACCTTCGCCACTTTCCCTAAATCTTTATAAACTTCCTCGAGCCTCGCGCTGACCCTGTCTTTAGAAATTTGAAATTTTAATTCTCGTTTGACTGCGTCTATCTTTTTCGTTTCGAGTTTCATTTAAAAAATCCTCTCCTTTTGAAGTTGTCACTTAAGTTGAACAAACAAAATGTATTTGGACCGACATTTGAATCTTTAACAGCTTCATCCCGCCCTGCCTGCCGGCAGGCAGGTTGCCGCGGGGATTTCATCTAAATACTTTGAATTTTCAAGAGATTCATCCCGCTTGCGGCGGGATTCCGTTCGGCATTTGCATCTTTAACGGCTTCATCCCGCTAGCGGCGGGGATTTCATCTAAACACTTTGAATTTTCAAGAGATTCATCCCGCTTGCGGCGGGATTCCGTCCCAACTTCCGTTGTTCCACAAATACCGAAAGCAGAGAAAATAGAAATCCGGTGAAAACAAAACCGTCGGGACTTCACATCGAAAATTTTTCGCCGAGATAAATCTTTCTCGCGTTGGGGTCGTTGATCAAATCCTGTGCTGTGCCGGAAATAAGCACCCTGCCTTCGGCGATAAGATATGCTCGATCCGTAATCGACAATGTTTCGCGGACATTATGGTCCGTCAATAAAATCCCCAACCCTTTGTTTCTCAGTTCCTTGATAATCTCTTGGGCTTCCGCGACCACAATAGGGTCGATGCCCGAAAAAGGCTCGTCTAATAATAAAAATGACGGGTTGGTGACCAAGGCCCTTGTGATCTCCAATCTACGACGTTCTCCGCCGGAAAGCGTATAGGCCTTGCTTTTGGCCAAATGCGCGATATTGAGCTCCTCTAATAACGCCTGAAGCCTTTTGCTCCGCTCCCGGGGGCTTAAACCAAGAGTTTCCAAAACCGCCAAAATGTTTTCCTCGACGGTCAATTTACGAAAAATGGACGATTCCTGTGCTAAATATCCCATGCCAAGCCTTGAGCGTTCGTGAATAGGCATTTTGGTGATATCTTCGTGGTCAAAAAAGATCTCGCCTTCATTAGGCTTGATGATCCCCACGGCCATATAAAACGTCGTGGTCTTTCCCGCCCCATTAGGCCCTAATAATCCGACGATCTCGGACCGCCCGACGGAAATGCTGAGCTTATCCACGACCCGCCGTCCGCCGTATGTCTTAACGAGATTTTTTGTTTCCAAAAGATGTAATGGCATTCTGTCCCTCAGTTTCTAAAATAAGTTTCGGCCGTCCGGAAAGTGTGAGCTTTTGGTCTTGGGCGCTATAGGTGGCCTTGTCGGCATAGGTCTTGTTTCCCCCTTGCTCGATCATAACATTCCCGATACAAAGGATCTCTTTGATCTGTTTCATTTTTTGGTCAAAATAAATTTCCATGCGATCGGCCTTGAGCGTTCTATCTTCCTGAATAGCGACGACATTCACATTAAATTCAGCCATAGAAGTTGCCTGATTGATGATCATGGGCCCATCGCTGGTCACGGTTACCGTGGATTTCCCGTCGGGAGAATCTGTTTTTGCCGCAACCATCACGGTCACGTCTTTATTGATCTGCGCGGTTTTTAAACCAGGCTTGGCCTTTAACCCTGTTCCGGTCGCCGTCATCTGTTCATCGGTGATCGTAACGTTGTCTTGGGTCGTGACTTCATCTTTGTTCTTGTCCCAATCTAAAGAATTTGTCATCAGCTGAGAACCCCGGTCACTGGTAATAACAACGTCTTTTTCCAGGCGCATATTGCCGCTCGCCTGGTCAAGCACGCCGGTCTCAGCAGTCACATTCATATTTTGTTCGCCATAGGCATTCGCATCGACCTTGTTTAATTGCACTTGTGTCCCGACGATATTGGCCGTATCGCCCTTCACATCCCAGGACTTCTGGCCCTGTTGATTGTATCCTTGCAAATTAAATCCCTGAAACTTCTTGTCCCCACCCTCGGGATTGGCTCCTGGCTCTGGAGTAACTGTCTCATTCTGGGCGAACGATACCCCTTGGACGACAAAAAACAATACCGCAAATAATAACAACCGTTTTATATGCATAATGGTTTTATCAACCCTTCCCATTTCCCCTGGGTTTTTAAAATAAGCTCGATGACTTCCCTCAACGCGCCATCGCCGCCTCGTTTTTTGGTGACATAATCCGCTTCTCTCTGGACTTCCGGCACGGCATTGGAAACAGCCACGGCCAAACCAACTCTTTTTAGAACACAAATATCCGGAAGATCATCGCCGATAAAACAAACATCCGCATCTTGGGCATCAAAATCTTTGAGGATCTGTTCATAAGCGCTGATCTTAGGGTACGCGTCTTGGAAAATCCTATCGATCTTTAAATCCAGGGCGCGGGCCGTCACAGCACCGGAAGAACGGGCAGAGATGACCGCAGTCTTTAAACCGGCCTTGTGGCACAGAGCCAAACCAAACCCGTCATAGACATTAAAACTTTTGATTTCCTTACCCTCTTCATCGAGATTGATCTTACCGCTGGTCAATACACCGTCGACATCCATGGCCAAGACTTTTATTTTATTAATCTTCTTTTTTAATTGCGCTGTCATACTAACCCCGTCCTTAACAGGTCTTGAATATCCAAAAGCCCGACCAGTCTTCCCTTAGAATCAACAACAGGAAGCTCATCGATCTTCCGCCCTTCCAAGATCCGGATCGTTTCCGCGGCTAACTTGTCTTTCTGAATAGTCGTAGGATTTTTCGTCATGACCTCAGAGACCGTGCGTCCTAAAAGCTGAGGATCGGTTTCTAAATGGCGACGCAAATCTCCGTCGGTAAAAATACCTTTTAATTTTCCGTCGTTATCAATGACGCAGGCAGAACCGCACCGGCTTTTGGTGATGGTCAATAAGACATCCTTGACCTTCGCCTGCTCTCTGACTTTGGCATAATGAGCGCCCTTCCGCATCAAATCCTCGACCTTTAAAAGAAGCCTTTTGCCTAAAGCGCCGCCGGGATGATAAAATGCAAAATCTTCGGTCCGAAATTTTCTTCGGACGATCAAACAGGCTGCTAAAGCATCGCCCATAACAAGCGTCGTTGTCGTCGAGGCCATCGGAGCTAATCCTAAAGGACAGCCTTCCTTCTCCACAGAGACATCCAACACCACATCACAATGTTTGGCCAAAGAGGATTTCAAATTGCCGGTTAACGCGATACTTTTAACGCCGATTTTTTTGATGAGCGGCAATAACGATTTCGTCTCTTCAGTTTCCCCGCTGGTTGAAATAAGGATGAGCACATCATCGCGTGTAACCTGGCCTAAATCTCCATGAAGTGCCTCCGCGCTGTGCATAAAAATGCTCGGCGTTCCCGTCGAGGAAAGTGTCGCCGCGATCTTTCGGCCGATGATCCCGGTCTTGCCCATGCCGGCTACGATCACGCGGCCCTTGCATTTGACGATCGTCTCAACGGCTTTAATAAAATCCTTATTAATTCGCTTGGCTAAGGCATTGATGGCCTGCGCTTCGATATGAATAACTTCTTTGGCTTTTTTAAGTGACATGGTTTCCTTTTTTACAAGAGGCCTGGCGCATTTTATGCTTCTATTTCTTTATTGCCTCTTCAATCGCCTTCAGTTGTTCTAAGAACTTCTCCAAATTGTTAAGCGCCAGCATATTCGGCCCATCGGAAAGAGCGTTTTTAGGGTCCGGATGCGTCTCAATAAAGATGCCATTACTTCCTGCCGCGATGGCACAACGGGACAACAACGGAATATATTGGCTACATCCTCCTGATGCGGTCCCTAAGCCCCCAGGCTGCTGGACGCTATGAGTGGCATCAAAAACAACCGGATATCCGGTTTCCTGCATAATGGCAATGGACCGAAAATCCGTGACCAAATTATTGTAACCAAAACTCACTCCCCGCTCCGTCAAAAGAATTTTAGTATTACCCGTCGACTCAACTTTCTTGACCGCTTGTGCAATATCGTGGGGCGCTAAGAACTGACCTTTTTTAATATTGACAACTTTTTTGGTTTCTCCGGCGGCAACGAGCAAATCCGTCTGTCGGCATAAAAACGCCGGGATCTGAATAACATCGAGGACTTTGGCCGCAATATCCGCCTCAAAAATATTATGAATATCACTTAAAACCGGAACGCCCAACTTTTCTTTCACTTCCCGGATGATCTCTAAGCCCTTAACCAGCCCTGGGCCGCGATAGGAATTAACGGATGTACGGTTGGCTTTATCATAGCTGACCTTAAAAATAAACGGCACGTTAAGCCTTTGCGTGACCTTCTTTATCGCCGACGCGGTCTTTAAGACCAACGCTTTATCTTCTATGACGCACGGACCGGCAATAAGAACAAATGGATTCTTGCCGCCGATTTTAATATCTCCCACCTTAATGACTTTTTCCATAATTATCCCTTTTGAAGAATTGCTTCAACCAATTTCAAATCTTCTTTTGTATCTACACCGATGGTTTCAAGATCGGTTAAAATCGCCTTGATCTTATATCCGGCTTCCAAGACCCTTAATTGCTCCAACTTTTCCGTTTTCTCTAACAGCGACGGCGGCAGATCTTTTAACTTCAATAGAAAATTCTTGCGATAAGCGTAAATCCCGAGATGTTTATAATAGGTCAGCGCTTTAAAATCTTTTTTGTCGCGGTTATAGGGAATAGCAGCACGGGAGAAATATAAAGCGTTACTTTCTTCGTCAATAACAGCCTTCACCACATTCGGATTATCCAGCTCCTCTTGCTTCTCTAGCCGTTTGATGACCGTCGACATGACCGCAGATTGATCGCTCATCAGCGCGTTGGCCAAATTATCAATAACGGCATGCTGAATCAGCGGCTCATCCCCTTGGATATTAACGACGATATCCACATCCAAATCTTTAACAACTTCCGCGATTCTATCGGTGCCGCTAGGATGGTTCGGGGACGTCAGGACAGCTTTCGCGCCGAACTGGACAGCCGTTTTTAAAACTTTCTCGTCATCGCAAGCGATAATAATATCGTTTAAAATTTTGCTTTTCTTGACGCGCAACCAAACATGTTCGATCATCGGCTTGCCGGCGATCAAGGCCAAAACCTTTCCCTCAAATCGTGTCGAACCCCAGCGGGCTGGAATAACGCCGATGACTTTCATAATCAATATTCCTTTATCGCGGTCACAAGCTCCTTCGCCGTCACCGTAGCCGCTCCCAACTTCCCGACGACAACGCCGGCCGCAAAATTGGAAATCTCCGCTGCCTGCTGTTTATTCGCGCCGGCTGTTAAGCTCAACGTAAACGCGGAAATGACAGCATCGCCCGCACCGGTCACATCATAAACTTCCTTCGCTTTAGTGCTGATATGGACAGGGGTTTGCCCTCGCTCAAATAGCCGCATCCCGCGCTCGCCTAAAGTGATCAAAAGCGATTCCAAATCTAAATATTTCAAAAGCTCTTTTCCCGCCAAGTCCACATCATCATCGGTCTTTAATTTTTCCGTACGAATGCCGAGTTCCTGCGGAGCATGTGCCGTAATTTTGATATTTCGAATCGCATTCTCCGCCTCTTTTAAGTTAGGCGTAATAGAGGTCACCTGCCGATAATAATTAAAATGTTCCACTTTCGGGTCAACGGTAATGATCTTTTTATTTTGAATGGCCAATGAACAGACAAAATTAACCAGCTCAGGGGTAATGAGCCCCTTGCCGTAGTCGGAAATGATAATTCCATCAAATTCTAAGATATGTTTCTTGATAAACTGACAAATCTTCTCAAAAAGCTTTTTATCAACGAGTTCATCGGTCTTTTCCCGGTCAATACGAACGATCTGCTGATGCTGCGCGAGAACACGGACCTTAGTGATGGTCGGAAGGTTTTTATCAACAAACAGAGATTCTATGACAACACCTTTTTTCTTTAATTCTTCTTTAAGAATCCGCCCCTCCAAATCATCCCCGATACGGCTGACCAAAACCACTTCGGCGCCTAATGCCTTTAAATTCTGCGCAACATTGGCAGCGCCTCCGGGCGTATAGAATCTATTTTGCTCCACAACAACCGGAACAGGCGCTTCCGGAGAGATCCGCGACACAGAGCCTTGGATATATTGGTCTAAAATCACATCGCCGATAACCAAGATGTTCTTTTTCTTAAACTTTTCGATAATTTTGCTGTAGGAAGCTAACGAATACATATTTTCTCGTCTCTAAAATAATAAATATTAATAATTTATAAAGAGATATGCCTTTAAAGAAGTGTTGATTCTAGCATAGTTTATATATGGCGTCAACTGCTTCTAAAACGGTTTCGGTTGAAATAAGGTCCAAATATTGTGCGGGTGCTTTGCCTGATTTTTTAAAAGAAAGATTGCTTTGTTCCGGAGAAACGCTGACCACTTTAGAGTTTCGGCTTAACGGTCTCCAGCGCTCAGGATTGATTCCGGGCTGATTACGGGTAAAAATGGCCACAACAGGAGTTCCAACGGCCGCTGCCACATGGACCGGACCTGAATCATTGGAAATAAACAAGTTGCATCTCTTTAAAACACTTCCAAATTGGTGCAAAGACGTCTTTCCAGTGACATCATAAACAAAAGCAGAGTTACGTAAAGACGATTTTATCGTGCTCGACACACTAACGACATCAGGCCCTCCTAGAATAATAACCTTACATTGATATTTCTCGATCAAAATATCAATCAACTCGTTGAAACGGTGTGCCGGCCAATGCCGAGAAGGATCAGAGGCGCCAGGGTGAACTCCGATCAAGAAATCCTTGTCCGCAATCTGATTTTGGCGTAAATATTCTTCCATCCAGAGGTCCGACTCTTTGGTCGTAGAAACATGCAGTTTTCCCTCTCTAGTCGTAATTCCTAATATTTCTAAGACGTCCAAACAATATTGGGACTCATGCTTTTTACCTTCATGTCGGGTGTCTTTGATCGGGTTGGTCAAAAGAATCCCCAGCTTATCATTTTTATACCCGACACGATTGGGAATGCCGGCTAGAAAACAGGCCAAATTAAACCGTCTTTTCGTATGATAAATAATGGCTAGATCGAATTTCTTCTGTCGAAGAAAATGGATGAGTTTAATAAATCCTTTTAACCCTTTGTATTTCTTTTTGCGGTCATCAATAATGAGCTCATCCAAAAAAGGATTTTCAGAAACCAAATCCTTTGTCGATGGCGAAACCATCAAAGTGATCCTCGCATGAGGATACGCAACCTTTAACGCTTCAATGGCGGGAGTTGTTAAGACAACGTCCCCCATCCGGTCCGTGCGGACAACAAGAATATTGTTGTATTTTTGTAGTGTCATTTTCTAGAAAATTCAAAAGACTTCAGAGCTTCTAAAACATTTTCCGCCGAAACATTATTAATGCACTCATGCTTGGTCTTGAGCTTAGGACTATGACAAACCTGACAATCCTTCTTTTTCTCGACGTATAAACTTTGCGAGCTCCACGGCCCGTATTGAGCAGGGTCTGTCGGACCGAAAATGGCCAGGACAGGTTTATCCAAATAGCTGGCCAAATGCATTGGCGCGCTGTCGTTAGCGATCACCATTTGGCAATGATTCATCAATTCGGCCAAGTCCAGCAAAGTCGTGCGTCCGCATAAATTGACAAATTCACTTTCCATCAAATGCCCGATAGATTGGGCCACGTGACGGTCTTCAGCCCCGCCGACAAAAACAATTCCAACGCCTTTTGTTTTGACCAACTCATCCGCCACAAGAGCAAAATTCTTTTCTGTCCATCTTTTGGAATTATCCATAGCGCCGGGCGCGATAACAACAAACGGCTTTGAACCGATGTCCTTATCAATCATCTTTCGCACGGCAGCCTTAGTCTCTTCGCTGATAAACAACGAATAGCGTTTGGGGGAAATCTGCGCGTTCGGATAAATGCTCCGTAAACGGGCCAGATGTTTTTCTCTCATATGAAGCCCGCGGGAATTGGTTTTCCTTAACGGCGTGCGATATTGCGTCGGGACAAAAAAAGGGATCGCTGTGTTCCTTAAATCAACGATCAGGTCAAAATTTTGTCGCCTTAATTCCCCTAGCCAACGGATATTTTCCAAAAAAGACTGATGTTTATTGTAAATATAAACCTTCTCAAAAGACGGATTTGCCTCGAGAAGCGACTGTGCCTTAGGGCCTATCAAAATGGAAAGTTTCGCGTCGGGAAAATCATTCTTTAAGATATCCACGACTGGAAAGGTCAAAATAACATCGCCGATATTCGTCAGAGAAATAACGAGAATATTATGTATTTTGGATTTTTGAAGCGGCATCAAGGACATCCTTAACCGTAATGGCCTGCATACAAATATTGTCCATGCAGGCCAGATGATAACAGGCTTTTGAGTTGCACCCGACTTCATATTGTAAAATTGTGGCGCGGCCTTGCCCTTTAGGCCCGGTCACTTCCGGACGGGTAGGGCCAAAAAGACCGATTGTTTTTATCCCGACGGCATTGGCTAAATGTAGCGGGCCGGAATCCGAAGAGATCAATAAATCGCTTATGCTCATCAGCGCGATCAATTGTTTAAGATTTGTCTTTCCGGCTAAAATGTGCGGTTTGATTCTCAAAGGCGAACAAATCTCCTCAATCAACCCAAGGTCTTCTTTTGTTCCCGGGATCACAATCTCGGCATCCGCATCCTTAAGCAAGCTCTCCAGCAATCGCGTGAAATTTTCTTTCGGCCAGCGTTTTAAAGTCCAGTTAGCCCCGACGTGAACAAGGATTCTCGGATGGACATCCAAAATCCCATTCTGAAAAAGGATCTGTTTTACCTCTTTTAAAGATTCTTCACCAACCGTTAAGCGAGGACTGCGGTCTTTGACGGGAATACCATAAGATTCTAAGACGCCTAAGTAATAATCCGAACGGTGGAGCATTTTTCCCGTCGGCGGCGAAATCTTATGCGTCAAAAGAAATCCACGCTTCTTGGTATCATACCCGATCCGCTTGGGAATTCCTGCTAAGAAAACCATCAGAGCCCTGGTTAATGAGCCGTGCAACAAAAATGCCGCGTCAAATTTCTCTCGTCGGAGCTTTAAAATAACCCCGAGTTTTTGTAAAACCCCGCGGTGTGTCACGCGCTCATCATAATCAATGATCTCGTCGACATCAGAAAGGCATTCTAAAACACCACGAACCCGGGATGGCGCCATACAGGTGATCTGACACTGAGGATAAAACTCTTTAAGGGCCTTAAAAATGGGCGCAGAAAAAGCCACATCCCCAACCCAGTTAACGTTCACCACTAATATTTTTTTCATAATCTTAAGCGCTGACAAGACTTTTATAAACAGTGACGGTTTTTTCAACCATTTGCTCGGATGAATAATTCTTTAAGGCGAACTCTCTGGCATTTAGGCCAAGCTCTTTGATTTTTTCTGAATAAGTCAACAAGCCGATGATCTCTTTAGCCAGTTCATTGACGTTTTCCGGCTCGACTAAGATTCCTGTTTTCCGATCCTCAATCAAGCTTGGAATTCCTCCCACACGTGATGCGATGACCGCTAAGCCGGATGCTTGCGCTTCCATGATGGAAAGCCCTAGGCCTTCATTGCGCGAAGGTAGGAAGAGCACACGTCTGACTGGAGTTCGGATGGGGGCTCTTACGATCTTCGCGCATCGAAGGGGTAGGGCTCTCCATCATGGAAGCGCAAGCAGCCGGCTTCGCTGTGATCGCCTAACGGGGGGGAGGAATTCCGAGGTTGCTGGAGTAAGTGCAAGCGACATACTTAGGAGAAGCGGAGATGGTAAAGCAAAAGGATTAAGAGATAATAACAG
>JADFXT010000009.1:0-75394 GCA_015233405.1 Candidatus Omnitrophota bacterium | reverse complement strand
AACCCTAGAGATAACCGTTTTTGTTTTCTCAAATTCTCATCAATAGCAGAAAACCAACAGGCATCAATACCGCTACGCACTAAAGCAATTTCTAAAGGATTCCGCCGGAAATCATTATGAAGATGTTCCATGACCGACGGGCTTATGGCAATCGCCATATCCCCCCAGCACGGGAATATCCTTCTAAAAAGACGCGGCTTAAAAAACCCGTGACACGTCGTGACATACGGCACGTGCGTCAATTGTTTTAAGAAATTCGCCATCACTTGAGTCACTCTTGTCTGCGCATGAATAATGTCGATATGATTTTGACGGATATATTTTTTTAAACGCGGCAAAGCGATATAAATTTTCGGGTCCAATTCCGATTTTGTCTTGATATTTAAAATGACGCTCTTTGCGCCCATAGCCACAAACTCTTGTTCCATATTGCCACCGCTCGAAACAATATGGACCGTATTCCCTCTTTGAATAAGACCTTTCGACAACGTGAATAAATAGCTTGTAATTCCGCCGCTGTTAAGGTGAGTTGTCAAGAAAAGAATGTTCATGTGCCGGCCTCCATTAATGCTTGGATTTTGGTTAAGACCTCTTCAGGCGTGATTTCTTTCATACACGCATGGGTAAAAATCTTGCACCGCGCGCTATAACAAGGCGCACAGTGTAGCGTTTTACTTAACACGACCAACTTTTTCGCCGGAGGAACATGCCGAGTGGCATCCGTAGGACCAAAAAAGGCAACAACCGGGACCTGCATCGCCGCCGCTACATGCATCGGCGCCGAGTCCGGCGTAATAAAAACTTTGCATCTTTTGATCACCGCGGCCAATTCCATCACATCGGTCTTACCGACCAGATTCGCAGGCTTAGATTTACATAAAGACAACAACTGCTGGGCCAAAGCCTTGTCCTTGTCCATTCCCGTGATCACCACACGAATACTTTTAGCCGCGAGAAGGTCACATAGTTGAGCGATATATTCTATCGGCCAATTTTTCGTCTCCCACTTGCTCGATGCCGCAAGATTAATTCCGACGATGTTTGTGCAATTGCCGAGCCATTCTGATTCAAAAAGATTTTTCGCATGCTCGTGGTCTTTGTCCGAAGGCCACAATTCCAACAAAGGATTAGACGGATGTTTGATCCCAATCGCGTCCAACAATTGAAATTGATGCGGGACTGCCGCGATGTCACTACGATATTTCTTTAAAGGATTGGTCAAGAGGCTTCCCCATTTTCCGTTATCATAGCCATAACTCTCCCGAGGGAAACTTAAAAACGCCAATAGGTGGCTACGCCGGTTATTCTGAAAATCAATGACTTTATCAAAACGATGTTTCCGTAAAGTCTGCGATAATTTTAAAAGTTTAAACCATCCCTTATCGTTGGTATCGTAAACAATAATTCCGTTGATATAAGGACAATGCTGCAAAATTTTCCGCGATTCATGACCGACCAAACAATGGATCTTTGCCTTGGGAAAATTCTCGCGGATCGCTTTTAACGACGGGACAGCTAAAATCACATCACCAATGGCCTTGATTTTTATCACCAAAATATTCGTGGAATTTAAAAGCTCCTCATAAACCGCCAGCGTGCGGGAAGCCATTTGTTCTAAAGTGAACTGCTCCTGGACCCTTTTCTTCGCCTCGATGGCCATTTGTTCGGCAAAGGCTTTATCACGTAAGAGCCGTAAGACCGCGCTCGCCATGGCATCGGTATCCTTGGCCATGACCAAAAGGCCTGTTTTTTCATCCTCAATAATATCCACGACACCGCCGACCTTCGTCGCGACAACCGGCACACCAGCAGCCTGGGCTTCTACGATCACACGGCCGAAGGCTTCTTCCGTTACGGTGGATAAAACAACCACGTCGACCTGGGACAATAATTCCGGAATATCTTTGCGCGTCCCTAAAAATTCCACGTTATTCGTCAAGCCTAACCGCTGGACCAAGATCTCCAATTCTTGTTTATAGGCCCGTTTTTTCTTTGGAACGTCGCCGATAATCCAGATCTTAGCATAAGGCAAATTACGAACAACCTTTACCATGGACTTTAAAAAATAGGTGTGCCCTTTTAAAGGAGTGATCCGCCCGATGATGGCGATCGTACATTTCATTTCGCCGGTTTTGCGTTGACGAGGAATGTTAAATTTTTCAAGGTCAACACTTCGGGGAATATACCGGATACTGTTAGACGACACCTTAAAATCGTCGATCATATGCCGGCCGATCACCTGGCTGGGCACGATCACCAACTTCGACCAGCCCATGATCTGGCTAAAAAGACGGCTGCGATAATATCCGTGGCAGGTGGTGATAAACGCGGCGCGGGTTTTGCGGCAGGCGAAATACCCAATCCACGCCGGAACACGGGACCGCGCATGCACGATATCAATATTTTCCTGACGGATGATCTTACGGACTTCCTTAATGCTTTTAAGAATAGCCCACAAAGATTTTTTATGGACCGGAAGCGTATAGTGTTTGCTGCCGGCCTTTTCGAGGGCGGCGACCATGCTTCCGCCGTGAGAAATCACCACGGACCGATGCCCATGCGCGACAAGATACTTAGCAAAATCACTTGTGCCGGTTTCTACCCCACCGACGTTAAGTTCTGGAAGAATCTGCAGGACATTCATTGTTTAGATCACCCTTTTAGCTGACTCAAAAATAATATCTTGGTCATTGATTTTTCTGGTCTTCATTTTTCCTTTGATGACATTAAAAATGGTCTCACCCATATTCTTGACATCAGAGCAAATGACAAAACCTTCTTGGTGGAGCTTATGAATAAATAAATTATGCTTATTCGTTTTTTGGGAAACGCCCGTCTTGGCTTGCGCTTCAAAGACGATCGTATTTTTCCCGGAACTGGCGGCTTCCGAAACCATGGAAATGCTGTCTCCCGAGACAATGATCAAATCGCAAAGGCCCAAGATCCCTCCGACGGCCTCGGGGATATTCTTTTGGTTCGCCACGACCAGCAAAGGACAATAATCTTTCTTCTGCAGCTCTCTGATCAGGATTTGCTCGATGGACGACGGCGTGCGGCGCGATGTTGAGACGATCACCTCAACTTTCATGTCCGTACAAATATTCTGAATCTGATGAACAAGAATGCGCATTTGCTGTTCGCTTAAATACAAATTTTTAGCATCGCCACCGACCAGCAATCCTATTTTAAATCTCCCATGGTCTCTTAAATGAGAATACCTTTTTAAAAGCAGCTCTTTTTGCTCAGATAAATATTGCGCGTCGATCAAATTAGGCGCCGCATTCGTCTTGATGATATTGGAATACTTTTGATGCGCCGGCACATAATCGTGCTGCGGTAAAATCACCCTGTCGAATCTTTTGTATCCCCAGGCGCCAGGGCGTAAGATCACAAGGCTTTTAGCACGTGTATCCAGGGAAAACATATAGTTGACGCCAGAGGTCATAGACCCGCAGGAGACAACAAAATCCGCCTTGACCTTAGTCAATGCTGTATAGGATTCCGGTGTCAGGAAATGTCTTAAAAATCCCAACCGAGATTGCCCCCAAGATAAAAACGGCAAAAAACTCATCAGGGAAAAAGCCGCCTGATGCGTTTTTGTTTTAAATGAAACCGGCAGGACCTCCACCGTCGTCGTAATCTTACGCTCAGCCAAAGCCTTCTCAATCATTTTTGCTACCGTTTCTGACTGCCTTAAATGTCCTGTGCGTCCGTCGTCCAAGATAACAATATTCGACTGGTCAGAATATTTCCAAGTTTTATAGAACCACATATACTCCGCCGGATAAAGACGGACGTAATTTTCCATGAGTTTAGAAATCTTAATGAGATTAGCCTTAATATCCGCCTCAATGTCTCCCGTGCGTTCAAGCTCCATGGCTTTATTAATAATAATGCGGTGCCGAGAACCCTGTTCCCGGACAATGATGGAAAAACATAACGGCACGTCTAATTTGAGCGCCAATCGTACCGCTCCGTCGGACAGCGAAGCTCCGCGGCCGAAAAACGGAACAACCGTTCCATCCTTGCCGCCCTGGTCCACAACCATGCCGACAACTTCATTATTTTTTAAAGACTTGATCAAGTCGCGAGTTCCCATTCCCCTGGACAAAACAATCGACCCGCCGCATGACCGGTAAGAATTCAAAAGATCGTCGATCTTCGAATACTTTTCCTGAGCTCGGACCATGACTTTATACGGATATCCCAGCATGGCACATGAAATGCTGGCCATTTCCCAGCTTCCGAAGTGCATGGCCAAAAGAATCACCCCGTTTCCTTTAGCCAAAGCCTCCTGGATATTTTCTTTGCCCTCAAAGAGGACCAAGGCTTGAAACTTCTCCGGCGTCAAACAAGGCATGCGCATCAAATCAAGCACATTCTGGCTGTAATTCTGAAATACCCGTTTCGTGATTTGTTTGATTTCTTGAGGAGATTTGGAATCTGCAAACGCCATCTTGAGGCTTGAATAGACCAAGCTTCTAGGCTTAGGCGCAAGATAGTACGCGACAAGGCCTAAACCTTTGCCTATCCATAAAACCAGCCTCAGAGGCAAAAGGCAAACAATCTTTGCCAAAACTTTAATGCTGGATAAGAGAAGATATTCTTCCAAAGAGAACGTCCTTTCCGTCTTGAACGGATATTTCAATCCGTAGTGCCAATATCAATATATTCTCATCAATGTGATCTAAAAACTTTTTTATTTTAACTGCATCTTTCATGGTTGTCACTAAAATAGCAATCCGGTATCGCCGGCAATATTGAACGATCTCTTCCACATCATTCTTTTCATAAACGTGATGGTCCAGAAAAACAATCTTTTTTTGAATATGCGCCTTAAGATCGATCAAGACCTGCTCAAAAGATTGAGGACTCGCGATACTACAGAAACAGCAAACATTTTTCCCGGCGATAAATGACAGTTCCTTTGTTTCCTGCGTGCGCAGGTCCCATAAATCCACAGAGTGATGATTAGCTTCAATCACCGGCTTTTGTGGGAGAATGCTGGCTAACTGCCCTTTAAGTTCTTTTAACGTATTTTTGTCTGCCAAGTCTTTCTTGGTCACAATAAACATATCTGCCCTTTGAAGCGCGTCGAGGGATTCCCGTAAAATCCCCCGAGGCAATAAAAATGTATTTCCCCACGGATTCATGGCGTCTATGGCAACGAGATTAAGATCTCGATAAAGACACAAATGCTGAAATCCATCATCCAGGATAAAAACATCCGCCGGATGAGTTTTAAGAAATTCTAACGCGTTCTTAGCGCGATTAGGCCCGACGAGAACCGGGACATCGCCTAAAGACCCTTCAAGCATTTTAGCCTCGTCACTTTCTATCTGCCTATTTTTCCCGCCCATATACCCTCGCGTCAAAATGACCGGCTTATACCCCATCTGCTTTATGACCTTGGCCAAATATTCCACCAACGGCGTTTTTCCCGCTCCGCCCCAAGTCATGTTCCCGACGCTAATAACCGGTTTAGGAAGCCTCGTCTGCTTTTTGATTTTTATCTTATAAAGCCAGACATTCCCGCGCACCAACATCCCATAAAAGACAGAAAGGATCCACAGCGCTATCTTGACCACACAAGCAAGCGCTCCGTCGATCTGGTCGGTCATGACTAAATAAAGATATTGCCTCATCGCTTAATCTTTCAAAAAATCCGAAATAATTCTTAACGTTCTTACTGTCGCACCCCGGTAACTCATTAAAACCTGTTTTCCCGTCTGGCTGATGGCTTTTTGCCGTTGTGGATTCTGAAGCATGGCCTTCATTTCCCGAAGCAATTCTTCCGGGTCCTTAACCTGCACGAGAACATTTTCCTTAAGAAGGACCCTCGTGACATCCTTAAAATTATCCGTTCTCGGGCCAACGAACGTCGGCTTACCGAAATAAACCGGTTCGATCATATTCTGCCCACCGCCTTTAACAAAACTTTTTCCCACGAACACAAGCGCGGCGATGCTGTAGAGATTTCTCAGCTGCCCGATCGAATCGACCACCACAATCGCATCCTGATTCATTTTCTCAACCGTGATCTTCGAAAATTTAATAGGATGAAACCCGCTTTTTTGAACAAGCTGACAAATTCCTTCTGCCCGCTCAGGATGCCTGGGGGCGATCATCAACCGTAAATCCTTAAATTCAGCGGACAACTTTTTATAAATATCGATAAGGATTTCTTCTTCCCCCTGGTGAGTGCTTCCAGCGAGGAGGATTTTATTTTCAGACGAAAACCCTAATTTTTTTAATGATATTGCCTCAGCATCGATATCGACGTCAAACTTTAGATTCCCGACCACATGAACCTTCTTAGAATCCGCACCTAAGGACAAAACACGGCTGGCATCCATTTCACTTTGCATGCAAAATGCCTGAACACACTTTAAAACCTTCCGCGTTAAGACCAAAACTCCTTTGTATCCCTTATACGCCTTGTCGGAAATGCGGCCGTTGATCAGAACAACGGGAATATTATTGTTCGCCAGCGCCGTGTAAATATTGGGCCAGATCTCTGTTTCCGAAGAAATATAAATGCGAGGCTTGATCAGATCAATATATCGTCGCACGCTTAAACTTAAATCAAACGGCGCATAAACCACGATAACGTCTTTAGGCAATTTCGTTTGCGCAAGATCATAACCTGTTTTTGTGACCGTTGAACAAACGATCTGGTAGTGAACAAATCTCTCCTTGATCTTATCGATCAAACCCAGAACCACAAGGATCTCGCCGACGCTCACCGCGTGAATCCAGATGTTCGGTTTTAAGCATAAACGCTCTTCTATCTCTTTCGAAAACCCGCCAAATCGAGACAAAAAATCCTTATGCCACTTGCCTTTAATGAGCAAGTACGGAAAATACATCAAGGCAAAAAGGATGAAAATAATATCGTAGAGGATGAACATATGTTTTTACGCCCTCGGATGGGCTTTATCGTAAACTTTTTTTAATCTATCCGTTGTCACATGCGTGTAAATCTGCGTTGTCGAAAGATTCACATGGCCCAATAATTCCTGCACGGAACGAAGATCCGCGCCCCGGTCCAGCATATGCGTCGCAAACGAATGCCTGAGGACATGCGGAGAAATATTCTGGTTCAAACACGCTAAGGTCATATATTTATTGACGATATTACGGATACTCCGGTCGGTCAATCGCGTTTGGCTTCTATTTAAAAATAATGCGCCGGATGGGTCTTTCCTTAGATCCAGATAATGTTTAATGGCCAAAACCGCCTTATCTCCGATAGGAACAAGCCGTTCTTTCTTTCCTTTACCGGCGACCTTGGCGATATTGCCGATCAGATCCACATCACGAACATCAAGGCCAACCAACTCGCTGACGCGGATCCCGGAGCTATAAAGCAATTCCAAAATCGCCTTATCTCTTTTTCCCATGTCCGTCGCCAGATCCGGAGCTTCAATGAATTTCGCCATATCTTCTTCCGACAAGAATTTCGGCAAAGTTTTATCTAGTTTAGGCGACATCAAGAGGACCGACGGATTGCTCTTAATATGTCCTTCGCGATGCAAAAATTTAAAAAGGCTCCTTAAAGAAGACAGTTTTCTCGACAAGGTCCGCGGCCGGTGTTGATGGTTACGCAATTCTGCCAAAAATCGTCTGAACAACAGATAATCAATCTTTTCAACAGGGATCTCTCCGGCAAATTTAAAAAACTCCTCCAAATCCAGACGGTAATTGAGAAGTGTATGCGGCGAATAATTCTTCTCGATCTCAAGGTAAGAGATAAATTTGTCGATGTAACGGTTCATAAAAATGCTGGCCTCTTCCCACTCCATCTCTGTCATGAAATCCAGGCATAGAGATTTCCGACGAGGACTAAATCAGTCAGTGGATCCCCGCCTAAAAATTGCGGGGATGACAACAAAAAAAATATTTCTTTTTTATTTCTTAACTATTTACCTTCGGTAGTTCGTTAGCTATAAAAGTACACTGAGGATAACGGCTGCAGCCGTAAAACATCTGGCCTTTCTTCGACCGGCGCTCAACGAGCTCGCCGGTACATCCTTCTTGCGGGCATTTGACGCCCGACGTAAAAGATTCCGCATGTTTGCACGCCGGAAAGCCGGAGCAACTTAAAAATTTTCCCCGCCGCCCCCATTTCACGACCATTTGCCGTTGGCATAACGGGCATTTTTTATCAATAAAATTATGGGTCTTCTCGATATTCTTCTCGGCAAAATCCAACTCCTCTTTAAACGGCTGATAAAACTCGTCTAAAAGCTTCGGATATTCCAGCACGCCTTCTTCGACCGAATCCAACTCCTCTTCCATTTTTGCGGTAAATCCGATGTCCATGACCTTGGCAAAATATTCCACCAACAAATCGCAGATCTTGATGCCCAATTCCGTCGGCGTAAAATACCCGCGGTCCCGGACGACATAATTACGAAAAACAAGCGTATGGATAATGGAGGCATACGTACTCGGGCGGCCAATGCCGTCTTCTTCAAGAGCTTTGACCAAACTCGCGTCGGAAAACCGTGCCGGTGGTTTGGTAAAATGCTGAGTAGGTTTCATTTCCATCAAAGAAAGCCTGTCGCCTTGAGTGTAATGAGAAAAATCAAGCGCGGATTCTTCTTCCCGGTCTTCACTATTGACCGTCAAGAATCCATCAAAAACCAATGTGGAGCCGGAAGCGCCGAATTGAAAACGTCCGGCGGTAATTTCGATCTTCTTATATTTATAAACTGCCGGCGTCATCTGACAGCTGACGAAACGGTTCCAGATAAGCGCGTAAAGTTTGTATTGATCCGGCTCTAAAAACCGCTGAATATCCTGAGGGCTTCTTAAGACGCTCGCCGGACGAATCGCTTCATGCGCTTCCTGGGCGGACTTACGGGACTTATATTTATTGGGCTCTTCCGGCAAATATTTCGCGCCGTAATTTGTTTTAATGAACTCCCGCACCTTTAACAATGCCTCCTGGGAAATGTTGACGGAATCCGTTCTCATATAGGTGATAAGACCCACGGTTTCTCCATCGCCTAATTCAACACCTTCATACAATTCCTGGGCGATGCGCATGGTGCGCTCGGCGTTAAATCTCAGTTTATTAAAAGCCTCCTGCTGGAGCGTACTGGTAATAAAAGGCGGATTAGGATTGCGCTTGACTTCCCGCTCAGAAACCAGCGTCACGTTAAAATCTTGCTGTTTAATTTCCTCGACGAGTGTGTTGGCTTCATTCTGAGAACTGATCTTGAATTTTTCCTTATCAATGCGTTCTAAAGACGCGGCAAGAGGTTGATCATAGCCTTCTTTCTTAAGGTCCACGGCGATCTGCCAATATTCTTCAGGGACAAAACGAGTGATTTCCCTTTCACGCTCAACGAGAATGCGCAGCGCAACCGATTGAACACGCCCGGCGCTTAAACGGGAGCCTACTTTTTTCCATAACACAGGACTCAATTTATACCCGACGATCCTGTCTAAAATCCGACGAGCGACCTGGGCATTAATAAGTTTCTGATCAAATTCCCGCGGATGCTCGAATGCCTTTAAAACCGCTTCTTTGGTGATTTCCTGAAAGGTCACACGGAAAATCTTTTTGCCTTTTCCGATTTGGGTGACGAGGTTCCAGCCAATCGCCTCTCCTTCACGGTCAGGGTCAGTCGCCACATAAATCTCTTTGGCCGCGGCGGTATCCTTTTTTAGTTGCGTTAAGATCTTGGATTTGCTCCTGACCACAATAAAGTTGGGCTCAAAATTTTTCTCGACATCCACGCCTAAGGTCGACTTAGGCAGGTCAATTAAATGCCCCATGGAGGATACAACCTTGAACTTCGCGCCAAGGATTTTATTAATCGTTTTGACTTTCGTCGGAGACTCCACAATCACAATTGCTTTTGCCATAAAATTTTCCTATTCTATCGTTTAAAATGTTTACCCGGCAGTTGTTTAACCAAACGTTTTAATTCCAATTGCATCAAAACAGCGATAACACAAGACGAAGCTAATCCGCTTTTCTGCGCAATGTCGTCGATATGAACCGGCTCTTCGCTAAGATGTTCATAAATGGACCTTTCCCGGTCGCTGAGTGAATTAAGAATATTATTTTGAGCAGCCGCAGCCAAAGGCTCTTTCTCTTGTTCCCGTCCTATCTGTTCCTCTTTAAGCGCCTGGGTCATCGGCGTTTTTAAATCTTCAAGAATATCTTCAATCGATGTGACCAGCTTCGCGCCTTGCTTGATCAAATTATTCACGCCTTCTGACGATGGGCTGTCGATCTTCCCCGGCACCGCGTAAACCTCCCGCCCCTGTTCCAAGGCGCAACGCGCAGTTATCAGCGCCCCGCTTTTCATGCCAGCCTCAACAATGATCACGCCCAACGAAAGCCCGCTGATAATTCTGTTACGCCGCGGGAAATTATAGGCAAACGGTTCCGTATCCATAGGATATTCGGACACCACCGCACCGCCGGCTTGGGCTATTTCTTCAAACAAATTTTTATTCTCCGGCGGATAAATATGCGCCAGCCCGCTTCCTAAAACAGCCGTGGTCAACCCCCGGGCTTTTAAGGCGCCTTTATGCGCCGCCGTATCAATCCCTCGGGCCATACCGGAAACAACCGTGATTCCCAATTCCGCGAACCTCGTGGCAAATTTTTCCGCAACGGACAAGCCATATAAAGAAGCTTTTCTCGACCCGACAATCGCTAAGGACAACTTTTGGTCTTTTGCCAAGCGACCTTTGACATAAAGCACGACGGGAAAATCAACGATATTTTTTAAACTCTCTGGATAATCCTCGTCTTTGTATGTGACCGCATGGATATTGCTTTTCGCCATCAAAGCATATTCGTTTTTTAAAAAATCCTCTTTGGCGAAACGAACCATGTTCTGACAAACATCTTTCGGAACAACCTGGTCGGACAAAAGACGGCTTTCATTTATTCCTAAGGCCTGGACCGCGGAACCATAAAATTCAACCAAAGCCTGAATGCGGACATTGCCAAGCCCGCTGATAGCATTTAATATTAATAAAGCGTCATGCTCTGTCATTTTTCCAGAAATAGGATGATTTCCCGACAGATCTCTTCCGGTGTTATTTCGTCGGTATTCACTTCAAAATCTGCCTGTTTATAAAAAGATTTTCGCTTTTCGAGAAGCTCTTTGATTTTCTCTTGCGGATTCTCAACGTTTAACAGCGGCCGGTGCGTATCTTTCTTGACCCGCTTTAAAATGACTTCGGGTGACGCGGATAAATAGACCAAAACCCCTTTTGCTTTCAAATTCTCCACATTCTTCGGATTGATGACCGCTCCGCCGCCGCAATCAATGACCACATTTTCTTTCTCGGAAATCTCTTGAATGACCGCGGATTCAACCTGCCGGAAATAGGGCTCTCCGGATTCTTTAAAAATTTCCGTAATCTTCCGTCCTTCTTTTTGCTCAATCAGGTCGTCTAAAGAAACTCTTTTTTTATTTAATAATTTAGCTAAATGCCTGGAAATCAAGGATTTTCCAGAACCCATAAACCCAATAAGGACAATATTTTGTTTTTTCATAAAAAAATTTTAGAAAAATTGGATTTCTTCTAAGTTTGGGGGGATTGTAACATAACAGCTGGGGGCTGTCAATTGTGGAGAGATGTTAATTTATATATAATATAAATATATATAGACTTTTAGAAGGATGCGCCTATTTTTAAGCCATACTCGGTCGTCTTATTCTCCGGCTCTACCCAACCGTCAGAGACTTCGCCAAACTCCAAGGCTTCTTCCACATCCGAATCTTCCATATGCCAATAACGGAAATACGGCTCAAGATTTAGGTCCATGAAGCCAAAAGACCGCATAAATTTCAGCGACCCTCTTAGGCCAAAACCATGCCGCTGACGATTATTGAGATCTGAGCTCGCATCAGCCACATAGGTATTAAAATCGCTAAAACGGCTGATCTGCTTACCAGCGATAAACCAATCATATTCTCCTCGGCAACCAATCGTCCATTTATTAGCCAACTTCCGAGACGCTTCAACGCCTAAAGGCACATAATAATATCGCGATTGTCTTTCATAGGAAAGATAGGCAACATTGCCCAGAATCGTGTAAGGATTTCTCGAAGAATCATTTAAATAACGGTAGCCAAAGCCACCATAAAGAAAAACCTGGTTAGGATCGCTAACGAATTCTCTGCCAATGAGTCCTCTTAAATCCCATATCCGGTCTCGCTTGCCCTTATCAATAAGGCCAACAGAGTCATCCGTTTCCGCTTCATAATGAAGTTTTTTCCCGCCCATATATTCCGCTTCGAGCCGATACGTATTGATCTCACTATTGTAAAGAAAATTTCCTTGATTAGGACGATAGGTATAGGCGGTGGAAATGCCTTTCATGACCCCTTTTTGTTTCATGACGCCCGGTTCTTCATATTTATAAAGACTGGTTTCCCATCCTAAATCCCATTGATGTTTTCTTGCGATGCGGTCTCCTTGAAATTCCCGCGCGTCTTCATCCTCAAGACCAACCTTTGCCAAATCTTCCTCTTCAACATCTTGATGTTCTTTCTTTAAAGCTTCCGAAGTTCTTTCGCCAAAATATCCGTCATGTTTTTGCTCAACCAGGTCCCACGCCTGCGATTCTGCGTTGAGTTTATTGACCTTGATCTTGTCCTTCTTAACATCTTTCGCAAATTTATTGAAATCCGGTTCCCGTAAAAATTTTTCTTCTTTCCTCACCTGCTGTTTTAACATGTTAAAATGTCTTTTTTCAACAACATCCCAATTCTGCTTATACGCGTCATATTCTTTCTGAGCGCTGTCCAATGCGTTAATGCTTTCCTCGAGCTGTTTGTCACGGGCCGCATCTTCCGACGAGTGTAGGGCATTAACCGCGGTCTGATAATCATCTGCAGGCATGGCGGCGGGAACACAAATAAAAAAAAGCCCGGAAAGGCTTATTAAAATAACGAATTTTTGTTTAGTTCTTCTTGACACAATCGATCCTCTCATTTCTGTATTTAATTTATAACATAATAAATATACAGAATTTCTCGACCTGCCGCAATTGTTAATTGAAAAAAATGAGGTGAGGAAAAAATGCCCTTACATCTTGTCAAAAATTAAGCAACAAAACTTTATTTGTCATGCAATCCAGTAAATGCTTTTAAGACTCTGGATTCCCGTCTGCACGGGAATGACAGCAAAAAAGATAACAGTCTAACAACCTGTAAATAAAAACCCCGTAAGCTCAAAATTTCTTGACCTCACGGGGTTGAATTTTATTCTCGTGCCCCTGACCCTCAGTTGTCATTCCCGAAATCTTTTGCGGGAATCCATATCTTTAAAATTTGTGGTTCCCCGACCTGCCTACCGTCAGGCAGGCTAATGCATTCGGGGATGACAAATATCTTTTATTTTTTTAACTTTTTTTCGATATCTCTATCGCCTTCTCCTCGGGAATTTCTAATCCCAAAAGAGGAAACGGACTTGAGATCGGCGTGATACGGATAATGACCGGAACGACACCGGTAAAATCTCCGCGCTTAAATTGCTCGACCATCTTGGGATCGAATTTAAACTCAACGCCTTTGCCATCTTTAGAAATATTCATCTGAAGATTCTTTGCGTTTAAGTCAATACCGCCGGGATTCTTCATATTAGCGCTCATCGCGGCGTCGGAATCGGCAGGCATCTGCTTCCTTAAGAATCGAGGATTGGTAATCGTGAGCGTACCCAAAAGATACATCGAGCCTGGGGGATTCATATGCGCATCATATTCTTTAACTTGAATACGATATCCGGGGAAGGTCTGCCTCAGTTGCTTTTCGACTGCCCCCGTGACGGCTTTCCAATAGGAACGCTGTATTCTCAATTGAATGCTTGCGCCATGATCGTTTGTAATAATGTCGACAGCCCGAACAAGCCCTGAAGGTTTGCCCAAAAGGCCCTCTTTTAATTCCAGTGCTCCCTTCAACCCAGGCTCTGTCAAAACCAGCGGCACCTTCAATGTGCTCTTTAAAATTGCGCCATCAAAAGGCCTTCCCCACAATAAGCCTTTCTTATCATTTAACTCGACCTTAATACCATTCCTATAAACCTTTGTAGAAATACTGTAACCAATCTTTGAAAACCACTTTTGCATCAATGCCGCAGCTCCTTTTCCTGCACTAACAGCATTCTCAACACTATATCCCCGCGTCTTTGTAAACCACAAGACGATCATTCTTGGACGAGTGCGAGTGCCAAGCGAAAAGTAATCTCCGTAAGAATCACGTACATGAAATTTGTTGGTGGAATTATCTTCATCAAAATCGACCTTGCTAAAAGGCCTTGGGTCATCTTGATAAGATTCAACCCTCAAATCACCTGTGGCGTACCCTGCCCAACCCTGGAATTCTCCTCCTGGAAAATATTGAGGATTGCCAATAATTTTCGTCAACAACAACCCCACAGACTCTCGACCTGAATTTATTTTATCAACGAGTTCATTCGCCCACGCTAAACGATTCTCATCCCTTGCCGTCATGGCGCGGTCTTTCTCTAAAGCGTTAGTCGGCAAAATTGAAATAGCAAGAGTATAAATATTATTAGTATATCCCTCCTCACCAGCCGCCTCAGTCCAACCGAACTTAATGTCTTCAATGCGGGCCTCAAATGATTGGCCGGAAAGAGCCAGCTTATTTGCTTGAGCGATTAACGAAAGCAAATCAACATAAACAAAAATCTGGTTTACGCCCTTACCTTCCGAGAGAAGAATACCTTTTATTTGCGATTGGACACTTTTTGCAATTTGATTCGCATATTGGATATTCTTCGTAACTTCGCTTAAAGTTTTCCCGCTTTTTAAAACACCCAAAATTCTTTTTTCTATATCGTATCTCTCCACGCCACTAAATGGTTTATACCCGCTATTAATTGTATGATTAAATAAAAACCCTCCGTAATAAAGGCCTTCAAACTCCTGCAGAGTTTCTGCCAACTGCGCTACTTGAGTGGCAATAACCTTCTGCTCCTCGAGATTCTTTGTCAATTTTTTTAAAGCATTCATAAATCGGATATTAAACACAAACCATCCAAGCCATTTTGGTAAAATGTTTGTGACCTCCGCCGTCATGGCGCCGTCGACTTCGATCTTGTGGTCGTTTCCGTATAATCCCTGAAAATCAAAAGAGGTATTGGCCACGCCAAAAGTTTTCAATTCTTTGGCGTCAAACACCTCAAATGAAATCTTTTTACTTTTATTTTTCAATTCTTCATCCACTTTGCTAAATGTTTCTGAGCTGACCAACACGCGGATGGTCCCTTTGTCCTCATTGACAATCACAGCCAAAGGCATTTCTTTTTCATTAAAAGCATACTCTACCCGCGGCTTCGCTCTATAATCAAAATCGTCGACAAACGTTAAGACGGGGTTTTGATTCTCAACTTTCAATATCATAGCGGAACCTGAGATATACGACCGGTCATAGACGACCTGGATCGTGCTTTTGCCCTTATCCGGGAATTGCACTTTCCACTGTTTATTGGCCAGCAAGATCCCGATTTTTTTCACAGTATCTCTAAGCTCACTGAAAACTCTCTGCTGCGTTTCTATAACTTTACTGTCCGCCGTCATCGCGCGGTCAAGATCCTGGGCGATATATTGCTCAATACCGGCAGGGCCTTGAATAACAATTTGCGACTCGCCTAATGAAGAAACTTTAAAATCTTTTCGATAAGGCTCAATATCCCATCGTCCGTTCGCCCACGTCACTTCGGCAACCGTGACGGTTTCTTGGGCCGTGTTTGTCGCATCGATTAAAAATCTTCCAGTCCCTTCTTTCTGTAAATCATTATACACCGCAATACCTTTAGCGTCGGGCTTAGCAATTTTTGCTGAATCTGCCGTCATGGCATCATCGCCGGCATCCACACCCAGACTTCGCTCGATCATATAGGTATTCGCAACCGCAGCTCCTTCCTCAAGATGAAGACGCTCCTGCAGATAATCCGCGACCTTAGACACAGTTTGGGCGTTTAAAAACGGATTTTGGTCCTGGACCCAGGATTCTAAACGCTTCGTGAATTGCTTCTCGGCATCACTTTTTGAAGACGCGGTTATAAGTGGGCTTTGCGTCCTAAGAAATTTATCAACCATATACTGCCTCTGATTCCTATTATGCCAGAAATTGAAACCGCTGATCCCAACGATAACAGCAGAAGCAACAGTCGACGCTAAATAAGGAACGAAAACGGCGTGAGTGAGCAGCGTCACAGATACAAATGCGGTCAGAAATCCGATCGTGGAAAAAATGCTAAGACCTAAAACGCCGATATTCGCTAGGTCTGCCTTTCCAAAAATGTTCCCTAATTTGCTCCTTATTTTCTGGTCCTTCTGAAGAGCTTCAGAGATTTTTTTGCCAAATGCATTAATTTCCTTTTCAGTCCATCCTTGCCTAGCTATTGCCTTTAAAACATCGGCTTCATTTTCAGGGGTCATCTTTTGGATTTGGTAAATGAAATACTTATAACCTGATAACATCTCAGAGCCGAGGTCTTCATCCAACTGCTTTTGAGTCAATCCCTTTATAAGGTGGATCACTCTTTGAAACTCTGTCAACATGGCCGCGTCCGTCGGAGTATTCCTACCGGAGCCTTTCATAAAATCGGTAACAATGCCTTGAATGGCTGTTGCGGTCTCCGGGCTCATGATGTCTACCGTCATGGCCTGATCACCAACAAGGGCCCTGACCTGTTCCTGGCTTTTAAAGGAAAGCAAGCTGGCTTCTAACGCCCGCGCGTCGTTGTATTGCTGTAGATGATTAAGCCTGTCGATCTCTTTCTGGACTCCCGCCATGTAACTGAGTACGCCATTCTTCTGTGTCGCTACAGCCACTTTGTTTGCAGGATTCATCAAGCTATCTACCTGATCTATCGTAGTATATGTCTCTTGCGGTTTGCAAAAAATCCCGCCGCCGGCTATGACCAATGCGAGAAGGAAATTCTTCAAAATCCCCGTCGCCATGGCACGGTCGATCTTGACTTTACCGGTCACAGATAATTCCTGAAGATCAATGACCGCATCAGCCATTTTCAGATTTTCCAATTTCTCATAGTGGAATGGCTCAAACACGATCTTCCCTTTTGTGTTTTTAAATGCCTCATCGACTTTACCGAATATTTCTCTATTTACCAACACGCGGATGGTCCCTTGGGATTTATTAACGATCATGGCCAAAGGCATATCGATTCCTCTAAAACTATGGCTTCCTTTTTGACCGTAACCGATACTTGAAAATTGTAAAACAGGGATTTGATTCTCAACTTTAAGTGTCATGGTTTGGTGCAACAACGTTGACCGGTACATAACGTTTAAAGTGTTTTCAGAATATTGGGTTTCCCAATCATTTTTAGGCAGCAAAGATGCCATGGTTTCAACAGCGCCCTTGACTTGATTGAGAATTTTTTGACGCCACTCTTCCGTACGATAGTCCGTTAACATGGCTTTATCCGGAGCTGTCAATTCTTCCACATCCCCGCCCTGAACGTTAGCATCCAGCTGCTTTAACAAAACGCGACTATCTTCACCGGGAGGCGTTAACTCCACGACTCCATCGCCATTTTTCAATGCATCGAAATAAACACGGCTATCTTCGCCAGGAGGTGTCAATTCCACTTCGCCTCTGGCATTAAGAACGGGTTTCTTTTCCTTATCATTCCCCACCATGGCCTTATCGCCATTTGTTTCTAAAGCAACACGGCCGAAGGTTGTTAACGTCGGCTGTAAATTAGTTGTGATATCCATCAAATCAACTGAACCGTCTTTGCCTCTCCAAAATTGATAATAACGACTTCCAAAAGCAGGCTTTGTCACAAATTTACCGTAGCCTTTTTTGCTCAAAGCTTTTTCTGCAGCTTGAAGCAATTCAGCAAGGTCAACTACTTGCCCCATCTCATTTGAATTTTTATGGAAAATTCTGTCTCCGAGATAAGTAATCGTGAGCTCCGTCAATCGATCAGCTTTGGTTGTCATCGCTTTGTCAGGAACGGTCAGCTCTGTCACATCCGATCCGGTCACAGTCTCCGGATTTTCTTCTTCTAAGAGTCGAGTTTGATCAGAAATCGTCAATTCTTCTTCACCTCTGGCATTAATGACTGGTTTTTCTTCCTTGCCATTTTCGGTCACCATCGCGCGGTCGACGATCTGATATGCTTCCGCTCCATTCTTCAAATCTCCGTCACGCGATCCGACCCATGGAGTTTTTTTATAAGTAAGCATGTTTTTTAATAATTCTAACAGCGGGGCTACTTGATGCGGCTTAATATTGCGGCTGTTTAATTCCCACAGTAAAAATTTATTAAACTCGCCTTCAGCAAAAGCGGACGTCGGCGCAGCGTTCTTTTGTCCGAATTGTGGATTAGCGACATGAAAAAACCTACCTAAGAATGCATAGCGCACATCTATCCAAAGGGCTCTAATCTCTTCCCGATCTGGAACCAAAAGACTCTTAAGATAAACAATACCTCTTTGGGCGCTCTCTTTTGGGATACGATTTTGCGACTGAAGATCAACTATCTTTGCCTGAATCTCCTCTGGCGTCTTATTCTTAAAAGATTCAATCCCCTCCGGCAACTTTACGCTCAGTAGCCGATGAAGAAAGTCCTTCAAGATCTGGATATTAGGATCCAACCCTGCATCATTTCCATATCTTCTTTGCCTCTCCTTTTGAATCCCTTCCCGATCACTGATATCCATACTGATGGCCTTCGGAAAAAACTTCACATCCTTAAACAATTCTAATTGAGTCAGTCCGTTATAATCATTAAGAAGAGGCGGATGAAAACCCATGTAACCGCTAAAATGATCTCCCAAAATACTCACCACTTTTCTATTCTCAGGACTATCGGCGTCAAGACCATAGGCGGCCATTTGATCTCTCGCGATATCCCAAGCGGAACGCTCATCTTTCTTAGCTGTCATCGCGCGTTCGGAGGATTTATCCACCTTCGTCGTCACCATCGCCATATCGCCGTTGGGAGCCATAGCACTATCGGTTTCCGGAGTTTGAATAGCTTGACGGGCAAGGACTTTTCCTACACCAATCTCAAGACCGCCGGAGAAATATTTTTTAGGAGTTACTTGCTGTGTCGCGGGATCGTATTCTTCCTTAATATAGTTGTACGCGCCCTTCTTGAATGCTTCCAAATACTGAGCATAAATCTTCTCTTTAATAGCCGGGTCGTTAGTCGTTACACCGCCAATCTTGGCTTTGTCGCTGTAGACTTGATTTAAAAGTGCATCTTTCAAGGCTTGTTTATACCAAGTAGCTAGAATCATCGAATAGAACATCTGTCTTAACGTCGCGAAGTTCTTTCCTTCGTTGACTTCTTTTTCGATTGCCGGGAGGATGATTTGACGGATAACAGAAGAAATTCTGTCATTCCCGCGAAGGCGGGAATCCACTGCTGGATCCCCGCTTAAAGATTGCGGGGATGACAATGGGGAGATTGTGGAATGACCGGAAGAAGATTTACTGGCTGCCACATAGTCCTCTTCCAACATAACCTTCAAATGCGCTCCAACAACATACGCCGCGTCGTTGTGTTCGAAAATCTTCGCTTTATCAGCTACGATCCAGACTTTGTTAAATGTATCGACAGGGATGTCAGTGGTTCCAAATTTCTGTTTCGCTTCCGCGTAAACTTTATTCCAAAAATCTTTCCCGATCTCTTTTTCCGGATACATTAAAGACGCGGTCAATTGCTTTAAGATGTAATCCTGCGCGAGCATATCCTTACCCAATTCAGTCTTGCCTAATTCTTCAGTCGCGATTCTGTTCTTTTCGTATGGAGATAAGTTAACCCAAAGGTCGGATTCTTTGATCGTCATGGACGCGAGGAAATATTTGATAAGTTTTTCGGATTCAGCTTTAAACTCAGGAGTGTTGACTCCAATGCCAGATTTACCGGTATCGAGGATAAAATCGAACAAAAGCGGATTCTCCGGATGGACTTTTAGTCCTTTGATCAGCGTAGGCATAAATGCAGGCGTCAAGCCCACCATACTGCCCGGCTGCGGCAAGTTCATAACCTGTGCATAGCTCGGCGGTATGACCGTTGTGAATACGAACGTGAACGACAGGACTGTCGACACGATTTTGATGAAGAAATTCTTCTGTCTTTTGGGTAGAACGTTTTCCATTTTAATTTTTCTCCTAATAGGTTTGAGCTGGAAAAATTTTAGAAAGCGCGATAGATGAAAGCTCTAAATGTTTAACAACTTATTTTATAGTTTCGCTGTTGGTTTCGCTGATGGCTCAACCACTCCCTCAGACATTTCGTCTTCGGTCGTGCTCAACTACTTCCTCGGGCATTTCGCCCTCGGTCGGCTGGATACCCCTTTTTAGGGGGTTCTTAAATCTTGTAGAAAAGATAACATACTTTTAACGTTTTGCAAGGAAGGTGGGCTAATTTTACGTATTTTCGAGATTAAAAAACAGTTAGACAGCGACGAGGATATGGGCGAGTTAGAGGCAGAAGAAAAAGATAAAAAATAATGCAAATCCCATCAAAAAAAGGAAGGGATAAAATGGTTATTTGCAATCGCCTCAGTCAAAAATTCAGCAATAAGTTTATGCCCGAAAGAACTCATATGGACCCAGTCCCACCATAGAAATCCATTTTCATGGCGCTCGGCAAGAAACGCCTGGGCATCAAGGATCGGCACGTTATAGCGTAAAGCCACTTGACGCATGATCGGATGGTTCGGCAGGTAAAAACGATGTTCCAAAGAATTTGGTTCCAACATAAAGGCAGTTCGAATGCCGCTTCTACGATTGAGCTCGCAAAATCTTGTCAAATATAAAACAAACTTCTGCTCGTCAAAATTGTCATCGTTGTTGGAAAGATTGATGATGACCAGATCCGGTTTAGTATCAATAAAAGCCGCCTCATACAATTTATAAAGCCGTTTGGAACTTGAGCCGCAGATCCCGGCGTTGATAACGGTTATCTTCTTTGACGGGATTTTCCTGTTGAGTTCTTTTTCCAAAAGGCTCGTAAACTCATCCCCTCGTCTTGCGATTCCGGCCCCCCACGTTTGCGAAGAACCCAAAACTAAAATGCGGTATTCATTTTCTTGTTTAGTGGCTGCGATAACTGTCTTGATCTCGTCGTAAACGCGCCTTTCTTCAGTTAAAACCCAATTCTCTTCTTGTACTTTTATTTTATCGTCATACTTGGGATAACGTTTAGACGCGACAAAAAAATCGACGGCAGAAAAGATAATAAGCACAATTAAAAGAAAAACCTGAAGGAATAAAATATAAACGTCTCCGAACCGTTTTAGTAAAATACCGACGAGAAAGAAAATCAGAAAAGCGATGAGAAAAATCTGTGGCAGATAAGGATTTTTAAAATTCTCTCGGGCCATTACGTGTCCGTCGCGGCCAATAAATTCGATCTGATCGATATAAACCGGATGCTCTCCGCCGCGAAAAGCGATCTGCCCAAGCGCAAAATCCGTTGGAAGTTTATAGACCCATCTTTTTCCGTCGACATAAACAACCACTTTCCCGTTTTCAGAGACCAGATGAAACGTCCGCCAACGGTTTGGCTCAACATGAAATGGGCTTAAAAACTTCTGACTAACAAATTCACCCGAAGGCTTGGCTTTAAAATAGCAATTTCGATACAGATAGGATGATCCGATGAGAACACCTTCTGACTTTTCATCATTTCGATTAAAACTTATGGCCAGAAAACTGTCGAGCGGAAAAAATGCGCGGAAATTGATTTCCCGGACCAAAATGGGCTTACGATAATAAACTTCATTATACCCATTCCAGGCGCCGAGATTTAAGACCCCGTGCGCCAACGCCGGGCGCCTGGCCATAAAAGCAATAGAGGTCGAGACTGGCTTGGCCAAACCTAACTTACTGGTTTCCCAATTTTTGTGTAATTGAAAAGTGTTGGTGAGATTCCCGACGACAAAACTAAGCGCAAACGCCAGGAGAATATTAAGGACAATAATGAAAAACTTTTTCATGCGACAAATTTTCCGATAGCATGTTTGTTCAAATGAGATGCCATCTATCAACACAAACGTTTGTTCCAGATATTATTTTTTGTCATCCCCGAATGCTTTAGTCGGGGAACCAGGGGCTTAAAAGCATTTCCTGGATTCCCACCTTGGTTCGCCCTTCGCTTACCATCCCGCTTTTGGGCGGGATCGCCGGGAATGACAGAAATATTTTATAATCCATATCCTCTTAAAATCATCATGATGATGCGGTTGCCGAAAAATAAACTGATGAGTGAACCAAGAACAAGAAACGGACCATAAGGAATGGTGGTATCTTTCGTCCGGATTTTTTCAATAATACCAAAAATCGCCCCGAAAAATGGAGCAATAAAAAACGCGAGGATCGCTTGTTGCCAACCTAAAAAGGCGCCGACCATGGCTAAGAGTTTCACGTCGCCACCGCCCATGGATTCTTTTTTAAAAAGGAAATCTCCTAAAAGGCCCATGCCGTAAATGCATCCTCCGCCGATCAAGACGCCGAGCAGTGACAATCCTAATGAATGAAGATGGGCAAGAAACACATGATGTCCCGTCACGGAAACACCGTGAAGCTCCGGCATCAGCGCGCTAAAAATTAGCCCGACACACATCCCTCCGATGCTGACCTCGTCCGGAATAATCCGGTGTTCAAAATCCACGAATGTGGCGATGATAAAGCCGCAGACCATGGTTAAATACGGGATCAAAATCCGATTTAAGCCAAAATACGAATAAAACAAGACAAACATAATTCCTGTCAAAAGTTCAACAATAAAATATCTCGGCGAGATAGTCATACGGCAGGACCGGCACCGCCCGCCCAAGAACAAATAGCTTAATAGAGGAATATTATCATTCCACGCCAAGGCCTTTTTACACGACGGGCAATGAGACCCCGGCCAGACAACAGACTCTTCCTTGGGCATACGGACGATACAGACATTCAAGAAGCTTCCGAAAACAAGCCCCAAGACAAAAATAAAAATCCCAATCACGATTTCCATCATTTTTTAAGTCCTTCCTCGAGGGCACGACGCATTTTATCTTTAACCTTTTGGGTTATTTCCATGCCCGCCCAATGTTGAAAAGCTAAAACGCCTTGATAATAAAGCATACCTAAGCCGTTAGAGACCTTAGCCCCTTTAGTAACGGCGCCTTTAAGAAGTTTGGTCTCGGCTGGATTATAGATCAGGTCATAGACCAGCATATTGTTATGGAACAGGTTTTCATCGACGAGACAAGGATCGGATTCTTTGAGCCCAACCGGTGTGGCATTAATCACAAGGTCCGCCGAAGCAATGTCAAGCTCACTGATGTTATTGACTATTTTAATAAGCCTCGTATCCATCCGCCGGCTCAAATCTTCGACGAGGTTATGGGCCTTCTGCTTGTCCATATCAAAGATCTTGATCACCGAAGGCTGCTCGGGGATGAGGCATAAGACGCTCACCACCGCACGGGCGGCCCCGCCGGCGCCTAACAAAGAAACTCTTTTTTGAGCCGGATTAAACTTAAGTTCCGTCAAGTGCGCCAAAAATCCCGGCCCGTCGGTATTATAGCCTGTCAATTTTCTATCTTCAGAAATAACAATGGTGTTAATAGCCCCTACCTTCTCGGCAAAAGGAGATTTCGTATCCAGATATTTCAAGGCTTTTTCCTTATAAGGGACCGTCACGTTGAGACCAAAAATCGGGCTTTCCTTTTCCTTGATGTCCTCAAAGAAAACATCCAACGCATTTTCCTTCAATGGAAAAAGTTCGTAAACGGCATGAACGCCTAATTCCTTAAATGCCGTATTATGCATCAAAGGCGACAGGCTATGCTCGACCGGATAACCGACGAGACCGTAAATGGATTTTCGCTTAGACATGGATAATTTTTCCATTTATTTGTTAAAAAATCCGAAACACGAATACCAAAATCCGAAACAATCATCTTAAATTCAAAACACGAAATACGAAACAAAACCAAAATTTCAAGAATTATTGTTTTTTAATATTTCGAATTTGTTTTGTATTTCGATATTCAAATTTCGTATTTAAACTTATTCTTTTAAACCTGACAAAACTTTATTCACCGCGTTTAAATATGCCTTGGCCGACGCCTCCAAAATATCCGTACTCGTGCCGTGGGCGATGATCACTTTGCCTTTCATGCGCACTTTAACCGTGACCTCACCTAAGGCATCTTTGCCTTGTGTGACGGACTGAATGGAATAATCCAGCAATTCGCCTTTGATTTTCGTAATATCATCAATGGCCTTGTAACACGCGTCAATCGGACCGTCGCCGGTCGAGTTCTTGACTTTGAGCTTCCCTTTATATTTCAATGCAACCCGCACGTCGGGGTTGATATGCGTCCCGCTTTTGGATTCCAGGCTTTCCAAGCTCCAAGCCTTCTGGAAAACCTTAGTTTCATCTTCGACAATCGCCTGCAAATCCTCGTCGAAAACCTGCTTCTTTTTATCGGCCACGCTCTTAAACCGGACAAACGCCTTGTCCAATTCCTCGTCGCTTAAAGTGATACCCAATAAGGCCAGACGCTGTTTAAACGCATGACGGCCGGAATGTTTTCCTAAGACCAACCCTGTTTCCATAAAGCCCACATCTTCAGGACGGATGATTTCATACGTGGTCGGTTCTTTTAATACACCGTCTTGATGAATGCCGGACTCGTGGCGAAACGCATTATGCCCGACGATGGCTTTATTAGGCGCGACCACAAATCCGGTAAACTTACTGACTAAGCGCGATGCGCGGCACAGTTCTTTCGTCACAATTCCCGTCGAGCATCCGAAGAAATCCGGCCGGGTCTTTAACGCCATGACGATCTCTTCCATGGACGCATTTCCCGCACGTTCGCCGACGCCATTGATGGTACATTCGACCTGACGCGCGCCATTTTTGATGGCCGATAAAGAATTGGCAACGGCCAAACCCAAATCATTATGGCAATGGACGGAAATGACCGTTTTATTGATGTTCGGGACATTATTTTTAATTTGTGCGATCAAATCACCATATTGCTCGGGCATACTGTACCCGACGGTGTCAGGAATATTGACCGTTCTCGCCCCGGCTTTGATGGCCTCCTCGACGACTTTATATAAAAAATCCCTTTCGCTTCGGGAGGCGTCTTCCGGAGAGAATTCGATGTCCTCCATCTTGCTCCGTGCGTATTTAACGGCATCGATCGCCATCTGAATAATTTCTTCCTTGGTCTTCCGTAATTTATACTGCATATGGATCTTGGATGTCGCCAGAAACACATGAATGCGCGCCTTCTTAGCATTCTTTAACGACAGATGCGCGGCATCGATGTCTTTCTTGATCGCACGGGCTAAGCCGCAGACCGTGGAATTCTTGACCGCTTTCGCCACGGCCTTGACTGCATTAAAGTCTCCATCGGAAATAACGGGAAACCCGGCCTCGATAATATCGACACCCATGCGCTCCAAGGCAGATGCTATTTCCAATTTTTCTTTCTCATTCATGCTCGCGCCGGGCGCTTGTTCCCCGTCGCGCAGCGTTGTATCAAAAATCAGAACTTTATCTTCAGTTTTCATTTCTTCACCTATATTTTATGACTTTCTCTTTGTTGAAAAGTTTTTATCCTATCCTTAACAGTCTTTAAACTTGCGTAGCTTTTACCAATTCCGACATTCGGAAAAGAAAATATTTTGATTTCATCGAGGGCTTCCGCCCCTAGATGCGATTCTTTCTCTCCGATAAAATCGATGTTAAGCCCTTTAGTTTCAAGGACTAATGGTTTAATTCTAAATAGTTTTGCAAAATTGTGCAAAGACTTTTTTGAATATCCCCACTTGTGGCTGCCGAAGGCGCCTAAGTAAACCTCCCCATTCCAGAGCGGCTCGCCAAAAACAAAATCCAGAAAACTTTCAAAATCCAGTTTAAAATACCGCCAGACAATTTTAGGAAAATTCGGCACCTGCAAATGGATTTTTCCGCCGACCTTTAAGACCCTCACCCATTCGTAAAACACACCATAGCGCATATATTTATCAAAATGCTCCAAGAGATCAATGGCCAGGATTTCATCGACCGTGCCGTCTTGATATGGCAGCGGCTGGCTAATATCATGGACCAGGTCGGGGTTACAGTCTTTAACAGCGTCGATATTAACCCATCCATCGAGTTTATTGGTCCCGCAGCCTAAATTTAATTTTAACAAAGATTGATTCATGATTTAATTAATGATGACATTCACTTCTGGGATTTTTAGTCCCTTCTGGAAAACATTTTAAAGCTCTCTGAGGAAATCCCGCGGCTCGCAAAAGCTCACCTGGGATTTTTAGTTCTCTCTAAGAAAAAAATTTAGCGGAAAACTAAACAAAAACCGCAAAGCCACATGAGCCATGCCATGCGACTTTGCGGCTTAATGTGTACTTAAACTTTTGTTTTACTCCATCCAGGGCATCATCTTGCGCAGCTTCGTCCCGACAGCTTCAATCTGATGCTTTGCTGAATCTTCGCGCCATTTGTTAAAATTCGGACGGCCCTTCTTGTTCTCCCGTATCCATTCGCGGGCGAACTTGCCATCTTTGATTTCTTTAAGGATTTTTTGCATTTCTTTACGCGTACGCTCGTTAATAATTCTCGGGCCGCGGCTATAATCGCCATATTCAGCCGTATCGGAAACGCGCTTACGCATCCCGTCAATCCCTACCTTATAAATAAGGTCTGTAATGAGCTTTAGCTCATGAAGACATTCGTAATAGGCGATCTCTGGCTGATACCCGGCGGCAACTAGGGTTTCAAATCCGGCCTTAATAAGCTCGGAAGTTCCACCGCAAAGGACAACCTGTTCCCCAAAAAGATCCGTTTCAGTTTCTTCGGCGAATGTGGTTTGAATAACACCCGCGCGTGTGCCTCCTAAACCTTTGGCATATGCCAATGCTTCTTGTAATGCGTTTCCTGAAGCATCTTGATAAATGGCGACTAAGCAAGGCACGCCTTTACCTTCTTCATATTGCTGGCGGACCAAAGCGCCCGGACCTTTGGGTGCGATCATCCAGACGTCCACATCTGCCGGCGGAACGATCTGCTTAAAATGAATATTAAATCCATGTGAAAAGACAAGGGCCTTTCCTTTAGACAACTGTTTCTTGATGGACTTTTTATAGACCATCGCCTGCACATGGTCCTGGGTCAAGATCTGGATAATATGTGCCTGCTTCGCTGCTTTTTTTGCATCCATCGGGATAAATCCGTCGGCAACTGCCGCCTGATAATTGGGAGTATCCTCGAGCTCGCTGACGATAACATTAAGACCACTGTCGCGCAAATTAAGCGCTTGCCCGCGACCCTGAATCCCATAACCGATGATCGCGATTGTTTTGTTCTTAAGGACGCCTAAGTCCGCATCTTTATCATAGTAAATTTTTGCCATACCCTGCTCCTTCCGATTTTGTTTCCTGTTTATTTAGGTTAATCGTCTTACTAAACTCATATATTCATCAATGTGGTCAAACTCTTTTTGCGTTGCATCTTTAAGATCGACCACGTTAATTTTATTTTGAAGAACACCAACGGCCTTGCCATAAATGCCTTGGGCAATCAGGTCAACCGCCGCCGCGCCTACACGCGTGGCTAAAATGCGGTCCTGGCCCAGCGGGCAACCGCCACGCTGAACATGACCTAAGACAACATAGCGGGTTTCAAAACCGGTCATGGTTGTAATCGCTGTTGCGATGTCCGCGGCCTTGCCAGCCCCTTCGGCCACAACAACAATCCAACTGACTTTTCCTTTTTGACGGCCTTCCCTTATTTCCTGATTCATTCGTTCGTAATCAAATTTTCTCTCAGGAACAATAACTTCTTCCGCGCCGGCGCCTAAGGCAACCTCGACGGCAATGTAGCCGGATTTATTACCCATGACCTCTACGATAAAAATCCGTTCCATGCTGTGCGCCGTATCACGGATTTTATCGATGGCTTCCAAAGCTGTGTGGACCGCCGTATAGCAACCAATGGTCTGGTCAGTACCGTTTAGATCATTATCAATCGTCCCCGGAAGACCAATGACCGGATACTGGAATTTCTGCCAAATCGCATTAGCCCCACGGTAACTGCCGTCGCCGCCAATAACAACCACGACATCAATCCCATGCTTGCGTAAGATCTCCACCGCTTTTTTCTGGCCTTCATCGGTTGTAAATTCTTTACAGCGCGCAGTTTTAAGAATAGTACCGCCCCGGTCGATGATACCGGAAACGGAGCGATGATTCATCGAAATAAAATCCTCGTCGAAGATTCCCTGGTATCCGCGCATGATCCCCACGGCCTCCATGCCGGCGGCTAAAGAACAGCGCACGACACTACGGATAGCCGCATTCATTCCCGGGCCATCTCCACCAGAACAAAGGATTCCAACTTTCTTAGCCATACAAAAAACTCCTCTACCACATAAATTTTGTCATCCCCGCGAAAGCGGGGATCCAGTAAATTCTTTTAAAATATTTCATCGTTACTGGAAATTCCGCCCTTAGTACCTGGATTCCCGCTTTCGCGGGAATGACAGCTTTATTTTAATACCGATAATGCTCAGGCTTATACGGACCATCGACGGAAACGCCGATATATTTCGCCTGTTTATCTGTCAATTTCGTCAATTTAGCGCCGATCAATTCTAAGTGAAGACGCGCAACTTCTTCATCCAACTTTTTCGGCAAGCGGTAAACCCCAATGGCGTAATCCTTTTGCCACAATTCCATTTGAGCCAAGGTCTGATTCGTAAAAGAATTGCTCATGACAAATGAAGGATGGCCTGTAGCGCATCCTAAATTCACCAACCGGCCTTCCGCCAAAAGAATGATCGAATGCCCGTCGGGGAAATAATACTGGTCCACCTGGGGCTTGATATTTTCACGTTTGATGCCACGCCATTTTTCCAGTTGAGAAACCTGGATTTCATTATCAAAATGACCAATATTACAGATAATCGCCTTATCTTTCATCTTGGCCATATGCTCGGCGGTGATAATATCGCTATTACCGGTGGCGGTGACGAAAATATTGCCTTCCGGTAAAGCCTCTTCCAAAGTTTTAACTTCATAACCTTCCATCGCGGCCTGCAAAGCACAAATCGGGTCGATCTCGGTAATGATGACCCGTGCGCCGTAGCTTTTCATCGAATGAGCGCAGCCTTTGCCGACGTCGCCGTAACCGCAAACCACAACCACTTTGCCGGCGACCATAATGTCCGTCGCACGTTTAATACCGTCGGCCAACGATTCACGGCAGCCGTAAAGGTTATCAAACTTGGATTTGGTCACGGAATCATTGACGTTAAAAGCCGGAAACAACAATTTCTTGTCGTTCATCATTTGATACAGCCGGTGAACGCCCGTTGTTGTCTCTTCGGAAACGCCTTTAATTTCCTTGGCCATCTTATGCCAGATTTTATTATCTTCCTTTAAGGTCTCTTTGAGGATAGCAAAAAGTTCCTGCTCATCTTTGCCTTCCACTTTAACATCCAAAACCTTAGGATTATCTTCGGCTTCACAGCCTTTATGGACCATCATGGTCGCATCCCCGCCGTCGTCAACGATCAACGTCGGGCCTTGGCCATTCGGGAACATCAAGGCCTGCTTCGTACACCACCAATATTCCTTTAATGTTTCCCCTTTCCAGGCGAAAACAGGAATACCTAAATCCGCGATCGCGGCTGCGGCATGGTCTTGCGTTGAGAAAATATTACAGCTCGCCCAGCGGACCTTAGCGCCTAATTCAACTAGCGTTTTAATCAAAACCGCCGTCTGAATTGTCATATGAAGCGAACCTGTAATTCTGGCACCTTTTAAAGGCTTTTTCGCTCCGTATTTTTTCTGAAGCGCCATCAACCCCGGCATTTCCGCTTCAGCTAATTCTATTTCTTTATGGCCAAACGAAGCCAAAGACATATCTTTGACTTTATAGTCCACTATTTTCTGCTTTGCCATGATTTATGCGTCCTTTTTTAAAGCTTCGGCTTTGTTTGTCTTTTCCCAATTGAAATCGCTACGGCCAAAATGTCCATAGGAAGCGGTCTTTTGATAATGCGGTTTCAAAAGATCCAGCGACTGAATAATCCCTCTCGGAGTTAAATCAAAGTGCTTACGCACCAATTTCTCTAATTTCTCGTCGGAAACGACACCGGTTCCATATGTTTCCACCATAGCGCTAACCGGTTCTGCTTTTCCGATGACATAACTTAATTGAATCAAGCATCTCTTGGCTAATTTTGCGGCCACGATGTTCTTGGTAATATAGCGAGCCATATAAGCGGCAGAACGATCGACTTTGGTCGGATCTTTTCCAGAGAACGCTCCACCACCATGCGGAACAAATCCGCCATAGGTATCAACAACGATCTTTCGGCCGGTCACACCCGTATCAGATTGCGGACCACCCACGACGAATTTACCGGTTTCATTCACATAGAACTTTGTTTTCTTGTCGATCAATTTCCCTACGACCGGCATAGCCACTTCGTCAATGATTTCCTGACGAGCCTTGGCCGTGATTTTCTTTCCCGTCTTATCAAGGATCTTCTCTAAATGCTGGCAGGCAAGGACAACCGCGTCCACGCGGACAGGTTTGTCGTCATGATATTCCATGGTCACCTGGCTTTTGCAATCCGGGCCTAAGTAATCCAAAATTTTCTTATTACGGACTTCTTCTTCTCTTTGGACTAGTTTATGTGCCAATGTAATAGCAATCGGCATCAATTCCGGTGTTTCATCACAGGCATATCCGAACATAATACCCTGGTCCCCAGCTCCACCGGCGTCAACGCCTTGCGAAATATCCGGCGATTGAGCATTAATGGCGTTTAAAATAGAACAGGTGGCGGCATCAAAACCATATCGCTGATCTGTATAGCCAATATCTTGCAAAACAGATCGGACAAGTTTATGAACATCCACATAAGTTTTTGTAGTGATTTCCCCGCCGACAATAACTAATCCTGTCGAGATAAACGTTTCACAAGCCACACGGCCTTTGGGATCATCTTTTAACACCGCATCCAAAACAGCATCTGAAATCTGGTCGCAGCATTTATCCGGATGACCTTTTCCTACTGATTCTGATGTAAAAAAATGCGTTCCTTTCATTCTTGATTCCTTTCCGTTGTCACGTTTAATTGCAATTTAATAGTTAATTATATTATCATCAATTTTTTGGATTTCCAGCGATAATTACCTTATGAAAAGTTTTCCTGCGCGTCCTTGTAAGACTCAATGCTGCCGATATCATACCACTTTCCGCTGAAGGTAAATCCGTAAACAGAGTGCCGCTCGGCAATCCATTTGATATAATCCCCAGCCCTGTCCGCCTTCTCAACTTCCTTGACATATTGAAACGTCAAATCAACGGTTTCTCGCGGAAAATAATAAAAACACATGGCAATGAGTGTTGATTGGGGCTTTTCCGGTTTTTCTTCAAATAACGTGATCTTTTTATCTTTATCTACAGAAACCACGCCAAATTTATGCGCCTGCGAAATATCTCCTATATCATAAAGCCCAATGGTCGCCGAATGACTTTTTTGTTTGGCAAATTTAAAAAAATCCCCCAAATTAAAATTAAAAAGATTATCGCTTCCTACGACTAAGAGATCGTCGGAGAAAGCATATTGCGTTAAAGCAAAATGAATATCCCCAATGGATCCAAGCCTTTGTTCCGGAGTGTCCGTCCCATCGTTAATAACCCGGATATTAAAAGGCTGGTGCTGCGCCCAATTTTTAAAATCAGAATAAAACTTGTTATTAGTAACAACAAGGATTTCCTCCAAGCCTTCCACGCCTTTGATCTTATCAACGATATGTCCGATCAAAGTCCGGCCCTTGACCTCCAAGAAGGCCTTCGGCGTATCCTGAACAAGAGGATAAAGCCTGGTTCCATACCCTGCAGCTAAAATGAGTGCTTTCATGTTTTTAATTGAACCCGAAAAGATTAGGGGCAATGGCCTTTAGTTTTGCCTTAGCCATTTCTTCAACTTCTGAGCCCGTCGATAAATTGACCACGCGCTTCGCTAATTCCTGGGCGTCCTTAAAACTGACATTCCGGATCAGATTCTTAATCTGCAAAATGCTTAACGATGTCATACTCAAAATATCTATACCTAACCCGAGCAAAATAAATGCAGATAGCGGCTCACTGCCCATTTCTCCGCAAAGACTCACCGGGATTTTAGCTTGATGGGCCGCATCCACGGTCTTCTGAATAAACCGCAAAACCGCCGGATGATACGGGTCATACAAATCCGCAGTTTGTTCATTTACGCGGTCAACGGCCAGCGTATATTGAATCAGGTCATTGGTACCGATACTGAAGAAATCCGTTTCCTTGGCAAAAATATCCGCCATCATCGCAGCCGAAGGAACTTCGATCATTATCCCGACGGGAATTCGCTCATTGAAAGGAATCTTTTTTTCTTTTAAACCCTTTTTGACTTCATCTAAAATAGCGTTAGCTTGGCGCAGTTCCTTGATGCCTGAAATCATCGGATACATGATCCGTAAATCTCCATACGCGGAGGCCCTTAAAATGGCCCTTAATTGCGACTTAAAAATCTCCGGGCAGGCTAAACAAAAACGGATGGCCCTCCAGCCTAAAAATGGATACATGTCCCGCGGGATCTGAAGGCTTGAAATAAATTTATCTCCGCCCAAATCCAACGTCCGGATCGTAACCGGTTTTGACGGCATGGATTGAGCGACTTTTTTATAGGCCTCAAACTGTTCTTCTTCCGACGGCAAATCAATACGGTTCATATAAAAATATTCTGTGCGGTATAAGCCAATTCCTTCGGCGCCATGTTCCTGGCTGGTCAAAGCTTCTTCAGCCAATTCCAGATTGGCCAGGATTCCCACCTGACGGCCATCTTTGGTCTTTGCCGGAAGATTCTTGATATCCTGAAATTGATTGCGGAATTTGACAATCCGATCCTGCTCCTTGCGGTACAAAGACTTAGTTTCTTCGGTCGGATGGATAATGATCAAACCTTTTCGTCCGTCGACAATAATGTAATCCTGATTATAAATCCTAAGCGTCGCATCCTTTAGTCCCACGACCGCTGGAACGCCTAACGATTTGGCCATGATCGCCGTATGCGATGTCGGCCCGCCGATATCCGTAACAAAAGCAAGAATATTTTTATTAAACATATTCGCCGTGTCTGAAGGCGACAAGTCGTGGCTGACGATAATGATCTCTTCTTCAAGATGCTCAAACTCATGCATTTTCGTTTCATCCATGAGATTCTTTAAAACACGCCGGCCGACGTCATTGATATCAACGACTCTTTCTTTTAAATATTCATCTTCAATCGTGGAAAAGATCTTCACATATTTTTTTAGGACTTCAAAAAAGGTATACTCCGCGGAATATTTCTGTGCGCGGATATTTTGGATCACGTCCTCAATGAGAGAACGATCCTCCAGAACCAAAAGATGGGCGTCTAAGATTTGGGCATGTTTCGAATCCCTGTCCGTGCTCAACTTTTTCTGGATCGTTAAAATTTCTTGCCGGGTCTTGATCAAGGCCTCTTCAAAACGCGCGATTTCTACAGGGACTTCTTCCTCCATAATGGAGCGAGCAGGAACAATGAATTCTTGCTTATCCAAGATAAACGTCCGCCCATACGCAATACCCGGAGCGGCCGGAATACCTTTTAAAACAATTTCATCCATTTTAGAAGCTCTCCTGAGTTAATAATTTTTCAATCTCGTTAACCACATCCTGGGCATCATCACCATCGGCTTCAATCAGCAGGTTCGAATCTTTCTGGGCGCCCAACGTTAAAATGCCCATGATGGAACGTCCATTGACCTTTTGTCCGTCCTTTTCCAAATTGACCGTCGCATTGAATTTAGAAACAATCTGAACAAGCATCGCAGCCGGACGGGCATGCAACCCCTGTTTATTCTTGATAATAATCTCTTTCTGAATGTGCGGCATAAAATTATCTTTTTATTACTCGATGAGAAGAAATCAATCGAATTAATGATGCATTTAACTTTGTGGAGTCATGCCGGACATAATCCGTAACGCCCAACAAATCCGTCGCGACAACTTCATAACCCATTCCTTCGATTTTTTCAATATCTGCTTTTACCGGATAGGATTTTTCCGCCTTATAACGGCCTAAGGCATCTTCCGGCGGTATGGCGTTATTAATAAGACACGCATCCACCACATGTTTATTGGAATGCTCAATAATGACCTTTAAATGTTCGCTGGCCGAATATCCGTCGGTCTCACCGCGCTGGGTCATGACATTACAAATATAAATCTTAAACGCATTCGCTTTGGCAATAGCTTCGCTCATGCCCTTGATGAGCAAATTCGGAATGATGCTGGTATATAAACTGCCCGGGCCTAAAATAATGACGTCCGCCTCATCAATGGCGTCTAAGGCATCCTGCGTAGGGTGCACATCCTCAGGCGTTAAAGATAACCGCTTGATTTTTGATTGACGGTCCGGGATCTTTGCTTCCCCTTCGGTCCTGGTCCCATCCATATATTCCGCGACGAGATGAACATTGTGAACAGTGGACGGAACGACTTTTCCTCGAATTGCCAAGACCTTGCTGGTTTCCTTGACCGCGCGCTCAAAATCTCCGCCGGTGATTTGCACCATGGCCGTTAAAAATAAATTGCCGAAATTGTGGCCTTTAAGCTCTGAATCTTTGGAAAACCTAAACTGAAACAATTCTCCCATCAGTGCAGAAGCATCTGCTAAGGCCACGAGACAGTTACGAATGTCGCCGGGGGCGACAATATTAAATTCTTCCCGAAGCCGGCCTGAGGACCCGCCACTATCCGCCACAGTCACAATAGCCGTAATATTCGCCGTGTAATCCTTAAGACCAAAAATCAGATGCGAAAGTCCGTGTCCTCCGCCAATCACGACGATCTTAGGCCCGCGTTCCAAATAACGACGCTGATAAAGAATGTTGATGAGGTCGCGTTCACCTTTAGGAAGAAACAGTGTCAGCAAAGAGACAATCATATTGCCGACGCCCATAACAATTACGATGACCCCAAGCAAGATCCACAAGACACCAAATGGCTTAACGAACGGATACGGAGTAGCGACAAAAATCGCACCGACGCCGACGATGATAATCCCGCAAAAAGAAACGATCAACCACCGTTTCACTTTAATGCCGGGATAGAGCCATTTAAAAGGATTGTTCGACGACATAACGATAATGGCCTAGCCAGAAAGTCGTGCGTTTTCCTGTTCAATAATTTTTAACATTATTTTCTCGTCTTTTGCTGCTTTTAAAGAGTCTCGGATGAATTTGTCTTTTAAAAGACGAGAAATTCTTGCCAATGCTTTAAGGTGAGGGCCGGCAGAATCGATAGGAGCAATTAAAAGAAAAAAGATATGGGCTGGTTCACCGTCCAAAGAATCAAAATCGACGCCTTGTTTGCTGATGCCTAAGCATCCGATGAGCTTCTCGACACAATCGCTTTTCCCGTGCGGGATGGCAATGCCCTGGCCGATAGCAGTTGACCCTAAAGCTTCTCGGGCCATTAAGATTTCAATAACTTTATTCTTAGAACTTTTTTCAAAAACACCAGCGTCGATCAGCAACTGAACCAATTCCTGAATAACGCCTTCTTTCGTCGTGGCTTTAAGATCTGACGTCACGGCTTTGGAACAAAGAAAATCACTCATCTTCATAAGATAAAACCCTCCTATCTTATCTTTCTTATGATTAAATGGACTTACATAGCTGATATAAGAAAGAAAAAAATCATTTAAGCGGCGGATGGGATTCGAACCCACGACATCAACCTTGGCAAGGTCGCATTCTAGCCAACTGAATTACCGCCGCATATTAGTACTAAGATATAAGTGCTAAGTGGCAAGTAAAAAAAACAAAATCAAAGAACAAAACAACAAAAACCAAATCTTGAACGAATAATTCCTCTTTGCCTTTCGCCTTTATAGGCCTTTTGCTTTTACTTATAGCTTACGACTTACAACTTATAACTTTTATGGGCGGAAGAGGACTTGAACCTCCATGGATTTCTCCACTAGTTCCTAAGACTAGCGCGTCTACCAATTCCGCCATCCGCCCGGAAACAAAGGGCACAATTCACTGACCACTTATCAAAGATTTTCATGGACCGCCAAAAATAAAATTTTTGGCAATCCCCACCAAATTTTGTTTAAAAAATTTGGTGGGCCACCCGCGACTCGAACGCGGCACACCAGCCTTAAAAGGGCTGTGCTCTGCCAGATGAGCTAGTGGCCCGAAAAACGAATTCTATTATAAATAAAAATTATCAAATACCAACAAAAAACCCTTCAAACTTTTTAGCTCATCAGGGCTTTACTTTTTTCCTCTAGGATCACATCAATTTCTTTAATAAATCTGTCCGTCATTTTCTGGATTTCATCATGAGCGCGAAACCCGTCATCTTCCGAGACCTTTTTTTCTGATTCAAGTTTTTTGATCTTTTCGTTCTCGTCCCGACGGATCGTTCGTAAAGAAACCCGTGCGCGCTCTGCCATTTCCTTGACCACTTTTTTCAATTCTTCTCTTCGCTCTTCGGACAATTGAGGAATGGTAATTCTCACAACTTTCCCATCATTCATGGGGGTCACACCTAAATTGGACTTTGAAATGGCCTTTTCTAATTCAGGGATCACCGACGCATCCCACGGCTGAATAACAATGGTGCGCACATCCGGAATCGAGATGTTTGCCAACTGTTTGACCAGTGTTAATGTCCCATAATAATCCACATGCAAACCTTCAATCAAGCCTGGATGAGCCCGTCCGGTTCGCACTTCCCCAAATTCGCGACGAACCGATTCAATGGCTTTTTTCATTTTAGCTTCGGTATCTCTGATAATCTCTTTAGCAATCATTTCTCTTCCCTCCGTCTATTGGACAATCGTTCCGATATTTTGGCCTAAAACGACTTTCTTAATATTTCCTTTTTGAAAGGCATTAAAAACAATAATCGGCAGATTATTATCCATACACATACTAATAGCAGTCGAATCCATCACTTTCAAATTTTGTTTAAGAGCATCCATGAATTTAATCTTATCATATCTTGTCGCGTTCTTATTCTTGACCGGATCGTCGGAATAAACACCGTCGACTTTTGTGGCTTTTAAAATAATGTCCGCGTGGATTTCATTGGCCCGTAATGCCGCAGCGGTGTCCGTCGTAAAATAAGGGTTCCCCGTGCCGGCGACAAAAATAATCACACGATTTTTTTCCAAATGCCTTAACGCGCGCCGTCGAATATATGGCTCGGCAATCGCAGACATTTCAATGGCGGTCAATACCCGGGTCGGGACGCCAATTTGCTCCAACGCATTCTGAAGTGCCAGACCATTTAAAACAGTCGCTAGCATCCCCATATAATCCGCGACAGAACGATCAAGCCCGAAGCGTTTCGACTCCACCTGTCCACGGAAAATATTTCCTCCGCCGACAACTAGAGCGACCTTAATGCCTAATGCACGAACCTCTTTGATTTGCGTGGCAAAAAAAGCGCACATCTCAGCATCGATCCCATGATCCTGGTTTCCCAAGAGGGCTTCGCCACTTAATTTAAGAAGGATTCTTGTATACGCTGATTTCTTTTTATTCAATTTCGCCAACCTTAAATCGTTTGAAACGGCTGATAAAAATATTTTCCCCGATACTGGCGACCAACCCGTTTAATACATCCTGAAGGGTTTGGCTTGAGTCCCTCACAAAAGGCTGTTCCAAAAGGCAGACTTCTTTAGCATATTTATTAATATCAGGTTGCTCTTTCAAAACCTCTTCGGGGATGTCCTCTCTTTTAATATATTTCGGATTCATGGCAGCAATCTGCATGGCCGCATTTTTGGTAAAAGCGATAAAATCCGCGTTCTTAGCGACAAAGTCTGTTTCGCAATTGGCTTCCACCAAGACCCCGATTTTATTCCCTAAATGAATATAGGCTTCCACGCGCCCTTCTTTTGCCACACGACCGGCTTTCTTGGCGGCAATTTCGAGTCCGCGTTTCTGCAAAATTTCCTTGGCTTTATTAAAATCTCCCTGGGATTCTTCGAGCGCTTTTTTACACTCAATAACGCCGCAAGACGTCATTTCCCGGAGCTGTTTGATCATATCTGCTGAAATAGCCATTTTTAAAATCATCCTTTCCTTAATTTCAAGGTAAAAATTTAACGAAGAACCGTCTTAGGCCGCAGCTTTGGTTTCCGTAGCTGGGGCTTCTGGTGCAGGTTGGGATTCTTGTTTAGGTTGAGCTTTTTTCTTCATTGCTTCGCTGGTCAAATATTCCTTTCGACCTTCAAGCAAGCTATCCACAATTAAAGAGGTAATCACTCTGATGGATTTTAAGGCGTCATCGTTTCCAGGGACAGGATAATCAATAGGATCCGGGTCACAATTGGTATCAAGGATCGCCACAATAGGAATTTTAAGTTTCTTGGCTTCTTTGACGGCAATGTCTTCTTTTTTCGGGTCAACAATAAAAACAATTTGCGGGATGTCTTTCATTTCCCGAATACCGCCTAAATCTTTCAAAAGCTTTTCTTTTTCTTTAGTCAAACGGGAGGTTTCTTTCTTCTTTAAATTTTCCCAAATCCCGTTGGTGACCATCTGTTCGATTTCTGTCAAACGATCAAGAGATTTTCTCACGGTCTGATAATTGGTCAGAAGTCCGCCGAGCCAACGGTTGCTGACATAAAACATCTCCGCTTTCTTGGCTTCTTCCTCGACGATCATCTGCGCTTGTTTCTTGGTTCCGACAAAAAGAACTCGCCCGCCTTTGGCAGCGACATCCCTGACGAAATCCCTAGCTTTATTTAAATTCTCGACCGTCTTTTCCAAGTCGATAATATAAATGCCGCTTCTTTGCCCAAAAATAAATTTCTTCATTTTCGGGTTCCAGCGTTTCGTTTGGTGCCCAAAATGCACGCCGGCTTCTAATAACGTTCGAATTAAATCTTCCATCCTATTTCCTCCATCTGTTGGTTTAATAATTACCTCTTTTGAGTTATCCTTAGACACGCCTTTGTGGCTCAGGATCCACGAGAATAATTATTATTCGGTTAAACTGATTTTTGAAATTGAGATAGTATAACCAATTATTATTTTTTTTGCAACTATTAATTTTCTGAAAAATTAGAAAAAAAACGTCAAAAACATCTATTTTTACAAATGAAATTGCATGGCATGGAGCCGCATATAAAGCTCACAGGTCTTGAGCAATTGTTCATGCCTTCCCATCCCTACGATCCGGCCTTGGTCTAAAACAACGATCTTATCCGCCTTCTGAATGGTGGATAACCGGTGCGCGATAGCAATAACCGTTCGTCCCTGCATCAACTTATCTAGAGCATCCTGAATATATTTCTCTGATTCGGAATCCAGCTGAGAGGTGGCCTCATCCAAAATCAAGATCGGCGGATTCTTTAATATGGCCCTGGCAATCGAAATACGCTGCTTTTCCCCTCCGGACAAGCGAAAACCGCGGTCTCCGATAATCGTGTCATAGCCTTGAGGCATCTTCTGGATAAACTGATGGGCATAAGCTTTCTGAGCCGCCTCTTCAATTTCTTTCTGTGTAGCATTTTGATGACCATAACAAATATTCGCTCGGACCGTATCATTAAAAAGAATTGTTTCTTGCGTCACAATCCCAATTTGATTTCTTAAAGAAAGGAAGGTCACGTCTTTTAAATCTATCCCATCCATTTGAACCGTTCCCCGGCAAGGGTCATAGAACCGCGGGATCAGATTGGCCAAAGTCGTTTTTCCAGTTCCCGTCGGGCCAACGATCGCAACAAGCTCGCCTTTACGGATCTCCACATTAATATCATGCAAAACCAAGCCCGACTCCTTGTAATAATGAAAATCCACATCCTTAAGAACAATCCGGTCTTTCATTTCCGAAAGGACAATGGCCTCGGGCTTTTCTTTAACACTGACTTCTGCATCAAAAATCTCATAAATACGCGTATTGGCCGCCAAGGCCTGCTGGGTTAAGGCATTGACGTTTCCAAGTTTTTTAACCGGGCTGATGATCGACATGATCGCACCAAAAAATAAGATGAAAATACCGAACGACAATTCTCCGTGCATGAGCCGCTGGCCGAACCACAAAAGAATGGTAATCCCAAATGCCACGCCGATAAGCTCCGTCAAAGGAGAAACCAAAGAAAGTCTGATAATCGACTTCATGCGTAATTTATAATAATCAAAATTATGAGACCCGAACCTGTTTTTCTCATAGTCCTCGGTACAGAACGCCTTTACCAACTTCACGCCGGAAATCGTTTCCAGCAGTAAAGTATTAATATCGGCCATTTTTTCCTGGGTGCCTTTGGAAATTTTCCGAAGTTTCTTGCCGAGCTTGCCCATCGGAAAAGCGATAACAAAAAATATAATAAAAACAATAAAAGCCGCTTTAGGGTCGATCACAAAAGCGGTGATCACGCACATGATGATAATAAAAATCTGCCGAAAAAGGTCCGTGACGCCGTAAGAAATGGCGTTCTCGATGACATTCGTGTCAAATGTGATCCTCGAGATCAACTCGCCGGTGCGCTTCTTGCTGAAATAATCTAATGAAAGGTTCTGGATCTTTTCATAAAGGCGGTAACGGATGTCCCTCATGATGATCTGCGATAAATCGTTCATAAAATACTGGTAAGCAAAAATCGAAATATTTTTAAGGATCATCATCACCGCAAACCCAATCAGAAACATCGGGAACAAGGTTGCCGGCTCAATTCCGTTTAATTTGTGGACGATGTCGATAAGAATTTTAGGCAGGTTATTGGGAATAACGATCTGTTTATTATTGAAGATGCGGTCCGTCATCGGCACCAGCAACGATAGCTGAAAGACTTCAAAAAAGCTGGAGACAAACATCGTAATGACTGCTACTGTAAACAGTTTGCGATGGCCTTTTAAGAACTCTAAAAGTTTCAAATAATTTCTCATAAGGCTGAGATGTTACCATATCATTTGACATTTGTCGAGGGATTTGTTATATTTGCCCTAACTTATTTATTAATTTTGACTTAAAATATTAATATTTAGTTTTATTAATGCGGGAGGCGTCTTTGAAAACAAAAGTCATTGTTGTCGGAGTCGGGCACCTGGGGTCCAGGCATCTTAAAACCTATCACGAACTGCAGGATAAAGTCGAAATTCTAGGATTCTCAGACACGAATGAACAAAAGATCCAAGAACTGACCCAAGAATATCATATCCCCTGTTTTAAAGATTATCACAATTTCCCCAAAGATACCGAAGCGGTGAATATCTGCGTGCCAACCGAATCCCATTTTGAAATCGCGAAGTTTTTCCTCAACCAAAAGATCCATACGTTCATCGAAAAACCCATGACCACAACCATCGAGCAAGCTGATGAACTGGTCCAACTGGCTCAAAAAAACAATGTTAAGCTTCAAATCGGCCACATCGAACGTTTTAACTCAGCGTTTGAGTCGGTCAAACATTTTATGCATAATCCTCTTTTTATCGAATGCCACCGGCTAAATCATTTCCCGAACCGGTCCTTGGACATCGGCGTTGTCATGGACTTGATGATTCACGATATTGATATTATTCTTGGGCTTGTCCCATCGAAGATCAAAGATATCCAGGCAACCGGGATTAACGTGCTTACGACATTGGAGGATATCGCCAGCGTCCGCATCACTTTTGAGAACGGATGTGTTTGTAATCTGACCGCCAGCCGGATTTCCGACGATGTCATGCGCAAAATCCGCATTTTTCAGAGAGACGCATATATTTCTTTGGATTATGTCAAGCAAGAAGCCTATATCTACAAAAAAGACCACGGTCACATTTTAAAGCACAGCCTTCCTATTGAAAAAGATCAGCCCCTCAAGCGTGAGCTTGAACACTTTGTCGACTGCATTCAAAAAAATACGCAGCCGCTGGTCTCTGGCGTCGAAGGCCGGGAAGCCCTTAAAGTCGCACTGGACATCACCCAAAAAATATGGCAGACCAACAAAAACATTTTATAATCGTTGCGGGGGAAGCCTCGGGCGACATGCATGCCGCCCATCTCGTCGAAGCTATGCGGCGACTGGACCCTTCTATCACCTTTTCCGGTCTCGGCGGCCCGCAGATGGAGTCTTTAGGCGTTCGTCTTTACTTTGACATGACAAAGATCGCGGTCGTCGGGTTTGTGGAAGTCCTTAAACATTACAAAAAATTTAAGGAAATTTTTACCCTCATCCTTCAAAAATGCGACGAGATAAAACCTGCCGCCGTTATTTTAGTCGACTACCCCGGATTTAATCTGCGTCTGGCCGTAGAACTTAAGAAACGAAATATCAAAGTCATCTATTACATCAGCCCACAGGTTTGGGCCTGGAAAAAGAATCGCGTCTATACTATCCAAAAATCCGTCGATAAAATGCTCGTATTATTCCAATTTGAAAAAGATTTTTACGCTAAGTTCGGCATTGACGTGGATTTTGTCGGACACCCGCTGGTCGATATCGTTAAAACATCCCAGCCAAAAGAGCAATTTCTATCGTCCTTAAATCTTAATCCCAAAGAGCTGACCATCGGGCTTCTTCCGGGCTCACGGCAAAAAGAGATCGAAACCCTTCTTCCCGTGATGCTGGACGCTAGTCGAATTTTATTGAACAAACACCCCAAAGCCCAGTTTCTTTTGATCAAAGCTCCGACGATTGAAAGACCTTTGTTGGAAAAATATTTAGAAAAATTTCCGATCAAACTATCCATTATAGAACAGGCAACTTATGACGGGATCAATGCGTGTGATTTTTGCATGGTAGCCTCGGGGACAGCAACGCTTGAAACGGCCATCTTAGAGAAGCCGATGGTTGTCGTCTACAAAACGTCCCTTCTAACATGGATTTTAGCCAAACTTTTAGTCAAGATCCCGAATATTGGATTGGTCAATGTTGTGGCAGGAAAACGCGTTGTGCCCGAATGTATCCAATTTCAAGCGACGGGTAAAAATATTGCAGAGGAAATTGAACGCTTCATCATCGACGAGAATAAGACGTCATTAATCAAAGAAGAATTAAAAAAAGTTCGGAAATCTTTAGGAGCAGGCGGCAGTGGGTCAAACGCGGCGTTAAGGATTCTTGGGCTGGACCGTTAATCCCTTGCTAGGCTCTCCGACGGCAGGGATCACTTTTTTCTGTTTTGGCCTATCCTTAAGTTCAAACTGTCCGCAATCTTCAGGGCAATTACAGCGGTTCTCAAACTGATTACAAATTCCATTCCCGCATGGGATACAAGCCGCCACAGATTCCGACGTATTTTTCCCTTCCATATCACAGCTCCCGTCATAAAATTCGATCCCGCAGCGCTTCACAAAACCTTCACAGCATTCTAAGGTCTGCCCCTCATACGCTAAGCCTCCACACATTAACAGGCTGTCATCAATTTTGTCATAACAAACTTTTTTACCGCTACAGCCTTTAAGAATATCGCAATAATCCTTCGGGCAAGACGCCACATCAATGGCATAACAGGGTTTCGGAACGCAACCTTCGGGCTTAAGCCTGCAAACATCGGAAGGGCATTGCTGGTCTTTCTCATACGCATCGCTGCAATATTTTGAGAAATTGGTATCAGGGAAAACAAACGAAGGAAGCAAAAGAAAAGTAGCAGCTATTCCCAGGGTCACGAAAAAAATAGATCTTTTCCTGACGATATTATTGAAAATAAACATCAATGCGCTCGATCTTCCGGTCTCGGATGTCCTGGGCATAGGGGGCGCCAACCTCCGACGATGAAAGGACAATGGCTTTCTGTTGAGGATATGTGACATGGATTTCCTGTATTTTCGCCTTGTCTTTTCCAAAGGTGTCTTTTCTGGTTTTATTATGATAAACAACCAGGGTGCTCCCCAAGAGATTATACGCATACACGTTCGCCGGCAAATCGGCAGTCTTTATCTTATTTTCAGGCGTCAAATATTGAACCTGTGATTTCTGTTTTGTAAACAACCACCCAGCGAGCATGGGGCTTAAAGAAAAGACCAACTGGCCTTGGGGATTCATGAGAAAAGGATTTAATCCGACATTCATAAAAAGCCAGATGTGCATGAATTCCGCCGTACTGCCGGACAATCGGGCGACAAATCCACGGCCGTGCAACTTTGCATCTTCATGAGCGCTACTGACGAGAAATGAAGAATTTTCTAAAATGCTGCGGCCATATTGTTCGGGCTTGAGGAACGGAATCAAAACGTTCTGGAAGTTCTCATAAAATTCTTCCACTAATCCACGGCGCAAAAGCTCCAGCAAAAATTTATATTCCATATGAAGCCAAATGGACTCATTCTCCAACCACCCTCGAGGAAAAATCCTGGTGCGGCCTATTTCCTCAGACTCTTTGGATAAATCCTCATTGACTTTGTACATCTTAAGTTTTTTATCGTAGAGACCGCTCTTACGAACCTGGCGATAAAGGTCTTTCGCCAAAGAGCTATCGGTCTCGCCTCTTAAAGCATGCACATACCCTTCCAGAAAAAGCGGCAGCTCGTGCTTCTTAAATTTTAGCGGCCGGACAAAAGCACTTCCCTTGGACGGATCAGAAAGCGTTTCATATTCTGTGACCTCATGATGAAAATACGTTCTTAAGAATCCTTTGTCATCGAATGCCTTCTTAAAAGCAGTATCCGTCTTCACGATGACATTTTTTAAGAACGTCTTTATTTCCTTAACAGACAATTCTTTCTCCCTGCCGTCAATGCCGGTCAAGATCAACGAACGATAACGTTCTTTAAGGTCATTGGATTTTGCCCAATACGCGTCATTATCCGACGACAAAACACCAGTCAATCCCACGATAAAATCCGCCAACTCTTCAAAAATGTTTATCTTTTCATTATCGTCCAAAGACAAGCGATCCAAAGAATCCAACAAGAAAGAGCTCAACCGCTTAATTTCAAGGGTTTCTGAAATCGAAGACCCAAGCAACCCGGGAAGACCGTTTAAGGCGTCATACCAATTCGGCTTATTGGCCTCCATTTCAACGCCGATGCCGCTCGGATCCAGCGTCGAGACTTTATTGGCAATAAGGCACAAGGCCTTGCACATAAGGCTCGTTTGATAAACAGCTCCCTCACCTTTAGCGACCCTTAACTTGTTCCCATTTTCTTTTCCTTGCGGGTGCTCGCCCTTGGAAACAGATCGATATTGCCGAACACCATTCTTGGCGAGAATATAGCGTTTATCCCGAGGCAGGACATAATGCCCGTCATGGAAGAAACTGAAAACCTTCCGCTCCAACAATAAATTCTTTAGATCTTCCGGATAAAGGGAAAAATAGCTTTCGATCAAGTCCAGATTATACGTCCAATGATCTGTCCAAAATCCTTCCCCATGTTCGGCCAATTCCTGTTTATGGCAAGCTTCCAGAATCTGGCCCAAAAAATCTTTGGCATCCTTTTTAAGCGAAATATTTTTCTCTTCGATAAAATGAAGAAGTCCACCGGGCAAAAATTTTGTTTTTAAGAATTCTTTGAGCTTTAGGATATCCTCTTCTTTCACATACGCCTTTAAAATATCCGTAATGGCCGCCTCATTTTCAGCGGAAAAAGACGTTCCTTTGACAACCAGAGGATTGTATCCATCGGCCTGAATTAAATTAACAAAGTTGATCAGATGATTGTCTTTAACATGCGCATTGAACCAGGCATCGTTCCTGCGGTTCTGATTGACATCACGGTAATTGCCGTTTCCCTGGGAATAGAATGTCGGAGAAACCACAAAAAAGTTATAATCGCGTTCCGGGTCCCCATGCTTACGGCTGTAGACATTAAATGCCATATATCCGTCGCTGGTTTTTAAAGAGATCGGTAACCCTCCGCGTAAAATATTGTCCAGGAATGTATTCCCCGAATACAAATCAAATTCTAATGACGAACTTTTGGTCAAAGCGAAATTTTTGATCTCTTCGATAAGATTTTTATTTTGTTTCTCTTTCCCTTCGATAAAACTTTTCGCTGTCGCCTTGCTGACAATGGTCTTCAAATTTTTGATTGTCGTCGTATGCCCAATGACAGAAACAATCTCCGCTGTTTTCTTTGGTGCTAAAGACACCTTGGAAAAACTTAATGCCGACGGAGTTCTATTGCTTGTCTGTTGGACTTTAGGAATTTTAAAAGAAGGATTTAAAAAATTAACCGGCGCGGAGAAATCATCGGCTTCAGCGAAGACCGCCTCGGGCTCAACGATACAATCCAATAACTTAGAAGGATGGCTGGCGTTAAAAGCAAAATAAAAATTCCCGTCTTTGATATGCGTGACTTCAGGAGTGTCCGCGACCTCGACGTTGAGCTGATAAAACGGCGTTTTCTCTTCAACGCTACGAACCTTGACCCATGCTTCAACGGTCCGGGACATATGTTTACCGACCCAATCCGTAAGCCCGTAAGGCACAATCATCGGGAGCCCGTCGACAATTTCCAAATCATACGTCTTTTTGCTTGTATTCTCAATGGTCAGCTGCCGGACCAATCCTGCAAAAGGTTCTTCAGGAATGGTAAAATAATTGACTTTTATGGTCAAACCCAAATCACGGTTGGTCTCTTCAATGGTCAGGCTTTCAGTAGAAATACGCATCACCTGTTTTTTGGAAAACTGCGTTCCTAATAAATTATTCTGGAAAGGTTCCCAATAAATCTCCTTCGAGCCGACCTTGCCTTTGATGAAGGTACGAAACCCTTGCAAAGACGTTAAATGATACGCTTTATTGGCAGGCTGAAATTCTAGAATCGCTTTATCTTTGGACTCGATCCCAAAACTGGAAATGCACTGGCCTCGGTTGACATAAAAGACCCACATCGGGATTCCCCAAAGTCCGGCGATCCCGGGGAAAAAATTGCTGAAGGTTTTACTTTGATTATAATTCTCGATGACAAAACGGCCTTGCGGATCAAAAGAATATGTTCCCTGCTTATCATTTAGAACCTTCTTCATTCTTGTCCTTTCCTAGAAAAAGTTAAAAGGTCTTAATCTGAATTTTTATTTTTACGCAAAGAATTATAATACCCGGACAACTTTAGCCAAAGAATAAAATCAGAATTATCATGATCACTTAACCGTATGCGTTTAAGCTCAAAAATATCTTTGTTAAGCCGATTATTCCCTCTATTCGTCGTGCAAGCGCCTTTATATCCGGCCTGCTTAACAAAAGTTATTATTTGCTCATTAAACCCGCCTTGAGGGTAAGCAAAATAATCGACAGGAGACCCCAAACGTTGTTCCAAAATACGTTTACTATTAAAGACTTCATCCTTCGCTTTTTCCAAAGACAGCGTTGGAAGATAGAGATGATTCCGCCCATGGCTTCCTACGTCAATACCAGAAGCGATCATTTCCTGTAACTGAAGCAAACTAAGCCGTCCTTGTAGCCCTATGTGGTCGGATGGCATAAAAATAATGGCAGGGAAATGATATTTCTTTAAGACCGAAAAAGCATTCGTATAATTATCAACATACCCGTCGTCAAATGTAATCACGACACTCTTGGGAGGAAATCCTTGGTGATGATTAACCCGCTGGATCAGCTCATCAAACCGCATCACATAAAACTTGTGTCTGGCCAAATACGCCATTTGTTTCTCAAAATTCTTAGGGCTCACAAAATTAGGCACATAGTGATCAGAATCAACCACAAAATGATACATAAGGACAGGGACGACATAATTGGTTTTTAGCCAAAAAATGCCTCCACCAATCAAAAGAACAATGACAAGCAAAGCAATTATAATCCGTTTGATACGAACCACAAAAATCCTTTTCCCTTCTTAGGCCGAAAGCCCTTTTTTGACCAATTCGCTGACGGTTTTATTATCCGCACGTCCGGCAAGTTTTTCTCCGACGGCCTTCATCACTTTTCCCATATCCTTGATAGAGCTGGCCTGTGTTTCTTTAATTGTCTCGTCGATAATCCTCTGAATTTCCTCCGCGCTTAACTCCTGAGGCAGATAACTTTTTAAGATATTCAACTCCCCTATTTCTTTATCCGCTAACTCTTGTCGCCCGGCAGCTTGAAACTGTGCAATGGAATCCTGACGCTGTTTAATCTGTTTTTTAATGACCGCGATGACCTCCGCATCTTCCACTTTTTCAAGCCTCTTGTCAATCCGGACATTTTTAATCTGCGCACGCAAAAAATTTAGCGTTGAGGACTTGGCCGTATCTCGGTCTTTCATGGCCTTGACATAATCTTCATAAATTTTATCTTCTAGCATGGTTCCTCCTTATTTATAATCCCAATATAGTAATAGTTTTATGGCGGGATTTCAATCCTTTTGTGATTTGAACATCCCTTTTCTTCACTTGAAAATATTCCGCTAAATAAACGATGAGGGCGTCATTGGCCTTGCCATCCACCGCCGGAGCCATGAGATAAACTTTTAAAATGCCGTTTTCTTCTTTTATAAGCTCTTTCTTGGCCTGAGGGACAACTTTAATCTCTAAAATTTTCATGGCAGCACCATGTCGTTAGAATGATCCCTAAGCCATTTCTTGGACAACTGATATTGCGGATAGATCTCTTCCACTTTTTTCCAAAAACGCCGGGAATGGTTGGGGACAAACAAATGGCAAAGCTCGTGGACAACAACATAATCCACGACATTTAGAGGCGAAAAAATAATCTGCCAATTCAAATGAATGGTGCGGCTGTTATAGTTGCAATTTCCCCATAACCGCTTTTGAGTCCGTACGGCGATCTTTTTCGGTTCTATGCCGACGATGCGGGCATAATGAAAAATTCGCCCGCCTAAGACCTCTTCAGCCTCTTGACGATACCAGTCGATAAGCTTATTTTTTATGGTATCTTTTTTTTCTTCCGAAGGAACATTGATCGGAATGGAAACAGACCATTTTAATCCGTCAAAAACAATGTGGCTGCGCTTAATGTCCTTTTCAAGGATCTCAAGCCGGCATTTTTTTCCCAGAAACAAGAACTCTTCTCCGTCCTTATACTCTTTGATGACCCTAAGCTGATTTCTCTGAAGGACTTCTTTTGTTTTGGTAACGATCCAATGGCTTTTCTGCCGGACAAAAGACAAGATCTTCTCATCGTCAAGCCCCCACGGCGCGCAAACAGTCACTTCGGCTTGAGGATTAATCACAATGGACATAGTTCTTCGCCCGGAAGATTTCTTTAAGATAAAAGAAATAATCCCGGCCTCTGTGGAAATTTTACAGAAATTCTCTATCGTTCTTTTGGGTTGTTTAAACACTTTTTAAGGGAGGAGATTTGTGAGGATAAGAAATAAGAAAAACTTATTTCTTAAAAAAGTTCACATCAATATTTACCTTACGCCCTTTAGATTCAGCTGGCTTTGTTTCCGACGATCCCGCCGCTGTATACTCTTTCAAGTCAACTTTCACAGCAGCACCATTTTTCACAAGATAGCCTTTGTTGCCCAACATTGACTTTAGATGATCCCTTTCCTTCAAGGCCGCGGCTTTAATCTTTACAGCTTCTTGTTTAAAGGCGTTAATCTTTGCTTTGACGATTTTCATTCTTTCACGGAAAGTCCTGATTAATTCTTTTCCTTCATCCACATTCTTAACATTACCGGCATAATAACTTAATTGGTCTTGAAGGATTTTCATCTCATAACCCAACTCTGTATTTTTCTCTTCAAGGCCAGAAATGGTTTTGCTATATTTATCATTTAAATCTTTCATTTTACCTAGATCAGTCCCTAATTTGATATTTTCATCTTTGGCCTGAGCTAAAAGTCCCTGGGTTTCCTGTAAAGCGCCTTTTGTAGTCTCCAAGTCTTGTGTCACGTCGGACAAAACATCTTTTGTCGTAGCAAGCTCTACCTTGGTCGTATCCAACTCAATCTTTGTGTCCTTATAGAGACGAATATATTCCCGAGTTAAAGACGATTGCTTGTTAGAAACATCCAACATGTTTTTTGTCGTTATAGACATGTCTCGGGACGTTTGATAAACAAGCCAAACAAGATACACGGTTAGACCGGCAACCGCAACAGCCAAACCGATGTTTAAGATCGTTCTAAAACGACGGGCTTTTGTAAATTCCATAATTCCACCTTGGATTTTCTGGCTTAAATTAGCCAAAATATTTTCTGACGGATTGATAAATTCTATGCCGCATAAATAACGATTTCTTCCAAATGGTTTGGCTTTATGCCATACCACTCGTCCTAGATCAGGTAGAAAATCGATCTTACCGCCATTAGGCTCAAAAGAAAATATGCAATTTTCTTGGGGAGCAAAATCAGAATTGGTTTCTATCAACATCCCGGAAGTGCTAATATTATGAATTCGAGCATCTCCTTTAGAATTTCCATCTTTAAGAGACCATGAAATGCGGCTATTATCTTTTACGCGGAAGGTTTTTCTTGATTCATGAAGAATTTGATCAGTAATAATAGAACACTCTCCTTTTAAAACAAAGCATTTGAAAATTATTTTTTTAAATTTGTAAGTATAGTATATATAACTTCGTTCAAAAAAACAAGAAAAATTCAGAGAAAATGCTAGGTTTTATTAATTTATAACCTATTTATTATCAATTAGTTATAAAACTCGAGAAAAATAACACAAAAAAACATGATATTTTTTATTTAAAAATTGTATTTAAGATGTTTTCAACGGTCGCTTTTGGGGATTTCTGGCCTGAGGACTGGGCATCGCCAGATCCAGCCGCTTCAGGATTATTTTCTGAATCATCACCAATCTTTAAAGCCTTAAAAATAGCCTTTTTTAACTCTTGTTTTGCTCCTGTTTTAACAATTTTCTTCCCTATTTTCTCTAAATCCGGATAAATAATAAATTTGCTTAGGCTCCCCTCATAAGAAGAAAGCGGAATATGTATCCTTTTGTCTTCCTCTAATAAATAGGACAGTTGCGAAACCGAGGAAATCATTTGGCTTGATAATTCCTCATTAATATAAAAATCGGAATGGAATTCTGCGGTTTGATTAAAATTAATTCTGCCGTTAGCATTTAGCACAAAATCATCAGCATCAACTATCAATGAAGGAATCACAATGCTTCCCTGCTCGATTTTGAGATCTGCCTTGACTTGCTTAAAAATCGTATCCTGACGGTTAAGTTTTTCTTTATAACTATCCGGCATGCTTGCCTCAATATTCTGAGCCAAATTGGGAATAATGGAAATTTTATCTAGAACAAACTTAAGAAGATTGAAATCAACCAATTTCGCCTCATCCGCATGCATATTCCCGTCGCCATTTAAAAATTGAGTTAAAGCTTCCGGAGTGAACCCTTTGCCCTGGCCTTTAAATTGACCTAAGATCTTTCCTTCTATTTTCATGGGAAGATTCTGCGATGCAACAAGCTCTGACAATAAAATAGGGGCATCTATATTCGCATCAAACGAAAAGTTCTGACTCTTGAGATAATCATTGACTCGTCCACTGGCTTTAATCCGTCCGGAACCCAGCGCAGCGCTAAGATCACTTAAAACAATTTCCGCTTCCGTCATCTTAACTTGCGCAGTAATTTTATCCAAAGGAACTCCGACATTAGCTATTTTTAATTTTCCATCGCTTAAAGATCCTTGAGCCGAAAGCATGACCAACCCTTGAACTCCTGCGATCATTTGATCCGCTTTCCAGCTGACCTTGCCCAAAATTTTATCTTCCAAAGGAACATCCTTAAGCTGCGGGATATCTTTTTTCATTTCAGTTAAAGAGCATGTCGATAAATCCGCCTGAACAATCACATCATCAAAACGAACCTGCATTGTTGAAGAAGCTATCTGCGCCTTGGCTTGAATTGTAATATTGGGATTCTGGCTAAATAAAGCCATTGATGAACGCAGCCTAAATTCTTTATCTAAAGAAAAATTGGTTAGTTCTAAATCAAATTTCTTAATATTAATTCTCAATTCGGGTGGGAAATTCTTGTCCGCATAAATTATTGTCCCGTCGGAAATACGAATGGTCTTAACAATAAAGGCTGGGAAGACAACAGCAGACTGCGCATTTTGTTTTGAAACAGAAGCGGATAACGAATCTTGTGCCGCGGACATTTTAGGTAGCGTTAAAGGATCCGCTGTACCTTCAACTTTATTTCTACTGACAGAAATATTCGGTGAGACCAAATTGACCCTGGACACGGCCAGCTGGTGCTTCGTTAAAAATGCCAAGACATCCACGTCGAGAAGAATAGAATCCACATCAATTGAATACTGAAGCGCCAAATCCTTACTTTCAGCGAGGCTAAATTTTTGCGCTGATAAGACAATACCTTGAGGGAAAGAAATATTTAAGGAAAGGTCGCCTAAAGAAACTTCTTTCTGGGTCGCTTGGCGAATAGCTTGAAGAACCTGCGGCTTAAAACGGTTAACATCAAACGTCTTAATAAAAATAAATAGCGAAACAAAAATTAAAACGATAATGACCGCCACCGAAATGAAAAAAACTTTTAATATCTTCATAACAACCTACTTCGTTTCTTGGCCAACGACGAGCTCTTGGGTTTTATCTCCGCCTTTATTGCAAATAGCTTCTGCCTTTATCACGTCGTTAGCGACTGCCGCAACAGGAACCTCTTCGGTAAACCCTGCCGCATTTTCTTGATGAGTATATCGTATTTTTTTAACTTCTACATTATTGAGAAGAATCGTTAAATATCGGATGTAATGCTCTCTGATATTTTTTGTCGGATGTTTGACCTCAACATGGAGCAACTGGGCTTTTTGATCGTAATTAAGGACAATCTCTGATGGAGGAGTTGCCAATGCTAACGAAATAAAAAAAACAAAAAAGATAAAAACAAGGCCAAAAACCTTAGAAATTTTCATAGGAATTACCTCGGCAATTTTATGGCTGCGTCATCCGAATCTACGCTCGGGATATTTTCACTAAACGAGGACGGGACTGGTTCTGTTTGGTATGAAATCTTTCTTAGGATATCTTTAAGATACTCCGCTGTTTTCTTATAATGTGGGACCATGCTGTCGATTTCCTGAAAGATATGTCCGGCATAGGCGTAGGACTTCTTCTGATAAAGTTTAACAGCCGTTTGGTATAGTGCTTCAATATGAACAAGAAAACTCTCCCGAACCTGTTCCCGTTCTTTCAAGAGCTGTTGCTGACGATCTTTGACCATTTGTTCAAGCTGGGCTCTTCTTTCTTTTTCTTGAATGCGCCTTCTCTCTAAATCATCCTCGCGTTCTCTTTTTTCCTGAGCAGCTCTTTCTTGGGATAAACGTTTTTGCTCGCGTAAAGCTTCTGCATACTTCTGAGCGATATGTTCTTGCCGCACACTTTTTCGAGTTTCCGGGGCCTTCTTCGCCTCTGGAGCCGCACTGCTTGTTTGCTTTTGTTGCTCTTTTTCCATGCGCTGTTCTTCCAACTGTTTCTGCTGCTTGAGACGTTCTTCTTCCAAACGAATTTCTTTCTCCAGTTTTTCTAGTTCTTGATGACGCTTTTCATCTTCAATCTTTTTCGCTCTTGTCTCAAGCTCAGCTTTCGCACTCTCGGCAACTTTCCTTTTTTGCTCTTCATTAGCCAATGTTTTTTGGATTTCAGACTTCTTTTGGTCCATCTTCTTTGTCATTGATTGAACATATTCCGACGGAAAATCGCCTTTAGCAAGCATATCGCTTAATTGTGCAAATTTTTCATCCCCGGTCGCCATATCCTTCGCCTGATACGCATTAACAGCGTCGCGATAATTTTGTTCAAGATTTTCTTTTGCTTTCTTCAGATTCTCTTCTTTTCTTAATCGTTCACGATCGGCATTCTCTTTTTCTTCCTTCTGTTTCTGTTTTAGAATCGAATCCTGGCATTTTATAATATAATCCCGTGCCGATTTATACCCCGGAGCTGTATTCTCAAGCGCTTCAAATGCCACCTTTGCCTTCTCAAAATCCTTAGTCTTATAAAGAGCTATGGCGTCTCGATAAATTTTTTCATATCCTGCCTGTAATTTTTTCTGCTCTTCCTTTTTCTCTTTCTTATTTAAATTCTGATCTTGCTTAGGAATCTCTAGTTTAACTTCTTGCTTAACTTCCTGTTTCACTTCTGGCTTTGAAGGCTGCTCGGCTTCCGGTTTCGTTTCTAGTTCTGCTTCTGGCTTCGTTTCTGATTTCACTTCCTGTTTAGTTTCTACCGCCGGGGATTCAACTTGTGAAGATGCTTTTTGCTTTGCTTCCGGCTCTGATTTTTGCTTGGCAGAATGTTCCAACTTCTCCTTTGCCTCTTGTTCTCGTTTTAATTTCTTTTCTTGCTTTAATCGCTCTTTTTCTTCCTTATCTTTACGACGAGCGTCTTCTTTTTCCTTGCGTTTTTTCTCATCAAGTTCTTTCTGCTGTCTCTCTTTTTCTTTCTTTGCCTCATAGTCTTTACGGCGGCGCTCCTGGTCTTGTTTGTTTTTTTCTTCCTCAGCAAGCTTTCGTTCGGTTTTCTTAAGATAATTTTGTGCAGATCTATTGTCGGGATTTAGTTTTAACACTGCTGTAAATTTATCTTTGGCCGCTGGATAATCCTCATATTGATACGCCTGCACAGCTTCTTTGTAAATAGCCTCTGCATCATTAAGCTTGGTCGATTTCGGCTCGACCTTTCTTTCTTTCGAGGCGCCAGCCATCCCATAGATCATTTTGTCCTCGCATCGCGCGATATATTCTCCTGCAGACTTATATCCTGGATATAAACCTTCGGCCGCCATAAACTTCGCTTTGGCATCTTTATAAAATTTTTGCTGATATAAGCTGAGCCCTTCCTGATATAGAACACCTGCTTCCTTTAATAATTCTTTCCGAAGCTCTTCTTTACGGTTGCCTGACTCTTTACTCCTTTGTTTTCTTTGACGGTCAAACTCAGCCTGTTGTTTTTTCTCAAGAGTGATCTGCTCCTTGCGATATTTTTCATACTCATTCTTTATGCGTTCTTTTTCCAGTTCTTCCTTATATTCTTTATACTCATATTCCGAAGCGGCTGATTTTGGCTTTACTTGATTCTCTGCCACAGGAGCGCTTAGAGGAGTCGCCTCTGGACTTACCATCGCCTGCTCGATGGGATGCTCTTCAGCTTTTACGACTGGGGCTTCAGCTTGTTTCTTTTCTGCAGCCTCTTTAGATTCTTGTTCTTTTTGTTTTTGTTCAGCAGCTTCTTGTAATTTTACCTTTTCGACTTCTTTTTCTTTATTTAATCCTTCCAAACGTTTTTGTTCTTCTTCTTTTTTCTTGCGAGTTTCTTCGTCCATCCGATCCAGCTCTGCTTTTTTCTTAAGGAGCTCTTCCTGATGTTTTTTCTCCGCCTCTATTTTTCGCTGTTTCTCTTGTTCTGCCTTCTGACGCTCTTTTTCCCATTTCTCTGCTTTGAGTTTTTTCTCTAAATCTTTTTGCTTTTTGACTTTAAGACGCCTGGCTTCTTCTAAAACCAAACGATTCCGCTTTTCTTCCTCGTTAAATCGAACTCTAAATTCTCTTTTTCTTTTATGCTCTTGCTGAGCCCACTTTTCTCTTAATTGAGCGAGCGCTGTTCGTTCTTCTCTGATTTCTCTTTCATATTCAGCCTTGCGCGCCCCTTTCAAATAATCCAGCTCTCGTTCTTTTGCCTTAAGCATCGCGACCCGTTCTTCAACGCCTATTTCCCAGCTCGTTTTCTTAGCATTAATATCCCGACGGATTCTTGCCTGATCTTCTAAAGATTCCTTTTGTTTATCAGATACAATGATCTGGCTTTCTCTTTCTCTCTTTTTTTGTTCTTGAGCCAATTTGCGTTCAATAACAATCAAATAGCTTTCCGTATTCTTATATCCAGGAAGCAACAAACTCACTTCATTAAACTTAGCCTTAGCCTGTTGAAAACTTCCGGCCTTATACATAGCGACGGCATTGCGATAAATTTCGTCAGTCTCTTCAGACAAATCATAACAAGGCTTTCCGGTCACGCACACTTGGTTTTTGGATCGCGCTTTCTTAGGCCCAGCCGCTTCTTCTCTTACTCCCATGCATCGTTCCATACAATCATTCAAACATTCATCCAAACATTGATTTTTTTGTAAATTAACTTCCAGAAGTTTCTTTTCCAATTGATCAAGATATTCATTTGTAGATTTATAGTCAAAAATAAGCTCGTTGAGCTCCTTAAACTTGTCCTGGGCTTTCTGATATTCCTTCTTATTGTAATAAGCTAACGCGGTTTGATAAAGCTCTTTGGCGGAGACTTGAACATTCCTCGACTTAATACTGATATTTTGTTGTTGCTGTGATTGAATATCCCCATCAATCCGCGCCAAATAATCAGCCGTTTCTTGATAATTGGGCTGAGAAGCCTGCACTTCTAGAAAATCCTTCTTGGCCTCTTCAAAACGATTCTTTTTATAAAATTTCACGGCTTCTTGATATTTTCGCTCAAGCCTGCGACGGAACTCCTGCCGATCCTTTTGCTCCTGCTCTTTAGGCTCATCCACCATTAAGGCTTCTTTTCTAGCGGCCTCTATTTTCTCATTTAAAGCTGATTCCTGGTCCTGTTGTTTCTTGATTTTCTCTGCGATGAGTTTTAAATATTTATCCGTATCTTTATATTCCGGCGTCAAATCTTCTATGGCCAAAAACTTTTCCTGGGCCTGAACAAAAAGCTTTGTTTGATATAGCTTGACCGCTTCTTTATAAAGAGCTTGTGCTTTGGATTCTAAGATGCCGGACTTTATGTTCTTTTTCTGGAGATGTTCATCAAGAACGGCCTGATTCTGATTTCTTTTTTGCTCTGTCTCGAGAGCATCTAACTTCTTTTTTGTTTGGTCTAAATATCTCTTCGTGGATTTATACCCAGATTTGCGAAGATTGACCTCTTCAAACTGTGCCTGCGCGGATTCATAATCTTTGCTATTAAAAAGTTTTATTGCGCTTTGATAAAGGCCTTCAATGGAAGCGGTCGATTCTCCCGACGAGCAACTCGTGCAAGCGGGAAGCCTCTGGGCCTTTTGGCTAGATTCGGCCGCTGAAGATTCCTGAGAAAGGCTCGCCTTTTTCGCTTTCAAAGAAGTGCCGATCTTTTCTGAGCCTGTTATTTCATCATCAATGCGGCTTAAATATTTTGCGGTTTCTTTATAGTCAGGATACAGCGCTTCAACTTGAATGAATTTCCTCTGCGCTTCTATAATCTTTCTTTCCTTATAAAAAGTCACCGCCTCTTGATATTTCTGTTCCGCTTCTTGAGACATCTGCTGTTGGCGGGCTTCAACGGCTTTCTTCACAACAACTTCTTCTTCATTGAATGCCCCAGAAGCACCTCTCATCGAACTTTTCGCAATTTCTTCAGGCTCACTGTCGACGATCTTTTTCTTAAGAAGCTCTAAATATTTCCGAGTCGATCGATAATTGGGAGACACAGCCTCTAACTCGTTAAATTTCTCCTTAGATTGAAGATACAGTTTATTTTCATAGCAAGATAACGCGGATTTATAAAGGACTTCCGCCTGCTGTTTGACGCTTTCCTGATTCTCTGAGAACTGTTGTTCTTCTATCTGACGCTTTTTCCGGTTGGGCTCTTTCTGAGAAGCTTTTTGGACAGACTTGATCTGACTTTCCGGCTCATTGCTGCTTGGGACCCTTGCGGTGATCTTTTTAAGGTAATCTTTCGTGGATTTATAATTGGGATAAAACTGTTCGAGTTGTAAAAATTTCTCCTGAGCCTGAACATAAAGCGCGTTATCATAAAGAGCAACCGCTGTTTTATAAACCAATTCCGCTTCGCTTTTCGTCTTCTCAATTTGATCTTTTTCTTCCTGCTCAAATTTCTTGCGTTGTTCTTCCTCGATGAGGCTCTTATTTAAACGGTCCTGCTTGACCTGAAGCTCAAACTCCTGGCGAGCTCTTTCAATCTTGTCCGATTTTTCTTTAGCCAAACTTTCATCAATCTGCGCGATATAGGAATTCGTTTCCTTATAATTCGGGGAGAGCTGATTGGCTTCTAAAAATTTTGCCTTGGCATCCTCATATTGCCCTTTCTTAAAAAGGGTGATCCCTGTCTTATAAACAAATTCAGCCTGATCCTTTAAGCTCTTAACACTCTCCAACTCTTTGGCTTCGCGAAGTTTTAACTGCCGTGCCTCTTCCTTCTTTTTAGCATTGCGGTCTTCTTCTAGCTGATTCTTTAACGTCTGGCGATGCTCAACTTCTCGGCGCTTGTCTTCTTCTTTAATATCATTGTCGATGCCGGACAGAAAATACGCTGTGGATTTATAATTCGGATAAACCCATTCAACTTCCTTAAACCGCTCTTTGGCTTTTTCAAATTCTCTGGCCCGATAGAGTTTCACCGCATCTTCATAAATCGTCTGCGCCTGTTTGTCTAAGAAATCTTTTCTCTCATTCTCTCTCTGTTCCAGCTCTTTACGCCAGGCCTCTTTGGCTTTTTGCCGGGAGGTCTCTTCTTCTTTTAATTTATTATCAATAAGCTGCTGCTGTTCTTTCTGGATTTCCTGTTCAATGACCATCAAATAGCTGCGTGTCGCTTTATGGTCTGGGAACATATCTTCAACGCGTTCAAATCCATCCTTGGCCTCAACATATTTCTTTTGTTTATAAAGCTTCACCGCCTCATCATAGGCCTTTTCCACCTCTTCAGCGCTATAACCGCGTTCAATCTCCAAGCGCTTCATCCGTCGAGATTCTTCACTACGTAACGCGTCCTGTTGTTTCTTTGTTTTAGCAGCGCTCTCGCTCAGATATCCTTTCATTTCAGGATGCTCGGTAATCTTGATCGCCTTCTGCCACAATTCCTGAGCCTGTTCTAATTTTCCCTCTTTAAACAAACGCATCGCCTGCTCATAATATTCCCGCGCTTTTTCTTCCCTTTGCTGGTTACGACTACGTCTGGCTTGTTCTTCCAGCTTAACGTTAACTTCTTCGATTTTCTTTTTAGACCGGTTAATCAAATCTTTTAAATTGACAATATAACCTTCTTGGGATTTTTGGTCTTTAAATGTCTCGGCTTCTTGGGTGGAGGATGATGGCGCTTCTGAAGGCAACGATTGAGAAAATGAATTTCTAGAAAAAAGAAATGCGAGGGAACAAAGGAAGATAATTAATTTATATTTTCTTTTAATGGGCATAAGGAGCTTAAAACGTTCCGAACGTTGCAAATTCTCCGACGGTTATTATTAAAATAGTAATAAAAATAGTAAAAAATCTATATTATGGTTTTTATTTTACCACAGGTTTACGAGTCTCTTCCAGAATTTTCTCTAATATTTTCTTTGCTTTTTCATACTCGCCGTTCTTGAAATATTGGTCGGCCAACGTCTGCATTTCCTGTAATTGCTGTTCATGCTTAACGGTGCTACGAATATATTCCGCGGCTTCCTCAAACATCATCTGCCCGGCCGTAATAATATCTTTGTAAATCTGGTGAGATCTTTCCAGATCGCCTTTCTCTTTCGCCTTTTGCGCTAAAAGGAAATATTGGTTAAGCTCATCTAGCACAGGACTGCTCGAGCGCCTAAATTCCTGCTGAACCAGCGCCCAGGCCCAACGGTCAATTTTTTCATCAATCCATTTTTGCTTAGAACGCTCCATTTCATCCGCGGTCCGGTCATAAAATTTTCCTGTCATGCGCATGAACGGCCCTTGGCTCTTGTAAGACAACTGCGTTAAGTCATCCGCAAAATCCGTAAAATCATATCCCACGCCTAATTGGGCATAATCGCCGAGCCTGCGGGTCACTTCCACCAGAACGCCGCTTTTACTGTCCGCGGCTTCACGCTGAGTAAGAGTTCTAAATTCACCGCCGATCGCCCAATCATTGTCGATGCGATAATTAAGCCGGTGGATCATGAGCCATGTGTGCGTTTTATTAAAATCAAATCCCTGGACTTTTTCATCTGCAATACGGAAAGCGAACTTTTCAGAAAGTTGCCATTGCTGAGTCAGATCATAAATCGCCTCCGCCGCGATCACATGGGCGTTTTCCATTTCAACTAACGCATTGTCCGTCTGACTTTGCGGAGATTTTTCTTCCAAATACGTATAACGACCTATAATATTTAACCGGTCCATGGTCACGGGACGATACGCTCCGCCAAACATCATCTCCCGATGCTGGGCTTCCGTAAAATCCCCAGAAAGATTACGCGTTTTCGAAAGCTCCAACTTAGAGAACACTTTTAAGGCAGTATTGATCTGACCTTCCGTCGCCTGATAGATCAAATATTGTTTTCGGTCTTCCGCACCGCTATCTGTTCTTAATTCAGCTTTTACGGAACTGCTGATCGACTTTCCGGTTTCTTCATTCTTATTCACATACCCTAAAGCGACTGTCATCGCATCCCGGTCGGTCTGTGTTCCGTCGAGATTCTTTACTGTTCCTTTTTCCATCGAACCGGTCACCGCCCATTTGTCATTAATATCGCCGGATAAGCCAAAAATGTTGGACTTAGACACCTCCGTAGCGCCGGTGGAATATGCGCGCTTTAAAGATCCTTCGAGCTTACGCCCGTCTTTATCTCTAACTAAACTATAGGTATCATCCTGAAGCCTTGTTCCGTCAGGTTTTTGTCCAAACGATTTAGAGGAAACCGCCTGGAGTTCACTGGTCAATTGCCTGGTCGTCCCAAAAATATACGACGTGGTTTGTCCATCCGTCGTTGAATCGGTAAAACTCATTCCGGAATTCGTGGTCGTTTTCTCATCCACTTTCGTTGTTTGGCCGATCGTGGCCGTGCTGGCTTGCGGACCTAGAGTTGAGCTCGTCAAATTGACGGTGCTTTCCAAATCTGTTTTGTCATTGACTTTCAATTTTGTCCCGCCGCCGACAGCCATCGTGGCGGTTCGTGAAGGCCCGGCGCCGGCCATGGCAACTTCCCCTTGAAGACTTGTATTATCCTCAATCTGGGTGGTTCCTTTGACGGCAACAGTCCCGGCGGTCTCTCCGGTGCTTGATCGCGCAAGCCCTACAGATGTCTTTATTAAAGATTTATCATTGATCTTCATTTCCGTGCCGATAGATGTTGTCGTCGTACCAGAACTCATCGTGGCCCCTTGTTTAGGACGCTGTATCGAATATTCACTGGTCAAGGCAAAATGTTCGCTCATATCCGCTTTAGCGCCAAGGGTCGTGGCCATTCCTTCCCGGCTAATGATCTGCTGGGCCGTTAAGGTCAACTTATCCATCGGCGTGGCCGTAATGCCAATCGTCGTCTGGTCCGGCGAGCCTTCTGCGCCTAAGGACACCTGCTTTTCCAAAGAAATATTGAGCCTGTCATTAACCGCATAATCGGCCTTGACCGCCGCCGTGTCCGTTGTTTGTTCTTTGGTTTGTGTCCGCTGATATTCTCCGGTCAATTTTAATTTACTGATCTCATGCACAACCTGCATCATCGTGGTGGCAACCTGAGAAGACCCGACCTGCGTCTGCGTCTGTAAATTCCCGTTATCCACAAGGCGCTGGATGTCATGGCGCAATGTCACGCGGGATTTTTCATTAAAATCATAAACGCTCTGGAATCCCATGAGCTCCTTACCCTGCTGAGACACGGAATCCGTCGACGCAAAGTTATTATCGATCCACTTATAATAGGCCGATAACCCCAAACGGTTAAATAATGTGGCATCGGACTTAAGGCCATATGCCCGGCCGACCGTGTCGCTTCCCGTCGTTAAATCATTAAAACTTAAGCCTCCGTCGGTTGAAATATAATTCCCGATCGTGTTGGCTTGGGTTTCGGCGTATTCCCCGACCACCGTCATATTTTTTCCTATGTGGGCTGTGACATCCGTCCCCTTTAACTGATAATTGGAGGACTGTTGGGATTCTTTGACATACGTTGCGCCGACCAAAACATTATCTGCTACGGCCTGACGGACACGCGCACCTTGAGTGCCTTCTTTATAAATATCCGCCGTCTCATATTCATAATCTGCGACGACATAAACAAGGTTCCCTTCCAAGAGTTTATTCGAGATGATCGATGCGGACTGGACGAGCATCGGCACCGGCATCCAGAATAAAAGGCGTCCGCTTCCGTCGTCAATTTCATAATCAGCGCCTTTCTTTAACTCGGTCGTCGACAAGACAAGACCCGTGATCTTATCGCGGACCTCGACCCTCACTTTGTCCGAACCTTCAATAATGTCTTTATTCTTCAAGAAATACAGTGAGCCACCCGTCGCCAAAAATTCGTTATGGGCCGCGCGCTGCTTTTCCTCGGCGGTAAACGCAACGACCTTGCTCCGGGATTCCCCATACGGGGTCGTGCTTAAACTTTCAAAATTAACTTTCCCGCCGTAAAGCGTGCGCGAATATTTCGAAAATTCCGTTTCATCAAACCCGACGCTGTAATTACTCCACTGCACCGAGGACTTATCCCATTCCACCATCAAATACAGCGGCCCTTGCGTATCCGTGGCGTTATAATTAAGCTGTGACGCATCTCCGTAGACCGGATAATACTGGTCGGGATTCAGGCTCTTAAACAAGGCTTTCTCCTGGCGGTCCGTATCAAAACTCGACGTGACAAGATATTTCCCTTTGATTTTTCCTCGTAAATAATACGCCATTGAGCCTTCTTTCCAGAATCCGCCTTTATACTTATCATTCTGCTGGGCAGGCTCGATATCGCCGGTATTAACGGCATATCCCATCTTGGCATCGCCCATCCCGACGAAGAACATATAATCTTCGCCCACACGGACTTGCTTGGAATACATCTTGGCCGGCTGGCCGGTGATCTCTGTAACCGCAGCGGCGGCGCCACCCGTCGAGGTTGAAACATTTTGCGCCACAGACGGTGAAATTTCCGTATCCCCCTGTCCTTCCTGCACGAGGACATCATAATCCCCTTTCGGCAAGAGGACCTCGAGATGATCCTGGGAATTATCTTCTTCAGGGATTCTTCCTTCCAAAAGTTCTTTGGCTGTCAGCCCATATTTTTGGGCGATCGGGATTTCCGTGACGAGCTGGCCGTCTTTCATGATCCGGACATTCTGAAGATGTCCGGACAAACGGTCTAAGACAAGCCGTTCTCCGTCGATCAAAATAGTCTGGACGAACAAATTGTTTTTGGAAGACTCTGCCTTGACCCAATCGCGATAACTCTTCGCACGGTCCTCTTTTTCTTTGGCCTCTTTGTATGCTTTAAGAGCATCCTCGTCCTTTAAAACATTAAAAGAAATCGGCATGAGGACCGTTTCGTCATAATCATGTTTTTTGTCCTCGACAGAGACGTCATACACATAATTACGTTTGACATCGATAAATTCACCCGTCAGGTCCTTCCCATCCCAAAGGATCGGATCATGGATGGTCAACCGGTCTCCTTCAAAACTCTTGACGAGTTTACGGGTATCTTTATCGAGGATCTCTAAGCGCCATTTCTCGACGAACGGGGCGTAATTCATAAAGATCCTGAATTCTGCATTCTCGAGAAAAACGTTATCGTAAACCGGAACTGCTCCACGGAAAAGGCTCACATTCATTCGCGGACTTGGCTTCGAGCGGTCCTGGGACACCTTGACCTTGGCCGTAAAGAATTGCTGGTCTTCACTCTTAAAACGGTTGTAATCCAAATTTACACCAAAGTTCACTTTGACCATTAACCCGGCTGTCACGTCGACGATAACCACTTTATCCGTCGTTAAATAACTTCCCTCCGGAAGGCTGCTTTCATCCAAACGCAGCAAATGCCGTCCAGGCTTGATCCCAGGGATGCTAAATCGGCCCTGAGCGTCCGTGGTCACCACCGTTCCATCCTCCATAACAATACGCACATTAGGGACAGTTGTTTCCGTATAGGTTTCCTGGTCGAGAGAGGAATATTCCGGAATATCCTGTACGCCGTTCTCGTTCTTATCAAAAAAGACTTTTCCGATAACGGTCCCCATATCAAATAATGGATCTAAGGTGACCTTGACTGTCTTTGTCGCCTGATTCGATAACAATTGACCATTGCTATATTGAGCGTGGGCGACGTTTTCATAATTGCCCATGGTCACGCCGGAACCGACGACAAGTTGATATTGTAAAACATGTTTGCCTCCAACGGGGAAATTCCCGACCGAAAATACTAGCGGACGCTCGCCCGTCGGGTCAGCGACAGGGACATCATCCAACTTAACGCGGCCTTTGATATATTTAAATCCCGGCGGGATTTTATCCTCAATGTAAACCCCGTCGATCTCATTGGGGGTCAAGTTCTCGGCGTGAACCGTATAAGTAATGACCTCACCGATCTTGACCTCTTTTTTATTCGCGTCTTTCTCAACTCTTAAGAACCGCCCGTTGGCATCCGCCGGCTGGTCCATATCTAAAATTGCGCCTGCCATTGTAAAATTCTCGCCCTTAGATCCGGTTATGATCGACCGTCCTGCATCAAAGGTCGTTTTGCCCGAAGGATAATCATATCCGGCGGCATTGATCCTGACATAATAATTTCCGCTAGCCGTGATGTAGCTGTAAAACCCATCCGACCCGGTCGTGATGGGATTGACGTCCCCGGCGTCCAAATCGCCGGCCGCGACGGTCGCCAACTGATTATCCGAAACGCGGTAAAGGCTGACCACCGCTTCTTTTACCGGATTGTTCGTCGTGGAGTCAAAAACAATACCAAATGGGTCTGTCATTTTAACTTCCAAAATATTACTGGCTACGCCGTTGACGGTCACAGAGAGAAAATTTAGCGCCCGAACCAAAGGACTATTGAGCGTTAAATTATAATTGCCACTGCCATCGACCGTCCCGATTCCGACCGTCGACAATAACAAATTGCCTAAAGCATCACTGGCTAACACTTCCACGCTTTGCCCGGCAAGACCTTTACCGATTATAGTCGGCTTGGCTCCGGAAAGGCGCTGATCTGTCGTCGGAGATGTAATGGTCGGGACCTCATTTGTTGTCGGGCCAGCTATAACATTTAAATTAAAAACTGTTAGCCCTTGCAGCGTGTTCAAGAACGGCGTTAACTCATTATCGCTTCGGATATCCAAATTAGAAGAGGCTTCAAGGCGAAAATTTCCGTTATTATCAGAAACAACTGTCCCGATGGTAACGAAAGACCCACCCGAATACCCTTTGATCGTGACCAGCTGATTGGGCGATGCGTTACCGATGATTGTCGGGCGCTGGTTAATCGTGCGGTTCTGGAATGGGACATTGATCTGCAGCACATAAAAGAGCCAGTTGGTATTATTATTTCCCAGGTCCTGGCAACTAAAACACGTGATCGTATTATTCAACGCATCCGAATCTTGAACAGAAATGTATTGAACAGCTTGCTCACCGTTAGGAAAGGCGATGCTCCACTTCTGCCCCACGGTACCACCGGACAACATCCCGATCTTTTGTCCCGCCGCCAATCCACCTCTAAAATCGATGGTCCCCTCGACGGTTTGGGTGGATGTCGGAGTAAATTTAAATGTCTTTCCAGCCGCATACGACTGGATATTAAAGAATGTCGTATTCCCTGTAAAGGTCGTCTGCGTTGTCGGATTGAATGCGACCAAACCGCTATTATGGGTAAAATTCCCGCCGGATTTTGTCCAATCTCCGACGACAGTAAAGTTTAAATTCGGACCGGGAGCGGACAACAGCCCGGAGGAAATCAGGACGCTGCCGTTGGAGGCAATATTTCCCGCAATCGCGTTTAACGTGCCGCCGTCGACGGTCAAGAGCCCTGAGGTCGTTAACGTGTTGCCCGTCGAGACAGTCAAGGTACCATTAGTGACATTCAAATCCGTCATATTTAAATTTGACGTTGTATCAAAAATATCAGGCGTGGTCGCATTGGCATCTTTGATAACAAGATGCGCATAATCCGTTGTTCCAAAATCTTTGATATGGTAGGTGTTAACGCTGCCATTATTATCACCGATATACGTGACCGTACCCGAGGGGACATAGGTTCCGAAGGTAACCGTCGACTCATTTCCGATAAGTTGAAGGTTGCCGTTATTCGTGAATGTGCCGTTGACGACAAAATCATGTCCGTCTAATGTTAAAACTCCGCCGGAATTAATCGTCACATCCTGGATCGTAATGCCAGAATATAATTTAGGCGGCACGTTAGGCCCTGTGACTTGAGGGATCAAGGCACTGTCTTGCGTCAAGGGAATAAAACCTAATTCCCAGTTTCCGGGCGTGTTCCAATTATCTGAAATATCCCCCTGCCAGAGAAAAGTACCGGTGCCGAAACTCCAATTTGGAGTATTGCCGTTTCCTGAAGAATTTCTAGCGACCAGCATCAGGCCTGAAGCCCTATTATCCTGGACAAGCAAATAATTTAAAGCTTGCGTTGCTCCAGTTTGCAAATTGATATTCGTCAGTGTTCCTGCGCCACTTTTAGCCAAGGTCAACTCTTGGCCTAAGCCACTGGCACCGGCGAGATCCAGCGTTCCTCCCGTGACGATCGTTTGCGTCTGGTCAGCTTCAAAAGTCAATGTGGCGCCAGGGGTGTGCTTCGTCAATCCAAAGAAAATCGTGCTCCCGTTAATATTCTGATTTCCACCGTTGAGCGTGACCGTACCGCCATTGTTATTAAATATGGAGCTCGGGATATCCGTATGGCTGAAATTCCCGGAGACATTAAACGTTCCCGCCGTCGGAGCCGTCAAGGTCCCTGAGGTAATGGAAACATCTTTTGTGCTAATATTGCCATTGGTGGCCAATAACGTTCCTCCCGCCACGTTAAGAGATCCAGCGACGGACAAAGTATCTTGATGATTGGAAATATCCAGCGTTCCCGAAGTCAAGGTCAAATCCCCCAAAACCGTAAAATTGCCGCTCGTCCGGAAAATGTCTTTATTATTATCCGTGTCGACGATCTTGACATTAAAGAAACTGGCCACTCCACCGGTCGGGATCGTGATCGTCGTAGGATTCCCATTGCCATCGCCTACAAAATTGAATGTCCCGTGAAGCGTGTCTGGATGCGTGATTTGAACATTTTCATTTCCGATAAGATAAATATTGGCATCGGTACTCATGGTCAACGTGTCGGAAACCGTCAGCCCATGGCCGTTTAATGTCAATTTCGGGCCCGTGGCTCCGCCGGCTTCAAATGTTAAATCTGTTAACACAACGGGATTAGCCGCTCCCGCGTCCAAAACCGGCTGAGGAGATATCGTTCCCGGAATAGTCACGGAATCTCCGGAGACAGGAACAAAACCTAAGTTCCAGTTGCCGGGATTGCTCCAATCCGATGAGATGCTTCCGTCCCAGGTCACCATCGTAGAGCCGAACGACCAATTGGTATTATTTCCTGAATCGGCAGAATTGGGGATGCGGGCAACCAAGGTCAAACCTGAAGCATGAGAATCTTTAACATCGAGAAAATCCAAATCCTGATGCCCGCCGGGATTCAAATTGAGCTTCCCCTGGACGGGGCTCGGGTCCCAGCTGGACGTGCTGCGGATCTGAAGGCGGCGGTTTGTCGCAAGACCTTTTAATGTGAGCGTGCCTTTGATATTTTGTTCGCTCGTCAAAGCGTCATCAATAATAAGCGTTTCATAACTAGCGCTTGAAACGATCTTGGTCAGATTCCAGAAGGTGGTTGTCCCTAACAATCTTTGGCCGTTGACGTCCTGGGGCGTTCCGTCTAATGTGACGGTTCGCGCTCCATAAATAAAACTTCCGTTGTTCGTCCAGTTTTGAGCAATCGTCATATCATAACCGTTGGAGTCGAACGTCCCGGCGGTGTTAGTAAAACTTCCGTCGACATTAAGATTGCTGTTTGCCGGTTTGGCTGTGCCCGCGCCAGAATGCTTAAGGTTATAAAATAATTTTCCCGCGCCTATACCGGAGGAATAAATAAACTGTGTGGCCGATGCGCCTCCATAAAAATTGACCGTTCCGGTGTTGGGCTCATACGTTCCGTTTTGATTATTCCAATCGCCGGTCATGCCGACAGTTCCCGTCGACGTTTGGAGAGTCCCGTCGAGCTGGACGGTCCCAATCACATTTAGCGAACCCGTATTGATATTGATTCGTGACCCGGCAGGGATACGAAGGTCACAAAACGCAGCGCGCAAACTCACGAACATCAAGATCAGCGACGCCGTAATAAAAAAAAGGCTCAGGGCCAAAAGATTGGCCTTGCCATTTTGGGCGGAATGAATCTTATGAAAATTTATTTTCATTAAATATCGACGAGAAAATTGAAACTATATTCCTTAATGACCGAAATCCCGACACCTCTTCCGTTGTTTCAGAAAATCGGGATAGTATTTTTTAAAATATTTTTATTAATATAAATATTATGTGAATATTAATTTAATAATATATGAGATTAGGCGGGGAAACAACGATTGATTGTTTTTTTTTGACCTTGTCCACACCGGGTGTGGCCGTGGTCACAGGAAGAACTCGTCAAGGATTGGGATGCCCTGGAGGAACGATCATATGATTTTTGAAGGCTTTTATCCAAGCGTCATTAATATGCTGCCCTAAAGCCTTGGCCTTCACCAGATCTTCATAAGCTTTTTCATGCTCATTGTTCGCCTCAAATGCCAAGGCCCGGTTGTAATAAGCATAATCCGCTCCTGGGTCAAATTTTATAGCCCGGTTGTAATCAGCAATTTCCAGGTCATATTGTTTTCGTTTTCCATAAACGACCCCTCGATTACTGTACGCCTTCGCGAAAAAAGGATTCAGGGCGATCGCATGGTTATACTCCACAAGGGCAGAATCATATTCTTTTTTAAAAGCATAAACGCTTCCGCGTCCGTTATAAATCTCCGCCGCATAAGGCCCTAACTCAAACTTGAGCGCTTCATTGTAATCGGACAAAGCCAAATCATAACGCCCGATGGCCACATAAGCCACTGCCCTTTTTCCATAAGCGAGCGGGTTCTTTTTTTCTTTCAAAAAACTGTCAAAAGATTTAAGCGTAACAGGATCCTCCGCGCCCTTCCCAGCGTCAAGGATTGCCCGCGCCAATTCATACCACGCCATTTTATTGGCCGGGTTAAGTTTGATCCAATAACGAGCATATGTTACTTGGGTTTTCCACGGCTCATTAGCCTGACGGGTCAGGACTCCCAGCGCTAGAAACAAACACACGACGAAGGCAATCCAGACCACGGAACGAATCCTCTTCTTTAAAGCCAAAAGGCCACTCGCGGCCAGCAAGAAAAATCCTATCGAGGGGAATAAAAACCAGTGGGGCTCGATCAGCCCGGTGTAGGTGGATGCAACATAAAGAAAACTTAAAAAATACAGATGCGGAAATCCGATGAGAAATAGCGCTAGAAATAAAGACTTTGAACTCTTCTTCCATCGTACGAATAAAACAGTGATAACAAAAACAGCCAGCGCGATGATCCCCAGAGTTCCCCAGTTTAAATGAGCATGGATTCCCTCATTTCGCTCAATAAGGATCCCCGCCGGCACGACCAGCCGCAATAAATACCATTTTATCAACGCCACAAGCGTCGAGATGTACTGCGAAACCCAGATGGGTGGATAAAAAGGATTTGCACCGGGCATGGCGCCGGGGATATTGATACGGATGACGAGAAACATCAAAAGCGGTACGGCGAAAGGCAAACAAATTTTGAGAGCCCTGCCGCCAGAATACCCTTTTAAAAAATACAAAATCAGGAATAAATAGACCGGGACAAGAAAATTGACCTCGTGAAAAAATAAACTGCAAAAAAATAAAACCATGCTTACAAGATACCAGGCTATCCGCCGACCATCCCAAAAATTCAAAAATGCCATAATGCCGGCTTGCGCGGTCAACACGGAAAACGTCAAACAGCTCGCCGTCTTATAATTCACCAAAAGATTATTGATGGGATGCACCAGATAAAGGCACGACGCCAGAAACGCCAGCGGCGCGTTGCCCAAAAGCCTTCGCCAAAGAATAAAAAACAAATATCCGGCAAGGATAAAAATCAAAAAGTTAAAAATATGATACCCGGTAGGGTCTTTTTGGAATAAAATCCACGCTCCCCTGGAAAGAAGTACGCACATCGGCCGGTAAAAATGGTCCACGCTTTGAGTAAAAGCCCCTTTGATGGAAAAATCCGTCGCCGTCGAATTGCCCAAAATATAGGCATAGTCGTCCATCAAAAACCCGCTGCAAAAAGCATTACTGTAGCATGCCAAACCCATCGCCAATAATGCAAAAAAAGGAAGGATATATTTTTTGAATAGCTGTTTCATTAAGAGGACCCTGAAAATTTTTGGATTCGAAGAGAATTAATTCCAGCGTCGGGTACGTGGCTCGCTCATTCCGTAATAATAACCTGGCTAACTTGATATACGGCATAAAAAGCATAAAGATTTCCTGCCGAAAGGTTAGTTGACCCCCAAGGGTCCGGCAAAGTCGTTTGGCTGTCTTTTCTGTCAACTTGACTTCCTGCCGTAGTGGTATACTCCGTATTGGTCGTAGTTGTGGTATCATCTAGCTGGTAAGCAATCCAGTATGTCGTATTTTCTGTAATAGCAATATTTACCGTTGCACTTTTCCATCCAGCGGTCAACCCCTTTGCATTGGTTCGGCTTACGCCCACAATATTGAGGGGACGGTTATTACCTGCGTCGTGACTATATATGGCAACTTCAAAATTGGCTGCTTCGGTAGCATTAGCACAATACCATCCGATTTCGACAACCTTAACAGCATGGGCTGGCGAAGTATCTTTTATTGCCCTAGCATAAGTATCCGCGGTAAAGGTGGCACCCCCGGGATCTGCAGTCGGGGCAACAGTGACAAACCCGGCGCTAGTACCCTCTACCACCGCCCCCCATACGGGCAAATATAATTGTAAAAAAAACAATACAGATAAGATAAACAAATAAAAATATCTATTTTTTTTCATAATCATTCCTCGAATAAATAATAAAAATTTATGCCAATTTCTTCAGATGTAATATTGGAAAAACATACGCGAGAAAATAAACTGTGCGAACAAGGCAAATAATATAATAAAACGGACAGAAAAACAATGACTATTTGAGATCAACTTTAGCATTCTGGAAAGACGGATAAAAAGACAAACATTAAGGCTCTTCGAGACAAATGACTTGCTGAGCGGGGGCAAAAGAACCGGCGACTATGGCATACGCCTGCGAAGAATTTATGGTCCAATTCATGCTTGTGCTTCCAGCTGTAGAAACAGCCTTATACGACATTCCTGTAACCGCCCAGCCTGCGACTTGGAGAACTTGTGTTTGTGCCGTGCCGACAGTCAGCGTAGCACCGGAACTCTCCTCTAGAGCAACATCAATGACCCACGCTTTATTAGTCAATGTTGTCAAACTGGTTCTGACATCCGTGGAGGTGCCAATTCCTGAATTACTGGCCTCAGCCGTTGCTGGCTCTACTCCATTTAAACTGATAGCGATGATTGAATGTTTATTTACTGTCCCAATACCGGAGCTCGTCGAGACTGTCGAAGAAAAATAATATGTCCCCACATCAGGATTATTTAAATAATACGATGCCACAGCATCAACAGAGTTCGTCCCTGATGCGGACGCTATGCGGGAAGAAGTGACCAGGGTCATTAAGGTTCCATTATAAGAACAGGTCCCGAACGTAATAGTCGATGAGGTCCTCGGGAATTCCACTCCCACGCCAAGGACCAACATTCTGTTTGACCCTGCGCCCACCGTGACTATGCCCGTGATCACATTCGTCGGAGGAGAACCTGAAATAGTGCCATTTTGCTTATCAACCGTGCCAGAATATCCCAATGCAATATCTGCAAAAGAACATTTTGGTAAGAAAATAAAAACAAAAATAAAAAGAAAATAATAAAATATTTTCTTCATGGAAAAAGTACTTTCTAGTGTTGAAAAAACTTTATAAAGTATGTGGATTAGTTTGCGGCATCTACGGTGTAATCAAAAGTCACAGATAAATAATCGTTTGTCCCCGAGACCGAGGTAGTATGCCAGCCGATATAATTACCAGCAGCAACAGACACAGATAATCCTGTCGTGGATGAGGTTGTTGTCGCAATAGTCACATCACCTGCGCCACCAAGGGCAGTGCAGCTTGAAGCATTGGAATCACAAAGATCTAAATACCCAATAACATTTGTCCCAGACTTCTCAACTCCATACCAAGCCCGGACAGTAATTGCATACGGCGCTCTCCATAACGCATAATCACTCGTTGCCGTAACACTAGTAATCGTAAACGATTTGGATTTATACGCCGGCAAAGAATACTGGGCATCACCGTAGAAACGAAGCATGGAACCGGTCGTCGCGGACGTATCCACTGAAATTTGTCCAGCCGCGCTTAGCGTCGGATTAGCTCCATTCGACACAGCGACTCTACCTGATTCATCCTGGAGTAGTCCCTGCACACCGTTGGATTTGACAGACAGCGCATCTTGACCTGAAGAGCTGCTTATTGATAAACCGATATTATTTGTCGTCGTTCCAATGCCGACGTTGCCTTCCACCAATAACCCGGTCGTTGGCGCGCTAACATTAAATGCGGATGACCCGATACCCACTGCTCCAACAACCTGCAAATTATTTGTCGCTGTTGCCGTACCAATACCAACGTTCCCGCTGATAGCCATTCCACTTGTTGGTGCAGTTCGAATTGCAGAACTGGCATAAGTCCCTATTGCCACCGCCCCATTGATATCTAATTTGTTCGTGACTCCGCTCGTTCCGATCCCGACATTTCCTTTAACGATCATCCCGTTCGTCGGAGCCGCAACATTATATTCGGTTGTCCCGATTCCAACAGTGCTTACAACCTGTAAATTATTCAATGGTGCTGACGTCCCGATTCCCACTTTATCCGACAACGTTGTATTGTAAACAGTTGTCCCTCCATCCGTCCAGCCGCCGGCTGAAAGGTTCGTCAACTGAGAACCATTACCGTAAATCAACCCGTCAAACTCAATATTCCCTGTCACATACAAGTCATCTGATGATCCTCCATTACCAAAACTTCCTGTCCCGACTAACACATCTCCGCCGACGACCTGAAGTTTTCCTGCTGGTACCGTCGTCCCGATCCCCACATCCCCGTCATTGCCCTGGAACAATCCCTGTACGCCATTGGATTTGACGTTCAACGCTGATTGACCCGAAGAACTGCTGACGGATAAACCAATATTATTTGTCGTCGTGCCGATGCCAACGTTGCCTTCCACCAACAACCCTGTCGTTGGCGCGCTGACGTTAAATGCCGATGTCCCGATCGCAACCGCCCCAACAACCTGTAAGTTGTTCGTCGCTGTTGCTGTACCTATACCGACATTCCCGCTGATTGCCATTCCACTTGTCGGCGCAGTTCGAACTGCAGAACTTGCATAAGTTCCAACCGCTATGGCTCCATTCACATCCAATTTATTCGTTACGCCGGTTGTCCCAATTCCCACATCCCCATCATTGCCCTGGAACAATCCCTGTACGCCATTGGATTTGACGTTCAACGCTGATTGACCTGAAGAACTGCTGACAGACAAACCAATATTATTCGTCGTCGTACCGATACCAACATTACCTTCTACTAATAATCCAGTCGTCGGCGCTGTCACGTTAAATGCCGACGTTCCAATTGCGACTGCCCCAACAACCTGTAAATTGTTCGTTGCTGTTGCCGTGCCTATCCCGACGTTCCCGCTGATAGCCATTCCGCTCGTCGGTGCTGTTCGAACTGCAGAACTTGCATAAGTTCCAACCGCTATGGCCCCGTTAACATCTAATTTATTCGTGACTCCGCTCGTTCCTATCCCGACATTTCCTTTTACGATCATCCCAGTCGTCGGAGCACTGACATTATATTCCGTCGTACCAATTCCAACGGCTCCCACAATCTGTAAATTATTTGTCGGAGCGGATGTCCCAATCCCAACGGTATTCGTCACCGTCGTTGGATAAATATTCGTACCTGATTTCGTCCAGCCGCCGGCACTAAGATTTGTTAAATTCGACCCGTCCCCATAAATCGCGCCATCCACCTCAAGATTGCCCGTCACATACAGATCATCCGACGCGCCTGCATTATTAAAACTGCCGGTCCCGACCAACACATCTCCACCGACGGTCTGAAGTTTTCCCGCAGGAACCGTCGAGCCAATGCCCACATTCCCGCTTTTATCCTGGAACAACCCCTGCGCACCATTCGATTTAATATTTAACGCCGCTTGAGATGAACCACTGCTTACTGATAATCCAATATTATTCGTCGTCGTGCCTATGCCGACGTTCCCTTCCACCAATAACCCAGTCGTTGGCGCGCTGACGTTAAATGCCGATGTCCCGATCGCAACTGCCCCAACAACCTGTAAGTTATTTGTCGCGGTTGCTGTGCCAATCCCGACGTTCCCGCTGATAGCCATTCCACTTGTCGGTGCAGTTCGAACCGCAGAACTGGCATAAGTTCCAACCGCTATGGCCCCGTTCACATCTAACTTATTCGTCACGCCGCTCGTTCCAATCCCCACATTCCCTTGCACGATCATCCCGTTCGATGGTGCCGCAACATTATATTCAGTCGTCCCAATTCCCACTGAACTAACAACCTGTAAATTATTCAATGGTGCCGACGTGCCGATCCCCACTTTGTCCGTTAATGTCGTGTTATACATGTTCGTTCCACCGTCCGTCCAACCGCCCGCGGAAAGATTCGTCAACTGAGAACCATTACCATAAATCAACCCGTCAAATTCAATATTTCCCGTCACATACAAATCATCCGACGCGCCCGCATTATTAAAACTGCCGGTCCCAACCAACACATCGCCGCCGACGACCTGGAGTTTTCCCGCAGGAACCGTCGAGCCAATCCCCACATTTCCACTAGCGTCCTGGAATAATCCTTGGACACCATTGGATTTAGCAGAAAACGAGGCTTGACCTGAAGAACTGCTTATCGCTAAATCAATATTATTTGTCGTCGTGCCAATACCAACATTGCCTTCCACCAATAATCCCGTCGTCGGGGCTGTCACATTAAACGCCGTCGTTCCAATGGCAACACTGCCGACGACCTGAAGTTTATTCGTTATTGTCGTCGTCCCGATACCCACATTACCCAAAAAATAAGAATTTAAACTATTACTGGTCGTCCCAATCCGCGCTATTTCCCCTTGATTATCATAAAATTGAGTCCCCCAGTAAGCGCGGAAAATAGCCTGCCCCCCAAAAGTATTATCAATAGTATTATTGGCATCGCCTCCATATTGAAAATGAACAGTATGCCCGCTCGCAAGCCCGTTAATCCCCCAAATCCTTCCGTTTGCCGATTCGACATACAGATTTCCATTAACGTCCAATACAGCGGCGGGATTCGTTATACCAACTCCCACATTCCCACTTTTATCCTGGAACAATCCCTGTGCCCCATTGGACTTGACGTTCAACGCCGCTTGAGCTGAAGAACTGCTGACCGATAAACCAATATTATTCGTCGTCGTGCCAATGCCAACAT
>JADFXT010000008.1 GCA_015233405.1 Candidatus Omnitrophota bacterium | reverse complement strand
GATCGAAATCAAGCCACGGTAGAAGATGTTTACCGTGTTTTAACAAAAGTATTATCTCATGCCACAATCAAGACTGATAAGAAGAATGGAACAAGAACATATGTTAATGAGAAATCAGGGTTAAATATTACTGTTAATTTAGAAGGAAAAATTTTAAATATTGCGTCAAATAAAAATAAGAAATTTAGCTTAAGCCAGATTCGCGGTATTTCCTCTGATAAAGGCAAACAATTAGCGTCTGTTAAGCCGAGAACGATGAATGTAAGCCAGAAAACAGCCCAAATAGCTGTTATTAATGCAAAAAATTCTATTAAGAAGTATGAAGCAAGTAATAAACATAATGTTTTTAGAACTCCGCAAGAAGTTATTGATCATCAAGTTTCGTCTGATGAATTTGTAGCTTTGGAAAATACCAAGAAAAAGCTTTATGGCTTAAAGTATGGCGCTGAAAATGAGACAGGATTTTCTCGAGCTCTCGGACGAGTTATCAATTTCCTTGAAACAAAAGATAACCAGATTTTAAAAGATAATGAAAAAACACAGCTTAGAGCAAAGGCTGTGGCTTATAAAGGCGAGGATTTTGTTAGAGCCTTGAATGCCCTTTTAGCGGCAGAAGAAAAGGCAGAAATTACACTTGATGAATCAGAAAGACATTTAATAAAGATTTTGGAGAAAGATTGGGAAGTTATACAAAAGAACGCTGAAGGAAAATATACACAAAAAGAAAAATTTAGTCTCTTTGCTTTAGGTCCAAAAGCAGAAATAAAAGATATTATGCATGAACTCAAGCATGGTCGCTATTTTACGGATAGTGAATATAGGAAGAAAGTTGACGCGAAATATAAAGAACTTAAAAAGCAAGGAAAGTTAGAAAATTTTCTTAAGTTTTTAGCAGCGAATGGATATAACACATCCGATGATGAACTTATGGCAACTGAAATGGATGCTTTCTTAAGCGACTTGGAGCAAGAAAATATTCCTGAATTCTTGAAAGCTGAATATGCAGATCTTGAGAAAGAATTGAAAGTAATGCAGGTGGAAGCTTCTGATAGCGACAACGCCTTAACCGTTTCGACTACCGAAATCAATAAGCATGTTACAGTTACTCCTAATGGCAGAACCGAAACATTAATTCCAGCAGTTCCGACGGTAGCGCCGGTTGTTCCTGCGGCGACATTACCAGGAATTATTGCTAAAGCCACAAATCTTAATGCTCCATACCAAGAAGAAAGAATTCGAAAAGAAGTTGTTGCCGCTATGCAAACAAATAGTATTCAAGCGTTAACAACTCCAAAACCGGTTTTTCGTTCTTCTGATGCAGGGAAGAGCGCGGCAGAAAAAAGAACAACAAACAGAATCAGCAGCCGTCGTCCTAAAACTCCCGGTTCTGTCTTCCGCGCTTATTCGGGCAAGGTTTCACCGTTTGAATATGCCTTATATAAAGCCGGATTCTCCGCCGATGAAGACAAGTTAAAAGCCATTTATGGTGCTATTGCCAAAGGACCGGCGAGCGTTGAGGCGGAAATGGGCATTTACACATTTGATATTGCTGGCCTTGAAAATTATAAGATCTATGTCAAGAAAGACACTGTTTTAACGGATGACGACGCGCTTGAGTTTATTGAATCGTCTGAAGAAACCGGACAGACCATTGCCTTCCTCGGTAACGGCGTTTCGATCGTGGACACGACCATGTCCGTCGCTGGTGAAGCCGGCGCTGTAGCTGAAGCCTGGAGCCAGATTGAAACTCGTTTAGGCGCTGCCCAGACACTGAATGAAAAATTAACAGCAACTGTCCTTCAATTCCACCTTTTAGATGTTCATCAAGTTGTTGTTTTGGCTGCCGAAGATGCTCAGACCGAAGAAGAGATGATCGCAAAAGCCAGTGGAATCGCCTCAGCGCTTCCGACCGGCACAGCCGTTTATGTGGCCTTAATTAAAGATGAATGGCAGTTCTATCAGGTCCAAGGCGGGAAATTAGTTGGCGAACCGATTACGGCAAGCCAGCTTGCTGATGCGAAAGGTTTGGTCTTGATGCCATATCAGGGCGTTCCGGGACATGTCATTGCAAAAATCAGAGAAGGCTTTAAGGCGAAATATGGCGACGAGGCCAAGAGAAAATATGTCATTGATTCTTCCGTGCTTAATCCGAAGAGCGCTCTGCCGCAGAAACAAGCTGCCGGTCAGTGGAAGCCGATCGAAGTCACGTTAGGCTCCATGGATTGGGATAAAAAGCTCGCCATGCTTCCGAGCGTCGCCCAGTATGAATCTATTATGGTCGTCAGCGGCCCAGAAGATGGCGCCATCGCCTTAGCAGCAACCGGAAGCTTTAGCGATAAGACCGTTTATGCCTTTGATGCAAAATTAAATAAATTTAGAAAAGTCGTTGCCGCAGAAGGCGAAAAGGCCTTTAAAGTTTCCGGCAGCTTATTAGCGGTAGAAGATATTGCAGAAAAAGCCTTGATCGTGACACCGAAAGCCGGATTACCGGAGAACATTTTCAAAGCTCTTCGTGAAAAAGGTGCGGTCATCGATAAGTCAGCCGTGCCGGAAAAGAAAGAAGAAGCCGCAGGCTTAAAGAAACCGAAAGTTGTATTTAGAAATGGAACCGCGGAAACATCAAACTATAGACCAGAGACAGCAGCTCAGAGACCAGAGACTGTAGACCATAGACCAGAGACAATAGACCAGAGACCAGTAGAAGAAACTGAAGCGCCTGCAGTTGCTTCAGAGCCGACAGCTCAAGAAATTGAAACTCCGGCGGTGACATCAACTCCGGAAGAAGTGACGCCGTCGACTACAGAACAGACACCGGTAACTTCACAGCCGGCTGAAGTTGCTCCGAGAGTTCCTGAAGCTCCTCAAGTCATTACGCCGGTTCAGCCTGAACAGCCGATTATTAGCATTCCTGTTTTTGATCTGTCCAGCAGCTCAACAGGTATCAATGGCCCTGGCGAATCCGACGCTGCGATGGTTTCAAATTATCCTGATTATAAAGTAACAGTTATGGAGGGAAAAGGTAAAAAGAAGAAAGAAGTTAAAGAAACCAGAAAGATTAGTGAAAAAGCAGCTGCGTTCTTAGATAGAATTCGAGAAATAGAGGGACCAGACTTCCAGTTGAAAGACCTTCAGCCAGCCGTCTTCAATGAAATCCTTTTAAACCATGTCGTTATTGCTCCCAACGCCGCCGGTAAGACCCTTGGTCTTATTGCAGGTGGTAGTTATAAAATTGCTATTGAAGATAAAGTTGTGACTTTAATGGTTCGTAACTCAGCCGAGGCTGCCAAAATCGTTGAGGCTCTTTCTTCGGCTGAAAATACCAAGTTCCCTGTTCAATATGCTGACATGGTCCAGAAATTGACTGGTGGGCGCCTGATTAATTTAGATGCGTACATCAAGAAATATCAGGACTTTTTGAAGGAAAATAAAATGGAAGAAGCTGTCAATGTTGCCCAAGACATTGCTACTATTTTAAATGATAGAAAAGCTTTTGTTGTAACTTCTCTCGATATCCGCGGCCATCTTCCCCATACATTTGATGCGCTTCTAGAAAAAACTATAAAGGGTGATTCCGAAGAAGCAGTCCGTCGCAAAGAAATACAGAAAAGTATTTTCGTTCAAATTGAAGACGGCATAAAGTCTCGTAAGGCAGAGAAAACAAGTTCCCGCTTGGTTGATGAAATCGACGATGTGGCCGGAAGCGAAAAGACATTTATTGTTTCTAAAGATACAACAGTCGCCCAGAATGAAGTGGCTTTGGATATTGCCAACAAAACCCAGAAATTAACTCGCGAAATCAATGTCCAAGGGCTTGATTTTACCTGGGGAGATGTAACAACAGAAGGCCTTGATGGCATCAAAGAAGTGGCTTCTATTAAGGAATTTGAAGCGGCTCAAGCTAATAATGAAAGGGTTTTCTTTAGAGAATCGCTTGGCGATAGCATTCAAACAGGCCCGGAAAAAATCATTATATCGCAACGTGCGAAGGACTATTATAAAGATGAAGGTTATGAAGAATCCATTCTTTTTGATGTTGTGCGCGCCGTTGCTTCAGGGACAAGCGGCGCTGAACTTGATTTAGGCCAGGATAAGAACGGTAATGATCTTCCTGAATTAAGACCGACATCCCGCGGCGGCCGGATTGAGCAAGAAATGCTAGCAAGCAGTCTGGCGTATAAAGTCGCTTTGACTGAAGTTTATAATAAAAAATTTGGTAAAAATTTGAAGATCGGAGATATTCATATTTCCGACATGACTTATAGGGAAAATCCGATTTATGAGGCGTTTTCAGGCGGTGGAGAAATTGTCGCGGTTTCTGCAACTAAGCGTGGGGCTGAAATTATCATGGAGATCGTGACCGGCAGAACCATTGCGCTTTTAGAGGAAAGCGACTTTTTTACGCAATTTGGAAAGAAAGAAAAAGGCAAAGAGATTGAAATTTTCACCCAAAAAGAAGATGTTGCTGCTCAGATTGCTGAGCTTAAATTAAGTAATCGTGATGCGGTTATCTTTGTAGATAATCCGGGCGATCAAAAAACAATTGTTGCTGAGCTTGAGAAAAAGTTTGGTAAAGGTAATATTGGCGTGATCAACGGGTCAACAACCGATGAGCAGATCAAACCGTTAACGGTTCAAGGAACAAGGCCGTCGATTGTTGTTTCTCTTCCGCTCACTGCCAAGGCTTGGGATTTTACAGGTGATATTGATGTTATTGTCGTCGGAGCTGAAAGATGGACCCGCGACTTCTTATCACATGGTGTTAACCGTAATACTCGTAATAAGGGAGATGTCGGGCGAAAGATTGCTCTAGTCAACGAACAAAGAATAGAACGCATGAATAAGCTGATTGAAGGGCTTATTGCTGGTTACAAGGCTTTAGGGGCATCTGAAGATATTCAAGCCTTTGTTGATAAATATGATGAGATAAAGAGAACGGCAACGCCGTCTTTGATAGATAAACTTGAATTGGTCGTCGAATTTAATCAGCTAAATCAAACATCCTCTTCCATCACGTCTAAAGTCTCGAACTATATCAGAAATTTGTTGATGGTCTTTTTCCAGAAATTGTCGGATGAAGATAATGAAAAGGTTTCAGAGCGGGATAGAAAAATTTATAAAGAAATCCGGGATCAAATCCGTGCCGGGCTATTCTCTGCTCCTAATGAACTTTCTGAAACGAACAAGTCCGGCGATGAACAAGTCCGCGCGATCTTTTTCGCCAATATGGATTCCTTGATTCGCGAGCTTTTAGCGGCTTTGCATCATAAGAAAGGATTAAGCACTGAAGGTAAAGCCACGGTTAATGCGATTTTAACCTGGGCTGAGCATATGAAAATATTCATGAATGAAGAATACGGTAAGGCTGACACGTTGATTTCAGGTTATGGTGAGGCGTCAGAGAAAATTACAGAATCTATCGAAAAATTTCTTACTGATAAAACGATTAATGAGATGCCGACCAAAGTTCTTGATGATCAATATAAGACGGTTTTTGGTATCTTTAAGACATTCGCCGAAGGGATATTGCCGACGAGAATCGTCTCTACGTTTGAGTCACAGAGAGTTTCCGCTTTGTCTTCGAAACTTCCCGAGATTGACACGCGCAACATCAATGCCACGGATGAAATTCCGCTTACCGGCATTGTTTCAAAATCGAAATTCACTGAAGCGGACAGAAAAAATGGTCTTAAAATTTTAAATAAGTTGATCACAAAAGGCATTCTGACGGAAGATTCTTCGAAGGAAAATGTTTATTTAAGCAGCAAAGTCAGCATGCCGGAAGAATTCATAGATAGGAAATTTAAAGGTATTTGGGATATTTTATCGCAGACGCCAGCTGTGTTGGAAGCTAAACCAGTCCTTGTTTTAAAATCGAAATTTACTGAAGCGGACACGAAGAATGGTCCTAAAATTTTAAATAAGTTGATCAAAAAAGGCGTTTTGACGGAAGATTCTACGAAGGAAAATGTTTATTTAACTAGTAGCGCAGTCAGCAAGCCCAAGGAACTCGAAGATGCTAAATTTAAGGGTGTTTGGGATATGTTATCGCAAACGCCAACCATCCCCGAATCTGAACGAATACTTGTTTCGAAATCGAAATTTACTGAAGCTGACCCGAAGGGCGCTGAAATTTTAAATAACTTGATCGCAAAAGGTGTTCTGACGGAAGATTCTACGAAGGAAAATGTTTATTTAAGCAAAAAAATCAACATGCCGGTGGAATTCGCCAATATGAAATTTAAGGGTATTTGGGATGCTTTATCGCAAATGCAATTCATGCCGGAACGCGAACGCAAGATCATCCAAGCGGTTCTCCATAATAAGGCCGTGCTTAAGAAGGAAAACGGATTTGTTCAAGGCGAGAAGAACATTGTAAGCAAGCTAGGCCGTCAGCTGATTGAATTTGTCCGCGCGCTTTCTGACAGAGAAGTTGCTTCCGCCGAGCAATTCTCGAAAATCAAAGAATTAACCGGAGTGACCGACGCGGATGTCCTTCAGGCATCGATTGCCGTGGGTATTCGTTTACTCAAAGTCGGGATCACCACCATTGAAGCCGCCAGCCTATTGGCTTCTTATGTGTCGGCTGAAAATATTCTTTCCGGAAGTAGGTTACAATCGCAATTCACGCTCGAAGAGATGAAATCGAAATTTTTTGGCAGGAATGTTACGAATGGTTTCTTGGCTGTGGCCAAAGAATTAGGATTGGAAAATCATCCTGTTTATCTAGCCATCAGCAAGTTAAAGAAATTTACCCGAGAGGAATTAAAGGCGATTTATGACAGCCAAAATATTGCTCGATTTGGCATAAGCGAGACGGAATTCCTGAACGTCGCGTCAAATATCGACGAGACAATTGCTATCACCAATTTTAAAGAAGCAGACACCAATTATGAGATCATTAAGAAAGAGGTTCTTCCTAAAGACTTAAATAAAATGAACGTCAAAGTTCTTGTGGCGGCTTTAAGCAGGCCGCAATTGTTTGCGTCAATTTTAAAGAAGTCTGACGTGAGATTTGTGGATCAGGAATTTAAGAACAAGATTTACGCGGCTGCTGCTATTGCTAATAGCAGCCCTGTTTCCAAGGAAGAGGTCACAAAGTTATTTGACAAGATCTCTGAGAATCCGGGCAGATTTGGATTTAGCGAAAAAGATCTGACCCGCTGGTTGAGTGGTTTAAAAATCATGAAGGGGCAAATTGATAGTATTACGACTTTTGGACAAGCGCAGGATATTTTAGGGCTTGAGTTGGCAGTTCTTTTAAATCCAAATTTTGTGAAGTTTACGCTCAATAGTGTCATGGCTGGCATGGATAACTCTGATGATGCGACAAAGAAGTTGGCTGTCCTGGAAGTCGTTAAGAATGAAATTGCTGAAAATGATCTGGCTAAAAAGGACGACGCTGACTTTGAAGCTGATGTCTTTAAGTTTGCTTTCGGTCGCCCAGATTGGACCACACAACAAGCTAAACAAGAAGTGGAGAAAATTGTTAAAGCAACGCCGCAGTTTGTTTTTGATTATATTCAGAAAAAGGTTAAGGAGCTTCAGGCGGCTACTGAAAAGGATCAAAAGAGATTCTTTAACATTGTCGGTTCAGGATTTACGGGTAAGTCGATTAAGATCGGTATTTTCCGGATTAAGTTACTTGAGTTGGCTATAGGGGTGCCCGTAGGACTCTTTATGTTAGTGACACACGGTAATCCTCTTGTTTTAATCGCCCTGGTCTCACGAGGTTTTACTCATGAACTTGGTCATATTATTCCGATTAAAATGTTCGGCGGAAAAGTCAAGTCCCTTAATGTTGGGTTCTCTTCTAGCGTCGATTATGAGAAGAATAATATGTCTCCGGCAGCTATACGATTAGCCGCTGTCATGGGACCTGTTTTTGATATTCTTCTCGGTATTGGAGGCCTTCTCTTAGGTATGCCGATTGATGTTAATTGGCTCTGGGGAGTTATTCCTATGCCTGATATTTTGGCGATCCTTCCGTATACGATATTGATGAATGGTTTAGCGAATCTTTTACCTCTTCCCAAGACTGATGGTAATACCTTGTGGAAAGGAAGAACAACGCAATCTGAGTCGTTTAGAAATGGCCTTGTCTTTAACAAGAGCGGTATTCTCCCGATGATTGTGAGAGCTATCGCCAAGAAGCTCGGATTTATCAAAGAAACGCCTCAAGAACGAGATATAACGCCGAGCGTTGTGGCTCCGCAATTACGTCCTAATCATCAAAAATCCAAGAAATATGAAGCTGTTCCCGGGCGGCCGGTTCCGCTTAAAGATCCTGTGCCTGAACCATTAAAGAACCAGCCGATGAATATGCCGACGGTTCCTGCGCCGGTTACTGCTCCAACATTAATTATTTTAGGCTCTGCTGGTGGATTTGGTGGAGGAAATGCACCGCCGTCTATGGTCGAGCAGCAACGAGAATTTGGCAAAAATAAGGCAGAGATCAGAGATTCTCAAAGAGATTATAAGGAAAAAGGATTTAAGGTTTCTTTAGTCAGTGATAAGAACGATCGAACCCGCTACGGTAGTAGCGGTCTGAGCCCCGGTATTAAAGCGCCGTCGAGAGTTCTCGCAACTCTTCAGACGGTGGGTAAAGGATTATTAGAGCGAGATAATCGTAATGGTAGCAAAGAACAGAAGCAAAATGGTTCAAAGGTTGTACCTGTAGTAGCAGCAAATAGTAGCAATGAAGCAAAGTGGTTAGTTGTTGGTAAGCTTGTAAGAGTGTTTGGGGTTTCTGTTCCCAAGATGCTCAAGCAAGTGGCAGTCAGGGTTCGGTTGAGCGTCAAGACTCAGAATGAGCGTGTTGGTGCTAGAGCTCGTACGCCTAGAGTCAATACTGTAAATAGTAGCGAAGTAGTGGAAGGTAGCAAAGGTAGTGAAGGTAGGGAAAGTAGTGCAGCTTATGTTACGGCAGCCAACGCGGAATCTGTTGGAGAGTCCGCATCGAGATCCGAAGTCGTTGGGTCTTCGATTAGTTCTCGTAGAAACGTTGTAAAGAGTGGTTATAGTTGGTTAGCTTCAAGCTGGACGATTGTGTCTAGTAAGGTTCTTGAGGTGGGTGCACGAGGTGTGTCCCTCGTCAGGAATAGTGGTACTGTAAAAGTAGTGTTATCCAGACCGGCAACGATTGGGTCTGCGATCAGTTCTGTTGGAAATGTTGTAAAGAGTGTTTATAGGATGTTCGCTGGGCGCCGGACGAATGTGTCTGGTAAGGTTCTTGGGTTGGGTTCTGTGAGTGTGTCCCAAGCTGGGAACAATACTGTAAATGTAACGACAATTGCACCTAAGGAGTCTGCTTCCAGTCCGAGACAATATAGGATTCTCGGGTTCCGCACTAGATCCGTACAGGGCGGAAATAGCTCTCTGAGCCATAGTGCTCGACGTGTTCTGTCACAAATTAGAAATGCTATCCGTCAAGGCGTAAGAAGTGTGAGAAGTGTGAAGTACGCACGAAGTCTGTCTAGCGTACGCCTTGTTAAGAATAATAATAGAAGTGTAGGAAGTGTGAGTGCACAAGGTGGGCGAACCAGCTCATCTGTAAGTCTTGAAGTCCGCGCAAATAATAAGAACAAGGGCTTTGGGACTCATGTCTATAAGTCTGCACAAAGAATATTAAGAAATGTAAATGATCAAGATGAGCAAACCAGCTCATCTCTAAGTCTTGGACTCCGCGAAAATAATAAGAACGGAAAATCCAAGGCCCGCTTCTATTCGTTTGTAAGAAATCTCATCCGCAACGCTCAAGGAAAAGGTTCCTTGAGTCTGTCCGCTTTTGTTGCCACCCCATATTTTATCCAGTCCTCTTCGATTATCGCCATCATTGGCGCAGTTATCGTTTTGGGTATCGTTGTTTCTATCATTATTAAAAACTTAAATAAGAACCAGGAGCCAGCCACGGACTCCGTAAAACAAGGAGGTGCTTTATGGTCTGCATTAACACAAACCCTAGAAGTCTTAAGAAAACAACACCGCAATTTGAGATCAAGCATTTTGTCGAGATCTCAGACAATAAGTACTTTATCGCAACCGCTCGTAATTTGGATACAAACCGTATTAAAGTCTATCTGGTCTCTCATGACGACCGTATTTACGAGCGTCAAGGAATTAAAGGCGTTTGGCAAGAACTTGAATCAGACGCGCATCAATTTATTGTCCGCGTTATCAAAGAAGCTCGGAACAATAAGACAGTTCCTTGCTACAGTACGAACACAACTGTTCGGCTTAATTAACAAAAAGAAAAACCCAGTAACACAACTTTCCGGTTCGCAAGTGCCTACAATCACCTTCATGGCTGGAGGGGTGCGTAGCGCGCTTGCAACCGGAACAGTGAAAACAACCAGATCATTTAAGAAAATAGCTTTAGCTTTAGGTTTTGTGATGGCTTTACCGAACGTTGTCAACGCCGCAACTAATGTAGCTCCGCACATTAGTCAGATAGCTGTTCATATGGGAATTCCGTTACTCATCGTTGTTGCGGCTGTGTTTGTTGCTTTAATTATTTTTACTATTGTTACAAAAATCGCATTAAAAGCGCCGAAGCATGCTAAGACTCTTAATGTGATTCGTAATATTCTTAGATCGCTTGTCGCTGGCGGTGGATTATTGGCATTAGGAAATTTTGTTCAAGCTGCAGCACCTCATGGCATTTTAGGAATTATTTTCTTAAGCTGGGTTGGTATCATTGGTGTAGCATTGTTTGCTGGCATATTCTTCTTAATGGGCAAGTCGGCATTAGATGAAATCGCGTCCAATCTTAAGAGCTCAACGGATGTTCGTCTTTTAGCCAATCTTGTTGGAAATGCTTACGAAAAAAGATTTTCCGGTAGTAATCTAGTGAAGAAGATTTTAAGAGTTCTTGGTGTCAGCCAGGAAAAATTATCGCGGTTAGATCGAAATCCTGCAGCTGTCTTTGCAGGATGGGTTTTTGACATTCTTTTCTTCTTTATCGTCTTTAAATATCTTTTAACACATTTCCTCCGTTCATTTGGAGCTTTTTATCTTCTCTTCTTTAAACTTTCTGAAGACCAGGTCACCAAAACACTTGAAAACACGAACAATAACGAACAAAACGCCAAATTAAGTACTAAGATTATAGAGATTGTTTCTTTTACAGATACGTTGAATTTCTTCAACAAGGGAATTGCTGTCTTAGCTTTGAAATATCATAAATCTCAGAATTCATTTACGAAGGCTTCTTATTTAATCTTGGCGCTGTTATTAAGCTTTGCCGCTGGGTTCTTCTCTTTGTCGAGACAAAGATTAATGATTACCTCTGTTTCTGGCGGGTCTCATCAGTTATTGGGTCATGCTCCTGATTCTGTGAAGAAGGTTCTCGAATTTCCTTTATTCTCTATTCCAATGCTTCCTGGTACCAATCCAGATCATTTCACGTTCTCATTAAACACTTTCTTAAGCAGCTTTATCATTGTGTTTGTCCTCGATATTCCTAAATTATTTGCATCTTTAAAGGAAAATCGTGAAAATCTTTCATTCAAGGATGCTGTAAAGAAAACCTTAAAAGATGCGGCATCCCGCTGGGTCATAGGAACTTTTGCTATGGTATCTATTGGACCGGAAATCGCAACAGCCATCGATGTGACTCAATGGATTCCGGTGGCTGGCGATGCGGTTAAATTTATGGAGGAATTTGTTTACGGCGCTAATGGAATGACAGGTTTAGGCCAGCTACTCTTTGATGGATTGGATAACATCACTCATCCGAACTTTATCAACGCGAATATGGGTATTCTTGAACAGTCTCAAGTCGAGCAAACCGGCGCTTTTTGGTATACTGTTTCTAGAAAACTTATTGAAAGCAATTACGCTGAAAGAATAGATTCACGTCATGTGAGGTTAAATATCCAGTTCTTTGATAGGCAAAAAGATAATTTAATTAAGGTTTTGGGTAATGATTTCTGGAAAATGGGCAATTTATTATATCCGCATAAGGCTGATATCTCTACGTTTAACTGGATTTCAAAACATAATCATCTCTTCCATAGCGCAACCTATGAGGAAGTCACTTATTCAAGCATGGTTAATCAATTCAACATTGAGAACAAAATGATTCAGCCGGCTTTAAGCCTCTCAAGTATTGTTAATTTCTTGACTGCTCCGGCATCTGCAGAAACTCCGAGAACAACAACGGAAGCAGCAAAAACAGAAGGCACTCCGGCTGAAGCTCCAGAACATAATTCTTCTGAAGAGAGATCTGATGATACAACCGGAGATCAAGTTGGCCCCAAAAAGCCTCTTGAAGTTCTTCCTACTGGGGAAATTGTTCATAGAATTCCTGCCAATTTGGAAGAACCGATTAGAAAAGCCGTCCATGCTATTTGGTTGAAAGCTATTGCAGCCGGATGGCTTCCTGAAGAATTCCATAATGAAGAGAAATTCCTCGAGCTTGAACTTGCTCTTATTTACCATGAAAGCGGCTTTGATCCTAAAGCTGAAGGACGTGATCATGATGAAGGTTTAGGTCAAGTTATTCCGTCTACGGGAGAACTGGTTTCAAAGATGTTGGGTATTACTTGGAATTCTAAAGATCCTTACACCAACGTTCTTGTCAGCGCGTATTATTTGGCTATGCAATTTCATGAATTTGGCAAAAAAGAATTAGCTTTGGCTGCTTATAACCAGGGAACCCAAGCAACGCGAGACGCTTTAGCTATTGGTTATGCCAAAGGTATTAACCCGCATATCAACACCAAAACACTTAAATATGTTCCTGCCGTTCTTGCTAATTACGGCGAGAATGTTTCTTATGAATATACGGCTGAATATGTTGCTTCTCTTGGATATATTGCTCCGGTTGTAACTCATGAAGATGCACAGAAACTTTTGCAATCTGTTTTAACCTATTCTGAATATACTTCTAACCGTATGAAGTTTATTGCTCAACAAGTTGCGAAAGAACAGCTGAAAGCCCCGGGCCAGAAGGTGATTCCGATTGTGTATATTATGATTACAAAATATCGAGAGTCCTTCATTGTAAGTTTTAATAACCCCATACCTGCTAGTACGGTTGTTTCATCGAGAGCTGGAGATCCTATTCCCTCTGCTAGTATTGTTGCTTTAACAAGAACAGGAAAATTTACTTTATTAGAGAATTCTGAGTTAAATGATGTGGAAGCAAAAGTCAAAAAAATCTTGGTAGATAATGTTGGATTTAATGGCCTGCCGACTGATGGCGTTGTTTTGATGCTTAGTCAGGATGATTTATATGGTGGTAATCCAAACGCCGAAAATCGGCAAGTCAGCGAAGCACGCTTAAGCGAAACATTAGGAGATCTTTATGTTCAGTTTGCAAAAAACATGACTTCTGTGAAGAATGCTTCAACGCTCAGCTTTATTAGTTTCTCCAAATCTCCGACGTATCTCTATAAGGCTGAAGGAACGGAAGAATATATGTTATCCAAGATGCTTGGTTCTGCTGAAACGGATGAATTATTAATTAAGAACACTCCGTTTTCACTTGTTCGTAGTCCTGTGGCCGGAAAGATTAAATCTATTGTTGAAGGCGATAATGGATATCAAATCACCATCACGGATCAAGCTGGAATAGACCAAGAAATCAGCGTTCCGGTTTATGAAATTCCTACTGGTTTAACTGCCGGCAATGCGGTTTCTGCAAATCAAGTCATTGGCGTGTCCGTAAAGGTTGAGCCAAACACTCAGGGTCAGATGGCAAGGATTGAAAGCAATTTGGAGAAAAAACAAAAAGAGTTGGAAAAGAAAAAGAGAGAAGCGGCCGAACAAATTGACCCGAATAATGCTCAAGATAAGCTGGATGCAATCATCAGAAAACATGAGGCTGGAATCATCGGAATGCTTGCTGGTATGAATGATATTCAAAGAATGAATGCCATGGCTTTCCGGAAAAATCTTGAAAGAATTCAAAATAATATTGCAGGCAAAGGTGGCAAATTTGATGTGTCCGCCTTTTTAGGTCTCAATTATAGTCCTGCTAACGGTATTCCAGTTAAAGTCGGTGAAATCAAGGGTGTTCCGATTAACGCCGGGATTTCTATTAATAGCGATAATCCTCTCTTTCAATTAATTCAGCTTTACAACAATTCGAATGCCGGCGCTACGGATCTGTTTAAAATGTTAAAAGGCGAAGCTCTTCATAAGCCTGGGAGCATTGTTGCGTTAAATGAGCTTTATCTTGCCGAGGCAGTGATGACGTTATACGACAAACTTGCGGAAAATTCTATTAAAATGAAACATAATGGTGGCCTTTCCATTCCTGCCGCCTATTACGTTGAACATAGAGGAAACGGTGGATTCTGGGAATATGCAAAGTGGGCCAATACCGGCGTAGGCGTTGATTATTCTTATCTGATTTCTAATCCTGGTCCGGAACAAAGAGGCGATCAAGTTGTTCTTCGCGGCGAGCGAACAGCTTACACCGTTGACCTTGCTTTTGTTAAGAATCTTGAAACAACAGTTGGTAAAATCCTTTCTGTATTAGCTGGCAACAGATCTACTGAACAATTTGGCTGGGATAAATTCCCGGCGTATTTACGTTCTGAACTTGAAACGCTATTTTATTTGGAAGCTTTGCTCAATCCGGATCCGAAGGCATTTCAATATGAAATTGAGCGCGGACGAGCAGGCGAAACGTTTATTGATGACGAAGGCAACCAAATCCCGGCGGATGAATATGTGCTGTATTATAAAATTGATGTTCAAAAATTTAAAGCGACCGGAGGAAGAGAAGGACGAGGGTTAGTTGCTACAGCCCATATCTTTATGAAAGACCGCAACGGAGATCTTATCCTTAAAGAATGGTTAAAATCAGACGATGGCCGGGATTATAACTTAATTCCGGGCGAAACATTTTCTTTGATGCCTTTAGAGACCATGGTTAAAAATTATTATGATTTAAGAGATGTTATCCGCGGGTATGATGCCAGTGGTCGTATTATTACATCAGCTGCGATCCATCCTTTAACTGGTGAAATTTTAAAAGTATATTATTCCGACGATCTTCTTCCTCCGACGATCGCCGCTAAAGCCCTTGTTTCCGACGGAAGCACAACTTATAGAGGAAGAAATTTGGAAGAATATGGCGCTGAGGCTCAAGTCGACGTCAGCGTTTATCTAGGCAACGATCCGTCTGGCAGCCCAATTTATCCTTATGTTATTTATAGCCAGAATATAAATTTAAAGAGTTTCTGGATGTACACAAAGATAGAGAATCCGAATACGACTGGTTGGATAATCAGATTTAACCGTGCAACAGGAAAATTCGTCAAAGATGAAGCTTATTTTGGTGATGTCAACGCCGTGAAGAGGACGCCGATTGTTATCAAAACAGACAACAGTGGCCGTATGGTTGCTATGGACCAGAACAACAACGTCCTCGTTGAAACAGATAAGATCACCGTCTTCAATCCTAATATGGGTCAGTATAACGAGGCAACAGGACGCTATGAAGGCGCCTGGGCTACAATGAGATTGACCGAAGGGCTTCAAATCGTTGGACCGAACACTGACGGTGTTACTGGCGCAGATGAATTCGCTATTATTATTGCCAAACCAAGTGCAGATCAAATACCCGTCGGGCAAGTTCATCTTAAGAATGGATCATTTTTCCGTTATCCTAAAGATAACATTAAAGAATTTCAGTTCCAGAAAGCAACAGCAGCAACAGGCATCGGATCTTACTGGCATGTGGACGGTATGCTTTACCCAATTCGCGTCAGCATGGTTCGGGTAGGACATGGAAAGAATACAGACTTGATTATTAGCGGTCCTGGTCTTGATACACGGGATCTTAATCATGCGGAAGCTGGTATTTATGAATACGGCGCTAATGTCCCTGATCTTGTTGAACAAATGACAAAGACCGGTGCTTCAGCTGTTGTAAATAATACTTTGATTGATCAATATCGCAAACCTCTTGGACAAGACTATAAAGTTTTCCAATTCCGTTTACGCTCTGGAATTATACCTCAAGCCACTATTAATCAAGACAATCAATACATGTTCATTTCTAATCTTTTTGTTCAAGCTGAAAAAATGCTTAGCGACTTGAAACAAAAAGGACAGTTGTCGCAGGACGCTAAATTAGCGTATCAAAAAGCCGTACAAACCCTTCGCGCTACGCAAGAAGGCAATGCTTACGCCCAGGTTTTTGAACACTGGACAAATGTATTTAAAAATTTCAGACAAAATGCCGTTAATGAAGAAGCGAAAATGAGCAGCGTACGATATTTGTTCACGGCAGTTATGGCAAAATATGCGATTAAAGTTGAGGATAACGGCACTGTTACGATTTCACCAGATTGGGGCGTGAAAGCTTTCAGAGATGAGATGGCTCAAAGAGGCATGACCGCAGAACAGTTATTGCGCGAAAGAATCGAGCAGGTCAACAGCGGTTCTTATTTTCCGCTTTCTGATATCACGAGTGGCATAGCTAATCTGGATAAAATCGGGCATGCCAGTGATTCTTTAAATGCATTTGTTAAACGAGATCAGGTTTTTGCTAGCGATGTCTTTTTTAGGGTTTTAAAAAACGGTCAAGTTGTCCAGACCGTAGGAGGCAAAGGAGGGTTATTAGAGCAGGCCGTAGCCACAGGAGATTCTTTGACAGCACAACATAATCTAGCGACAGGCTTACGCGATGAAATTATTAAAAATGGGAAATATGCAGATAACAATAATACCTTTAATAAAATTCTTCCTCTTCTCGCAAAAGCTCAGGATGCTTGGAAGTATTTGCATGATGATGATCTGCAGTCAGAAATTTTAGGTACTGTGATGGGACGTCTTGAACGGTTAAGACAAGGCGTTGCCCAATGGCAGGAAGCTGTTAATAAATTAAAAGCTGCCAATGGCGCCGAGACGGATGCCTCTCGGTTTGCAGATAGAGGATTACAGTTAGCTCTCAGGCAGTTGGCGTTAGCTGAAGACCAAGAGGATTTGGTCAGAGACCAGCTTTTCTTCTATGCATCATTACAGCAATATGGCAAACCGGCTTCTTTCTATGATGATGCCTTGGCGATGTTACAAAGAGAAATCGATTTAAATGCCCTCGAACGAGCCATCAATACAGAAAATATGAAGCTGCTCAGCGATTCTATGACTTTAAAAATCAATGATTATTTAAATCTTCCTCTTATTCCGCTGACTTGGGATACAAAGACGCAAGGCAAACGGCCGAAGGATGTTTATACAATTGCCGAATCGAGGAAAGGCATAGAACAACAATTGTACCTTATTGAATCTTATATCTATACAATCAACACAACCATTATTAACAATCCTCAAATTTCTGATGACGCTCAAAATCTTTTTGGACAACTAGAAGATGCGCTGAAAGCCAAGAGAGAATATTTCATTAAATACGGTATTCCGGAAATCGATCAAGATGAAGCTATTCAATTAAACCAGAGCAACGAATCCAATGACCATGTCATCGCCAGAAAATTTGAAGCTCGTAAGGCAGAATACGACGTTGAAAATAGTATTTTAGATCTCATGAAAAAGATCAATGCTTTAGGATTGGCGATGTATCTTGATGAAACCGTCAAGAAAATATCAGCCGCTGAGAAAGAAATGGAAACACAGGCATTGAATAATATTATGAGCATGTCTGGTTTTGGCAAATCCGTTCTTGAGAAAAATATTAATGATGGCAGCGAAGCCAACGAAGCCGCCAGATTAGAAATTGAAGCCAATCAAGCATTGGTCAAAGCTCAAAAAGAAGCCAAAAAAGCTAGCGACGAGGCCAAAAAACAATATCAGGCTTATAAAGCCGCAGTTGAGCAATATAATGCTTATTTAATCGAAGCCCGTGAACGGACTATCAAACTTTTAAAAGAAAAATTAACCGGAACTCAGCTTGAGCTTAACATTGCTGCCTATGTCGGAAAAATAGATCGCCAGATGATCGCGGTTCCTGTAGATCCAAGCGAGAATACAGATAGAACTCCTGATCAAAACAGACAGTCCATACCGGATAGAGCTTCTACGGATTTAACAAGACTTCTTAATGGGCAAATTCTACAGTCCAACCAGATCTCAAAACGTCTTGACAGAATTATTCTCGAAGCTGGTACGAATGGTGCGCAAGTTCCGGGTGGCGTTCAGGAGAAGTTTATGGCTATTTCCATTCCATTAACAGCTGAAGATTCAAAGAGGTTATGGAGAATGACTGTCGGAGCTACCAACGGTTATAGTTTTAAGGCCGATCCGAGAGGCAATGGTTTTGGTTCAGATAGCTATGAAAATCATATTTTCTTTATCAATACGATTGCATGGAAAGGCGATCGTCTTTTTATCGGCGCCACGCTTATGAATAAAGTCAATGCGGATGTCAGAAGTTCTATCAGCAGCGTCAATAGCGGAAATGCTATTTTAGATTGGACCGCAACTCAGAGCGGTTCACAGCATGTTATTATTGAAGTCGGTTTTGGCTATGCTCAAACTTCCGGCGCTGAACATGTCAAGATCATTGCTCCGGTTACCGGCGCAACGATTTATGAAGGTGATGTCAAATTGTCTACAAGCGATGTCTTTGATGCAGAAAAAGTTAAATATCGGTTAAGAATTAGCAACAACCTTACTGTTGATTTTGCTTTGAATCGTCTTCGAGAAGGAAGCTTTGCCGGATTATTAGAATCTCATGAAAGTATTTTTGGTTCTTTAGGTGTTGCTGTTCAAGTTTGGGGTATTAGTGTTAAAGCAGAAGTTGGAACTGCAGATCGTCGTGTGGGATTAAATGCTACAAGAGGAATTGGACACATAGGTAACACGGATCTTACTATGGGTCTAAACGCTTCGCAAGTCGGCGAGAATCAGGCTTATGGCATTAGCTTTGGCGCAAATAGCGGCGATTGGAACAACTTTATGGCCAGCATCAATAAATTGTCAAACGGCAATTGGACTTTTGGCATATCCGAAACCTTTAGAAAGAATAATACAAGCGTGCTCGTAGGCGCTGGCGCATCTGGCGCACAAGCTGCAGTTCAGCAGAAAATATTTAGTATTGGCGGCGGAGAAGAACCAGCGAAGAAACCATTGCTTGTTTATAACGTGCCGGATTTGTCTAATAATCATTCTAGATTATATGCCGGCGCGCAAAAACCTGCAATATTAACGGATTCTTCAGATGTTGTAGGAATTAATCCTGATTGGGAAGAATCCCGTCAGCTTGGTACCGGAGATCTGATTATCTATAATCCTGAATTCGCATTAGATGAAATTAAAATTTTGGAAAATGGAAATGCTTTACCGAGATTCTTGGATGGACAGTATTATAGAATAGATTTATCAAAGAAGGTTATCACCGTCGCCCACAGTTTAAAAGATTTAACAGCCGAACAGCTTAAAGCCAATAATATTGAACGTATGCCTGGTCAAGGATATGTGTGGAGAGGTTGGTATGAGGGCGGATGGGTTTCTTTACTTTTAAGCGACGAAAACGGCGAGACCTTAGTCATTCTTCCGGAAGACCAAAAAGAATATGGCGAGATCTTAAAAGAAAACAAATTGATCAGCTCTTTACCGATCATCATTGAGACCAGCATCCCGACGGATAGACTTGCTTTGGAAATGCTCAAAGGCCCTGGTGTGGTCATCAAGCGCGGCCAGGGATCATATCCGATCACTCAGCAAATGATTGAAGCTTGGAGCAATGGAAATGATGCCGACGGATTAATTAAAGGTAAAGTTGTCACAACAAATTACAAAGGCAAATTGGTTTATAAATATATCGTCGGCAAAGGCACCATCACGGTCAACGGAGAAACCATTGATTTGGCCGGAGCCACGATCGTTTTTACCGATTCCGGTCGAAAAGAATTTAAGAAATTAACCGATTACAAATATGGCGTTCCGACCAAAGAAGGAACCGTTTATGTGGATGAACAAGATTTAGTTAAATACGGCGTTCAATTGGTTCGAAAACTTGGAACCACTTGGCTTGCACCGAAAGTGTTCGCTGTTTTAAGTTTTGAAGGCGCAGATAGCCGCGAAATCATTTATGGCGTTGATGGTGGGCAGTTTGTTCCTGTAAAACTTCCTGTCAACGCGCATCAGGCAGAAAAATATCTTTATACCTACATTGATCCTGTCACGCAAAAACCGGTTGCCGAACAAACTTCGTTGATGGATTTAGCCAACAATTTCGATAAGATCAAAGTCAAATCGAACAAGGTCATGATTCTTGACGTGGAAGGCGGAGTCAGGGCTGTCATTCACTTAGGGAAAACTTTTGGCACCTCAAAGGTTGCGATTTATAAGAATTATGATGATTCGAGATCTGAAGCTTATTATATGAGAGAGTACATCAATATCTTGACCACAGATATCGATACCAGAATCGCCGTTTTGGAAAGATTGGAAGCCGAATTAAGCCGTGGAGGAAATACTCCGTTAGACCAGCATAATCCTCGTGAAGGACAAACTGATGCGGCTGTTATTCTAGAAGCTCAGAACCTGATTAAGACCGGAAAGATCAATTCTTCTGAGTGGAAAATTCTTTCTCAGAATGATACAGACGTTAAAGATGTGTTGGCATTCTTCCGCGCTACTCATCAAGAAGCTAAGGCTGCGAAATTAGAAGCTCTCTTAAGCCAGGGCTTAGTCAGAGCCGGTCCGATGACAACCGCTTACGGAGCTCGCGTCATTGTTGATTCTAAAGAATATATCCTCATCGCCACAAATAATAATTCTTCCTTAAGCGCTGCTCTCGTCCATGAAGCGAATGGCGGAGCACATCAGGACAATTTAGTTGCTCAAACCAAATATGTCCGATACGGATTAGACCGAACAATTCCTATCCGTGGATTTACATATTCTCCGATCCTTAAAGGTCATACCCGTGAAGAAGGCATTAACTGGGATGAACATTTAAGCGATATTCGTTTATTAAGAGAAATGGGCGTTACGGTCATCAGAACGTATTATCCGATCACGTCTAAGACATTCCTCGACGCATTATCCGCTAACGGCATTAAAGTCATCATCAACTTCGCGAACTTCGACGATCGTATGAATCGCGGACCGGATATCTCCAGCGGAACTTATAAAGAGTACATCCAGACATACAAAAATCATCCGGCCATTTATATGTGGGAATTTGGTAATGAATATAACTATCATCCGGAATGGTTCGGCAATGATATTAATACCTGGTATAGAATTCTTGAGTCTGCCGCGAAGACCGCTAAAGCTATTGACCCGAACCATAAAGTCGCGACCGCCCACGGTGAAGTGCCGACCGAAGATATTGTCCGCCGCGTTCCGTCCGTCGATGTTTGGGGTATGAATATCTATCGTGGTTCGTCTTTTGATGGGCTCTTCGGTCAGATCAGAGCTTTGAAAAATACATTTAAAGAACGAAACTTGAAATTCTATTTCTCTGAAACCTCTGCTCTTGAATCTGCTACGAATCCGGCAGAATATGCCCGCGTCAATAAAGCAATTTGGGAAACCATTGTCCGTAACGCTGATAGAAATCTTTTCTTAGGCGCCACATTCATGACCTTCTCCGACGAGTGGTGGAAAGCAGCTGGAAGCCCGTCCGTTCATAGCTCTGATAGAGAAGAGTGGTTAGGTTTTGTGGATATTAACCGTCAGCCGAGACAGTCTTACCGTGAGTTCCAGAAATTATGGGCTGGTTCAACCGGCGCTGCCGCTGTTGTTCCTGTCGAAGAACCTCGAGAAGAAGCTCCCGCAACACGTACAACTCCGGCACAAACAACGACGGAAAGACAAGCTCCTGTAACAGCACCAGCACAGACAAGACAATCTTCTGCCGCCCAGGAAGTTTCCACCGTAGCAGCAACGCCTTTACCGACCGGAAATATTGGCGGACCAATGCCGACAACTTTAGCCGGTGTGCGAAGCGAATTACAGAGATTAAGAGCTTTAAAAGCTCAGCTTCAGGGTCTACAGGACGCTGGTTTTGAAGAACAAAAACAAGAATCTATTAAGGCCTTTAAGAAATTCCAGAATCCGATGCTTTCAGAAGCACAGCGAGCTGCCGATGTTGCAACGGTTGCCAGCAATATTGATTCTAGAATTAATGCAGAGAAAGCCGCTCGACCTGTATCGCCGGTCATGATCGCAACCAAGGTTCCCGGATTAAGAGTTTACTTTAACAATGAAGTCATCAGTATTATTGAATACAGAGATGCCAAGACCAACGCCATCAACAACGCCGCCGGATATAATGATGACGGTGAAGAGCGCATCGTGTTCTATATCCTGCCGCAGACGCTTGCTGACGGAACCAAGGTTAAAGGATTTGCTGTTATCAATAGTAAGGAAGAGAAAACTCCTGCCGATAAGAATGCTAAGAAGGCCATTTATTATATCAATGACAATTATGAGTTATTACAGCCGGCTAAAGGTTATGTGGCCATAACCAACGACCAGGTCACAGGATTTGAGAAAGAGATCTTTGATATCATTGAAGAAAATGCAGCTAATGGCGAATTTGAAATTGCCCGCGCCATTGATAACAGAGACGGCGGCGAAGGCGCTCGTATCACAAAACTTATTCCTGACGGAAATGATCAATATCTCGTCGAAATCCCGCTTCCTTATCAAAATGCCGGAGATCGTTATCCGGATATCTTGATTTACCGCGCAGTGAAAGTCGGCGATACCTATAAGATTACTGGCGAGCCTTATAAAACATCTTTCTATGAATGGACCTATGATTACGAAACTCCTGAGGCTGCGGCGGATGCGATCTTAGGCGAGAAAAATCTGGCCATACCGGAAAACTTAAAAGCAATGGCTAAAGCCAAAATGCTCGTCGGTTTGGCTCAGATCATGAGAGAAACAGGCGCCAATAGAATTACCATCACCAAGGAAAGAGTGGAGATGAAAAACGGCGGTACGACTTATAACTACCGCGTCTTTAACAACAAGGTTTTAGCTTTCGAATCCAGCGATGACCGCGATCATAGCGACGCGATCGTCAACACCCGGTGGAACGGCGAAACTTCTGAAGAAGGTTATCAATTCTCGTCCAGAGGAATGGTTTATAAATTGGAAACAGATAAACAGCATTATAATTCTAACGACCTCTTTAAAATTTATGGATTGTCAAAAGATTTGATCAAGAAGCTTTTGGCCAAAGGCGTTCAGGACAAAGTCGGATTTGAATTAGTTAAAGTCAACAAATACTTATTGATGGGTGGTAATGAATATGCTCGCATGCCGGTTTTAGCTCGCTATTTGATCGCTAAAGATCCGTTAAAGCGCAATTTCGCTACGTTTGACAGAGGTTCATTGATCTTTAACAAATTTGGCAAAGCCGTTGTTGCAACAGTTCCGTTTGGCGTATCTTCCGGTGAAATCGCCGTTGATCCATATAAGCAAAGACTTCTTCGCGAAACGACTTATAGAACCATGAATGCCAAGAAATTCATGTACTACTATGATGTTCCGTATGAATATAAAGACGGCGTTGAATATAAGAACAAGCATACGCTTATTGAATTTAACTACAGAATCGGTGAGGTCAATGAATATTATATCGATCAGCAATATAAGATTTCTTCAGATAATAACGGCATTCCGTTTAAGAACACAAAGCTTCCTTATCATTATACTCAAGTGTATGAGAATTTATTCGGAGAAAGAACATTGGTCTCCAGATTTAATAGATTCTTACGACATCCGATCAAAACTCTCTATGGCGAACGCGCTGATGAATACGCCAACGGCGATCTTAAAGAATATTTCTACAGCAACTTTAATGTCACGATTTATCCGTATAAGGCCAAAACAGGCGAAACCATTTGGGCGATGTTAATAATGGAAAACATTGTGTCGCCGACCAAATTGGATAAAGCCAAAGGACGCTTGATCATCAACAATAACGTCGTAGCTGTTGTGAGCGGCACAAACATTATCTTAAATGTTTATGATGCAAACACGTGGGATCAGCTTCGTCAAAGCCCTATGAACTCTTTAGCACAAATGCTTGGACTCCGGTCATATACAAAATGGATTACGATCACCGATGCCAATGGAAACACTAAAAATATTGAAGTGGATGTTAAAGACATTGTTCGCACCATCCAAAAGAACCAGGATCAAAACTCGGTTACTCTTACTAGCAACATGAAAGTCGAGAAAGACCAGATTTATAAGAACACTTTAAAAGCTATGATGAACTGGTCGTTTAGTCCTTTGTGGCATTTTGGGGTTGTTGTCGCGGTTGGCCTTGCGGTGATCTTCTTCATCGCCCTCTTCACGTCATTCGGTTGGGTGAAAGGGTTACGAAAGAAATTAAACAGAAATATCGACATTAACACGGCTGATATTAATGAGTTAAAGAAAGCCCTATTAGAAAAAACAGATTCTGACAATGCTGAAAGAATCGCGATAAAGCTGATGTTTATTAGAACTTTTATTAGCAATTTTATGGCAACTAAGACAGATGCCAAGTTCATCAATATTAATGCTCATTTTGATGCTTGGAAAGATTTCGGTTATTTACGTCCTGAAGAAGTACAGATTTTGAAACAGTTGACCGGCGAACGAAAGAGTTTATTTGGTGTCCGTTTGGTTTTTGAAGATAAACCGGAAGATTTAAGTCAGCGTCAAGAGGCAAAGTCGATCACAGGAAATGGTATGTGGAAGAACGTTCAAGACAGAGCTGATGAGAAATTTGAACCGGCCATGGTGATCGAAAAAATCCTTAATATTAAAGAGCTTTTTGGAGCAAATGATTCTCAAAAAGAAGCATTATTAAAAGTTTTTTATGAGAAAGTTCTTTCTGATTCTAAAGTTGTGCCAGAAAATTACGGTTTTATTTGGAAAGCTGTCATGGATTTAGTTGTGAAAGAAGCCGAGAAAAGATTGGTCATAGAAGTCTCTAAAATTGCGCTGAAGGAAGAAATCCCGGCAAATATTATGGATATGCTTTCTAAAGTTCCGACACCAGAAATTCGTGCGCTAAGATATTTCTTAGGAATGCCAACTCATCAAGAGGCGATACGAACGAAAATACAAGATGTTGTTAAGGATCCGGACTTCTCGTTGATTTTTGTTGAAAACTTTGTTGATGAGAAAATAAGAGCCCTTGCTGAAAAATTCTATCAAATGACATATAGATTGGTCGCTAAGAGCGATATGAACGAGGAATCCAAGAAGCATTTATTTGATGGAATTGTCAGCGAAACCCAGAAGTTTATTATGATGGATCCGTCCAGAATGCCGGTTGGTCTTGGAAATACATATGTAGATGATTTTAATAAAGAATATAATCCGTTTCCAATCGCTAAGTCCACAGAGCCAACGACTTTTGCAGAGATTTTCATGTGGAAATTCTTGCAGGCCAGCCCCACTGATACGTACGAACATTCGTTATCTGCTGTTGCCGGAATCAATCCAATTGCGATATTTTTAGCCAGAAAAACTATTAAAGCGCTTAATAAAGCAAAATATGATGAACGAAAAGTTAAGGAAGGAGTTATGCCGGAGTTAAAGAGAGACATTGTCATTGCAACTAATTTATTTTGGTTAGGTAACTGGAGTAAGGCAAGTTCAAATGGTACTAAAGCCGCATTTAAGCGTATTGCTGAACGTGCAGATAAAAGCCGGCAATTGAAGGAAGTGCTTGCTCAAATTTTCTATGATTTAGGGATGTACGATTATTATGACAGATTAAACGAGAAGAATCTTAAATCTGATGAAGGTTATGATTTATATGAAAAGACAATTAATAAAGTTTACGCAGACAATAGATCTTTGATACGTTTAAGAATGATGTTAGCTGGGAAAAATCCGAACGTATCTAATAAGGAAAATGTTGCAACAACTCTTGAGATCATCAGGACAGAAATGGATGGCATTAAAGTTGAAGATTATAAGAGTTTTGAGAGATTCTTGAAGAATTCTCTTATCCCGATGACAAAGCCATTCATTGATCAAACCAATAATTTACGCAAAGAAAAATCTCCGTATACATATTATGTGGATCAAATGACAAAGAAATGGCGCGGTTGGCTCCATATGTTCCTTATGAGAATTCTTGGGCCTGTATTTGCATTAAGTATTGTCAGAATTTTAGAAGGACTTGAGAACCGACGCACGAAAATCCTGGTTCGATGTATTAGTGGTTTGGGTGCTGTCATAGGTATTATTTTGGGATTCACGAATTCTTTCAGTGTAGGATTTATGATTGTTGGCTTATCTTATTTGGTTCCGCGCCTTATTTTAGGAATTATCAGATCGTTTGGAAACAATAAAAATGTTAGCTCCTTGAAGAATTTTTACGGAATTGACAGTCTGCGCATGAGAATCCTGGTGCGATTCATTAATGGTTTAGGATTTTTTGTAGGCGCTATCTTGGTAATTTTCACGAATTCTTTGGCCGTAGGATTGATGATCGCTAGCTTACTCTACTTCCTTCCTAGACTTATCTTTGGAAAAGTAAAGAACAAAACAGAAAAGCCTGTTTGGATAGCCATCTTAATATTTACAACGATCATTTATGGTTTATTTGCCAATTTCTCTTTTGGCAGCTTGGTGTTAATTAATTTGGCTTCTTCCGGTTTCTGGATCACCGTTGGCATTTTGTTCCTATTGCCGACGGTCACCGCATCTTCTCTTTACAATGTTGTTGCTTCGTTTAAAAGCTATCTTACGCATATAGATTCTTTACAAAGTAATGTTATGCGTAATGCTCAATCTTGGATGTCTCTACTCTGGCGCAACAGAGATGGTGTATTTATTAAAAAGATGTTTAGAGAGCTTGTTCAGATAGAACGTAGAACCGGTCCTGTCACGCCGACAAAAGAACCTATTGCAGATCATTTTGAAGCGTCATTGGAGGATTTTTATAATCCGAATAAGGGTGGCGTATTAAATGAGAAACAATATAACAGATTTATTTTGGCCACGAGAATCATCAATATTCTTTTAGATGAAAGGATAACGACTCTCAGAAATCATCCTGAATATGCACCAATCATTAGAGCTGCAAGGGCTGTATTAAAGAACGAAGGAAAAGAGCTTACAGCAAAGAATATTATTGATTTGATTAACAAAGAGGAAAGCAGAGAATTTCATTTCATTCTTCCATCCGATAAAAAAGGCAAGAGCCGAGAAGAAATCAAAGAGATGAAAAACGAGGTTTCTCCTAAAGCCCAGGAATATATTAACAAATATTTCTCCAGCTTTGCTTATAAGAAGCCAAAGGCAGACGTGTTTGCTTATTTACAAGGTTCTTCAGAGCATATTCAGTCGGCCGGGGAACGTTTAGGACATTATTTTGAAAGAGATGCACAATTTGGAACTTTCAATATAGCAGGGCTAAAAGAAGTTTTTGATCAGATTAGAGAAGCAATTACTGAAAAAATGACTCAAGAATTGGAAAAAGAAGGTGAAAAACCAGATGAAATATCAGACAAAATAAGAAATAAAATGGCGCCGATTTTTGAAGTCCTGATGAATTTTAATAATAATGTAGATGAAGTCAATAGTGATGGAGCTTTTAATACTATTAAAAATTTAAAGAAGACAATTGAAGAACATGAAAAGTTTACAAGGGCAGAAAAAGATATTATGTTGCGCATTATTGAGGATGCAGAAGATCATAAAATGTTAAGAGAGACAACCCTTTTAGGCCATGTAGCAAAAGAAAATCCTGCTGAATATAGTAATGCTCGTAATAAAATAGCCTCTTATGAGTTTGCTAAAGCCTTTGCTGAAAAAGAAGAAATTAAAAATGCCGACCAATTCACAGATTTTATTGGTGAGCTTAAGAAATTTGCTAGTGAAAACAATTTGTCCGATGGACAAGAGCAGGACATTGCCGCTTGTTTTGAGGCATTACTTAATGAAATGCGTCCAGCTAATATTGCGGTTGTTCAAAGCATGTCGAATACATTTATTGAATATCATATTTATGTGGCGAATCAATTTGGTGATTGGAAATATTCTCGTGGTGTGAGAGAAGCTGTGAAATTGTATGGTTCTCTTGTAAAAGCCAAAGATGACGGATTTGCGAAAATTGCAGATGAAAATTTAAGAGCCTGGTTATCAAAGAAATATAACGAATATCAGCCAGCGGTGAATTTGAAATATAAACCTATGCTTCAGATGGCTGCTGATTGGAACAGGGTGAAAAAGATCAATGATCCTGTTTATAAATTTGAGATGATTGAGGTAGAGAAATTGCTTAATAACCCGTTAACAACACAAGAGGATAAAGATTTGCGGACTAATATGCGTGTGGCTTTAAATCATCCTGAAAAGGGTGTCGAAGTTACTTGGGATGGTTCCAAATATGTTGTGAAAGCTAAGACACTTGCAGATTATGGATACGTTATGATGGCGTTTAGAAGAGAAAATTATGCGGCCTTTATTCAGAGGAAAGAAGGTTTTGCGCTTGATTTGAAGGTGGTTATTGAATATGCCGAAGCTAATATGAAAGCTTATGAATCTGGCGCTATTATTCCTCTTTATGATGATAAGAAAGATAATTATATTCCAGGAAATAAAAACGGCGGGATTGCTATTAATATTTGGATGCAGTATGGCCGAAATGCCAATTATGACGCCCACGTTCGTGCTTATAGAGGCCAGAACGTTCATAGACTCAATTGGGCCGCCATGGTCAGCCGCAATCCTGAAATTGTGATTGTCAACCCAAGCTTTATGATCTGGGGTTCAAGCAATTTTGCGTTTGCAGGTACACGGCTTTATAAGATTTCTCAGGAAACATTTACTCAAGATGTTCAGAGGGGCAGACACAATTTAACAACCTTCTACGGAAAGGGTTTAATTACTCCTGCAGCAGGTGACACGATGTTTACGCCTCCTGGTGAAGACTCTGCCGCTTTCATTACAATTCAGAGATCTAATCCGCACTTAACTTCCACACATATTGATTGGTTCATGTTGGAATGGGGCCGTCCGAACCTTTTGGCGGAAGGTATGATGGGGACAGAAACCCGCTATACGTATAACGTCTCACGTTTCTTGATGGATCCTGGTCAATTTGAAATCTTTACAAACGAAGATGTTGGCTATGATGTTAAATTAACAAACTACTTCTTGTTCTTGCATTATTTGAATGCTCCATTTGCTGCTCTTTTATTAGTCTTGTTACCGTCACTCCAAGGCTTTAGCGCATTTGCGTTCTTACAACCGGTCATGTTCTTTATAGCGATATCGGTTATTTTGATGGAAGCTATTAACATCGCAAACTTTATCAGACATTTAAGGATCCAAAGAAATATTTGGGTTGCCGCTGGGTATACGTTATGGGAACTTGTTATGGCGTTTGGCTATTATGTCACCATGATCCCAAGCTTCATTAAAGGTGCTATTGGTGCGGCCAATGAAGCTTTCTCATTTATTAAGTCTCAAAAAGCTGCTGTTCTTGGCGTATTAGATAGAAGGACGAGATTTGATAATACTCGTAACTTGCTAATTATGGCTCGTTTAGACGATAGAATAAGTGTGATCTTTAAAATAGCAGGAAGCGTGGGAGCTCTTCTTACTATCGTTGGCATCTTTTCTGGCATATTAAATGTTCCGCTTGCGATTATGGCTGCGTTCTGGTCAATATTTTCAATTTTGATTGGCGTTGTTATCAAGAAAGCAGAAAACAATAATATTCCATTCGACGGGGTTATTGGTATTGTTGGTATTTTGGGCTGGGGCGTTTCCTTATTCTTTACAAGCTGGATCGGACCGCTCGTGACACTTCCTTATTTATTAGCATCCATTTCTTTCTTAACCGGTACGAATATGTTGGATGTGTTTATTATTACTAAGGTCAATAAGGATGGCGAGAAGCAAATAGTTGGAATGGAAGGTATGCGCTTGATGGAAATGTTTGGAGACAAGCGTGGAATGATTGTCTTTATTTCTTCCTTGCTTCTTCTGATTGCTTCCAGACTTATTTTTGGCACAACTCCTATCTTGGCTTTGACGTTTGTCAACTGGGCATTATTTATTACTATGGTTGCTTCTATTAAATGGGCATTTAAGAATGTTTGGCAATCGATCAAATGGACCTTCGAAGACATCGGCGCTTTAAAGAGAAGAATGAAAAAAGGGCCTGACACATATAAAACTAAAGTTGCAGATGATATAGACGATGGCATTGAATCAATCATGGCTGATGAAGCAAAGAAATCAAAAATCAGAGCAGTATCAACTCTTTTGAGTGATCTTGAGCAGCAGAAAGCAGATTTAAAGAAGAATGCTGAAGATTTAAAGAAAGCTGAAGAAGAAAATAACGCAGCCAATGTTGTAGAATTAAATGCTAAAAAGATAACTATTGAGAAGAATATTGAGGAATTGCAAAAAGAGGTTAATACAATCTGGGGTTGGATTGGGACTATTTCAGGCCTTAGGGGATCCTTGAAAGTCTTGAATAAATATAAGAAACAGGAAGCTAAAAAGAAAAATGCAAATACGGAAATGGACGTGTTAGAAGAGTCTAAGAAGCAGGGAGCTGGCAAGATGATTGAGGTATTAAAAAATTCTGCTGGAAAGCTTAATGTTAATATTGTGAATTGGTTTGAATCAATCATGGCTGATGAGGCAAAGAGATTAGAAATCGGAGCATTATCAACTCCTTGGAGTGATCTTGAGAAACAGAAAGCAGATTTAAAGACGAATAAAGAAGAATTAAAGAAGGCTGGGGATGAGAAGAATGCAGCTAAGATCGCAGAATTAAATGCTAAGAAGGCAACTATTAAAGCTGAGATTAAGAGATTGGAAAAGATTGTTGCTGGTCGGGTCAATACAATTTGGGGTTGGATTAAAGAAGATATGCAGGTGCAGGGTGAATTAAAGAAACTTTATCGCAAAGAAGTTAAAAACAAAGTTGCAGAAATTTTAATTGCTAAGCTCCCAATATATAATGCGATAAGTTTTATCGCGGCCAACTTTGAGGTTATTGAATCTAATTTGGATAATGAGAATAAGAAAAAAGATATGATTGATTCCTTAGAGGACGAAAGCAAACTTGGAGAAATGATTTGGGGTTGGGTTGGAGAAATTGCGGGTCTTCAGGAAGTATTTACGATCATATATGGGAATGAAGCACAGAAACAGGTAATAAATATTCTAACAGCAATACTTAAGGGGCGTTCTGTGAGAATCATAGAACAAGCAAAAGAAAAGGATCTCTATAAGTCTATTTTAGATGATGATAATAAAAAAGTAGTTATTTCGGGGTTGATTGATAAGAAGCAAAATTCGGATAGAGAAACAGATTGTGTTTGGGGTTGGATTACGTCAGATCTTCAGGATGCATTTAAAGTAGTTTTTGGAAAGAAAGCCAAAGAAGAATTAGCGCAAATTTTCAGCGGTGAATTTAATATTGGCGTTGTGAAAGTAATGCAAGAAAAAGGCCAGACAATTAAATCGAATTTGGATTATGAGACTAATAAAATAATTGCGTTTGATTTGGTAGAAATTAAAAAGAAGCTTTCTATGAAAGAAGCGGAAGCTAAAAAGATTGAAGAAGATTTAAAGAAAGCTGCGGACGCCAGCAAAGAAACCGAATTAAATACAAAGAAAGAAGAAATCGCGGCATTAAAATTACAGATTACAAATAATGTGGAAAGAATTTGGGCTTTGATTGAAAAGGATTCGCAGAATGCTTTAAAGGCATTTTATGGGGATGAAGCTAAGAATTTTGTTGCGAATATGTTTGTTTCTGAATGCCAAACACTTCTTAATTCTCAAGCCATGAAATTAATAATAAGAAAAAATGTGTCTATCAAGTCTTATGTGGGCGGATTATTAAGAAGTAAAAACAAACAAGATGAAGAATCTAAACGGATTGAGAATGTTTGGGGATGGATTGGACAATTTCCAGGTCTTCAGGAGGCATTTAAAATTATATATGGCGATAAAGTGAAGGACAAAGTTTCTGAAATACTAAATTTAGAAAGCCAATTGCTTGCGACTGAAGAATGGGCGGCGAAAAAGAACGATATTGTTGAAAGTATTCGTCAAGATAAAAACAATGTTGACGTTTTAAGTGCCTTTTATCATATAAAGATAAAACCAATTGAAAAAGAATTAGATGAGAAGAAATTCGAAATCGTTGCTAAAGCTGTAAAAGCTTTGAAAGACAATAAAGATGCTAAAAAGAAAGAAGGCTTAAAGAAGGCAATAGAAGATGCTAAAGAAGCAGTTAATGGGCCTCTTATAAGTGCTAAAGCGGCTTATTTTAGCGAAGATCGATGGAAAACAGTTTTAGATATAACAAATGCTCCGTTAATCATGAATGGTTTAAATGTCAATAAAGCTAAAGCACAAGTCTTTGACATGTTGATTTGGAAGCTCAAAATACGTGAGAATGAACTTGAGACCACCATCTCTTCCTTCCGCGGCAAGGTTTCCGACCAGGATCGTGAGGATTATGCTGCAAAGGTTAAGCAGGCTGAAGCTAATGGAAAATTGATCGACGTCACTAATCATAGTGTTGTCGCCCAGGCCAAGGCATTGATCGGCGAGAATTATGAGGTTGAATTACCTTATGAAACCGGCCGCGTGAAAGTGCTGAACTGGATCAACAACAAGAAGGTTTACTTGATTGAACAAACCGGTTTAAGCCCGCCGGATGCGTTTGTCGCCGGGAACAATGTTTACCTCTTCCTTAATACTAATAATTTCAATAATCCTCAATTAATCGCCACGATATTTGTCCACGAAGCCGTTGAAGCCGAAGCTCAAACCCGCCTAGCTCAGCAAGGCCGTGAAATCACCGAAGCCTTAAGATATGACCTTCATTTAGCAGCTGTTAAAGCACATGAACAGTTTAATGTTGCGACAACGCCTCTTTTGACTGCTTATGCCGAGCGCATGACGGACCGCGAAATGACGCCGGACAATATGGCTCGGGTCAAAGTAAAAACTCCCCAAAATCTCCAATCGCCCACCAGAGCGAAATTTTATGCTAATGGACAAGCCCGGCCATTTTATGGATTAACCAACATTGCGCCGGTATCAAAAAATAGCAAGCTTTATCAAAATCTGGTCGCGACACAGAATCAAATCAAGGCTGCGCTTAAGGCTAAAGGCTTAAGCAACTTTATCTCATTTCTTGACAAAGAATCATTCCATATGACGATTTGCGACGTTGACCCGAGCGATAAATATTCAAGAATCGATGTCGCGCCGAGCGCCGCACAGATGGAAGAACGTAAAGCACAAGTGAAGGCCGCGCTTGAAGAGATCGGCGCACCCGGAAAAGTTTCTGCCTCAGTTAAAGGCATTGGATTAAAAGGCGCGTTATTTGCATTAGTTCGGTTCTCCGATGAGAAAGAATTGGCAAAAGTCATTGGCATGGAATCTGTGATCAAGAAACATATAGGGGTGTCTGTTCGTGATTTTACAGGCCATATCAGCTTGGCATATTTCGCTAATTATCCTGGCGACGAGAAATTTGATGAGATCATAAAGATCCTCAAACAATTTGAAACGGTTGATCTAGGCGAGTTTACGTTTGATAGTTTTAACTTTACTTATTTCCCGCACATGAACACATATATTCCGGTCATGACGAAGAACTTGGTCAGCGGCCAGATCACAGAACATTCTATCAAAAGTCCTGTTTTAAATGCCGCAACCGATCTTAAAGCAGCAAATCAAAGATTTGGTTTTATGAGGCCGCTGTTGGAGAAGCTTTCCTTTATCCGTGGCTGGAGGGGAGAACTTGCCACAGCGGCCGATATTTCTAGCCGCCTCATTGAGGTTGGCTTACATACCGGCAAGGGTAAAAGCGCGGCTTGGGCCTCGAGTAAACAATTAGCTGCCATGGCAGGTATTGTTGTAAAAAATGGATTTATCCCGAGCTTGGAAAAATTGACTGCTTTAAAACAAGCCCGTCGAAATAATCCACAGGCTCCGATAGGATTTTTCGTCAAGGATTACAATTCCGCCCGAAAAGCTGCTCAAAACGGCGCCAGTATTTTGATCGGGCCAGTAATGTCTCAATATGAAGTCGCGGCATTACGTCAAGAATTCCCAGCCGTTAAAATTTTAGCTGAAATCAATGCCAAGGGCGGGCAGCTTATGATGCGCATTTCTGATGCTGTCAGTGCCGGCGTCAATGGCGTTGTTCTTAAAACATATGCGGATACAGTTGCGGCGTTAGGAGCCGAAAGCTCGTCGATTACAGCATTACGCGCACAATATCCTGATCTGATCATTTGGGTTGCCGGCGGGATTTGGGGAACTAAGTTTGCTAGCGTTGTCGGAAAAACTATGCCGCTTAAGATTGTGGCGGCGGCCGGGTTCGCGGCAAAGAACGTCGAAGAATTCGCAGCGATAATGAGTGATTATCGTCAGATCACAGACTTAATTTCAAGTGTGATGGCCAATGCCGTTTCAGAAAGAGACCGCCTCTGGATCACGGAGTTGATCGCTAACATTGTACGCATCGTTGAACGTAAGAATATTCACGTGCTTAAGGTCATTGCGTTCATGCAGATGTTTGTCCGCGGCGATTATGACGGCATGTATAAGACGTTTACGGCAGATCAGAAGGTCAATAAAGACGAATATATTAAACGTATGAAAAAGCTCGTCGATATTTATCAGTCCTGGGATTTTGAAACCCAAGAGCTTTTCCGTGGCGCAGTGATCTTCCACGATATCGGCGCATTAACCGGTTATCGCGATAAGATCCATAATCAAACCGGCGCAGTAGAAGTGAAAAAGATCTTAAAGAAGTTAGGTGTCTCGAAAGACATTATTAAGCGCACGGCATTCTTGGTCGGTAATCATGGATTTGCCGGCGATATGGGAGTGGATTATCTGCCGAAAGATTTGTTAAAGAAGAAGTTCAATTCGAAAAAAGTGCGCGACATGCTTCTTTTAATGGCTGCTTGTGATTTAAGCGGACGCAAGGTTGGCAATGCTTTAACGCCGGAGAAAATTGATACGCTTCACGCCGAACGCACCCGCAAGCCAGAAGACAAGGATTTTTATAAAACACGCCTTGGCCGGTTGATGACGCCTCCCGGGCTTTTGAAGGTTAGCGAAGAAGAGAATTTTAAGAAATTAAGCGATATTTTGAAGGGCCGGCTGACGGAAGCATTCCAGAAAAATTATAACAGTGTTATCCGCACGTATTCTTTTGGTTTGTTCCATAACATGATGAATATTTCTCCGGAAGCTGTCGCTGAATTGTTCTTCCGCATTCATGAGATCGTCGAGAAATATAAAGGCAAAGGCATTACGGACGCGATTGTGGATACCGATATTGATCTCATGGCCATGCAGGATATGAAAGAACGTGAAAGAGTTTTGGCTGCGTTTGCTTTGGAATTATTAAATGGCAAGCCGGTTTCTTTGACCGCTAGAAGAGAAGGTAAGACACTTTACATTACGGCAGAAGTGGAAGCAGCCACCGTCAAGAAAGCGTTGATTGATTTCTTAGTTGTGCGAGAAGCATTGCCTAAACAGGCAGACCTTTTAATGGTTTTAGGATCAGGCGACAAACGTACGCCGGTTGAGGCAGCAAAACTTTATAAAAAAGGCGGTATTTCTAGGATCATTGTTTCCGGCGGCATTGGCACTCGAGCGGCTGATGGCGAATCCTTAGGCGGTAATGTGGCTGAGGCTGAGGTATATAAAAGAATTCTTATGGAAAATGGCGTACCTGAAAACGTGATTATTGTCGAGCCGAACTCAACCAATACAAACGAGAACATTAGATTTAGCGTTCAAAAGCTTAAAGAACTTGGTCTGAAGCCTGAAACAGTAATTCTTATGCATTCCCCGCTTCTTCAGAAACGGGCCTGGGCAACGTTTGAGAAAGAATTCAGAGCTTATGCCCCGGATGTCAAAGTTTATAATTACGCCGCGTATCCAATATCTGTAAAAGATATTCAAGAGAGAGGATTCTTAAGCCTTGCGACCGCTATAGGTGAAATCGACCGCCTGATTTTATATGGACCTCAAAGAAAGGGATTTGTTGCTGGCGTTGAAATCCCAACGAGCATTATGGACTTGTATTCAAAGAGAGAAGAAAGCCTTAAGGTTTTAGCCAAGCTTCTTAATGCTGTTGATGTTTCTCCCGACGAGATTAATGACGTATTTGCTGCGATTATTTGTGGAAATGATGATACTAACACCTTTGACCGTGCATTACAGTGGCTTTTAGAAGGTAAAGTTAAAAAGATCATTCCTTCCGGCGGCCAGGGCCGTTTGACCATTGGTCTTATCGAGAAAGCTTTGAAGGAGGGTTGTGAGATTACAACGAAACAAGGCATTTTATTAAAGCTTAATGATGAAAAGAATCCGTTTGCAGGACTTAAAGAAAAACAAGCAGCATTCGAAGCCAATAACATCACCTTTAAGCAGCTCATGGAGGCTATTCAAGAATATACCAATATCACAGAATCAGAGCTGATGAAGAAAATTATCGTCCAGAAAGCGCCGGTTGAACGAAGGCAGTTTGTTGCAGACAATATTATCCTTGAAAAAAGATCGTCGAACACAATAGAGAATTTTAAATTCTCTTTGAAAGAAATCAGAAAGCTCGCTAAAAAACTTCCTGAGATCAAGGTTGTTTTCATTCAAAAGCCGCATCAGCAATTACGCGCCAAAGCGTCTTGGTATCATTTTTATAAGCAATTGAGAAATCGTCATATTACAGGCATCAGCAGTACCATTGATTGGAAATATTCGGAAGAACGGCAGCAGAAGAATATTGAGGCTGTCGCCGGAGAATTATGGCGCCTTGTGGTTTATTCCGCGAAGGGCGGTGTTTTTGTTGAACATCAAGGGAAATTTGGTCTTCAGGCTCTTGATGAGGGTTATTGGTTGCATCTGCTTTATTTGATATCCGGTTATGCTGATGCAGCAGGTTTAAGGAAGCAATTATTTGGCCTTGCCAAGGGTTTCTATCCGACTAAAGAAAAGCTTTTAAAGAGACTTAACCTGAAAGAATTACCGATAGCGGTAAAGGATCTCATTAATTGGGTTTATCAGAAAGAAAGTATTCCTGCTTCTTCCCTAGATAGAGTTTCTGTCGCCGAAGCGCAAACACAATTAACTCAAAAAGACAGTAAAGTTGCGCAACCGAATTCGACCAGCTCTGTGATTGTGAGAGATGATTTCGGCCGTCCTGTTCCCGGAAAAGAAAAGCTGACGGAAGATAATGTTGTTGGAGAAATGAAGCGCCATAATCTCAAACAATTCGTTTCCATGAGCCTGGATGCTCCGGAAGCTCAATTGGCCATGCATTTCTTAAAAAATATTAAAGAAAATACGATGGCTGAGGCCTTGGGGAAAAAGTTACAAGATGGCGATGTCAAAATAGGACCGATCGGCGGAGTTTTGGCAACAGTTTATAACGATAAAAAGGAGCAAAAAGAATATATTGTTATTTCTGATCTTGATTTCTTTGCCGAATATGCGACGACAGAACAAATGGCTGCTTCCTTGATTCATGAAATAGGCGCGACATGTCAATTCCAATTGAAGCATGAGGTTAATGCCAAGCGCACACAACTCTTTTTAGATTTTAGACAAGCAAAGAGGGATCTTGAAAAATTAAGCACGGCTTATAAACGTGATTATTTAAGAAGCCAGGAAAAAATTGAGGAATTCTTATTTCAATGGATCAATAAGGGAGGCACTTTTACTGAAAAACGGTATGACATTATTACGATCAATCCGGAAACGCAGGAAGAAGAGGTTGTTAGCGCTCTTAATTCTAACCTTGTTCATGAAACAGGATTGCATCATAAAACATCCAATGTTTTCATTATTACGCCTGATGGGAAAGTCCTTTTAAAGAGAAGGACGTTCTTTGAACGGATTGAGCCGGGCCGAATTTCAATTGCCGGAGGCCATGTGAAGTCCGGAATGACCTATCGTGAAATGATGATGAATGAAATTCTACAAGAAGAGCTTTATTTGTCCAAAGAATATAAATTACAAGGCCAGCTTATTCCTATCCGCAAAGAAGGGTCACTCAAATGGAGTGAAGAAGAAAACGTGGAATCGCGAGCCCTTTATGTGTATTTTGCGACGGAAGAGGAACTGCAGAATGCCCGTAAGATGGCCAAAGAATTAGAGGATAACCAGGCGCAGATGACTGAAGAGGAGTTTAAACAATGGATTCAGCTTGAAAATGCAAAATATCCTGGCCGCTATAAATCTCATTCGATTCATTTTGTTGACCTGATTAATCTCATAGGCGAAAAGACTCTGCATATTTTGGAAACTCAATCGAATAAGCCTATTAGAATTGTCGAGGTTCCTTTCTCTTCTGATCTTTTAGCGCCGATCATGGCTGACGAGCCATTGATCAACGATATTACGGATACAGTTTTCTTGTTCCAAAAATATTTAACCACGATCAGGAGTTCTTTCTCGAAATATCGATACAAGGAATCGTTGATCCTTATCAATCAGTCTTTGGAAAGGTTAAAGAAAATTCTTCATTTTGGCATTCCCATCGGAAGCATGCCTCTTTTCTTGTTTTATTTTGTGAAAATTTTAAAGAAGATAGGTTCTTCGCCGAAGCCGATGACCGGTGAGAAATCCAGTAAACATTCCTTGCAGATCATGGTTTTAGATTCCAATAAGAATCGAGTCTTGCTTCAAAAACGCGGGGCCTATAAAAGATTGTACGCTAATAAATATACCGTTTCCGCCAATGCTAAACCGAAAGATGGTGAAGATTTATCTGACGCCGTTTTGAAGGCCGTTCAGAATGAGGTTGGGATTTCCGTCGATAAAACAAGAATTCAATTTATCGGTGAGCCAAAATCTTTCAGAAGTTATTTAGTTTCTTACACGTTCTATGCTTTGACAGAGCAAGAAGACAATAAATTAGCCACAATATATAGAAATATGGCAGAAAAATATAATTCGATCCAAGACGTGTTTATTGATTATAGCCCTGTCACAAGATCGTTAACTGTTCAGGCTATTAATCCGGAAGTTTCACAAGCTGCGGTCCAGAGCGTCGCGGAAGATATCAAGAATAGAACAGGCATTCCGTATATTTATCCGGATTATAACGACGACCAGACTTCGCTTGCAGTCTATCAACTGACGGCAGAGGAAGAAAAGGCCATTGAAGCTTCGATCATAGAACATAAGAAACAGAAAAAAGAAGCCTTAAGAAGAATGGAATCCGGAGAATTTAATGGAAATGTGGAAGACATTCTAAAAACCATTGATTCCGACGACATGGAATTCGCGATATGGACGGATTTGCAGAACGGTTTTATGAACAATCCTAAGAATTATGCGCTTGATCTTACGAGCCAGTATTTTGGAAATGCTGCTCTTTGGAATACGTTGGCCATGGCCAGGCCGCATTTCATCAATGTCGACCATGTTTTAGCGCGGTCAATTCTTGTCTCCGGCGGAAAAGGATCCAATACGTATATTCTTAGAAATCTTGTCGCGAAAATTGTTAAAGGATTACGTGTTCCTGAAACTTCTATTGTAACCACTTTTGCTTTTAACGATATTGTTCTGGGTAATCCAGAAATTAGAAAGAATATTGAGCTTTTAGAAAAACTGTCTCGTAGCGCATCTCCTGAGAAAGAATTCCCGGGCATCAATATTAAGGATGTAGCTCTAGCAATCAGAGAAAGCATCAAAACCCTCAAGCTTCCGGAAGATTTACAGAAGGCGATTATTGCTGAGTTTTATCGTTTAGGCGGACGCGTTGCTGTTCGAAGCTCGGCGACGGTTGAAGACTTAAAAGGGTATGGCGGTGCAGGAGAGGCTTTAACAAAGATTAATGTGACAAAGCCGGAAGACGTGCTTACCAGCGTCTTGGAAGTCTGGGCAAGTCTTTTTGATGATGGATTTATCTCAGACCGTAATCTTGCCAAACTTTCGCATATTAATTCAAGCATGGCGGTTCTTATCCAGGCCTTTGTTAATGGGAAAGCTGCGGGCGTTGTAACCTCCATTCATCCGATCGGCCGGCCAATTTATAACATTACGGCTCAGCCTGGGTTAGGCGAAGCCTTAGTCCAGGGCAAAGGGACGCCGGATACTTGGTTGGTCGGCCTCTTTAAGGACCAGATTTTAGAACGTAATATCACCAGAAAGAAATATAGAGAAGTTGCTATAAAAGGAGGAGGCATTCAGAAACAGGATATTGATGATAGTAAGCCCACACTGACCGATGAGGAAGTTCTAAAGATTGTTCCAATCATAAGAGGAATTCATAACTATTACGTTCAAGAGAAGTTGGCAGAAAATATTGATGTGGAATATGTGGTTGACCATGAAAGCAATGTCTTTATTGTGCAAACCCGTGCCGAAGATAATAACAAGGTTGAGGAGAATAAAAAGAAAGGGCAATTTGTCGTTAAAATCGCCGTCGTGGACGAAGAAAAAGTTCCTGTTGAGACTCCATTTATTCAATTAAGTAATCACGGGTTAACAGCAAACGCTGGCGTTGCCATTGGGTTGTTAAGAGTCATTGATAACAGTTACGGTTATAACGAAGCAAAGACTGGAACCATTGTCGTGACTCCACATACGAATAATGAATGGAATGATGTTTTTGGAAAGTTGGCGGGTGTTATTACGACGGATGGAGGCGACACATCCCATGCGGCGAAAAATTCGCGCCGCTTAAATATCCCAAGCCTGGTTGGTGCTTCGGACGCTCTCAATGAGTTAAGAACTTATAACAATAAAGAGGTCACCTTTGATTCGCTTAAGAAGCGGGTTTATTTGGGCCGTATGCCAACTAAGACGATTGAAATGCCGATGTCAATATGGGTTACAGATAAAAAGTTGTTTGAATCCACCTTCGCTAAACGTGAAAAGCATGAGCTTTTCAAATACTGGACTGAATTACGAGCTGATAGATCGGCGGTATTCTTGGAATATTTTGATGGCAATTTTAGAAGACGTTCCGGTCGGTATAAATACTTCCAGCTTTATTTTTATTATCAAGCGTGGGATAAATTAACCGCATATTTAAATAACAGGTTTAAAGATCGAAGAGCGTTTGATCTTCAGGCTCAAACAAGAGTTATTCGCGATCGCGGGCTTTTCCATAAAATTAGATATGATGATCCCAAAAGCATTTTTTATTTCCTGACTCAATTAAAGGATTTTAATATTGATGACCTCAAAGGCCTTTTCGAGGCCAGATGGCAGGGATATGAGGATTATAGAACATTTATGAAAACAATCGATCATTTGACGCCGGAAAATGTCGAAGCGGCTATGGATCAATTAATAACAATTTTTACGTGGATGCATTTTGCTTATTGGCTCAATGGGACTTTAAATATTGTTTATTTATTTGATCAGTTAGATTATATCAACCGAGAATTCCAGGAAATATTTAGAGAAGCTTCTATTAAAGATTTGCCTCTCTATAAGCGTCGAGATTTATCCCGTGATAAAGACAAAGAAATTTATGCTGTGTTGGAAATAATCCGGATGAATCCGCAATTGCATGCCGTGTTCCTTAATAATTCAAAGGAGCAGTTGGCGGATGTTCTTAAGGAGAAATATCCGGATATTTACGCGACGATTGATGCATGGTCCTTAAAATTCAAGAAGAGCAAAGAGAATTTTGATGTCTTATCGGATACTGAAGAATATTTAAACGATCTTCAGGAGAGAGTTGTTAATGCCGCGATTGTTAAGTTTGAGCTTGCTACGTTGCTTTGTCAGGAATTTGTGGAAGTAGAGCAGGACAAAGAGTTGACCATGCAGAAAATTAAATCCAAGGATAACGCGCTATATCTTTTATTAAGAAATTATATCCGTTATTTAGTGGCGCGTGAGTATAAAACAGATTGGAGCATTTTGTCAGATGCAGAAAGAAGAAATCTTTTGTTACAAGTATCTCAAGCCCAGATTGATCAAAAAGAGAGTATTTTGGAAGGCGATTTATTGAAAGTCTTGCAGGATAGAAGAGAAATTGAAGATGCGGCTGTAGAAATCTTCTCAAAATTCCCGAATTTAAAGAAAACTGTTGCTCTTTCCAAACAAGAAACCACTCTTCGGGAAGATGGTCATCATTTAATCGTCCCTCATCAAAGACAATTAGCTCGCATGATGCTCGAAGTAGCGGAGAATCATCTCGATATTTTAGGAAACAAAGAGCGAATTTTTGATATTGCTCCGGATGAAGTTGTTGCGCTATTACAGGAAAAGAATCCGATGTATATCCAAAAGACTTTTAAGCGTTGGGAAATATTAGAAAAAGCTGATAAGGAAATTAATGAAGATTGGTCGCTGAATCGTGAAGAGGCCATCAGAAAATACGAAGAACAGATTCGTGAAGCTATCAATATTTTGAATTCTCAAATTCAAGAAGCCACAAATGCCAGAGTTCTCGGATTTTATAAGCAGGAAGTAGAGCGTCATGAACAAAGAATCGCAGAATTAAAATCAGAGCAATTTATGAAAGATTTGGAAGCTTCTAAGAAAGAGAGAAGAAGAAATCTTTCCAGAAATTCAGATCTTTCAGCTCAATCCTCCTTGCAAGGCCGTGTTTCTAGCGTCGAAATAGCTGATAATGAAATCGTGGCGCAGGCCGAGTCTATCATCAGGGATTTCGAAGTGACTTCTATGGATTTGGATAAAGTGGACGTTGAGCTTTATGCGGATAAAAATGTGTTGGCGCGAGATTTTATGGAAAATCCTGTGAGCGAAAAGGATAAAGAACCCGGCGCAGCGATTGGATTAACGATGAAGGAATTTGTTGAGTCAACACCGTCAGGCCGACGGCCAATATTCGTGTTTAATGGTTCTCAAAGCCATTGGGAGCCCGCGTTCTTGACCGTGATTAACGGAAAATTATATGCGAAATCCCAAGGGGCCAAAGGGTTGTTCCAGAAAGAATATACGCCATTAAATGGCCTGTTCTGGTTTGTGAGTTTTGATAAAGAAAATAGAAATCTTGTAAAGGTCCAGTTTACCAATGGAATTTTGACAGAAGGTGTTCTGCCGCGAAATGCCATAGCCGGCCAGGCCATCATCGTTAATGGAAAGAACAATCTTGACGACATTCAATTTAACGCCAAGCCGTCCTTAGAAAGCCAGCAATTGATTTGGGCCAGAGACCAGAAAATGGCAATGTCCGCGATCGGTTATAATGCAGAAAGACAATTGGTCCGTGTGGCTGTTTTTGAAAACATCACCATTGACGAATTTGTTGAGGTCTTATTGGAAAATAATATCAAAGACGCTGTCCTTCTGGGTACGAGCGCGGATGTGAAGACTTATCAGCGAGAAGAAAACGTCGAAGAATATCGTATCGCCAAGCCAAGGACAGAGTCATGCACCGGTAAAATATTTTCTGTGGAAAGGCCGTTAGGGACGTATATTGCGGTCTATGCAAAAGAAGGAATTGCTACCAAACAACAATATCCGGCGACGATGCCGACAAAGCCTCAATCGGACAGAGCTCCAAAGACAGAAGAGCTTGAGACGATCGTTACGGCGTTTGGCGGAAAAGACGCGCTGGCGGCAAAAGGCATCGAACTTAATTTTGATAACGTCGTCATCAGGACTGCGTTGGAAGCTCCGGCGGAAGTTGGAAACCAAAAAGTCCTTTATGTTAATCCGAATATTTTACGCGGCCCGCCAGAGCAATTGAGAATTATCTTTGAAGACCATGAATTCCTGCACTTGTTGGGATCCAGCGAAGAAGAAGCCAGAAAACTCACCATCTCCACCCTTATTCAAAACAATCTTTTGTTAAGTCATATTCAATTTCTCGAGAATAATTCTCTGGGAATTATTGCCGACGCAGATTGGTTAAAACAATTGAAATTGAATGTCGAGCAGCACATTGCCGTTGTCACCACTGCCGAGAAAAATGTCCGGGGTCAAGTCTTTATGGCTCCAGCGGTTACAAGGGATATGTCGAGAGAGGTCATTAATAAAATCCTGACCTTAAGAATTTTTGAGATCTTTATTAAAGATATCAGCCATATTAATTTTGAGTCGCTCAGCGGTCTTGAAATTCTTAAATACAATGTCTATGGATTTTCTCCGGCGGTCCGCCTAGAACAAGTTTTACAGACTATGACCGAAAAGTTGATCGAGACGAATTTTACTTTAGACCTTGTTAGTTTGTTTGAAAAAACATTAGGCGTAGCCGGTCGAAAGAGCCTTGAGGAATATAAGATAGGTCCCAAATCCATCTATGAGATCATCGTCGAGAATCTGAAATCCCCGAACGCCTTTTTATTGGTTTCCGATAAGAATGAGGATGCTGGTTCGACGGCTTCGCAGGAACAGGAAAAAATCAACGCCGCCATTAAAGAGAAGATGTCTCAGGAAATTGAGCGATATACGAATGTTAAGAATTCTATTTTAGAAAGAATGGAAAGGGTTTTTGAAAGAACAGGGCTTAAAGATTCGAGCGTGTTCAATTTTCTGAAGGTCGTTTTAGAGCAAACAGCTGATGGATTTGTAACAGCTCCTGGCTTTTGGGCGGAACAAGTGGTTATTGATAGTCTAGAAAATCTTGTAGAGCCGGCGATCAAACAGTTTCAGGGTGAGATAGAGAAAAAATTAGAGGCCGGCCAGGATCCCAAGTTTTATGTTAAGCAACAAACAAATTTTAAGGAAGTTAAAGATGCCCTTGAGGAGGTCTTGCAGGAATTAATTTTACAATATGACTATGATACAAATAATATCCGTAACCTTGTCCGCCATGCAGCGAAGGCGCGCGTAAAGGCCCTCTTTTTAGAAACAGCGATTCTTTTGGAAACGGCTAATCAAAAGGATTATTCCGCCGATGAATCCTATTTTAAGATCGTGTCCCAGATTGAAAAAACCTTCCTCTTTAATATTATTAGAGAGTTATCAGATATTTTATCGGGCCAAGCCGGCTATTTGAGCGCCAGATATGTGTTATATGAAGAAGCCGTTGCCCAGTCACTCAAACAATTGAAAGAAGACGGCACCTTTGCGGCATTTTCCAAATTGTATGCCAACGGTAATTCTTCTTTCTTTGTCGATGCCTCTCAGGCTGAACTTGAACTCATGAGGAAATTTGATTTTCTCGCCGATTATCTTTTTGGAAAAGCGGAATTTGTGATTCCATCCGTCCAGGATAAGGACGTGATTCTGATGCTTCATTATATTCCGACACCTATCCAGCTCGCTTCCTTGATGAGAATATTCGGCAAAAATCTGAAAGGCATTATTAATAGCACCGGCTCCTTGCAAAGCCATTATGCGATTGTGGCCCAGGCTTTTGATATTCCGGTTGCCGTATTAAAAGACTCCAATGCCAGCGCTTCTTTTAAAGACGGCCAGGAGGCGTTCCTTTTATCCGACGGAAGCGTGCTTTTATCTCCGTCTGATTCTTCTCAAAAAGAATTTGAAGCATCGTTAAATAAAAATGCTGAAGTGACAGCGTATCAACAAAAATTCCTTAAACGCAATTTAATGGATTTGGCCAGGATTAATTCAATTGTGCTTGCCAATGCAGACACAGCTGAGGCGGTGCGTAAGGCCGTGGAAAATTCTGCTCAAGGCATAGGGTTGGTCCGGACGGAAAATCTTTTTACAAATACCCTGGAATTTTCTTTGTCTGATTTGGAAAACGTTTTCAGAGAAATCCTTCAAGCGGCCGGAGAAACAAGTGTCACGTTTAGGATCCTCGATTGTATGGCCGATAAAATGCCGTTACCGTTTAGGTTTATGCTTTATAAAGGAAATAAATGGTATATCGAACATCCGTTAGGAGTTATTTTTGCCAGACAAGAATTGCGTGCCTTGATGCGTTTGTCCAAGGAAGGTTTCAAGAATTTTAAAGTTGAATTCCCGATGGTCGACATGTTAGGCGACCTAGACGCTATCAATAGCCTTATCTCGACGGCCAAAGCTCAAGAATTAATGAAGGATAAGATTTTTGATATCGGCATTATGGTAGAGACCAAGGAGGCTGCTGAAAATCTCGGACGTCTTCTTAATAAACGAGTAGGAAACGATTTTGTTAATTTTGTCAGCCTTGGCACCAACGATCTAACTCAGTCAGTTTATCCTTCTGCGGTGAGAAGCGATCAGGCTTCTTATGAAAAATATTATGCCCGGATCATGCCGATGATATTACAAAAAATTGTCGGGGTTACTTTAGAAGCTAAGGATTTGGTTAAAGAAGTAATTCTTTGCGGAGATCTCGCCACCCGACGCAGATTATGGGTTGTTTGGTATTATCTCCAGAAGCTCGCCCAGGATCGCGCCGACATCCATTTAAGCATGCCGTCTCCGTCCATTAAACATTTTAAGGCCTTCATCAAGAATTTAGATGTGATGTATAACCAAGAAGGCTTGTTTAAGAAAGATTTTGAGTTTTTAAAGAATGTTATCGCCGCAAAAGAAAATGAGGTGGATGTTTATACCGAAGAACTGAATACCATTTTGCAAAGCGTCGTGGATAAAGTTGAAGCAAGGATCATGAAAAAATCCGGAGAACAGGCAGCGGTTTTCACATGGTTAGATAGAGTTTCGCAAGTCATAACAACAAACAGTAATGAAAAATTGGTCAAGTTGGCCGATGATGATTTTTATTGGGTCAGGATTCTCGCCTGGGCCAAATTGATTTCGTTGGGAAATGATGGTACTGATTCTCGCTTGGCCAGAGAAACAAGTCTTGTTTTACAGGCTTATTCCAAGATGAACAAAAAGGATATTCTCGCCGAGATTAAAAAGACAACAGAATTCCTTGACGGGCTTAAAGGACGTGAAGAAAAAGACATTGCACAAGCTATTGAATCGAAAAGAAAAGAGTGGATCGAGGATAGAGAGAAGATGCTCGAGAAAGCTTTAGGGCCTTTAGTCGTTAAAGAAGACGGTCATCTGTATGTTCTCATCAATCGCTTCGATAACCAGGAAGTTGTGTTTGATGACGTTCAAGGTGGCAGCCAATACCATGTTCGCAAAGATAAGTCGGGGACACAAAAAGTCAGGGCCATTGTTTTCTGGCAGATTTTAGCGGACATCATCCTTTTACAAGAAAAGGCTGGCGCATTGGACAGCAAGGAGAAATTCTTAAAGCACATTATTGAATATGAAAATCTAGTTGCTTTAAAGGACGCTTTGGAAAAGAAATTTGCTTCTTTGGAAAATACTGATGAAAAATGGTTGAAGCTTGCGTACGCTGCTGCGTTCAGCCACTTTAATAAACAAGAGATTGCTAATGTCGGAGCGGTTTTGGTTGAAAATGGTATTATTCGCGGCATTGGGTTTAATGGCCCGTCTATTTATCAAAAGACGGATACAGATGTCATGGGCGGAGATATACGGCAGGATGATGTCATGCTTAATTTCAAGGATTATGTTTCTTATTATCAAAACGGAGAGATTGCTTTGGACATCAGGGATAACCGGTCGGACTTAAGACGTTCAGTTTGCGCGGAGCAAAAGGCCATCATCATGGCATACTTAGAAGGAAAAATCGAAGACTTCAGCGAGGCCACTCTTTATGCGACGCATGACCCTTGCCGTCAATGTGTGGAAATGGCGCTGAATATGGGTATCAAGAAATTTATTTTTGCTGAGGGCTTTCCTGATCAGATCTCAGAAAGCATGATTAAGGAAGCTCGAGCTAGAGGAGAGCACGTTGACCATAAGAACGTGGTCCTTAAGGATAGGGAAGATTTTATTGCAAGCATAATGAAAGATAATAAGGAATATAATATTTTCCAACAAAGGAAAGCTTTGCGGAAACCCGTTATGGATAAGGCAAAGAATTTGGGAGTGGCGACTTTAGCAAAGATCAAAGCTCAAGCGTCTATTCGATCCGGCCGAAAGAATTTATTAAATTATTATAAATTGGTATCGCCAAGTCAGCAGACATTGGAGAAAAGATGGTTTGGGAAAAAGACGGTTTTTCCTGCGGTCACGCTTGAGATGCTTAAGAAAGAATTCATTCCCGACGGCTTGCCGATCGAATTCTATGAAATTATTCAGAAAAATGTTTCAGATGTCATTGCTCAAGTGACTCGGGCAGGTCCGCAAGAATTGGTCAATCAAGTTTTAGAGATCCTTCCGTCCATTCAGTTTATATTCACAACCGACATGCATTTAGTGGGAAGCCGCCGCGCCAGGGTGGTTATGGATAGCCGCATCATTTATCTGCATACCAGCATTAGAAATGATCCTGAACAACTTAAGATTTTCTTCCATGAGATCGTTTCCCATTTAGCTATGGATCAAAGGACTGAGGCCCTTGCTATTGCGCATACAAAGGCCGCTTTTAAGCCTGCCCCTAAGAAGGTGTTTGTTCGTACTGCTAAAAAATCATCAGCTCGTTTAGTAGAAACACCGTCTGTTCCTCAGGCCAAGAATGAAAACGGCATGTTGAATGAGATTAAGAAAGAACGACAACGCGTTTCTCAAATTCATTCCCGTTGGTCACCGGCGATCGTCATTTTCGGCAGTGCCAGGATCCCTCCTTCAAATCCTATTTTTGTAAAAGGCGAGGAGATTGGCGCTGAGATATTTAAAGCAGGCTTTGTCCCAAGGACAGGAGCTGGCCCGTCAATGATGGAAGCTCCTCTTAAGGGATATATCGAAGCAAGACAAGCCGCTAACGTGGAAAGAAATGAGAAAAATCAGACACAAGGGATTAGTATTCAGCTTCCTTTTGAGGCCAAAATTTCTCCGTATGTAGAAGAGAATTACGAATTCAATTATTTTGTGACCAGAAAAAGAGGCCTTTATGATAATTGCCGCGGCATCGTCGTTATGCCGGGCGGATTCGGCACTATGGATGAATTGTTTGAAGTTTGGAAAAGAGATTTGCCGCTCGTTCTCGTCGGCAGAGATTTTTGGACGCCGATCATTGATACTCTTTATGCAACATGGGAGAAATACGGATGGGTAGATCAGGTTGGCCCAAGGCCGTTTATCACGGATTCAGCCAAAGAGGCGATCAAATATTTAAGTTCGACTTCGTTTGAAGCACGTAAAGAATCCATCGAGGATGTTCAAGCGGCCAGTGAGGATTTGGAATCTGCCGCATCGAAATTAGACCAGCTTCCGCCGAGCGTGACGATCATTGGACGATCGAGGTTCTTAGATATGAATGAAAGGGAAATTATTGCGAAAACAGCCACGTCCTTATTGTCTGAAGGTGTTCCTGTGCGGTTGGGCACGGCGAATCGTCCTTTAAAGCGAATTGTGAAGAATGCCGCCGGAGAGAACGCTCAGATGGTTTTATCAACGGTTTCCTATCCTCGTGAAATCCATATTGTTCAGAAACCAGGTCGAATTGTTCTGCGTAATATTTCTAATCATCGCGTTATTCTCGTCAAGAATTCTCTAGGCCTTATTTTTGTCCCTGGAAGAGTAAAAACATTAGGCTGTCTTTTTGATGTCTTGACGGTCATGCAAACACTCAAGGTTGAGAAGCGGCCGGTTCTTTTAGTCGGCAGGGAATTCTGGCAGCCGATCAAAGATGTGATGATCAAATCCATGTTTAATTCATCCGTTCAATTGATCAGTGAAGAGGATAAGAATTTACTGAGAGTCGTTGATAGCGCTGAAGAGGTTTTAGGCATCATCAATGCATCCATGAAGAATGAATCTCGTCGGCAAACTGAAAAATCTCAGACGGCTGTTGTTTCAAAACCAGCAGAGAATGTCAAATCGGATAAAGCGCAGAAGACAGGAAAAAATAGTACCAATTTTAATCTCAACATGCTTTCGACTTTAACGCTGTCCATTCTTTTGAGCGCCGGCGCATTGTTTGCTGATGCAGGCCAAACAATCGGATTCACGAGCCATTTAAATATTTATCTATCGATAGCCATGATTGTTATTGGTCTCTTGGGCATGATTGCCGCGCCGGCATATATTTTATACAGGAGTCAGCATAGTAAATTTGCCGTGAAGCTTTGGCACAAGAAAACACCGTTTATCGTTGAGCTGGCTACGTTAAGAAATAATCAGCAATGGGCGAAATTGGTGGATGAACTTCTTCAGAACGGGGCTCAGGAAGGACTCCAGCGAAATGATATAGAGCAGTATCTTGAGGCTGTTGCTGGAGAAATGGAAAATGATGGATTTTATACTGAGCTTTCCGATGTTGTCATCAAAGCTGCTCGAAATGGTTTTACGCTCAACAATAGCCAGGAACGATTTGCTCAATCTTTAAAGAGTATAGAGCAAAGTGGCTGGATATCGAGATATTCACAAAAAGTCCAGGAAGGTATAGCGGCTGGGATCTTGACGACGGAAGATGACATTAAGACTCATCTTACTGTCCTCGAAGATAATAACATGCTCTGGGAATACGCCAATGTCGTTATGACTGCAATTGACAAAAATATTATTAACACAAAATCCAGCGTAATGACGTATTTAAACGTCCTTTTAAAGCAGAAATATTATTTCGGATATTTGAACATCGCGTTAAAAGGCTTTGAAAAAGGATTTATTAAGAATGTTTCTGCCTATGCGGAAACCAGTTTTGAGAATTTAACAAAGAGAAATGATTGGCTTGGTTGTTTGGATGTTATACAGAAATGCGACATTTTTAACGTCGACAAGGATCAGATGGCCGGTCGAGCCAGAATTGTTCTAGATGGCATGAAGAAAAATGGTTGGTGGGTAGAGCTTGTAGGCGCCAGCATTGATGTTAATAAAATGAAATGTCTTCCTGTCCAGGATATAGAGAAATACATCGATACTGCTTTGACAGGGCTTATTAATGAGCGGGAATGGTTGGAATGCGCCAGAGCTCTTGAAGATGTAAAAGCCAATGGATTGATTTCAATTGAGAATGCTGAGATTTATAGCGCGCTTATTAAACTTGGTCTGCCTGAGGTAAAAGTTTCTGACTCTGCAAAGATGCCAGCTTTTGCTGTTAAGCCTGCGGATAATACGCCTAATAAACCGGAAACATCGCTTAAGCGCAAATCTCTATTTGGGCGCAGATTTTTCCTCTCCTCGATAATGGCTGCTTCTTTGGTTTTATTATTTTCTTCTGAAATGCGTGCGGCCTCGGCCATCAGCGACACTTCTCTTAGCAAACAGGATACGACGGCGCAACTAGAATTGCCCAAAGGGTCTGATAAGTATGCCCAAGAAGCCGCGGGCATACTTTGGAAGCTTAAATTAGGGGCAGAAAAGGGAGACGAACGCAGCATTAATACTTTAATATCGCTGGCGCTTATTTCTAAAAATCAGGAAGCTATTGCAACCCTTCATTATGTCGACTTGAGCACTTTTGCGATGCAGATTATCTCCTCTAGGAATGAATCGAAAGTTTTGACATTGAAGATTCTTTCCGAGAAGCCTTTTGAAAATGCCTCAGCTCAAAGACTTCTGCCGATGGTGATTAAGTCATTGAACAAAGAGATTAAAAAACCCACACCGGAAAAAACAACGCAGAGCCAAATAGTTTGCTTAGATACACCGAGGGTAGAAAAACCAGCAAGCCATATGAAGCGTAACATTGTCGGTGGATTGATGGCCACGGTCTTGTTATCGATAGGGCATATTCAGGCGGCTGTGGGAGGAGCTGGTGCTGCGGCTGGCGGGTTATCATCGCTGGGGGCAGCTCAAGCTGTTGTCGATACCGCCGCAATTTCAAGTTCTACTCAAGCTTTTTCTCCTGCCGGGGCAATCATTGCTGTTTTAATTGTCGGCATCATAATATTGTCATTCGCTGTATCGATATTAAGCCGAGAGCTTGGAATTTCCTTGGCCAAGTTAGCACAAAATGGTGGCAAGGTTTTATTTTTATCCGTCGAAAAAGCGCTTTCGAGTTTTAAGGGTGCTTATAACAACAGAGAAAAGATTATTGGGAAAATAAATTCGACTTTATCGTCGAATAAATTCCTCTCGAAAGTCATTGAGCGGATCAAGAAGCCTTCATTTAAAAATTGGATGTTCTTTGGTTTTACGGGGATGGCCTTGATTGGACCGCATTTATTACAAAGAATTCTGATGATCTCTGTTGTTTTAATCAGTTTGAGTTTCCATGAATTCGCTCACGGGTATGTTGCTTATCGTTTTGGGGATGACACCGCAAAGAAAGCAGGACGGTTGACACTCAATCCTCTGGCGCATATCGATCTTTTCGGAACGATCATTCTTCCGTTATTAATTAGTTTTGGTTGGGCAAAGCCGGTCCCAGTCGACATTTTTAAAGTCGGCCGTAAAGGGATGTTCTGGGTCGCTCTTGCCGGTCCTGCCGCTAACTTGATTCTCGCTGTTGTCTTCACAGGATTAGTTCATTTATCCGGAGCTTGGCATTTGGGCTTTGAGGTCTTCTTATCGCAAGTCGTTTTTATTAATTTGATTTTAATGACCCTCAACCTTTTGCCGGTTCCTCCGCTGGATGGTTTTAATGTGCTTCTTTCGAGAATAACTAAAAATGAAGAAAAGATGTTAGATGTTTCTGGGCGATGGCAGTGGATAGGTATGGCGGCGATGGTGGTCTTTATTCTTAGCGGAGCTTGGCAATACTTTTTGGCTGCGGCTGTTATCCCGATGCTGAAGGTTTTGGGTGTGATGGTATTTTTGAGCGCAGGGTTGCGGTTGAAGAAAAATAAGAAAGAGCCTTTCCCCGTCGATGTTCGAACGAGCAAGTTAATTAAAGAATTTCAAGAAGAGCGAAAACTTGTCCGGCAAATTCACTTACTTTGGCCGAAGGCCGTGGCGATTTTTGGAAGCGCGAGAATCCCGTCGACGAGTCCTGTTTTTGACAAAGCCCGGGAACTCGGCAAGGCGATTTACAACGCCGGCTTAAAAATTCGGACAGGGGCTGGCCCGTCGATGATGGAAGCGCCTTTGGAAGGATATATCGAAGCCAGGGCAACGGCCGGTCAAGCGAAAAACGTTGTAAATCAAACACAAGGGATTAGGATCCAACTTCCGTTTGAACAAAAGACCTCTGAATACGTAGAGGATGTTTATCGTTTCGAGCACTTTGTGACCAGAAAAATGGGGCTTTATAACAATTGCCGCGGCATCGTGGTTTTCCCCGGCGGATTCGGCACCTTGGATGAATTGTTCGAAGTCTGGTATAGGCAATTGCCGGTCGTATTATTCGGCAAAGATTTCTGGACGCCGATCATGGAATCCTTTTATCAGAGCTGGCGCGAATATGGCTGGATGGACAAAATAGAGAACTTGCCGCTCATTACGGATTCTATAGAAGAAGCCATTGCATATTTGAAGACGCCGCCGTTTGATTATAAGACCATTGACGATTCGTCTGAAATGCTCAAAGAAGCTAACGATGATATTAGCTCGGTGTTGAGCCGATTAAGCCGCTTACCAAAAAGCGTTACGTTTATCGGACAATCAGAATTAATGGACAAATCTGAAGAAGCCATTGCCGGACAAATAGCGTCGTCGTTATTATCTGACAATGTGCCGGTGCGATTAGGGACTGTTAATAAAGATTTAAAACGAATTTTAGAGAATGCCGCAGGCGAAAAAACGGATTTGATTCAGGAGACAGTGGCTGTTCGTGATCTGAATTCCATAACGCAGACAAAAAACAGCATTTTTACGGCACACCTTTCCAATCAGCATATTTTACTTGCTGAGAATTCATCGGCCTTTGTTTTCTTGCCCGGAAGAGCTAAGACCATGAGCCAGTTGTTCGACCTTGTGGCGATCACTCAAACAGGTAAAGTGGAAAAAAGACCGATTATTCTAGTGGGCCGCAAATTCTGGACGCCGATCAAAGAAGCGGTCGTTAAAGCCATGATTAGTTTCCCATCGGCTCAGCTTATCAAGCCGCAGGATGCGGATTTGCTTCATATCGTCGAGAGCGCGGACGAGGCTTTACAATCGATCAAGCCGTCGTTGAATAATAAAGCTGTTGTCCCGGCTGTTATTTCAAAGAAAAGCGATTTGAAACAAGTCGCCTTAATTGGTAGTGCGCTGGGATTAAGCGGATTGGTTTCTTTAGCCAGCGCCGAGTCTCATAAGTTCGCGGCAATTAACGCGGTCTCGAGTTTCAAAATTTTAGGCTTAAACACTGAAGTATGGGCGTTGATTGTTTTGGCAGCTGTTGGGGTTACGCTTTTCACGTACTGGAAAGGCAAGGCTATTAAAACCAACGTGATGCGCCAAATCGGTGTCGCCGGCGTCGACCGTATTTTTAGAAATTATCAAAACGACCGTGAGCGCCTGCCATTTTCCATTTGGACGAAAAAGGTGTTGGGCCAAATTTGGGATTTCTTTTTTAAATATTTAAAAGAAACTGTGGATGACATCATCCATCCTGTTAGGACGTTTAAGGCTTCATGGAAAAAGGCGATGAAAGAAGGCTTAGGATTTGTTGCTTTTATCGTTATTCTCTTTGCTATAGATGATTGGTTAGGACCGCTAGTCCTTGCCGCCCTTGGATTCCCGACTTTGGCTGCCATTTTATTCGTTATCCACTTGGAACCTATTGCGATCCCTGTTTATTTCATTGTCCGTCGGTTTATGCGTAAAACACTTAGGAAAGAATTGAACCATTCGGAATATACCGCTCTCGTGAATCGCGTCAAAGAGGAAATCCAGCAAGGAAAGAATTTCTTAGGTAAAAAAGATATTTCTTTGAATTTGTTCAAGAACCAAGGTCCGGCTATTTTAGAGGTCTTTATGAAGGACGCCTCTATGCCGTATGATCCTAGAACAGCGTCGAGCCTTGAATATATCGGGCCTAGAGAGCTTGCGGTCAAATTCCTTGGTCGGCTTATGCGTAGCGATAAGTTAAAAGATGACGCAGCGTTAAAGGCTTATGATCTTCTTCTTGAGTTAGCTCAGCATGATCCAGACCCCTGGGTCAGAAAGGTTGCTGTCGGAGCATTTGCAAAATTTGCAAATTATCTGAGCAAACATGAGGACGAACGTCATGAAGTTTACGACGTGATCCTTCATGACAGTTTGCGTGACCCGCTTTCTATCGTCGAAGACGCCGGAGTGCGTACGCTCGGCGGAGAAACATTGAGATCTATAAGGTCTTTGCCTGTCTTGACGAATATTCTTAAAGATCCCCAAAAGAGGTTTTGGACGAAGAGATATGCCGCCTTATCGATAAAAGAATATTTCGAACATAGAATCGTCCGTAGCGCGCAGATGCTTCGCCAAGAAATCAAAGATACGCTCGACATCCTTGAGGCGAATGCAGATTACGCTCAGCAGAAAAGCGTGGAAGTCAGAACGGCCAGCATTTTAGCATTAGGCGGTTTCCACAATGAAAAAGATAAAACAGCGACGGAAGCTTATCAAGAATCAGAAGAGATTTTTAGGAGGATTGTCGGCATATTCAAGAAAACGATCTTAACCGATCCGGATCCTTCTGTGAGAGAAGATGCCCTTTGGGCCATGGCACGCCATTACATCGGCTGGGATGCGTCGAAAAGGATTGATGAATTTGTTGTGTTCTTAAAAGAAAACATTTTAGACCGTGATGATTATAATCTTGCTTCTTTAGGGGCAAAGTATCTTCAATATCTTCATAAGGTTCAGCTGAAGCTCATTCTTCCAGCGGATATCAAGGCAAAGATCAAGGAAATTGAGAACCGGAAAGTCCAAATAAAGCCAATTCTTTTTATCGCCGTCGATAGCCTTTATGATCCGGCTATTACAGAAAGAGTCCATTATCTCGATAGCCCGAAGGTCCAGGCTTATGTGGATGCTTTAAGAAATCAGGGAGGCCACATTGTTGGCTATAGCCGTAATTTCTTAAAAGACCGGACCATTGCAGACATCGAAGAAGATGGAACGATTGATATTTTCCGTAATTTTAATAAGGATAAATTCGCGAACGTTGTTTCCCGGTTAAGGCGAGGAATGGCAGCGCATATTCCGTGGATTGACCTTGAACGCGGCAAGACCCACGCCGAGCGCACGCTTATTCCTAATCCTTTAGGTTCTATTGTTTTTATTGGTTCAGAGGAGGGATTAAAAGAGCTGGCGAAAGCGGCGGGGTTGGGTCATGAGAAGATTTTAACACCGAAAAAAGTGGCAGAATTAATGCCCAATTTTGAAGGAAATCGTTTGATCTCACCGGTGGAGCATTTTATCAAAACTAAAGCGGTTTATAACGAAGCAGGTCAACATAAGACAGAATTTTATGTTTACAATTCCTTGATGAGGCTTGGAAATATCTTGTTTAAGGTCGCTCTCAAATATTTGATAGAATCCGGCCATATCAAAGCTCCTCCGTCGATATTTGGTCTTACGGATGAACAAATCAGACTTCAATTATCTGCCGGTGAAACAGAACTTGTTCTTAATACGCCCATTGCCGATAACAGCACCTGGGGCCCTGCCAAACGTAAAGAACTGGTTACAATCTTAAAAACTTTCAGTTTGTTACCTAATGAAATCAGTTGGGTCTTGCGTCAAATTGATATCCACGAGAAGGAACGCAATGAAACAAATGCTTTGGCTGCCCAAACGAACCAGTTGAAGCAAGAAGCGCAGGTGTTTGACCAATTATTTAAAGGCCTGCCTCAAGGCCCAGATGTTCCTGTGTTTATTTTTGACGGTACGCCGGGAAGTGGAAAGTCCAGCTTATCATATAATTTCAGACGATATCTTCAAGCGCAAGGATATCTGACGTTGCATTTGGAATCAGACTGGTTCTTAAAACGCAAGCTTCCGCTATTGTTTGCACCGATGGCCGCTGTTTTGGTTTTATTATACTTTGTTTTATCGCCGATCAAGCAGCTTCAGATCAAGCTTCTGAATTTTATCCAGGCTTTGGTCTATGCTGCGATTTTCGATGGCCGGAAAATCAACGATTTTATGAACTGGTTGACGAAGTCCAGGAAAACCCTTAATCAAAATCCTCAGGAAGCCATTGGTAAAGTTGCGGCGCTCAGGAACTCATATTTGGGAAGGAGTGATAACGGTTTGTCGGAAGGGCCGGATGCCGTCTTAACTAAAGGCATGGTTCTGGTCATTGAAGGCGCGCTGTCTTCGTATATTTTTAGGGATTTAGCTGAGACACGGAAAGTCGGTGTTATTACGGACAGGAAAACCGCTCAAAACAGATATGTCTCCCGGGAAACCGAACAAAAAGGATGGGGAACTCTCATTGCCCGTTTACGCGCTGCCGTCATGATCCCCGACGCGTTCTTTAAGAAAATGTCGTTTGATATCAAACAAGGCCTTTATGATTATGTCATCAATGCCAGCCACGAATTGGTCTTGACCTCTAAGAGTTCCAGCCAGGAACTTGTGAATGCCGTCGAAAAGAGCGTTAATGATAAAACCGCGGCTATGAATGACAAAGATGTTCCTTTAACCATGGCTCTGGAAAACGCCCTTAAATTTTACTCAAATGTTCACCGTAATTCTATGCCGCGGTTGTCCTTTTTAACCCGTCTGGCGATTGTCTTATCCGTCTTACGCGGGCCGATATTGTATGATTGGCACATTATTTTCCTCAGCGAAATCACAAAGAAATTATTATTCGCAAAAAAGATCAGCGTCAATGTGTTTAGCGGCATTAACTTTGTTGGAGAAATCCTAGGGTATATTCTGACGTACTATGTTGCCGTCCATCTCTTACCGATGAACAATCTCTTTATTGCTGCATTATTTTATGGCACGTTTTTCTTAAATATGACGCGTTATGTGTTCCACCGCGGGTCTATGGTTGTCAGCGGCGTTTTCAATTTCAACGAACATATCTCGAGAATTGCTCATAGTCTTTTTACCAAATATGGCGCTGAGTATTTTAATCTGACACCTCAAGAAAGAGCAGATTATCTATTAAAGGAATTGCGCGACGAGGCTGTTCGCAAAAATGATAAAGACGTGCTTGCGGTATTTGCTTATTTGAAGCAAATTGAGATTGTTCCGTCGACGCATAATCTTTTGCGCGGAAATGTCTGGAACAATGGTCGCGGCAGCATATACATTCATGCCCGCATGACCAATCATCCTGCTTTGGTTAAATATATGATCCTTCGCCGCAGCCGATGGCTCTGGCAGTTTGACCCGCTTAATTTTCCAAGGGAAGAAGTTTATTATCATCATCGACGAGTTTTGGATGTTTCTAATTTTGCCCTCAAATATAGCCTCAACAGCCCGACGATGACGATTTATCAATTCAGCCATTTAATTGAAAAAGTCTATGTCAACATTACCTATCGATTACTTCGGCTTTTTGGGCTCGACTTAGAACCGCGATTAAATAGACGAGGGGTCAGCCGGTATGATTTTGATCCTCACCAAGAAGAAAATGATCGTTTCCTTAATATTGCTGAGATAGAAAAAGATATTGAGCAGAGAAAAGGCCGCGGGGAAGAATTAACAAGCCCTCAAATCGCGTCCGATTATGCCGTGCCGCTACCTTTGGCAACTCTTTTATATGGGCAAGTGGAATTTAAAGCGCGCGAATCTGTTTTAACCGAAGCTGAGAAAGCATTACTGAAAAATATTAAAGAAAAGCTTCAAACAATTAAACAGATCAAATTCCAGGCGATCAATCCTGATTCAATGGATGAGGCGGCAAAACAGAAACGGTTCTCTGATATGGTCAGAGAGAAATTTGGGTTATTGGCTGACGATCTGCGCACTATTATCCAATGGCTCGTCGCATCCAATAAAGTTGCGGTTCCGCCGGACATCAACAAATTCGATATTGCCCGCTCCGCTGGTGATAGTTGGGTATGGGCCAACGGCTTGACCCAAGAAATGTTTGTGGAAGCGGTTGAGGCCTTATTGAAAGAAAAGAAACTTAAAGTTTATTCCGCCGCAGAAGAATATCTCAATCAAATCAGAATCCACGAAGAAGCCCATGTCAAAGCTTATGATCGGACCAATGAGGTGACGGCCTGGAAGGCGCAGGCCAGGAGCTTTATTATCGAAGCTGGTCGAATGTTTGAAAACACCGATTTCGATTATGACCTTAACGTCATCAGCAAGTTTACCGGCAGCCGGCACTTTAAATTCGAAATATTATCCAAGAAGGCCAAGGCCCTTTTGTCTTATGACGGCCCGTCATATGAATTGGTCAGGAAGTATGCGCGTTATGCGATCAAAGACGCAGCTAAGACTGTTTCTTTCGATGCCGGAAATGTTGGAAAAGTTCTCGGGATGGCTGGAGAGGTTTCCGGATTATATGAAATTCTCATTAAACGAGGGACCACACTTTCCAAGATTAACTTAGGCCAGTTGGAGTTCATAGAAAAAGTCTTTTATAAGGATCAGGAAGTCGTCAAAGAATTTGACGCGATCAGCACAAATTCCGTTTTCGAATTCAAATTTCAGCTCATTCTTCTTAAGTTGTATCAGCAGGTCATCGGCATGGATTCTACCGGCGGCAATTCCCACTTGAAAATACTGACGGAGAATGCGGAATTTAACAATATTAGAAACTTGATTTATTTCGGCGAATCGGATTATGGATATGTCACAAAAGCATTGGCGGCGTTCTTAAAAGATCACCGAAATATATTACCTCGCGTGACGATCACAGCGGAGAAAGGTTTAGCGGTCAAGATGACTTTAAGAGAGGCCCAGGCCTTCCTTTCCGCGCCGGAAACGATTCGATTAGTCCTGCTTGAGCAAAAGGAGAGGACTGGTAAAAATGTGCCCGTCAATAGTTTCAAGCTTGGGCCTAATACCGAACAGCTGATAGAGGACAAAATCCGCAGCCTTAACGGGGAAAAATTTGACATCATTATTTCTATGAGCACCGCTGGGAAAGAATTGGAAGAGATTCGCAAAATGGGTGTTCCTCAACAGCGCGATGATGTTCAATCTCCGGCGGCAGAAAAGAAAATTGAGAAGGATTTCTCAAGCATCAGCGATGTGGAAGGGTTGGCGGGTGTGTTAAGCCGTGGCAATTTGAGTAAGACGGATCTTTTAGATTTGTTATTTGACCGATTAAGCCGGGATTTTACGAACATGGATAGTTTTATTTATAATTCCCGTCGACTAATTGCAAAATATGGGCCAGAAAAAGCTATTACGGATATCTTGAATCAGGAGGCATATTTTAAAGAGAACTTCCTTAAAGGTGAAGCCCTTAAGGGAGATAAACCGTTTTCCCTCAATTTTTATGGTTTATTATTCCACGAACTTGGAATGATACCTCAATATTCCGGACATATTTATGACCTCTACATGTCTCATTATGGGAATAAGGAAGTTATTGTCACAAATCCGCAGATTCGCCAGACCCGTAACAGTATTGTCAGCGCTTACGGTAAGGGCATTGTTTATGGGTATGATCATTATTATATGAAAAATCTTAATCATACTTTGGGGGAAACGGAGCCCGAAGATAGAACGAAGAGTACTAGCGCTCAGAAAATTTTAGAAGCGTTGGATTATTTGGAAAGTGTCGCTCCGCGCCTCGGGGTCGGGGTGGTTAGCGAAATTGTAAAACAGGTTCGGGGAATCTTGACCGTTGTAGAGTTGGATATGAAAGCTAAACCAATTTGTTCAGATCCGATTCAAAACTTGATTTCCATGGTCCATAGCGGCCGCAGCCGGTTTACCGCTTATTTCTCGGCGGAATATCTTAAGACAGCCAGAAAAGAAGAATTGGCCGCTTTGCTTTATTACGTCAGTGAGTTCTGCTGGTTTAATGTTTATGATTCAAATGATATTGTTGTCCGTGACCGTAAGATTCGGGATTTGGATAATAACTTCCTGACGATTTCCGACATCATTATTGGAAAACCTGGAGCCATGAAAGAATTCTTGCAGAAACAAATGCGCCAGGATTTTGTTTTAAAATATAGCCGAATCGTTGATGACGCTTTTGCGCAAGAAAGAACATTAAACAATCTTTGGGAAGAAGTTAGGGCGAAGGAAGCGGCTGGAGTAATTAACCGAGAGAACTACACTTTGGTCGCCCGGGATTTATTGCATAACATCTGGGTCATATCCGGAAAATTGTTCTTACGATTGAAATCGCTCGGATTAAACGGATTGGCGCAAAAAGCCTTTGATTCTTTATATCAGTCGGTTAAGAAAATTCAGCTTTATGAAACCGATATGTTCCCGGCGGCGATCCAAATGCAGTTAATCCTGACCGCTGTGCGTTTTAACATGTACGACATATTCCTTAAAGAAGCTGAAGCCCTTTATTCGGGAACCGGTTATCCTCGGGATATGAGCCCAGAGTTTCATGTTTTTGATATGGCTTTGCGCGAACGCGCAGAGGGAAAAAATTATAGCCACACCTTGCGGAAAGCCATGGATATCCGGCAAAGGGTCGATCAAAGTTTTACGCCGTATGCTAATCGAATTAAAAAGATTATAAAAATCTTTTACAGCGTCTCACCCAAACAAGGAATTCAAGCGCGTTTTAAACGGGTAAGGGAATTTCTAGAGGAGAAAATAGAAGTTGCGGCCAAAGATAATAAGGTTATGGATCAGCCAGAGTTGCCTTATCAGCAATCAGGAAAGGCGCCTTCGGCTAATCGTTTTGGCCTAAATGGAAATCTTAATTCAGACCAGGTAACGTTCTTACGTAAGCAAGTTGAGCTTAATCCTGGTGACCTCACCAAGGTTTTTGAATCCATATCATCGAACTTCGGCGAGGAGAAAATCAACGTTGAATTTTATCGCATGGCTTATCCGGCCAATGCTCCGCCGGCGCTCAATGTTCCTCAGGATTTTTGTTTTGGGGCCTTTCAGTCCAGTAACAGTCTTCTTAAAGTTGTTCTTTCCTCTTCTGAATATGACAAATTTCTGCAGAACCATCCTGATTTAAATGCAAAAGATTCTGAATTAGATCAAAGAAGAATCGCCGAACATGAATATTTAGAGACCGTTAAAGGGCTCAGTCATGAACAGGCTGTGAGCTTTGAAGGATGTATGAGTGCTCCTAATACATGGGGACACGCCCATGAGGAATTCAATGTCAAGGGCAAGGGCAGCAAAAATATTAACATCATAGGTATATTGAAGAAGAATCCTGATCTGATGTCGAAACTTGAACGTTCATGGACGACGTCGGCTTGTCAAGCTGGCATGAGCTTTACGGCGCCTCTCGATGTCAAGGTAGAAAAGGTTCCATCAAATAATGATGCGGGAATATATGTTTATCATTATTTAACACCTAATAGATTTGTTCGGATTACTTTAGAGCCAAAACGTTTAGCAGTTGATTTTATGATTAAATTTAATGGTTTAGATATCCCAGAAGCGAAGTGGAGTGAAGTTTCCACTAAAGTGCCTCTTTTGATTCGAGATCGTTTATCTTCGATTTTGCGTGAGGCCCTGAAAAAGGACAACAAGGACTATTTCCCCGAAATCTTAACAGCTAAAGAAGAAGCGATTTCGTGTCGCATTATGCAACTTGGTGATACTAAGGTCGTATCTACTGGAAATTCATATGATGCTCTCCGCATAAAGATTCCGCTGAGGTTTTTTAAGGAGCAGGCAAAACAGCTATTAAATTTTGAAGGTAATATTTATGCCCAGGTCATCAGAAAGTTTGGATTTAAATCTTTGGGGAATGTGAACACTACACTTCCCGCCCGTGTTTCCAAAGAGGGGTCTGAGTATTTCTTGGAGTTTTTTATTCCTAATCCGACAAGAACGCTTCAAATAGTTAGTATTTTTGGCATGCCCGAGAAAGAGCTAAGAACTGTAGAATTTACAGATTTTAATTCTAATTGGGGATACCAGATTCAATCAGCTCCTGTCAAGAGACGGAAATTTTTAAAGATCAAATGGATGCGAAGAGAATCTTTGGTTGAAAGAATAATAAATAAAAATATGCCAAAGGAAATTTCTGGGCCGGTTGATCTATTGACGGTTGTTGCCAAGAGGGTGTTACTTGGGGCGCTTTTAGGCTCCGAAGCCGATTTCATGACTGAGTCGGATTTGGTTCGTATTGGAAATATTTTTTCTAAACCGTTTTATAATCCGCGTTTTTCGTTTGATGCGGACTGGAAAACTGGTTTACCTCGTCTTGATATTTCAAGCCTTGAACGATATGTGATCATTCAGCTTGCAGGTCCCCACAGCCTTCCTGAAGAGCTTAATGAGGAACAGATTTTTGATAGCGAAGATAAAATCGTAGGATATTTTGTCAAAGCGGCCTTGATTGCCCAGCGGCAAGGTGCCTCCGCGATAGATATTAATATGGGTTGCGTTCCTTTATTTAATCAAAAAATAATGGTTAAAGTTGAGGGGATTCCTGAAGGTAAGCAGATTACTGGCGGAATTGGTTTGACCTATCAACCTGAATTGGCGGCGCGTATCGTTAGAGAGGTCAAAGCCCATGTCCAAATACCGGTCAGCGTTAAAACAAGGATATTATTTAAAGACGATTCGCATAATCCGGATGAAGAAGCGACGCGTGAATTTTTTGAGAAACTTTTTGAAGCCGGAGCGGATTGGATCACTTTACATACCCGCACACAGTTTGAAATTTATGATGTCCCACGAAAATTCGAGAAAGCGCAGACAGCCAAAGCAAAATGGGATTATTTAGAGCGGCTTAAGAAGGCATTCCCGGATAAGCTGATTTATGGTAACGGCGATATTTCTTCGGCGGATGATGCGGTCAAAATGCTCGAAACAGGATGCGATGGCGTTATGGTCTCAATTCAGATGCTCCGTGATCCAATGGTTTTACGGCGTATCGATGACGCACTAAAGGGCCGGCCCATAAGCCAACAGAATCTTTATCAGAAGGCGGTTATCGCTGCGCAGGATTTTTGTAATTTTACGCTTTATAATAGTTTAAGTCATGAATTATATCTGAGCACTCTGAATACCCTTCTTGGTTATTATGCACTAGAATTCGGCATCCACATTCCTCAAAGCGGGGTAAAGTCTGATGATTATAAAGCAAGGGCAAAAACTCTTTTAGTTGGTTTCTTGACTGAGATTGCCAAAAAAGAAAACGATGAGTCAATTCGCGCATTGGCAGCGAAAATTAATTCGATCAAAGATTTTAATGAAATCCGCCATGTTGTCGACGAAGAATATCAGAAAGTCCTGAAGGAAATTAATCCTTTGCCTGTTTCTAAAGAAACCCAAGTTCAAGCAGAGACTAAGGATGTTACGTTGTATTCTTTCCCTGCTTCTTTATTCGCGCCGGAAATTTGTAGAGATGCAAAATCTTTATTTTTATCTTCATGGAAAGCGCTTTCACAAATTCCGTCCTTTTTATCGCCCAAAAAATTAGTATTTTTGGTTCCTTTCTTTATCTTGTTGTCCGGTGCTCTAGCTAATGCGGAAACAGTGACGAGAGCTGTTGTCGCTATTAACGCAATGACGTCTTTTGGCTCTTTTCTGTTTGGGCTCGGGATGATTTGGTTTATTCTGGCAGCGAACGCTGTGTTCACTATTAATTATCAGTCTCTTCAGGATGAAGAAAAATCATTAAGCTGGAAATTTGTGAAAGAAAACTTCTGGAGTATCGCTCGTCGAGCTATTTTCGTCAACATTTCTTTTGGCATCATGATGTCTTTGACGGACTTCTCGATAGGGGACCTTAATATACTGGCCAAAACAGGGGAAGTATTGGCCAGCGGTGTTTATAACGCCGGTGGATTTGCGATGGGGTTATTCTTCGGATATAAAGGTTTTGAATGGTTTAAAAAGATTATTTTAGGAAAAAATTGGGACAAGAAGAACTCCGCATCTAAGAATTCCGCGCTGAATACCCGCAAAGTGATCATCATCGGTGGACCGAGCGGAAGCGGAAAAACGACTTTAGCCGAGAAGAAAGTGAAAGAGATTGAAGAATCCGGAAGCCCGGTCTTATTGTTGTCTTTAGATTGGTATTATAAAAATATAGCCGAATGGCCAACGTTGGCGGATGGCAGCCCGAATGGGGATTCGCCGGGGGCTATTCACCTCGAATGGGCCAAAGAAGATATTGGGCGCTTGATGAATGGCGAAGAAGTCGATTTACCTTCGTTTGATTTTGAGAAACACGAGAGTAAGAGGCATTCTGGGAGAATTGTTTCAGTGCCTAGAAACGGAACATTATTATTAGAATCGCTTTATGCGCTTTCTCCGACGGTGACAGAAGAGGTGAAAGATGCTCCGATAGAAAAGATCTTTGTCGATGTTCCTCTGGAATTGCGCTTGATGCGAAGATTATTGCGCGATCTGGATACCAGAGGCAATCCTCCTTTCCAAACTTTACAGTATTGGCCGATCGTTGTAGATGGGGAAATAGAATTTGTTAATCCGCTTAAGAAGAAGGCGGATTCTGTAATCAAAAATTATTCCTCTGAGGAGATGAGCGAGAGATGGATTCGTGTGGTGCCGTATTTGGCTGAGGCTTTAGAGATTGCCAATAGCGAAGAAAAGCGTAATTCTCCGGAATCCCGGCGAGCCATAGGGACGATTAAGGAGTTATTAAATAAGATCTTCCCGGACAAAGTTGTTTCCATAGAGAGTATGGGCATATCGTCGCCCAGTTCTGAATTTATGAAACAAGTTTCTACCTTATTGTCTTTGGTGGACAAAGAGGTCGTCATTGGAGAAATGACTCCGATTGACGCTGATCGAATTCTATTGGCGAATGGCGAGTTGTCACTCAAGGCGACCGACGGAACAGTTGTCCGTTTTGAATTAAAGACGCTAAGCAGCATTCCCGAAAATCAAACATATGCCATTTTTGCTTATCTTAACGATCAAAAGCAGATGGCCGGATATTTTTATTTCAATCCTGGTTTCGCTAATTATGGTTATGAACAAGGAACCAATGCCATTGAGGTTTACGATTTAGCCCTACGCAAGAAACATTTGGGGGGTGCGCTCGCACTTTTGGGGCTTGCCATATCCAAAGACCTGGGCTGTTCGTATTTTGATATTAAAAACTCCGTCAACGATTCCTTCTGGCTTGGTCTTGGATTTAAGAAAGCTGGCGAGAAAGATAGCTTCCGGTTTGATTTAGTCAACGCGCCTCTTTTCCCGATTGCGATAAAAGATCTAAACGCGAAAAATGAGCAGTCCATAGCTTCTACTCTGGCTGACAAAACAATTTCTGAAACCCCCAAAGCTGACAAGAAGCCTGTTTCCCGTCGAGGATTCTTAAGTGCGTTGGGCGCCGGCCTGGCTTTTCTAACTTTTTCTGGAACGAAAACTTCTGCCACGGCAAAGACCTTGGCTGCTGCTGGTCCGCGAGTCGTCAAACAAAGCGGCGGGAAACTTCTTATTGATGGCGTCGTGACCCAGATCCGCGGGGTCACTTATTCACCGGTGGCTAAAGGAAAAACTTATAAAGACGGTTATGATTTCACCAATCTTTCCACGGATATCGCCAAGATGGTCGATATGGGCGTCAATGCGGTCCGCCTTTATTTTCCTGTAACGGATAAAACTGTTCTGGATGCTTTTGCCGCCGCCGGGATATTCTTGATTTTTAATATTCCGCACAATGATGACCGCACCGTTCCCGGGCCGGACATTTATAACGGCGGCTATAAAACTTTTATTACGAATTATAAGAGCCACCCGGCGGTCCTGTTCTGGGAATTCGGGAATGAATACAATTTTCATCCGGAATGGTTTAGTAACGACATTAATAATTGGTATACGGAGCTTGAAACGGCTGCGGCTTATGCAAAAGCTAATGATGCAAATCATCCGACGGCAACGGCCCACGGAGAGATCCCGACGCTGGATGTGGTCAAAAAATGCCCGAGTGTGGATATTTGGGGAATCAATGTGTATCGATGGGATGACCCGGCCGGTGAACGTAACGGCGGCACCAATATTTTTACCCAGTGGCAGACTTTAAAATCCCAGCTTGGCAAAGATGTAGGCATGTATTTCTCGGAGGCCGGGACGGATTCTTATAACAACCAGACCGGCAAAGCTGATGCGGCCGCACAGGCCCAGGCGGTCCAAAATATTTGGACCGAGGTCAATAAATATAAAGATACGTGTATCGGCGTGACTTTCATGGAGTGGCGTGATGAGTGGTGGAAAGCCGGAAATCCGTCGCAGCAGGATGCAGGCGGCGCTGCGAACAACGGTGTGCCGTATGATAGTTATTCCAATGAAGAATATTATGGGCTTCTTACGATCGACGGGCAAGAGAAAGCTGTTTATACAACGCTTAAGAACGCCTGGAAGAAAACACCGACTTTGGATAATTCTTCTTCGCTGGTTCCCAGCAATATCATTGTCCGCTATGACCTATCCGGCAGCACGATAGAAGTCAGATACGTTTTGGCGAAGCCGGCAGATCTGGATGTCAAAGTCTTTAACCTTTCAGGACAGCTTGTTCGTCGTCAGCAAATCCGCGTTTCTGCCGGCAGCGGCAGGGTTTTCTTAAGCGGTCCGCATTTAGCAAGAGGAAAATATCTCGTCCGTATGTCAGTGCGTGCGCTTGATTCTGCCCGTGGGGCAAGACATTCCATGAACGGTACACGGCAAGCTGGCGATATTGGATTAGCGGGTAATCTTGATTTGGCGTTGTCTTCTTTTCTGGCGGGCTCGTTAATGTCTAATGGGGAAGGAAAACAAAAGGCGACGGAGATTACGGAGCAAAGGAAGAATGCGGTTCAGAAAGAAGAGGAGATCTCGACGAAATCCGCTGATATCGTCATTCAATCTGTAACAGGAGCATCCGTCAGGATTGTGGAACCCAAAGATCTTAATACGATCATGAGTCAACAAGAAGTTGAGGCGGCTTGGGACAATTTAACAAAGTGGGCCCAAAAGACAAGCGTGCTTCATAGAGTTTCTCTCCCGTATACAAATTATTTTGACGCCAATGCCAGATTTGCCGTCGACCAGAATAATAAAATTGTTGGTTTTACCAAATTCAATGTCAGGTCTGATGATGTGGTTATTATGACGCTCGCTGTTAATCCGGATCACAGACGCCGTGGAATTGGAACCAGGTTATTTAATGAGATCAAGCAATACGCATTTAATACTCTAAAGGTTTCTAAGATCACCAGCACCTATATCTATAAAGACGCGCTTGCCTTCTGGAAAGCCGTGGCGGGTAAAAGATCTATTTTTGTGGATGATCTAGGGGATTCCGGTAAACAATATAGCTTAAAAGTCGTGAATCCTAATAAGCCAATCCAGGATAATAACTCGTCGAGAAAGAACCCGGCGGAGAGCTATGGATATTTTGGGAATTTGACAAAGACACTTTTGGCGTGGGTTAAAATGAACATGGTTATATCGCCAGAGGAATTGTTTGGTAATATCCGAATTTCTTTATTTGGTATGCCGGTAAAGTTTTATTTGGCGAAGTTTGCCGCTACTGCACCGCCGAGCCTACCCAACGATTTTATTTTTGCTGTTCAAGAAAGCGGTACCTTAAAGATTTATTTCTCGCCTGAATTTTGCTCTCAATCGAAGTTTGATAGTGATCCAATTGTGTTATCTTCTGCTACAAAGATTGTTTCCGAAGACCGCACTCGCCCGATGACGCTGGAAATTCTTAAGACCATCAGCCTCCATGAATACCTTGAAGTTTTTCTTCACATTCCGCACTTCGTTACTAGTGTATTAACAAAAAATCTATTTAATCTAAAGAGCATTGCCTATCTGACAGGGATGTTTAGTCCTAAGTCGGAAAAAGATCATCGTAAGAATATTCTCTCAAGGCTCAAGGCCAGCTCCGACATTTTCTTCGAGAATGGCAGGCCGGATAGTGACAATAAATTCCGTGCGGTTACTTACAGAAAAATGATTTATGGCTCCATCGCCACATTTTTAGGAATGGCCATCAGCAAAGGCTTTTCTTCGTATTCGTTCTGGGCCGCTTTGACTTGGGTATTATTGATGGTTATTCATAATGTTGGAGTGAATCTACTTGCCAATAAAAAGGTAACCGGAAAATGGGAGTCCTCCGCAATCAGACGACGTCAGTTAGCCAATGACATATTGGTGAGCGGTTTATCAAGCATCCTTATTGTAGCGACTAAAGTGTTCGTCTCTAATCCTATCAGTGCGGTTTCCCATGGAATGGCTTTCAGTATTATTTTGGATATTGCTGTGTTTATTGGCCTGGCCGTTGTTGTGTTGAATTATTCTCAGAAGACTCTTCGAGATAATCCCAAGAACACCGCCAAGAAAGATATTGTCCGCAGCATTGCCATGAGCGTCGGGGCTTATCTTGTCTTTTTCATTATTGTAGCGAATGGGAAGGTCAATGTCGCCTTGGATATTTTGCTGGTTAGTTTAGTCGGTGGAGCGCTGAATTATTCGCAGAGGATCATTCGGAATTATCCAATCAAGACTGCCCAAAAAGATATTTTCCGCAGCATTTTGATGAGTGTTGGGGCTTATCTGACATTCGGCGGGATATTTGCTTTGGAAAAATTGCAGCAGATTTACACGACGCTTCATATTTTACCGAAGCCGTCGCCTGTTAATCCATCTGGCGCAGGCTTTGCTTTGGTCAGAAAGATCGTCGGTGAAGTCTATGCTTCGATATTGGAATATAAACCTTTAAAAGAGAGATATGCAAAAATTCATAATAAACCCGTCGATGTAAAGAGCGCTCTTGTGATGTCGAGTCCTAAGCCACAAAAAGTTGTAGAGCCAAAAATAGAGAAGAAATGGATTTCGTGGTTAAAGAAGCATAACTACATATTTCTGATGATTTTAACTTCTATGATGACAGTCACAGTTCTTTTGGTTTTCCCGGGATCGTTACGGATATTTCCTTCTTGGGTCAATATGGCGATCTTTAGCATCGTCGGAGAAGTTGTTTGTCTTGTTTCTAATCAAATCAAAGGACAAAAATTGAGCGTGGGTGAAAAGAAAGCGGAATTCTGGAAAATGGTTGTTGTGATCCCTCTTTGTATGGGCTTTTTGTTTGCCTCAGGATTACGTGTCTTTTACAACCAATATTTATTTATAGACCCGACGGTATTTGGAATGCTGTTCAAGGTCTTGGTCAATCAGACCGCAACAACAATCATTTGCGTGCTTTGGAGTATGGCTGTTTTTGGACTTTATGAAAAGTTTGCTATGTCCCGAGGATGGATCAAGCCGATTTCCACAAAAGAGATGATAGAAAATAATAAAGAAAAGGTCCGTCGCTGGCTTCCGTTAAATTGGATATATTGGCCGGAAATCGATTATTTCAATTTAAATAAACCGCAAGGTTCTGATGCCATGATATCCGTGGGGTCCTTATTTAACCCGACGTGGTCCATCATCGTTATGTGGCTTTTAGGGACTAAATTCTCTACGAAGAAGGGTTTTGCTTTTCGATTGCCGGGTAACGCTTGGTCTTATGTTGGCTTCTTGGTTGGAACGTTTGTCGGATTCTTCGGCGCGTATGTCGCCTTGTTCGTTCCTCAAATGGGGATCAGTAATTTTTGGGCGGCGGTTTGTTATTTAGGCGGCGGATTGTTGGGGTTGGCGTTGGTTAAGGTGTTCAAGAAAAAAGCCTCTGCTCGACCGACGGAAGAACACAAAAAAGAGGCCAACGGTTATTTCGGAAATTTGACTAAAGAGCATTTAGTTTGGGCAAAGAAACATTTGGTGGCGTCGCCAAAACGATTATTCAAGGAAATCGCGGACAAATATTTATATTCTAAGCCCGTGAAATTTTATTTAGCAAAGTTTGCCGCTACTGCTCCGCCGACGATGCCAAAGATTTTTATCTTTGCTATTGAGGAAAGTGGCGTCTTGAAGATTTATCTCTCGTCTAAGGTATTTAATAAACTCCAAACTGTTGAAAATCCAGCCTCTTTACTAAAAGCTATTAATTATCATGAATTTGTTGAAGAATCACAAGGTTTATCGCATGAGAATGCCGAGCAGAGAACCTTAAAATCCTTTCCAAGTGAAGTTAAGCAGTTGCAACAGTTTAACATCATGTCTGAAGAGCTTACGCTAATAAAAGCTCCGAAAGTCCAACAGACTAAAGTGATTTCTAAATCAAAATCGTCTCGGAAACCTTCGAAATTTTTGTTGAACGTAAAGAAGGTTTTGACTGGCCTCAATAATATAAGGAAATCTCCTGCTCCATGGGCCGTCGGTATATTGGTTGCTATCGGCGTTGAAATTTATTGGCTCATGACAGGATCTTTTCAAGTGGCGCCGCTTTTGTCTGTCCCTAATATTGGAATCGGTTTCCTTTTAATGACGGTTGCAGGTTTTACAACGTTATTTTTAAGAGGTTTTGTTACAGAATATAATAATCCTATCTTTACAATTTTGTTTGTTGTGGCACGGCCAATTATCGTGGTCCTCTTTTTCTGGATGCTGTTTCATGGTCAATTTTCTATTGGAGCTGGAATAACGGCCGGTTGGCAATTCTTTTGGCAAAATAAATTATGGATAATCAATGCGATTGGTTTTGTTGTTGTTATGGCGAATTTTATTTTCGCCAAGGAAAAGAAAGATAAAAAACCTGACGCTCCCAAACTATCCAATTGGTCTTTCCTGTTCGGTTTATTGCCTGTGGCAGTTATTGCTCCTATTGTTGAGGAGATGTTCTTTAGAGCCGGCATCTTTAGACTTTTGGTGAAAGTATTTACGCATATTCTCCCATGGGGATTTAACCAGCCATTTCATTTACTCTTGCCCGCAATAGGCTTCGATGTCAGTTTGCAGCTTTCGTTAGGGGTTTTCTTAGCGCTGCTTTATAGCACGAATATTTTTAGAACAGCCCATGGAAAAATCGGAAATATTATCCAGTGGTTTATGGGGATAGCTCTTGGATATGTTTATTATACGACGGGCAATCTCTTTGCGTCCATCACGCTTCATGCAATATTCAATGCCATCGCGACACTCGAATCAATGTTGTCGTGGAATATTATGAAAGCGATTCGTCCTGACAAATCAAAAACTTCAATCCGCCGGAAAAAGGACCTTCCTTTAAACAATAAGGTTGAGAAGAAACCTGTTGCTTCTCGAAGAGGAAGAAATTTCTTCACTAAAGCTTTTCTTGGAGTCTTGGCTTTAGGAGGCGTGGTCAATGCGAATACTATTATTGTGGTTAAACCTGTTGCTACGTTTTTTGGCCTTGATTATGAAACCGCCCTGGTGATGATGGCTGTGACGTTCGCTCTGGTTCTCATAGCGGCTATTTTACATAAGTCCGGTCGATTTGTTTCCCGACCTGCGACGACCGGCCTTATTCTTACCATGTCCTTGATCTTTGTCCTCCAGCAGTTCTGGCCGACGGGGATGAAACATCTTTTTGCCTTATATCCCTATGCTGTTTGGCATTTTGGTTATATCTGGCAGCTGGTCACACATGCATTTTTACACAATAATTTAATTCATTTTACAGGCAATATGTTGGTGGTGTGGCTCTTTGGGAATATGGTTGAAAAGAAATTGGGCGCTAAGAATATTCTGATAATCTCATTATTAAGTATCTTGGCTTCTAGCGGGCTTTATCTGATTTTATTGCATAAATATCTTGTCCAAAACATTTTAGGCTTTTCTGTTGTCGACTTCGCATTAACCGCCGCGTTTATTGCCACGAGATCCAATCCATATTTGAGAACGTTTTTAATTTCTATTTCTTTGGTATATATATTGGCCCATGCTTCCATAGCTCCGGTTGCTCAGGTTGGCCATTTGATCGGTTTATTGACGGGATTTGCTTATGGGCTATTGTTGATGCGTAATAAACAGCTTGCCAATATTGGCCAGTCCATTCAAAAGATGAGCAAGCCATTCCTCGATAATCTTCCTTTAAAGAAAAGAGTTCTTCGTTGGGTCCGTACAGCCATTTTTGTTCTTTCTTTAGAATTCCATTCACGATTAAAGAAAACTCATGAGCGAAGGGCGCTGGAAGCGGAGAAGCAGCGGAAACCTCTTGTTCTAAACGGTGGCGTAAATGACCAGGGCGCAGAAAATTATTACGTTTTAGGCCTTGTTGATTTTCAGTCCGGCGACTATGACCAAGCGCTGTTTAATTTCAATAAAGCCCTTGAGATCGACGAGAATTATGTCAGGGCTTACTATAAGCGTGGTTATCTTCATTTTGAATTGTCCAAAAGCCAGGAGGCCTTGGCAGATTTTCAAAAAGCAATCGATTTAGGTTTCAAGAATTCCAAGGTGTACGCGGGGCTTGGGTTTACTTATTGGCAATTAGAGCAATATCAAGATGCTTTGGAGGCCTTTACGCAAGCTGGAACTCTTGAGCCTGGGAATGCCAAGATTCATTTTATGAAAGGAATTATGAATGCCCAGTTAGGGTTTAAGGAGGAAGCTTTAAGTGATTTTGATCAGGCGATAAGACTTGATCCTCAAAACGCTGAGGTTTATAAGGAACGAGCAAAACTCTATGAATCATCTTTTGAATATGGCGAGGCTTTGGCAAATATACAAGAAGCTCTTAATCGAGACTCCAATGATGAAGAAGCGCAGGAAATCCGTCGAGATATTGAGAGTTTATTAGGGCAAACGCAAGAGCCAAATGTGGAGGATTGGCAAGAGCAGGAAGAGGCCCCCGCCAACGAATCTGTCGAACAATTGATAGGCATTGATGATAACGGAGAGATGATTTTTGGCCAAGAAAAGAAAGAAGAGCTCTTGCCGGTGAGTGATTTTGCGGGAATCGATGAACAGGGACAATTGGTCTTTGCTCAAAAGAAAGATGCTACGGAAAATGTTGTTGGTATTGATTCTGATGGAAAAGTGGTTTATGCGCCAATCAATCCGACAGAAATTTCATCAGAAAACATTGAGGCGAAACCTTTAAAGAATGCTGGATGGAAAGAAGTTTTTAAACAGACGCCGGAACAGGTGGTTTCTTCCATTCAGAGAACCGGCCTTATCACGACGAGCATTGCTGTTATGATGAGCGTTGGTGTCATAACGTTCTCGCTATTGGCCGGGGTATTTTATTCTTTAGCAGCGTGGTGGTCGGCAAAGACGATTTTCCATATGGTTACCATGCTTACGATGTTGGCGGTTTTTCTTGCGAGTTGTAAACTTAATAAATCATTCTTAAATATACTGCAGTGGGCGCCGGTCTTGACCAAACAAAATATTTTTTCGTTCCCGACGAGATTAAAAATCGCTTATTTAAAGCATCAAGGCGACGACAAGGCTGTTGATGTTTTGACGCAGATATTTAGGCAATCGCCTTCTTATGCGAAGCGCATGATGGCCAAGGTTGCCTTGGAAGATCTGCCGAACCAAAAAGCACAACAGTTTATCGAAAAGCTTTCTTTAAAAGAAAGATTTCCGGCGGGCAGTGCGCTTCTACTACGCGCGGATTACCGTTCGGGTTCCCTTGAACCTTATTTTGAAAGACAAGCCAAGCGCATCAAGGAATCCGGATACAGGATTGTTGTTCCTTCTCCAATTAGTAGCATCCAGGAGCTTGTTGCGGCCATCAAAGCCATGCCGGCAGATGTGGAACAATGGAATCTTTTGTATTTATCGGCGCATGGGATCGTCGGTAACATCATTATGAAAGCCGCGGAAGAGAAAAATAATTTCAAAGCCACTCAGGTGGCTTTGGGCTCAAAAGAGGCCAAGCCGCTTGAGGATTATAAAGATTATTTCGCCGGTGGAAGCGTTGGTCTTTTTGACAGCTGTTTAAGTGCGGCCGGCGGAGAAAACAGCAGTGCTTCTGTTTTGACGAAGGCGCTCGGATTATCTCGCGGGGCGGGCTTTAAATATCTTGCAACGTTTAGAAATTATGAAGTTTCTTCGACGGATAACGGAATTAAATTTGAACCGAGTTTGTTCTGGAAGGCGCTCGCCAAATTATCCAATCAAAAGTTAAGATTGATTGTTGATTTTCCTGCACAAGTTAAGGATTCACGCCAGGCGCGAAAACCTTTAAGTATTTCCAAAATCGGATTATTGGTTTTATTCGGATTAACCGCAACGGCTAGTGCCGCGACGGGAATCGGTGCAATTTTGACGCAGGTGATTTTACCTGTCCTTATCCTCATTGTTGCCGGGGCTGCTTTCTTCGCGGCAGGATATTATTCAGAGAATTTTAGCTATTTATATGAAAAGAATAAATTGAAGAAACACATTGATGCGGTAGAAGATAAGCTCGATAGAATTCTAGATAATATGTGGACGCCGATCAAAGATCTCGACGGAAAGATCCTTCTCAACCAAAGAACGAACAAAACCAAATTTAGTAATCATGATACAAGTGTTGCCGCTCCTCGATTTGAATTCTGGGCGGTCAGGCACGGAGAGACAGAAAAAAATCTGGCTCCGGGATCATTCCAGGGCGACGTGGATGAGGCGGTCAATCAGTTGTCTGAAAATGGGCGGAAACAAGTCAAAGCAGCTGCAGAAAAATTATTCGCCCAATTAAAATCCAAGATCCTTGCCGGCGAAGAGATCGTCGTTATTGCAAGCCCGCTGACCCGAGCCATGGATACGGCCCGTGCGTTTGTCGAGTATGTCCAAGAGCAAACCGGGATCAAGATCAATATTATCGAAGAGCCGTTAGCTAAAGAACGGTCATTTGGTGTTTGGGAAAATAAAGTTCCATCAGACCTTTCACTCGAAGATCAGGCATTGGTCAACAGATATCGTCAAGAGGGCGACGTCATTGTGCGGCCGATAAAAGGCGAAAGCTATCTGGATTTACTTCTGAGGACTAAAGAGCTACTGATGAAGTTGAACCGCCAATATGAAGGTAAAACTGTTGTGATGTTCAGTCATGGTACGCAAATCGGCGCGATGCGCATCATTTTGGGCGATAAAACATCAATTAATGAAGCTGGAGAAATAGATGCGAGAAATGTCAAGCTGGATAATGCAGAGATCGTGTTATTGTCTAATCTCAATAATTCCCACAACTGGTTCTTAGGGGTTAATTCGAGTACTCAGTCGGTGACGATGACCGTTATCGACGGGGATAAGAACGAAATCGTTTGGTCTCACCAGGAAAAATATGAAGACCCGCAGTATGCCAAGTATAACGCCCCCTACGGGTATTTAGTGAAGTTAAGGGAAGGGAATACGAACTTAAATCACACTTCGCCTTTGATGTTGGCTGCGGCATTGGATAGAAATATGCAGGTGTTAAAGGAAGAATTTGCAAAGAAGGGATGGAGCGTCGGGAATATTAAAGCAATTTCCGGAGCAGGCCAGCAGCACGGCACGGTTTATTACAACAAGGAAGCTGCTCAAAGACTTAAGAGTTTGAATCCTAACCTTCCGCTGGAGGAGCAGATTAAAGGGATCTTCTCGAGGGAAACAGCGCCGATCTGGATGGATAAAACGACCGGGGCTGAAGTTGAGCAACTGGAGAAATTCTTTGGCGGGGCTAAAAAATTAATGAAGCTGACCGGGTCCAAGGGAGAGCTTCGATTCTCCTTCCCGCAGATCATGAGGTTTTATCATGAAAATAAAGCAGCGTATGATCAGACGGACACGATCTTAAATATTGCCGCGTATAACGGATCTCTATTAACTGCAGATGCGCGGTTTCCGTGGGATCTCGGCGACGGAGCCGGAACCAATGCAATGGATGTCAAGAAGGGCCGTTGGCTTCGTCAATTAGACAAATTGGTCCCGGGCGTGCGGAAAAAATTAAGCGGACTTAAGCCGTCGACGGAGATTGTGGGTAAAATTGCGCCGTATTGGGTCAAGAAATACGGATTCTCTGACCAAACGGTTGTCGTAAATTTGACGGGAGATAATCCGGCCAGTATGACCGGCCAAGGGATCGTTAAACCGGGTGCGATCGCCATGAGCTTAGGGACGTCCTTTACTTTATATACTTATCTAAATCAGAAAAACCTTAAGGCGACATTCAAGAATATTATTGGCCATGTCTTTAGAGAGCCGACGGGCGAGTATATGAAGCTGGTATGCTTCCAGAACGGCGGGCTGGCGCTACGGGACATTCGCGATATGTACATCACAACCGAAGAAGCGTCTGTGCGGTTCGAGAAGAAATACGGACGCATGCCGGTCATGGATGACAAGAAAGATAAAGATGATATCAGTAACATCAAATGGGAGATCTTTGAAGAGCTGTTAGCAACGGTCCCGTCGGGAAATAACGGGGCGATGATGATCACGCAGAATACGCAGGAAGAAGCGGTCAGGATTCCGCACACACCGGGCAAATATTTTACGCGAAACCTTGGTAATTTCACAAAAGAAAATCGCGCTCAAATCTTACGCGCCGCGTCGGAAGGCCAGACGTATTTCTTAAAATGGGTGGCGGACCAAATTGGGCTTAAAGTCACGGAAATCAATTTAACGGGCGGCGGGGCGCGTAATGCCACCACCCGTCAGATCATTGCGGATATTTTTAACGCGGATGTCCGCATGTTAAAGGGCGGCAGAGAGCCGGTCTCGATGGGAAGCGCCATTGTCGCACGTAAGGCCTATTATGATTCAACACATGACAATCAATTGTCTTGGAATGATGCGTTGAAGAATCTGGCCGCGACTGAAGATAAAGTCACAAAGCCCAACCAAACAAATGTGAAAGCGTACCAAGCATATTTTCCGCAATTCGCTGAACTGGTCAATGAGGCGATAGGGTCGGGAAAAGAAGAAAACAAAGTCACAACACAAGAGAAACCTACCTCTAAGCCATCGCTTAAAGTCGTTGTGCCTGGAGCTTCTAGTGAGAAAGCTTATTCTTTGCTATCTCGCATTGTTTCCGGCGAGATGTTTGGCAAGCGGAATATCGAATTACGCCTCGTCGATAGTGCTGAAAATAGCCATATCTTAAAAGGTCTAGTTATGGAACTTGAAGATTTTGCGTCGCCGATCTTAAGTTCTGTGACATGGGGCGATGATTATGAGCAGGCTTTAAAAGGCGCGAATTATGTTCTCTCTGGCGAGGGAACTATCTTGGAGATCCAAGGGAAGGCTGCAACAGAGATCCCTGAAGAATTTTTGAATAAAGGCAGAAAAGATGTCGTCTCGCCGACGAAATTGATGAAGGTGACGGTTACTGGCGCTGCTGGACAGATCGGCCGGGTTCTATTGCCCCGTATCGCTTCGGGCGAAATGTTTGGACTTGAAACAGAGATCATTCTTCAGCTTTTGGATGTTCCGCAGGCTTCGGACACCTTAGCAAAAATTGCGAAGGAGATTCAGGACCATAAATTTTCGTTACTTAAGACAGTCATTGCCACGAGTAATCTTTCGGAAGCTTTCAAGGATGCAGATTGGGCTATACTCGTCGGAGGAATGCCTCGTAAGAATGGGATGGAGCGCAAAGACCTTCTGAATATCAATGGCGAAATTTTTGCAGCCCAGGGTAAAGCATTATCCCAAAATGCCAAACCGTCCTGCAAGGTCCTGGTCGTCGGAAATCCGGCGAACACCAATGCCTACATTGCTAAGGCCTTTATGAAAAATGTTCCGCAAGAAAACTTTTTCGCCTTAATGATGTTGGACCAGAATCGGGCTAAGGCCTTTTTGGCAAATAAGGCCGGTTATCATGTTTCCGATGTAAAAAATATAGCGGTTTGGGGCAATCATTCTGCGACGCAATATCCTGATTTTCTTCACGCGACAATTCAAGGCAGGCCCGTTGTGGATGTATTGGATGAAGCATGGCTTAAGTCGGAATTTTTGACAAAAGCCCGGCAAAGGGGCGCGGAAGTTATTAAAGCGCGCGGGAAATCTTCTGCTATTTCAGCGGTCCAGGCTATTGTTGATACGGTTAAGAATTTGACAACGCCCACGCCGAAAGGAGAGTTCTTCTCCGTAGCGGTTGCTTCCGACGGAAGTTATGGAATACCAAAAGGTCTTATGTTCGGGTTCCCTGTCCGGTCGAACGGAAAGACCTGGAAAATTGTTAAAGGCCTTAAAACTGATTCTTTTATGAAGGAAGAAATTCAGCGAACCGTCGATGAACTCTTGGAGGAAAAGTCCGCTGTTTCAGGTCTTGTTCCTACGGTCGTTTCAAAAACCATCCATGATAGACACATCTGGATCAAGAGGGCGGTAGAGATCATTGTTTCTTTGGTTGCGATTATTGTTTTTTCACCTGCCATGGCTTTCATTGCCGTCTATCTTTGGTCCCGTCAAGGAAAATATCCCGGCCCGATTATTTATAAACAGAAACGGTATAGCCGTAATGGCAAGCTCTTTACGATGTTGAAATTTAGGACACTGACACCTTATGAGCCGGCAACGGAAGATCAGGACACGATATCACGAAATAATAATTTTGATCACATTCCCGGCGGGAAATTTTTAAGAAGCACATTGCTCGACGAGCTTCCGCAGCTATTTAACGTTCTCATGGGCCAGCTTGCATTGTTTGGCCCGAGGGCGTTTCCGCCAGACCAAGAGCGTAGGCTTCAGCGTTCTTTTACCTCCCAGTATGGGATTTTTAGCCCGGGCATTTTCTTACGGAAGGGTTTGGGCGGGTATGACCGGTGGAATAGCCTAGAGGAATTTGATGAATATTGGCATAACGGCGTCGGGAAATTTGCCGAAGAGATCGACCATCGTTATGAAAATATGCCGTGGTGGAAAGGCGATCTTGAGACGATCAAGTTCTTGTTTAAGTTGGTCTTCCAAGGAAAAGCGTTACGAAAATCTTTACTCGCCCAAATGGCGGTTTGGAAGAAGTCAACGCAGATTGCGCCGGCGCCGGCGAAATCGTCTGAAAGCAAGCCAGTTCAAAATAATGGCGATAAGAAAAATTTTGCCTGCGGGCGTGGGCAGTTGACCAAGGACGGCAATCTCAAGCCAGAAATCGAGTCAGCGCTACGCACCATTATTAAGCAGAACACGGTCATTCCCGTCGGTGGGCATGTGTATTATGTCAAGTTAAATGAATCCGATATCCGTAATCAATCTCCCGGAGTTCCTTGTTTGTATTCTTCCTCCGGAGCCTTTGTCCTTAGCTGTGTCCTCGATGGCCTGATTTACCTTCCGATCGAATATCAAGATACCGCCCTCGGCCGTGAGCTTATCGCTTTTGAAAGAAAAAACATCGAAAAAGGATTTGAGAGTAAGAAGGAGTCGCAAAATTTAACAGCTTTGGTCATCCGCCGTATCCAACAGAAGAAGATCGAGGTGGGGATGACGGAGAAGGATGTCCAGGCTTTGCGTAAGAAGATGGTCATCCATTATTTTATCGTTTCCGCGGTTTTTATCGCTGCGTTGGTTGGAATGAATTATTTGTGTGGCGCAATTTTCGCTAAAGATTTAATAGGATTTTATAAGGCCTACCGGTATACACCTCTGATTATTATCGTTTCCGGTTTTATTTCCGCCATATTTGGTGCGTCGAGCGAACGCTTCTCGCTCATTCTCTCCGACAGCGAGGCTTTTAAAAGCCGGTTGAACCGAAGATTATGGGAATTTATGGGCTGGCGATTTATCCAAGGAATTGCGACGGACATTTTCTTTATCCTTGTCATCAACCATTTCTTCCCCGTCGGAGTTTATCATTTTACCCGCGTCTTGATTTCTCTGGCCTGGGGAGTTCCCATTACTTTTCTTTACGGGATATTTTTCCATCCGCGATTTATCAAGATGTACATTCGTGACAGGCAAAAGGCTCACGACATGCCTGATAAAAAAGCCAATAAGCTTTTAGCGGATTATTCCTATAAGAGCCAACTTAACAAACAATGGTTGGCCTTAAAAGCCAGAATGCCGTTGGACTTTATTCAGAACGAATTTGTGCAAAACGTCGTGCCGCCGGCGTTTAGCGTCTTGGCTAATTTTGCGACGGGGTATTTGAATTCTTTGTTCCGTAATTATATTTCTAATAGACGCCATCCAGGATTTTCTTATTTGCTGTTTTTATCTGCCAATTTAGGCGTCCTAGCCATTTTTGCCGCCGGGATCATCATCTGGAGCCATTCGTACGGACTTATGACGCTTTTATGGACTACGTTGATTGCTTTGGGGTTAACCGCAGTTGTGGTTATCTGGAGCAAGCTGACCGCCAAGCGCCCGATCTTGATCGGCGTGCCGTTCCCTGATCTTACCGAGAATCAAGTTCGCAATTTAGGTGGCAAGGTCGCGCAGGATTATTTTGTGGAGAAGATGGCCGGTTCTACGTCGATCGGTGCAGATTTTATTCATATTGACAGGATTGAACAGTCATTTCTCGATAAGCTTCATAAAGAAGGTTTGAGCCCCAATTTGGTTGCCAATAGCAACTGGGTGACCCCTACATTTTTATTAAAGCTGAGAAAAATTCTTGATCTCGATATTCTGATGGATGTTCATTTGATGGTTTTAAATCCGAGCGCGGAATTAGTGTCTTCTTATTGTAACAAGGATCTTAATGTCCGCAGTATTGAGGTGCAGAGAGATAGTTTCGCCGACGAGAAAGACTTGCTTAATATTCTAAGGTTTATCAAGAAACATAAAAAGCTGGCCGGCGTTGTCCTTGAATTGGAAGAAGAGGTTTCTTTGTTATCCGACAAGGTCCTCAAAGAAGCAGACATGATCTGCTTGACGTCTTCCATCACCGCCGGGACCGGAAAAGATTTTACACCGGTTGAATATAAGGCCAGAGAACTGCGCAAGCAGAGAAAGTTTAAAGGTGAAATTCTTATTCAGGGAGGTATTACGGACAAGAATATTTCCAAGGCGGCCAAGGGCGGGGTGACCAATTTTGTGTCCGGCCGATATGTCGAAAGCTCGACGGACAGAAAAGATGCTATTGAAGAGTTGCGCTACAGAATAGCTTCCGCGACTTCTTTGGGCCATGATGTGACCGGCGAGGCCGATGCCCGAGAAGACGCTGTTGATACCCGTGAAGATATTGTTGAGATCGAAGAGCCGCAGGCGAAACCCGTCGAGAGTGCGCCGGAACCCAAAGGTATTTTAAAGAATATCGGAGCTTTCGTTAAAGGCATAAAGCCTTTTACCTTGAGTAAAACGCTCAAGAATCGATTGACTCGTCAACGGAAGAAAACTTCATCCGGCTTATCGGGAAAGAAAAATTCTTCCACCCACGCGATCAAACCGATTGACTTTAAGTTAGCGGTGGCGAATTATCATCCTAAGGCAGCAGCTCAGCTTCGGCAACTTTATAAGGAAGCTGTTGATCTGGTCAAAAGTGCGGCAGAGAAGAATCAAATTACGCTTCGCGGTCCACCGGAAAAATTTGAAATCGCTCGTCGACAAGAAGACGGAAAAATCCTTTGGAACGTCCCTGAAGATTTTGGGCGTAGTCAAAATCCTCGCTTATATTCCATCATCAAAAAGCATGAATCCAATCCTGATCACGATAAGGCTATGGAAAAGTTAGCCAAAGAATTTGTTCAGAAATTCTATCAAGCTGACATCCAGCAACGATTACAAATGGCGCCTGTTTTCTATGAAGAATTGCATAAGACTTCTGAATATTTCACTCCTGAGCGCATCAAAGAGATTTCAGATTTAGTTGTTCTTTTAGAGGACGAGATAAAGCGTGATGAAAATAGGACAATCCATCAAGTGTTTTGTGATTTGGCTAAGAGGCCGAATTTTTCTGAAAAAACATTATCCGTGATAAAAGACCTTCAGGAAAAAGTCGGCAATATCGAAGAGCAAAAAGAAGATCCTTCTTCGTTATTCGATAATCTTGTTTATCAGGCGCTTATCTGGATGATCAGAACAATTTGGAGAAAATTGACAGTACATTATCATACGACGGCCTCATATCCTGATGAGGAATTTATAGATCTTTTGATAGCTGATAGAGGTAAGTTTGACCTTAAGAGAAAAGAAGCTGGAGACAAGCCTTTGGTGAAAAACGGAGAACTGAATATACGGGAGGCATTTAAAGAATATTTACGAATGGCCGATAATAACAAATATTCAGAGAACCAAATGAGAGAAGATTTGGCCAACATGTTACGTGATAGAAAGATATCGAATAACACATTTCTATCTCATCTCGAGCAGAAAAATGACATTAATTTGTTAGGCTGGTCCGATGTCAAAGACCTTCCAGAAGATTTATATAAAAACCAAGAGGATAAAAAGGCATTTGCAAGAAAGTTGGCAAAACGTGCCATCGAACAAGCTTTCGCGGATGGAGCGAAATGGGTTGAATTAAGATTCAATCCTCGCAAGCCTTATTATGATTCTATCGACGAAAGACTGTGGGATATTTATAAGGTTGCTACGGAAGCGGAAAATTATGCGGATGAACATTATGGTGGCAAGCATCAGGTCAAGTTTATGTTTTCCTTCAATCGCGGAAACCCCTTTATGAAAGATCCCAAGAAATTTAAGGATGTTATACAAACATTGGCTGATTTGAAGAAGGGCGGAAAAGAATATTCTTCGAGAATGTATGGCATAGATTTCTCCGGTGCGTCTGATATGAATTTTCCTATATCTTATTGGAAGGATGCTATTAACTTGGCGCATCAAGAAGGATTTGTCATCACAGCGCATTTGGGAGAAATAAATAAGTTGGATAACGAGAAAGTCATTCATGCTCACTTAAAGTATATCCGTGATGCCATAGAAATATTGCCAGATCATTCACGCATCGGCCATGCTCTTATTTTGCGGAATCTTTATCCGCAGAGCCGCCAGTATCAAGGCATTAGTCAAAAGGTTGAGGAAATCCTTAACATCATAAAACAAAAAAATATTGCCCTAGAAGCGTGTCCCAAAAAAGATTATATTCTTCCATCTACTGGTGAAGAAAAGTCGCCTTCCAGATATGGGATTACTGTGGAAGAAAGCCGCGTTGGCTATTGGGCGAAGAAAGGGATTAAAACTTATTTGGATATAGATGCGTTGTATTATCGTCCATCTTCGCTCTCTAAGTGGGTTCTAGATATGCTTCTTTTCACAGATCTTAAAATTCCGCAAGCCAAGGAGGCAGTTTCTTCGACGCTGAATACCCGCAACGTGATCATCATCGGCGGACCGAGCGGAAGCGGAAAAACGACTTTGGCTGAGAAGAAAGTGGAAGAAATTGAAAAGTCTGGAAGCCCGGTCTTATTGTTATCGTTAGATTGGTATTACAAGAATATAGCCGAATGGCCAAAGTTAGAAGCAGATGGCAGTCCGAATGGGGATTCGCCGGGGGCTATTCACCTGGAATGGGCCAAAGAAGATATTGGGCGCTTGATGAGGGGAGAAGAGGTTGACTTACCTGCGTTTGATATGAAAACCCACGAAAGTAAGAGACATTCCGGCAGGGTTGTTTCTTTACCGGAAAATGGAACGTTATTATTAGAATCGCTTTATGCTCTTGATCCGATGATGACAGAAGAGGTGAAAGATGCTCCGATAGAAAAGATCTTTGTCGATGTTCCTCTGGAATTGCGCTTGATGCGAAGATTATTGCGTGATCTGGATACCAGAGGCAATCCTCCTTTCCAAACTTTACAGTACTGGCCGATCGTCGAAGATGGGGAAATAGAATTTGTTAATCCGCTTAAGAAGAAGGCGGATTCTGTGATCAAAAATTATTCCTCTGAGGAGATGAACGAGAAATGGATTCGTGTGGTGCCGTATTTGGCTGAGGCTTTAGAGATTGCCAATAGCGAAGAAAAGCGTAACTCTTCGGAATCCCGGCGAGCCATCGGAACGATTAAGGAGTTATTAAATAAGATCTTCCCGGACAAAGTTGTTTCTATAGAGAGCATGGGGCTATTGTCGCCCAATCCTGAATTTATAAAACAAGTTTCCATGTTGCTGTCCCTGGTGGATAAGCAAGTCCTCGTTGAGCATGAAGAATTCTTTGGTTTATTAACGGGGTTTGCCAAGCGTGTCGTGGAAAATAACATAGCCCTAGATCCTGTTTACAGACAACAATTTGCCGCTGATGTGGACAATGTGCTCCATCATTCGCCTAAATGGCATCAATGGGGCATCATTACCCATACACAAAAATGTTTGGATGCGTATTTTGATGCGCCTAGTCTCTGGAGAGATATTTGGGAATTATGTGAGGGGGCTTTACAGGAAAAGATAGACGGTGTTGCTAAAAAAGATTTGCTCGTTTTTGCGATCATTCTTCATGATATCGGCAAGTTTGCGAAAAAGCCTCTGAACAATGGAAGCTTCACGTTTGACGACCATGAGCAAGTTTCCCGAGATTTAATTTTAGATCGAAATGGATTTATTTACGAGGCATTAACAAAATATGGATTAACAGATGCGCAGATCCATTATATCGGGACTATCGCCGGGCTTCATTATACCTTGGGCAAAGTTCGACGGATAGCGAGAAGGTCGACGGGTGGATATAACCTTGCGTTTGTCAAAAGCGAAGCGTTCCGAAAAAAGGCACGCGAGATTATAGAGAACAATCCGGAATATAAGACGGAGATCGGATTCTTTTACCTTATAGATTCTTGGGCAAAGACCGATATTCAAATTGTGGCACAATCAAACGAAGAGTTGGCAAAGAAGGAAATTAAACGTCTGGGATTAGACGACAATTTGATCAACGCGGTCCGCCAGGTGCCAGTCAATATCGCGATTGTGAAAGAATATTTACGCTTGGCAGGAAATCCTTTTGCTTCCGAAACAATGGTCCGTGGACAGGAATTGAGTAAACGTGATCAGCTAAAGATTGCATCTGTTAAAGAGTTAAAAGAAAAAATGGGAGTAAAGCTCGTCGGGATAACAGGATTGCCGGCCAGCGGTAAGACCACGATTGTAAGATATTTGGCCCAAAAAGGTTTTATGGTTATTAAAGGAGACAACGCGTTTTATTCTCCGTCGTTAGCGCAGGTTTGGGCATTATTAAAGCTCTCTGTCAGCCAGGTCGTTCTTAAGGCCCTTTTTGCGGGATTAAAGAATGTTTCTTATAACAAACAGGCCATGGCGCAATACGCGAAAATATATGTGCCGTTTATCCGTCGATATGTTTTAATGCAAATCGGCCGGTCCATTCATAGGGGTGCTAGGACAGTTTTTGTTGATTCCGCACAGCTTTATAAAATGGATTTAGATCCTTTGTGGGATGAGATCTGGTCTATCGAGCGGAATACCGACGAGAGGCGTAAAGGTTTTCATGCAAGAACCCAAAGAAGCGGCGTCATCGCCCGGATGAGCCCGGCTGTTTTTGAGGCGGAGAACGAATTTTTCTTGTACCAAAAAGACTATCAATCAAAAGCAGGGCGAGTGATTTCTAATAATGACACCATTCAAGCGTTATATGCAAAAGTCGACGAGGCTGTCTCCGGATTAACAACGGGCAATATTAAACAGCCGATGAAGATGTGGAATCTTCCTTGGACCACCCGGCTTATTCTTATGTCGGGATTTTTCTCTCCTGTCTTTGCCGGAGGTTTTACGGCGGCGCTTAGACTTGCCGGTAGCATTTTTCTGGTGGCAAGTTTGGTGGTTACGATTGTTGTCATATCATTGATTTTGAAAGAATTCTTAAATAAAGCTCGTAATTTGCGCTCGTGGAATGGAAAAGGCTCACATGCGGTCCAGCTTTCCTTTGGGCAGACTTTTAAAAAGTTATTGATGGGCAAAGAATTTATTCCAGAACAGAAAAAGGTTATTGAACAGCGAGTTCAAGCGATAGCGCAAATGTTTTTCCCGACGACATGGCAGGAAGAAATCAATCAACATTTTAATTATATTCATTGGACGCCGAGGTCGATTGGGTCTGAATTAGGTCTTTCATTGACGAAATGGTTTAGAAAACCGCTGATGATGGTTCTTTTAGGGGTTATTTCTTTATCGATGATTGCAGGAATCGTAGTTTTGATTTGTGCGTATCATGATTTTAAGACGGTAACTAACGTTGTTTTTGTGGCCCTCAATGCTTTGGGTGTATTCTTAACCGCTTATGCCTTGACAGGGGGCTGGATTATAGGACGAGAGAAGGTTTCTAATATTTCCATTGATATTGGTCTTTCGCTCAATGAATTTATGATCGTTGTTGATCATGAGCTTGTTCATTATTTAAATAATATCCGACAATATAAAGATTTTCCTTTGGCGTATGCTTTTTCTGATTATTTGCATACGGATTATGCTGCTGTGCTTTCTACCAAACGTTCTTCTCTTCGGAACCGCCTGATCAAACAAGGCATAGTAATTATGCAAAAGAATATCGGTGCTGACGAACGCATGAAAGAAGCAGGCATTCAGATTGGCGTCGATGAAAAAGATGGGGCTTTGGCTCAGAAACAGGGTTTCATATTGGAAGGCATGGCTTATGAATTGACGCGGCAGACCAATGACCCGAAAAATGGAGTTGAATATCTGCGTTTACTGATAAAAGGGAAGTCGCCTTGGGATGCCGAGCACGAGGCGCGCAGAGGAGAAGCCGGTCGAGAAGACTTTCGAAATGCTAGACATATTATTGACGAATACTGGAGAGAACAATGGAATAAAAGAAACTCTTCGACGAACCGTCCGCCGTATAGTATGTTTGGCGACCGACGCCGGGCTGAAGATCTGGCGCGTTATGGACGAAGCGATGAGCCTTTGCAATTCCCGCCGGCAGTCGGAAATTTAGCTGCGGCTTTAAGCCCGCTCGAATCCGATGACGTTCTTCCTATCACAAGAAAACGCAGGCTCAATGGTTTAACAGAGACTTGGCAAGTCGATGATCACGACATGTTCATGCCGGATTTAAATGCGCGGCATCTTATTTTGGACGTATCGCCAAAGAGTTATATCTCCGGACATTTAACAGAGAAAGCAGTCGTCGTCTATAGTTGCAATGATGTTTTCCCCAAGATTGTTCCTCGTTCTCGCGCTTCCCGAGGACAGAATAAATTCCGTCGTCTTTTTACCGGCGCTTATGGCATCGGCAAACAATTGGGCAATGATATCCGTTGGGCGTTTGTTTATGCATACACCGGAAATTTTGCTGAGGTCAAGAAAGTCGACGAGGCGTTAACACATTTAGGGTTCGTAAGAGGATGGGAACAATTGCCTGGGAAAAACAAACGAATCTTGTGGGATTTGATCAATAAAACGAAAAGAGAAATCGATTTTTATCCTGAAGGCTCCTATTTCTTCTGGTATCGCCCGATGAAAGATTTTATCCGCGATTATGGTAAAGACTATATCCGCAGACCACAGGCATTATCATCAGCAGTTTCTATCCCCCGCGGGGCCAACGGTAAGCTAAGCGACGAGCAGATCGCCGCGGTCAATAATCAATCAAACAAAGAGGAATCTACCAAACTTAAAGAAAGTTACAATCAATTCCTAGAAATTGAAAATAAGAGATTGGAAAGCGAGCTTAAATCCGCGGGTTATGCGAACGCTCCGCCGCTGACACTTATTGACGCCGCTTATCTCGTCGATGTCAAAAATGAATCTGACGATTACGGCGCTGTGATCCGTTTGGAAAACGGTAAGAATATCCTCTATGTGACCCGCCGGACGAACGCCCTGTCTGTCTCAGTTAAACGCCACGAATATTTTGAATACCGATTGTTCTATTCCAAGAGCCCTGACCGCATTAAAGCTCATGATGTGGCAGAGGAGTTGGAGATCTTTGATTCTCTAAATCCTGGCCCGAGTTTTCTGGAAATCGAGATATCTAATTCTTGTAATTTACAATGCACGTTTTGTAATCGCCGAGATAAAGATCATCTCAATCAGAAGGTCGAACATATGTCTTTTGAAACTTTTAAGCGCATTATCGATTCTTTTGATTACGTCTTGTCGAAAGTTCAATTCTGCGGCACGTGCGAGCCGACGCTTAATCCTTATCTTATTGCGATGATTAAGTACATCCGGCAGAAAAGTTCGGACACCGAAATAGAATTAATAACGAACGCCACACTATTGACGACGAAACTTATAGATGAATTAAAGGATTCAGGAATTACGATGCTTAAAGTGAGCATAGACGGTCCAGATGCGGAATCTTATCGGGCAGTCCGCCGGTACTCATTAGAGCCGATTATTGAAAATTTGAAAAATTTTGCGCAAAGAACAGATATTCCTATTTGGATCAATTGCATTATTACACGCCACAATATCGATAAATTAAAAGAAATGCCGGCTGCCATAGCGTCTTGGGGGGCGAAAAGTTTAGAGCTGAGGATTTTGGAGGGGTGTGTCCCGAGAATTACGGACATTGCAGTTCATGACGAAGAAACTTTAAATCGCCTGCGCAAAGAAGTCACAGAAGAATGTAAAAAGTATGGCATAAGCCTCTTTTTCTGGGACATCAAAGAAGCGTCTAAAGGAAATTGCCTTTTAAATAGTGAGGCTTGTATCGACTATAAGGGGTATTTGACGGCCTGTTATAAATTGCCTTATTTAACTTTAGGAAGCCAGCTTGGGACAAAGCCTTTCTCAGAGCATTGGAACAGTGACGAGATTCGAGCGTTCAGGGAAAAACGTAACAGCGGCTCTTATTTGCCGGAATGTAATTGTTTAAAAGCCATGTCAAAGAATGAATCTGCCGGGCTTCATGAGGACTCCAATCCTGCCGCTCTCGCCGGAAAAACTTTTGCCCGCAGTGGTGTTGTTTACGGCAAATATGTGCCGAAGTCCGGCGCGCCGGGGCAAGGAAAGATGATTGTTGACCACTTGAAAGTGACGGAAATATTCAATATTGCGGATGCAGAAGAACGTGAGCAGAAACTCAAAGAAATCAATCCGAGATTATTAAGCGTAGAAAATCAGAGAATGTTGTCTCGTTTTATTGACCATCATGAATTTTTCCATCCGTTAATCGAGTTGGCAGAAAGCTTATTAGGAGAAAAATTATTTGAGTCCGAGGCTGAGGAGGATGCTTTAGCGGATATTTACAGCCAGTATACGATTAAATTAGGCAGCGAAGAAGAACTGGCATTGGACAAAAGCTATTTAGATGCATTGAGTGAAAGAATTGCGATTAGCGCTATGATTAAAAAAATTCCCGCAGGACAACAAGCCCGGCTGGATATTATTTTGCAGCAGCTGACCGTTTCTTTTACGTCATCGCAGTTTACGAAAAATTGGCAAGACCTAGGCATAGATAATCACCTTTATATTGAAATGATCAATGAATCGGCCGCGGTCGTTACTAAGCCTGTGCAAGAGCTTCCGACAGCCGTTAAGCCCGAGGAGAAAGCAGCATCAGCTAAAATCATTGAAGAAGGACCGATGTTTCAGGGCCGAAGCGTTCAACAATGTGCCGCGCTTGACCAGGAAAAATTTATGGCCGTGATGAAGTCGTTAGGCGATGATTGTCTAAAGGCCATCAATGCTGGTAACAAGGAATTGCTTGAAATCCGCATGGAATTTGCTAGGGAGCTAAACATGCTTTGTTCCCAGGAATATTCCGCTGCTCTCCCCGACTTAGAAAAGTCTATTTTGTCCGATAAGATGATCGAAAGCAGCTCGGTTTATTTGGAATCGTGGATCTATTTTCTAAATAATCTGGCTGAAAAAGAGGGCGCGGCAAACATTATTAAGCTGCATATCCGTGACTATGGGGATAAAACAGGCCGGCTCGACAGGGCTGTTGTTAATGCTTATGAAATACCAAAGAACATGGCAAAAATCGAGGATGGAATTTCTAAATCCATCGACGAAGACAAAGCGCTTGACGCGAAAAGTCAGCAAGAGATCAATGAAGCCGCTTGCGGCGCTATGAATGGCATGATGAAAATAGCCGGCTATTATAACACCGGAGTCTATTGGAAAAATTTTGTAAAACTATTGGCTAAACTCTCTGCGTTTGACCGGACGGCATATCAGTCTTTCATTGCTTATTGTTCTTCGTATGTGAAATATTACATCATTCCGTCGGCACAAAACAAAGAGCAAAAAGATTTATTTATTACGGTGGCCCGGTTCTTTCTCGCTCGGGTATTGGGAAGTTTTCAATATAATTTGGCTCTTGATATGGCTAAAGAATTATTTTCTTTAAATCAACAGGCAGACTATACGGTGGATCAAAATGATTTTATCCAGTATCTGATGTCGATTTCCGTCTTGGATGCAAAACTAGGAAAGACTGTAGAGCCAAGTGAAAAGGACCGCCTGCGTAATGAGATGGCCCAAATGAATGGCGATGGCATGGATGCGCTCATTAAATTAGGATTAGCCGCAGAAGCCAAGGTTGTGCTGGAGAATACAAGGGATATTGTCGAAGATATTAATGATGCGGGTTATAAAAACAGCGCCCAAGCCGTATATCTTCAAATGAGCCATCGGGTTGAGAAAAAAGAAACATGGTTTAAGACAGCCTTAAAATTGGTTTTAGTTGTTGGGCTTTTTACGATCGCCGGTTTAATTGGAGAGATGATTTTTCCGTCGGGGATTGGGTTCCATACTGCCGGAATTGCCATGGCCGCAGTGCCGGTCTTAGGTGCGACAGCGATGCCCAAAAGCGAATCGTATCCCGACTGCAAAGGTTGTGTCGTAGCGGCAGACTGTTCGCGGACTTGCATTTATGATTATTTGGCGAACCATGACGAGAAAGATTGGCCTAAGGATTGGAAAGATAGAATCCGTAATTGTAAACGCCGCGAGCGCCGTCGACGATATGGGGCTTGGAGGCGTTATATTATTTATCCTTGGTTTAAAAAGGAGGCAAAGCTTTATGGTGAAGAAAAATATCCGTCCAGTCCTTACGTTAAACCGTTCGTGCCAGGTTGCTCGTCTTTTAAGCCTTATCGTTATTTGAGATCCCGATGTCGACGGAAATGTTGCGGCGGAATAAAGGGCGGAAGAATTTTTGAGGGCCCGGGTGAGGGCGTTAAACCTTGGACCCCGCCGGCCATCAAACCTCTTATTAAGGAAAAACATTTGTGCCAACGGAAACCTCGTCCATACGTTATAAACAAAGATAAAAGAATTATTATTATTTTTGATCGAAGAAAGCCATTTCTGATATGGATACCGCTATGGTCTTTGATGCCAAAACGCTATCAACATATTTTTGGAAAAGCAGAGGTTTTCTTTTATCCAGAAGTTCCTTCGACGGGTGAGATAGACCAGACTAATATTAGGTTAGTGGAAAAAGAGTTGAGCAAGAAAATTGACCGTGATTTTCGGCGGAGAATCAAGGCTCCTAGAAAAGATACCCGTAAGCCCGTCTATGATATTACGCTTAATTATGCAGGCAATATGCACCGGCTCGCCGGAACGGATTGGGTGCGAGAGGAATTCTTAAGCATTGAGCGTTTAAAACCTGTTGAAGCTATTTGTCTTATTGAAATGGATTCGAAAGGGCATCTTTATCGCCCGGCGGGATCTGATTTTTATGGAATGATTATTCGGGTTTAGGAAGATGCATTGTCGGTAGTGAAAAGAATCCGTATTTTGTCATCCCGGACGAAGACCCGGGATCCAGTATCTTAAATTATTTCCTGGATTCCCAATCATTTCTAGATAAAAAAATCGAGGAAGTTGGGAATGACAGCAAAAAACTAAAGATTGTCATCCCCGAATGGGTTGGTCGGGGATCCACGATTTTAAAAGGCTGGATTCTCGCTTTTGGGTGGGATCGCGGGAATGACAAATGTAGATAAGCGAAGCCTGAAGAAGCAATCTGTATAGCGGTGGTGGGGATTTATTTTTATCTCAAAAACTGTTTATCTAAAAATTCTTCTGTGATTTCGACGACCGTAGGCCGTCCATGCGGGCAGGTGAAGGGGTCGAAACATTCCAGTAATTGTAACCGCAAACCGTCTGCCTGTTCAGCATTAAGATAATCTCCCGTCATGACAGATGCCCGGCATGCCCGTCGGGCAATTGATTCCCAATCGTCTTGTGCGATCTTTTCATCCGCTAAAAGATTTCTGACAGCGCGTTCGATGTTAAGGATCATGGCCGGATGCGAATGAATGGCAATGGACTTATTGTCCCATTGATTATTGGAAAACCCGACTGTTTCTAAAGTGGTCTGAGTCTCTTCCCAAACGATCAACTCTTGAGGAGAAAGTGGAATGACCGTCGGCGTTAATAGATGCTGAACCTCTACTTGGCCTTTACGGATTTGATTGAGGAACTTTTCATAATTGATACGCTCCGCCGCCGCATGCTGGTCCATTAAAAGCAGTGACCGGCCTTGCTCGAAAAAAAGATATTTATTAAGGAAGGCGCCGATCAATCGGGCATGCTGAAGCTGGGCTTGCAGGTTTTCTTTTTTTCCGACGGAAAATTCCTCCGGCGGGATGAAGAAGATTTGTTCGGCAGTGTGAGGGGGCGTCTCTTGTGGAAAATCATTGTTCGAAGCATCGTTTCTGTCATCCCAGCCCCTTTTCCTGTCATCCTCGCGAAAGCGGGGATCCAGTATTTCTTTTGAATTTCTACTGGGGTTCTGAATTCCATCTAGAATTTTACTCCCCAACCCTGGATTCCCGCTTTCGCGGGAATGACAGATAGGTTGTGATGGATCACTTACGATTACTTTTATATTTCCCTGCCGCATCAGCGTTTCTTCCCCTAAAATTCTTAATTTTAAACAAATTTCCTGTTCGTCTTTCAGTTTAACTTCCCGTTTGGAGGGATGGACATTAACGTCGACATCTTCCGGCGGGACGGCGATAAAGACGCAGAAAAAGGGAACATCGCCTTCCGGCATAATCAGCCGGTAGATTTGATTAAGATGAAAAGAGATGTTTTTATTTTGGACCGGCCGGCCGTTAACGAAAATAAATTGTAAATCCCGTCGGGCGCGTTTGATGTTCATGTCGCCTAAGACAAGATGAATGTTGTCCTGAATTTTCTCGAGCAGATATTTTTCTTCTAGATGAAGGGCTTGGGCAATGCGTTTGGTTAAACTGTCCGACGGTAAAAGGTCGATTAAGTTGTTGCCTTGATGCGTTAATAGAAAACGGACGCTGGGATATAAAAGCGTATAAGGAATAAAGGTGTTTAAGATTTGATTGATCTCGGTCGCGCTCGATTTTAGGAATTTTTTTCTCGCCGGAGTATTATAAAAAAGTTCTTTGATCTCCATTTCCGTGCCGTGGCCGGGTGTTGCCGCCGGTTTGAGCCCTAAACGCTCGGTGCCGCGGATATGGATTTCCCAGCCTTCGGGCTGGTGTTCGGTCTTGCTTTTTAGTGTGACATCGGCGATAGCAGCAATGCTGTAGAGCGCCTCCCCGCGAAATCCGAGTGAATGAATTTGATATAAGTCGTCTTCATTTTTGATTTTACTTGTGGCGTGACGCAGAAAAATCCTCTCAAGGTCGTCACGGTCAATGCCGCCGCCGTTATCCTTGATATGAATGAGCGTTGTGCCGGCATTCTTTAAGTGAATTTCGACAGAGGTCGCACCAGCATCCAGAGAATTTTCCACGCATTCTTTGATGACGGAGGCGGGCCGCTCAATAACTTCTCCGGCTGCGATTTTACTGACTAAGTTGGGGGGAAGAATATTTATTCTGGGCATAATTTCTATAATTTTAAAAGAATTTTTGTCCTTATTTTTTTATGCAGTTTTTATTTCTTTTAGTTGTCATTCCCGAAAGCTTTTGCCTGCCTGTCGGCAGACAGGTCGGGAATCTATGTTCTCAAAATTCTGGATCCCCGCCTAAGGATTGCGGGGATGACAAAATCAAAGAAAACATTCATGGACAACAATTAAAAGATATTTCAGAAAGAATTCCTTGTGTTTTTTATCTCTCAATCTTTTCCTTCATCTCCTGCATTTTTGATAACGCCTGCAGCGGAGTCAAATTATTAACATCCAAAGCTTTAATGGTGTTGACGATCTCCTCCAAAACGGGATCGTTGTGCGTCATAAAAAGATTCAGTTGTTCTTCTGTTTGGAAATCCCGACGGATATTCTCTTTGATGTCGTTCTTTAGTTCCAGCTGGGTCAGGATCTTCTTGGCACGGAAGATAACTTCTTCCGGAATGCCAGCGAGTTTGGCGACATAAATCCCATAACTGTCATCGGAGCTTCCGGGAACGATCTTATGGAGGAACACCACTTCGTCTTTCCATTCTTTAACCGCGACATTGTAGTTCTTGATGCCCGGTAATTTATCGGCGAGCGCGGTCAGTTCGTGAAAATGTGTGGCAAACAGCGTGCGGGCTTTTGTGTTTTGAAAATGTTCCGCAAGCGCCCAGGCTAATGAAAGTCCGTCGTAGGTGCTGGTGCCGCGGCCGATCTCATCGAGAATGACCAAGCTTTTATCCGTCAGGTTGTTTAAGATGTCTGCGGTTTCGTTCATCTCGACCATAAAAGTCGATTGGCCTTTAGAGATGTCGTCGTGCGCGCCGATGCGGGTGAAAATTTTATCCACAATACCGATGGTCGCACTCTTGGCGGGAATAAAACTTCCGGTCTGCGCCATAATGGTTAACAGGGCGCTTTGGCGGATATAGGTGGATTTGCCTGCCATGTTCGGCCCGGTTAAGATAATCAGATGATTGTCTTCACTATCCAAAAGCGTGTCATTTGGCACGAATGTGTCTGTGGTTGTTTTCTCGACCACAGGATGGCGGCCCTCTTTGATACTTAAGACATCGCCATTGTTGACGTCGGGGCAGCAATAATTATAACTGTTGGCGAGCATGCTTAGGGCGTACAGGCAGTCGATGGTCGCGAGAGACTGGCAGAAGCGGTGCAGGTTTTCCGAATGGTCTAGAATTTTTTGGTGAAGCTCGCGGACGATCTCGTTTTCGATCTTTAAAATTTTGTCTTCTGCGGTCAAGATCTTCTCTTCATATTCTTTTAATCCCGGCGTGATGAACCGCTCGCCATTGACCAGGGTTTGCTTGCGGATATAATCCGGCGGGACAAGGTCTAAATTGCTTCGCGTGATTTCAATATAATAACCGAAAACTTTGTTGAACCCTACTTTAAGAGAATTGATACCGGTTTTCTTGATCTCCTGGGCCTGAAAATTTTTAAGCCATTCGCGGCCGTGGTTTTGAATATTGCGCAAGTTGTCCAGCTCTGGATGATAGCCCGCCTTGATAATTTTTCCGTCGGGATGGGAGAGCGGGACGTCTTCGTTGACCGTTTGTTCCAGAAGCATCCTAAGCTCCGGGATATCTTCGATTTCAAAAAGGTCGTTGGCGTTTTTGAGCGTCCGGACGATGTTGATGAAATCCGGTATACGCACCAAGGCATTTCGTAGTGCGAGCAAATCTTTGACGTGAGTATATCCATAGCTGATACGCGACAAACATTTTTCCAAATCGGTGATTTTGCTTAAGTGAATCTTAAGATCCTTCTGAATAAGGTCATGTCTTTTAAGGAGTTTGATTGCTTCTTGGCGCTCGCGAATGATCTCCACGTCTTTAGCCGGATGCGTGAACCAAAAATGGAATTTTCGCTTGCCCAAAGGAGAGAGCGTCTCATCCAGGGTTTGAATAAAGTTTTCAAGTTCTAATCCCCGGGTGGCGGCCGGTGTAATAAAAACATAATCTTCATCTATATAAAGGGAAATCCGGTCGATATGCCGTAGCGGCTGCTTGTTCATTTCTTTTAAATATTCCAGAAGCGCGCCACAGCTCGCCTGGGCTTGAGGCAATTCGTCAATCCCAAAACCACTTAAATTATGAACGCCAAAGTGTTCACAAATATTTTTTTGGGCCATTTCGGTATTAAAGCACCAGTCCTGATAGGAGCTTAGGCAAATATTTTTATGCTGTAGAGTAGGTTGCTTAAAAATATTTTTGATCAGCTCTTCCTGAGATGAGGGATAAATGCATTCATAAACGGCAAGTTTAGCCAACAGTTCAGTAATGCGCTTGATATCGTAAGGATACTGGTTTGTATAAATGGTACCCGAGGCCGGGTCGATAAAGGAAATGCCCATGGATTTAGGCGTTGGTGCTAAGGCGAGCAAATACCGCGTGTCGGTTGAGCTTTCATCCAGATAAGTTCCAGCGGTAATAATACGGATGATGTCGCGTTTAACAATACCTTTCGCTAAAGCCGGGTCTTCGAGTTGTTCACAGATGGCAATTTTATAGCCGCGCTTGACAAGCCGGGCGATATAGTTTTCCGAGGCGTGGTGGGGAAATCCGCACATAGGGACACGGCCGTTGATATCTTTGCCGCGGCCCGTGAGGACTAAATCGAGCTCTTTGGAAACGACCTTGGCATCTTCATAAAACATCTCATAAAAATCTCCGAGCCGGAAAAAGAGGATGCAATCCTGATGCTTCTTCTTAATAATATGATACTGCTTAAGCATCGGAGTTGAAACCGCCGGTTCGTTTGGCGTTTCAGAAGATGGATGAATTTGTTCTGGAGAAATCGTCTTGGGGGATGATTCCATAGGCACCTTTATAGCATAAAATAAAAAGGGAAAAAAGGAAAAAGGTGTTTGGAGCGACAGATTTCTAAAAGACAGCGCTTTCCTAAAAAGGCCCTTTTGAGGCTTGGCTGCCTTGTCGAGTGGTTTTCTGGATGTTATACTTTCCTTTGTTGATGAGTTTGGGGAACTTTGCCCGCGAAAAACCAATTCACAGGTTAAGCGGGAGAATAAAAAAAAGGGGGAGAACATGAACATATCCAAAAAGATCTTTATTTCCACGATATTCGTCAGCCTATTGTTTTTTTTCCTCGGGATTGACGCCCGGGCGAAGAGCTTAAGAGAAGAAGGTTCAGCGCTTTTAGTTCAAATTGCCCAAACGGCTTATGACCGGGGGCAATATGATGATGCCGCGCATGAATTCAGTAAAGCCCTTCTGATCGACCCGTCCAATCAAAAAGCCATTAAAGGTTTAAATAAAATGGGTATCGAAAAGGGGTTGTATGCCGGCACAAAGACGGGGTTAACGTCGCTTGTGGATTTGGCCAAGAATTTACAAGACCAGAATGTTGAAAAATTAGCCATTCTTCCGACGTCAGAAGGCGCGGTTGCGGCTGCCCCAGTGAGCGCTCCGATTACTCCGACGCAGGATAGAATGGGCAATCTTAGCCGAGAGGTTTTAAAAGAAATTGCCGCTCTTCAAAAAGACATTGAACAAAGTAAGCGAAAAGTTGCTCACGCTAAAGTTTCTCAGAAGATCGCCAAAGCCGAAAAAGTTATGCAAAATGCAGACATGGCTTTAGCAGAGCGTTTATTAAAAGCGCCGGATACAACAGCGCCGGTCGTGTCGCCCACGGTGAAAGAACCTGTTGTAAAGTCTTCTGCTGAAGTCAAACCAGTAACAGAAACCAAAAAACTTGCTAAAAAGACTGAAGCGAAAAAATCTATAAATCAATTAGCTTATAAAAAGCCTGTTGTGGCGCATCGGGCTCAAACTTTCACAGAGCCTCAAGAGACCATGGAACCAGAAGCCTTAGAAGAAACTCCGACGCCGGCTTTAGATTCTGATGAGACCCAGATGGCTTTAAAAGTCCAGGGACGGGCCATTGACCTTTTGGAGGAACAGATGAGAAAATCCGCCCAAGAGGCCTTGGATTATGAAAAGAAAATGACAGCTATTTTGGATGAACAAAATGAAGCCAAGGACAAAGCCTTGGAACAGGAAGAGACCAACCGGCAAATGCTTGCTGTTTTAGAGGATTATCTGTATGCCAAGCAACAGAACCCGCAGAAGAGCCATGCCATTGAATATCGCCTGGAGTTGGCATCAGCGCATAATACTTTGTTAGAACGATATGATGAGCTTCATCGTTTGTATAAAGACTTGGATCATTATTTGGCAAAAGTTTATGAGAAAGGCGATATCATCGACGAGAAAAATACGGATATCCTTTATTTCAAAGAACAGCTTGATCAAAAGAAAGAAAATATTCGAGAGCTTGAAGAACAATTACAGACATCTGTGATCAAATAAGGTTGTTGAGTGGTTCACAGTTTTATCATAAACGCGGGTTTGGAATTCCAAACCCGCGTTTTTTGTCTTTAGTAGAAACAACGCCTGCAGGCATAGTGAAAATAATTTTCATTTTGATGTCATCCCCGAAATGTTTTGTCGGGGATCCATGATTTAAAGGCTGGACCATGGTGACAAATACGGATAAGCGAAGCCTGAAGAAATAATTATCCAAGAACACGTCCCTAAGTGTATGGAAATTTTTTGCAATTAAATCTACAAAGGCAATTCTATTAAATCGTATTCTAAAAGGAAGCGCTTTCCTGAAACCCCCGTTTTGCCCTTATATATATCATTATTATGTTTTATACTTTATATAGGACATAGTAAATGAAGTCTAATAGGGGGCAGACATCATGATCCTGGGGCGAGAAAAAAGCTATAAAAGTAAAACGTATAAGTTGATTAATATTCTTATACTTTTAAGCTTTATTCTCAATTCCGTTCTTCCTGCTCAGCTTTCCTTCGCACAAACTCTTCCAGCACCAATAGTCCAAGAATTCGGTTTAACACCGGCATTTAATCCTGCGGTCATTAAAGGCATCAAAATATTCCCTGATAATCCCTTAAGATTCGACTTTATCGTAGACACGGCCCAATCCGGTTTAAAGGACGAGGCGTTTAAGCAAGAGTCTACCAAGCTGATCAAATATTTCTTAGCGTCGTTAACGACACCCGAAGACGATATGTGGGTGAACTTGAATCCGAAAGAGCCGGACAGAATTATTCCGGAAAAATTCGGCGTCACAGAAATGGGCCGTGATTTACTCGCTCAGGATTATTTGCTGAAACAGATCACAAGCTCTTTGATGAATCCTGAGAAAGAAATCGGGAAAACATTTTGGGACAAGATTTATAAGAAATCGTATGAATTATACGGAACGACGGATGTGCCGGTCGATACGTTAAATAAAGTGTGGATCATTCCGGCGAAGGCGGTTGTTTATGAGCATGAGAATAAAGCGTTCGTTGTAGAGGCGAAATTGAAGGTGATGTTGGAAGAGGATTATTTAGCGTCCACCAATATTGTAGGGGCGGGGTTTCCCCGCCCTGAGGATAAAGGGCGCGGGAACCGCGCCCCTACGCAGATTATTAAAGAAATCATCATCCCTGAGCTGGAAAAAGAAGTAAACGTTGGAAAAAGTTTTGCCCCGCTACGTCAGATTTATTATTCCATGATCTTAGCCACATGGTTTAAGCGGAATCTTAAAGAAAGTCTCTTGGGCAAGTCTTACGTTGATCAGAATAAGACCGCTGGCGTGGATATTAAAGACAAGCAAGAGAAGCTGAAGATCTATGACCGGTATTTGGAGGCGTTTAAGAAAGGCGCGTACAACTTTATCAAAGAAGAATATGATCCCGTTACGCAATCGCTCATTCCAAGAAAATATTTCTCCGGCGGTATGCGAGGATTAAAACTTACAGATTTGGCCATGGTGACTGAATTGAGCGATGAACAGGCCCGGGAATTTGCCTTCCTGACAGAAACGGATCATTTAAGAGAGGTTGTGACGGATCTTTTTAAGATAGGCCAAGCTAGTGTTTTAGCCCGACAGAGTGGACGACAGAGAAGACCGCGGATTGAATCCAGAGGGATTATTGTGCATAGCAGCAGCGACGAAATCCCAATGGAGGACAACTCGGTTAAGTTTGAGCAACAGGATTTACCGGTCCTTTATTGGGAGATTATTTCTAAAAGCGCTCAAGCCATGGTTGAATCAGCCTTACAAGGGATGGAGGAAATTAAACAAGGAAAAATTACCGAAGAAAAACTCTGGATTCGGCTTAATAGAATTTGGAAAAAAAGTGTAACCAAATTAGCGGATGAAGCGCTGGCTCAAACCCAAGATCAAGTCACGAAGAAAGGGATCAAGGAGACGCGTGACAAAATAATCCAGAACATTGATTCAAACCCCGGTCAATTGGATTATGCCTATGCCATGGCTGCGTTTGGCGGTGAGCAAACACGCAATAACGGCAATGGGGAATATCAGAACGTCAGTTTCCCTCGGGACATGGGGTTATTGTATACCAGCGAAATGAGTAGCGCTCTTTGGACCGGCGAGAAAAGAACTCCCAATCTTTTTTATATTAGCGGTGCGAACGGGACATTTAATAAATATTATCATCAAATGGGCATCATTATTTCTCATGCCAATAATGGTGCGCGTAACTTCGATGACTTTTTGGCTATATTAGAAACCAAAATCAAGGAATGGATGGAAAAAGATATATTTTTCAAAGCGAAGATCGAAGAAATCCAGGATGAGCTGCGCGCCATGGGCGTTGACCAATTAAAGCAAGTGCGTTTTGTCGACAGCGGATATCGAACATTTCCGCCGATGTTCTGCGCGATTCTGCATATGATGAACCCTGAGATCAAAGTTAAAGCGCTCTTTCAGGAGACAGATCTTCAATTGGCTGAAGAATTAAATGTATCCCAATGGAGCCAGAATGTCAGGAGCGTTTTTCAAAATGATATGTACGCTAAACCGACATTGAGATGGTCAGAAAATGACAATTATCTTCGTCACCCATTTAAAGCGGATGGTGATGGGACCATGCGTCCGACATCTGAGACCGAGCAATTACAAGCCTATTGGGGGCAGCTCTGTTTTGTGATCGGCACAATCAAATACCAATTCCTTCTTAACAGTCTTAATCAAGATTTGAAGGCTCAAGGAAAATCCAATCAAGAGGCTCAAACGATTGGGCACAATGTTGTTGAAGAAGCTCTGGACGTTGTTCATGTGAGTGAGAATTCTGGCGATAGCGTGATGATGCCGACCATGGTCAAGAAGGGTATTCCTCAGGAATTCTTAAAAGAAAACCCATTTTCTACATCTCCTTTCAAGAAAACCTTATCGATGGATTGGCTGGCAAAGCAAGGGCTTAAGGATTTGTTGCTTATCTTATCGCCGATGTTGCCTTATTTCGCGCACATGGCACCTGCCCAGCAGATTCAGGAGCGGCCGTCCTTGGTCCTTCTGGAAAATGGCAAGACGAAGGTTGTCAGTGAAAATCAAGTAGGCGAGAAAGAAATAAGCCATAGAGAAGTGGCCTCGGTCGATGAGTCGTTTTTACAGGCCGGATGGGTTGAACCGTCTGAAGCGATAAAAGCTATTCAGGAGAAATATAATATTACGCTCTCCGCCGGGACCATTGAAAAATTAACAGAATTAATCAACAGTAAGCATAAAGGCGTCGATGCTCGTGTCATAGAAACGCATAACAAACAATTTATGGACGCGGCCATGACGACCTCGACCGAACAACCAAGCATACGAACAAGACGGCCGCCGATCGAGCCTCAAGGTGTTATCGCTGATAATACAATAACTTTTGAACAGCAGGATTTACCGGTTCTTTATTCGCCCAAGTTTGCCGAAGATATTCTTAAAGCCGCCATGCAAAGCGCCCAGGAAGTCAAACAAGGGAAGATTACAGAACAAGAGCGATGGCAAATGATCAATACGCTTTGGAAAGAGAGTGTCAACAAATTAGCCGACGATGCAATATCAAAAGCTACGAATCACTTTATGCGAGATGATATTAATAATATGCGCGCCCAATTAATTCAGGAGATTGAAAAAGGTCCTGAGCAATTAGATTATGCTTTTGCCATGTCTGCGTTTGGCGGCGAGCAAACGATCAATAACGGTAAAGGGGAATACCAGAACGTGACTTTCCCTCGGGACATGGGGTTATTATACACAAGCGAAAAAGCTGTGTCTTTCTTAAGCGGCGAAGAAAGAATTCCCAATCTTTTTTATATCAGTGGCGAGAATGCGACATTTAGTCCGTTTTATTATGATGTTGCTGACGCGATCATGGAGGCTAATCGTTACAGTAGTCATAACTTTGATAAGTTTTTGTCTCGTTTGAAATCGAATATTAAAGATATGATGAAAAAGGACCCTGCCTTTAAAGCGAAGATCGAAGAAATTCAGGATGAATTGCGCGCAATGGGTATTGATAAATTAAAAAAGGTGCGTTTTGTGGATAGCGGTTTTAAAACATTTCCGCCGCTATTCTGCGCGATCTTACAGATGATGAACCCGGAAATAGACGTGAAAGGATTGTTTCAGTTTACAAGTCTTGATCCGAAATTATTGCCTCAATTAGACAAAAGGGAATGGCGGGAAAATGTCAGGAATGCCATTATTCGAAGCCCTGCCGTTCGTTATGCTGTGGCGGATTTGAGTTTAACAGAAAATATGGAATTTTTGAACCATCCTTTTGAGGCTGGCAAGGACGGGATTATGCATCCCACCTCGCCCGTCAAACAATTAAAGGCTTATGCGATGTCGCAACTTGCGATGGTGATTGGGTCCATAAAATATCAGGACCTCGTCGATAGCCTCAATCAAGATTTAAAACAACAAGGAAAGCCGATTGAGCACAAGATCATTCAAGAAGCTTTGGATATTCTTCAGGTGAATGGAAATGTCGCCGACACGGTTGTGATGCCGACCATGGTCAAGAAGGGTATTCCTAAAGAATTTTTATTAAAAGAAATGCCGTTTGTTATCTCTGCTTTTAAGAAAACATCGTCATTGAATCGGCTGATGAGCACAGCGTTCAAAAATATGATCTTTATTTTATCGCCCATGTTGCCTTATTTTGCCCATATGTCTTCTACTGAACAAGTTCAGGATCGGCCTTCTTTGGTGTTTCTAGAAAATGGCAAAACCAAGGTTGTGAATGAAACAATGAATATAGAGGAACAGAGTTCCGTAAGCGGATCTTTCTTAGAGGCCGGCTGGGTTGCTCCCGACCAGGTTATTCAGTCTCTCCAGGAAAAATATGGCGTCACTCTTTCCGCTGGCACAATTGAAAAATTGACGGATTTAATCAACAGTAAACACAAAGGCATCGACGCGCGCGTCATAGAAGCTCATAACAAACAGCTTGCGGACGCGGCCATGACGACACAACAGAGACAACCGCGGCGAGGTATTGTTGTGCGCGCTGAAGGAGCCGACGCAAAAAGCACCATCACCTTTGAACAAAGAGATCTCCAGGATCTTTATTTTGGTATTATTTCCGAAACCACAAAAAAGATCACCGAAATAGCGACGCAAGGCATGAGGGAAGTCGAGCAAGGGATCATCACGGAAGAAGAATGTTGGGAGAGGATTCGTCAGGCGTGGAAAGACGGCGTAAACAGTTTAGCGGATGATGCGGTCGCAAGGTCTTCTGATCCAAAGATGCAATGGAAGATTGATGATATGCGCGATCAGTTGCTCCAATCGATTGATTCCGGGTCGAGACAGCAAGATTACGGCTTTGCCATGTCGGCGTGGAATGGCGAGGAGATGATTTATAACGGTAATGGCGATTATGAGAACGTCAGTTTCCCTCGAGACATGGGATTATTATATACGAGTGAAATGGGTTTATCTCTACTGACCGGCCAGAAAAGGTCACCCAATCTTTTTTATATCAGCGGAAGCAACGGTACATTTGAAGAATATTATTCTTGGATGTGTGATGTTATCTCTCAAGGGGGCAAGTATTATCCGGCCAAAAACTTCAATGAATTTTTGTCTTGGTTAGAAATCAAAATTAAAGAACACATGAAGGAGAACAAAGGGTTTAAAGCAAAGATTGAAGAAATTCAGAACGAATTACGCGTATTGGGCGTGGACAAGCTCAAGCAGGTCCGTTTTGTGGATAGCGGATATCGAACATTCCCGCCGATGTTTTGCGCAATTCTACATATGATGAACCCGCGAATAAAAGTCAAAGGTCTTTTTCAAGAGAGCCAGCTTAGGCAAGAAATTCTTCCTGGATTAGATAAGACAAAATGGCGCCAGAAAGTCCGTGACACAATTGAAAATAGCACTTCGGATCAATATGCCCAACCATCGGCCACTCAGGCGGAAAATGATTCATTATTAAAGCATCCATTCTTTGCGGACGACGACGGGACCATGAAGCCAACACCCGAGCACGAACAATTAAGAGCATATTGGACCCAACTGAGTTTCGTGATTGGCGCGATCAAATATCAGAGCCTTCTTAAGAGCATTAACAAGGATTTAAAAGACCAAGGGAAATCGGAAGCAGAAGTCCAAGCCATTACGCAGAATGCTATTGAAGAGGCGCTCGAGATCGTTCATGTCGACGGCAAAACAGTGGACAGTTCTGTCATGCCGACGTTGGTTGAGAAAGTTGTCCCTGAGGAAACATTGCCCGAGTGGGCGCAAACAGCTGTTATGACTTCTCAGCAAACATTGAGGTTGATGGAATGGATTGGTAAGAAAATAGGACGGAAAAGATTATTTTTTGCTTTATCGCCGATATTGCCTTTCTTGATCAAAGATAATAATCCTGTTTCTGTTTCCGAACCAAATGCGATTGTGCTGATGAAAGACAGCACAGGCAAAGAGATTCGTACTCCGCTAAGACCTGGGCATGAAAATCCAGCGGAATCGATGAACGGCTATTTATTAAAACCCGGTTGGCTTGATCCGGACACAGTTATAAAGGTTATTCAGAAAAGACATAATATCACGTTTTCCGACGGAACCATCGTCAAGTTAACGGAGTTAATCAATAGCAAACATCAAAGCGTTGATATGCCGGTTATCGAGAAACATAATCAAAAGGTCGCGGGCGATAAAGCCATGACGACACACGAGAGACGGCCGCCGATTGAATCAAGAGGCATTATCGTAGAAAATCCGAGAACCCAGAACAAGCCTGTGAGTTTTGAGCAGCAGGATTTACCGGTTCTTTATTGGGACAATATTTCTGAAATAGCGACAAAAATGATGGAAGAAGCAACCCGGAGCATGGAAGAAGTTAAGCAGGGAAAAATCATGGAAAAAGAGCGAAGGAAGAGAATCAAACAAATTTGGAAAGACGGCTTGGATAAGTTAATTCAGGACGCTCTTGCGGCAGCGCCTTCTGACGAGCTTCAATCGGTTCAAGAGATGCTTTATAAAAAACGTAAAGAACTCATCCGGAAAATGGATTTGAGTTTTAATTTTGGCCAGCCAGAATATGGGTTTGCTATGGCTGCTTTTATTGGAGAGCAGACTCTTTCTAATGATAATGAAGAATATGAGAATGTCTTTTTTGCGCGGGATGCGGGATTGTTTTATACCAGCGAAAAGGCTTTGTCATTTCTAAGAGACCAAAAAAGATCGCCAGGAATTTTTTATATCAGCGGCCGCAACGCCACTTTTGAATCTTATTATGCCTTAATGCGCGCTAATATTGCTGGTTTCAGTAAGCAAAATTTGGAATTTGATGAATTTCTGTCTCACTTGGAATCCTATATTAAAGATATGATGAGATCGAGTGAGCAATTCAGGAAAACGATTGAAGGAGTTCAAGATGAATTGCGTACGATGGGTATTGATAAATTAAAAAAGGTGCGTTTTATCGATACCGGATATGTGACGTTCCCGCCGATGTTTTGTGCAATTTTGCATATGATGAATCCTGAGATTAAAGTGAAAGGTTTGGTTCTCAAATCTTATCTTAGCCCGGAGATATTACCTCAGTTAGATAAGAGTCAATGGCGCAAAAAGGTAAGCAAGAGACTTCGATGGAGCAGGTATGCCTGGGCATCAGCGATCAGGTCGGAAAAAGAAAAAGGTTTTCTAAAACATCCTTTTTCTGCACAAGAGGATGGCATTATGCGGCCGGTGGATCCGGCGGACCAATTGCAGGCATATTGGACCCAACTTGCGATGGTTTTTGGGGCCATAAAATATCAGGATTTTCTTAACAGCCTTGATACAGATTTACAGGGGCAAGGGAAACAGAAAACGGCAGGGCATGCTATTGTTTCAGAATCTCTTGATATGGTCAAAGACCAAGCCATGACCGTTATGGAAAATGATCTGTTAAGCGGTCAAAAGAGCCTGGATTCCTTGCTTAAGGCCGCGCCGGATTATACTAATAGTTTAAAACCTGCCGAAGATCAGGAAGGGATCATCGGCGGAAGCCCCGACGGAACAACGCGAGAAAAATATGTGGATGCCAAAGGACAAGTGTGGTTATTTAAAGCATACCCGCGCCATAGATTACACCGTGCCATGGTCGATGAGATCGCCTATAAAACATCCATGGCCTTAGGGCTTACGGATGGGATGGGGGCGTTTGCCGGAAAGATCAACGGACGCTTTGGAGCATTTGTTCAGTGGAAAGATAACCATGGGTCATTGTGGTCAGAGGTCAGAAAATATGACGAGGATTTCCCGGCCCATTTAGGGAAAGAGGCGCTTATAAGGATATTGCGCGAGCAGGTCTTAGATTGGCTCATTTCCCAGCATGATTCGCATGCCGGTGGATTCTTAAAATTGGATAATGGCGCCATTTTCCCGATAGACAAATCACAAGCGTTTAAATATATCGGCGCCTCTGACGAGCGATTGTCGACGGACTATAATCCTAACGAAGAGTTTAATGGCAGCCACAATGTGGCTTATATGCCGGTTTATAATCTTATTTTGAAAGCCATCGCCCAGGGCAAGGTCAAAGACCTCACTTTAGCGGAGGCGTGGGATGCGATTCAGGAGACTTTAAAGCACGTCGAAGAAATGAATACGGATGAATATGTCAATATGCTTAAGCCGTATGCGATCTTCCGGTTTGATGTCATTAAAAATGGGGAGTCGCTTCCCAATAGCGAAAAGTTTTTAAAGTTAGCCCGTGCGAGAAAAGAAAATATCGTAGAGGATTTTAAGATGTTGTATTTCAAACGGCTTGGACTAAAACTTAACGCGAAGGATGCAGCCATGATGGGCGATGGCAAGATTACGGAAAACGCTGATCCGACCAAAGGTGGTATTGATTTAAATCCGAAGAATCTGACGATTGAAAGTAAAGGCGGGAAAGTTCAATTTAATGCGAATGTGAATTTAGAAGAATTAAAGAGTGCTCCCGGGTTTGAGCCGGTGATTATCAATGTGATTCCGGTAACGAATGTTTATCAGTTGTTGGGGTTGGCAGAACCAAAGAAATCGACAGGCGCGTAACCGCGAAAGGAAAAGAAGTATGAGTTTGTGGCAAGGGACAATGAAAAAAAGCAAAGCGTATAAGATGATTCATATTCTTATACTCATTAGCTTTGCTCTAAATACCATTCTTCCCGCCCAGTATTCTTATGCTCAAACTCTTCCTGCGCCGACAATCCAACAAGTTGGTTTAACGCCAGCGTTTAATCCTGCGGTCATCAAAGGCATCAAGATATTTCCGGATAATCCGCTACGATTCGACTTTATCGTAGACACCGCCGAGTCCGGACTAAAGGACGAGGCGTTTAAGCAAGAGTCTACCAAACTGATCAAATATTTCTTGGCGTCTTTGACCACACCCGAAGACGATATGTGGGTGAACTTAAATCCGAAAGAGCCGGATAGAATTGTTCCGGAAAAGTTCGGCGTGACAGAAATGGGCCGGGATTTACTCGCCCAGGATTATTTACTCAAACAGATCACAAGTTCTCTGATGAATCCCGAGAAAGAAGTTGGAAAAAAGTTCTGGGACAAGATCTATCAGCAAGCTTATCAAAAATATGGCACGACGGATGTGCCGGTCGATACATTAAATAAAGTGTGGATCATTCCGGACAAGGCAGTCGTTTATGAACGACTGCCGCAGCCCTCCGAAGCCAAAGGTGAAGCGAGCTCGGTGAGCGGAAACACTTTGGCGAAGGATGGGCAAGGCGGGCTCAGCGCATTCGTTATTGAGGCGAAGCTGAAGGTCATGTTGGAAGAGGAATACGAAGCGCTCAAACCGAGCGCGGAGTCCAGGGATTTGGCAAACAATGAGAGTTCTCTCCGTCATTCCACGCCAACCCCGTTGTCATCCCCGCAATCCTTAGGCGGGGATCCAGGGTTACATAACAAAGCAACTGCTATGGATTCCCGCCTACGCGGGAATGACAGAAATAGAGATGGGAATGACAGAAATGGAAAAAGGAATGACATAAGTTCTTCCATGATTAAAGAAATCATTATTCCCGAGTTAGAGAAGGAAGTAAACACGGGAAAAAGTTTTGCTCCGCTACGACAGATTTATTATTCGATGATTCTAGCGACGTGGTTTAAACGAAGCTTAAAGGAAAGCATTCTAGGAAAGGTTTACGTCGACCAGAACAAGACCGTTGGCGTGGATATTAAAGACAAGCAAGAGAAGCTGAAGATCTATGACCGGTATTTGGAGGCGTTTAAGAAAGGCGCTTACAACTATATTAAGGAAGAATATGATTCTGCGACGCAATCGATTGTTCCTAAGAAATATTTCTCCGGCGGGATGCGCGGGTTAAAGCTCACGGATTTGGCGATGGTGACGAACTTAAGCGACGCGCAGGTCCAGGATTTTGCCAGACTGACAGAAAAAGATCAGTTAAGAGAAGTTGTGACAGACCTTTCTAAAGAAGGCGAAGCAGGTGTTTTAGATCGTTCAGACAGACGAAATAGAAGGCCGCCGATTGCCCCTAAAGGAGTTGTATCTGACGTTGAAGTGCCAGCGTTGGAGCAGCAGGATCTGCCGGCTCTCTATTGGGGAGTTGTTTCAGAGATTTCGCAGAAGATGATCAAAGCCGCTTCAGAAAGTGTGGAAGAAGTTAAACAAGGCGTTATAACAGAAGGCGAGCGCTGGAAGAGGATTAATTTGATTTTGGAGAATGGTATCAAGGAGCTGGCAGAAAATGCCAAATTAAAAGCAAATGAAGAAATGAAGCAAGCCATTGATGAGCGGCTTGAAATGTTGATGCATCGTATCAAAATTGGGTCTTCACAACAGCACTATGCGGATGCCATGGCAGCATGGAACGGGGAAGAGATGGTCAATAACGGTAATGGCGATTATGAGAACGTCAGTTTCCCTCGGGACATGGCATTGTTATACCCCGGCGAGATGGGAATCTCTTTGATCACAGGTCAGCAAAGGTCGCCTAAGCTTTTTTATATCAGCGGGAGCAATGAAACATTCTCAGCATATTATTGGTGGATGAAAGAGGTTATTTCTGAAATATCGCAGACATGCCAGAATCTTGATGAATTTCTATTAGAGTTAGAAAGAAGAATTCAAAATCGTATGAATGAGGAGGAGGAATTTAAAGCCAAGATCGAAGCGATCCAGGACGAATTGGAAGCCTTAGGTGTCGATAAATTAAAACAGGTCCGTTTTGTGGATAGCGGGTATAAAACATTTCCGCTGATGTTTAGTGCTGTTCTTCATATGAAACATCCTGAAATAAAGGTGAAAGGATTAGTTCAGGAAAGTAACGTTAAAGTTGCTATCTTGCCTCAATTAGATAGAGATAAATGGCGCAGCAATGTTGAGAAGGCCATTCGATCCAGCCTCGCAAATACATACGCAAAAGCATCACTGCACGCCTCTGAAGATAATGGATTATTACGACATCCTTTTTATGCGGATTATCCTGACGGGGTTATGAAGCCCATGTCAATGGAATATCAATTAGAAGCCTATTTTGACCAGTTGTGTATGGTGGTGGGCGCCATTAAATATCAGGATATCCTAAGTGGTCTGACTAAGGATTTAGATGCACAAGGAAAGTCTAAGGATATCGTACCTGCAATAGTTCAAGAAGCTTTAGATATTGTTAAGATTAGCGAGAAAACAGGCGATACATCTGTCATGCCGACGGTGGTGGAAAAGGTCCTTTCGTCGGAAGTATTGCCGCAATGGGGCAAGACAGCGGTTTTGAGTTCTAAACAAACCTTGTTTTTGATGGATTGGATAGCGAAAAAAATTGGAAAGAAAAAGTTATGGTTAGCTTTGGCGCCGACACTTCCATTTCTCATGAAAGATGAAAGACCTTTTGCTGTTCAAGAGCGTCCTGGGGTAGTGCTTATGAGAGATAATACCGGTAAAGAGATCCACGGTCCGGCTGAAAAACCAAACGTAAGTCCTTCAGAGGAAAATCGGCTTGGTTATTTGGAGGGGTCTTTATTAAAGCCCGGTTGGATTGAGCCGGCGCAAGTAATAAACGGGATTGAGGAAAAATGGAACATTAAGTTTTCTGCACAGGTGCGAGGTCAATTAGAGGCTTTAATTAATAGCAAGCATCAAGGCGTGGATCTGCCGGTCATAGAAAAGCATAATCAAAAAGTCTCGACGGACAAAGCCATGACGACGCAGGGCAGGCAGCCGCGCAGAGGTGTTATTGTCCGTAGTGAAGAAGGATCTAACTCAAAAAATGCGATCACATTGGGGCAAGAAGATCTGCCAGATCTTTATTTTGGCATTGTTTCCGAAGCTGCACAAAAGATGGCTGAAGAAGCGACGCGAAGTATGGAGGAAGTCAGGCTAGGGAAGATCACGGAAGAAGAGCGTTGGAATAGAATTTATCATGTTTGGAAAGATGGAATAATGAATTTAGGAGATGACGCTGTAGCAAGAACTAAAGCTCCAGAAACAAAGAGAGAAATTACTACCATGGTCAGCAGATTGCTTAATGTCATTGATGCCGGTTCAGAGTATTTGCATTATGCTTTTGCCATGACGGCGTGGAATGGTGAGGAGATGATTTATAACGGCAATGGAGCATTTGAGAACGTCAGTTTCCCTCGAGATATGGGATTATTATATTCCAGTGAAATGGGAATATCTCTTTTGACGGGAGAAAAAAGGTCGCCCAATCTTTTTTATATTAGTGGTGACAATGTGACATTTGATAAGTTTTATGAAAAAATGAGAGACCTCATTGGAAAGACTAACGCGGAAACCTGGAGTTTTAAGAGATTTTTACCTTTGTTGGAGGCTCGAATCAAAGAGTGGATGAAAGAAAATTCGGCGTTTAAATTAAAGATTGAGAAAATCCAGGACGAGTTGCGCGCGCTGGGCATCGACAAATTAAAACAGGTACGTTTTGTCGATAGCGGATATCAAACATTTCCGCTCATGTTCTGTGCGGTACTGCATATGATGAATCCTGAAATAAAGGTAAAAGGTCTCGTCCAGGAAACGGGCGTTAGTGTCAAGATATTGCCGGAATTAAATCGAAAGAAATGGCGCAAAGAAGTTCAGGCGGCTGTTAAAAACAGCCCTGCCGATAGATATGCCCAAGCGTCGGCGGATAAGTCGGAAGATGATCTTTTCTTGCGACATCCATTTTCTGTTGGGTATAAAGGCATTATGAGCCCGACGGAGGAAGATGAGCAGCTGCAGGCCTATTGGACGCAGCTTGCTTTCGTGATTAGTTCAATAAAATATCAAGACCTTATTAGTAGCATCAATCAAGATTTAAGCCGGCAGGGAAAATTTTCAAAGCAAGCCAACTTTTTATTGCACAGGATCATTCAAGAGGCGCTCGATATCGTTCATATCCGTGGAAATTCCGTCGACACCTCTGTGATGCCGACTCTTGTGAAAACCATGAGTCCGTCAAAGACGATCGCAGAGGTTAAGAAAACGGCTATTAATTTTCAAGAAACTATATTGGGCTGGATTAGAAAAACATTCCGCAACAACTTGCTTCTTGCCTTGATGCCCACGTTACCGTATTTTGCCAAGCTTTCATCGATGGATAAGATTGGGGAACAGACGTCGATCGTGCTGATGAAAGAAAATATGCTAAAGCCTCTTGGCGAAAGTTCGATGAAAGAACAAGAAATTAAAGTCGAAGAGAATGCGATGAATGAATCTTTGTTGGGTGCCGGCTGGCGCACTCCCGACGAAGTTATCAAATCCATCGAGGAAAAATATCATGTGACGCTTTCTCAAGAAACCATTATGAAGTTAACAGACTTAATCAACAGTAAGCACGAAGGCATCGATATGCCGGTCATTACAAAGCATAATCAAAAGGTCACTGGCGATAAAGCCATGACTGTTATGGAAGATGATTTGTTAAGCGGGCAGAAGGATATGGATGTTTTACTTAAAGACGCCCCGGATTATACGGGTGTATTAAAAGTCGCAGAAAATCAAAACGGGATCAATGGTGGCAGCCCCGACGGAACAGTGCGCACTAAGTATGTGGATGACAAAGGCCAGGTGTGGCTATTTAAGGCGTATCCGCGTAACAGATTACACCGTGCCATGGTCGATGAGATCGCGTATAAAACATCTTTGAGCCTTGGGTTTAATGACGGAATGGTGGCATTTGTGGGAAAGATCGACGGACGATTTGGAGCATTTGTTCAGTGGCAAGATAATCAAGGGTCGCTGTGGGATGACGTCGACCTTTACCGCGGAAGTTTTCCGTCTTATTTAGGGAAAGAGTCGTTAATCAGAATATTGCGCGAGCAGGTCTTAGATTGGCTCATTTCCCAGCACGATTCCCATGCGGGCGGATTTCTAAAGTTGGAGAACGGCGCGATTTTCCCGATAGATAAATCGCAGGCGTTTAAATATATCGGCGCCTCTGATGAGCGATTGTCGACGGATTATAATCCCAATGAAGTTTATAATGGGAGCAATAATGTGGAGTATATGCCGGTTTATAATCTTATTTTAAAAGCCATCGCCCAGGGCAAGGTCAAAGACTTCACTTTAGCAGAGGCGTGGGAGGCGATACAAGATACGTTAAAGCACGTCGAAGAAATGAATACGGACGAATATATCAAAATGTTGACACCATATGCGATCTTCCGGTTCGATGTGATTCGCCAAGGCGAGCAAATATCAAATAGCGGGAAATTCTTAAAATTAGCCCGCGCGAGGAAAGAAAATCTGGTCGAGGATTTTAAGAAATTATATTTTAAACAGCTTGGGTTACAGCCCAAGAGTTCAAATTCGACAACGTCGGCAGACAAAGGAAAATCCTCCAAGGCTTATAAAGGGAAAGAATTTGAGATCGATGAAAAAGGATTCTTAAAAGGCCGTATTTTCTCTTTGGAGTTTCTTAAGAGAGAACGCGCCATCGCCGCCAAGCACAAAACCATCGCCATTGATCTAGACGAGTCTATAGCGAGTTTTCTTGGTTGGCCGTCGGACCATGGCTATGTTTTAAGGCCGGGCATCAAAGAACAATTGCAAAAATTAAAAGATTCGGGTTTCCGTTTAGTCCTCTGGACAGGAGCTCCAGGAGAATTTGTTCAGAAGCTCTTTATGGATGTATACCCAGAAATCGCTGACCTTTTTGATTTAACCATTACCAGTGATTCTTTTTATCCTCGGCAAAAGAGCGGATGGGGAATTGGATATAAAACAATCTCCCCGACACTCTTACCCAAAGGATTTATGTCCTCTCCCGACAAGGGGGAATTTTGGGAAGAATATAAAACAGCGTATGAGAACATCCTTAAGTTATCCCCCGACCAGATGCAGGATGTTTGGAATGTGTATTTTTCTCCTCTTTATTCTGTAAGCGCGTGGCGATTTAAAGATATTACTCTTTTGGGATATCAAATGCTTGTTGATAACCAGCCGATAACTGATTTTGTTGATCGGCATCCTTTAAAAAACAAATATCATTATTTTCAAGTCGATTATTTTTATTGGGACAAACCTGATCCTGAAGATATTTCAACCTTGGCCAATAGGGTCATGAAAGCCATTCCCTCTTCGGACAAAGGATTTTTGAAAAGGTCGCTTGCATTTATCAAGTATATGCGCGGCATCGTTGCCAAGCGCTCGAGGATTTCCTCCTCAGACAAAGCCATGAGTAGTGCAATTGGAGCAAAGGAAAATAGCGCGACCAAAGGTGGTATTGATCTAAATCCGAAGAATCTGACGATTGAAAGTAAAGGCGGGAAAGTTCAATTTAATGCGAATCTGAATTTAGAAGAATTAAAGAGCGCTCCCGGGTTTGAGCCGGTGATTATCAATGTGATTCCGGTAACGAATGTTTATCAGTTGTTGGGATTGGCAGAACCAAAGAAATCGACAGGCGCGTAGCGAATGTTTTTCTCCCCACAAGGGGGAGGCGAAAGAAATTGAAATATTGAAAGGAAAAAAGATGAGGGTTGGGCAAGGGACAATGAGAAAAAGTAAAGCGTATAAGATGGTCCACGTTCTTATACTCATTAGCTTTGCTCTAAATACCATTCTTCCCGCTCAGTATTCTTATGCGCAAACTCTTCCAACACCAACAGTCCAAGAATTCGGTTTAACACCAGCGTTTAATCCGGCGGTCATTAAAGGCATCAAAGTTTTTCCGGACAATCCGCTACGTCTCGATTTCATTTTAGATAAAGGTGATGATTCCGTAGGGGCGAACGGTCGTTCGCCCTTACAAGACGATGCCATGCGGCTCATCAAATATTTCTTGGCGTCTTTGACCACGCCCGAAGACGAGATGTGGGGGAACTTAAAGCCCAAGGAGCCGGACAGAATCGTTCCGGAGAAATTCGGTGTGACAGAAAGGGGCCGGGA
>JADFXT010000007.1 GCA_015233405.1 Candidatus Omnitrophota bacterium | reverse complement strand
AGTCCATTTTGGAATTTATAAAATGCTCTTCAAATCCTAAAACCACCAAAACTGAAAACAAAGCCGAAGCACCTCTTCCTCTATAATAATGAGATGAAATATCCTTCAATAATGCCAATGATGCTGAAATATGATCTTTTTCCCCAACAAGACGAGCCTTGAGTCCCAACTGTCCAGCTGCCAAAAAGAGATTTGTCAGAGACGTGAGCCGCTCGTAAGCACCGTGATGATCATAAGGGATTTCTTCCGCTTTCGCCAAAGCATTTTGCAAAACATCCACCCGGTCGTTGACAATTAAATCTGCTGGCAGCTTGAGCTGTGCCAAACAATCCATCAAAATAGCACTTGCATTCACAAAAAGAGGCGGTTCTTTTATTTCTTGAATGTCCCCTACAAGAATTTCAACTCTTTTCTGTATGTCGTTCGCTGATAAAGATATTTGAGAATCATTGATATCCAGAATTAAATTCGTTAACCGAGTTGAAAATCTATTAAATATATTATTCGATGGAATTCTCTCCTGGAGAAGTTTGGTCGTTTCTCTGATGTTTTGGGCAAGCTGCGGATTAAAACCGATCGCGTTCCCCCCCAAAGCCATCCCTCGAACAATCCGAATCCACGGGCTAAAAAAAGCTCGGCTCTCTTTAGTAATATCTTGCGGGCCTCGAGGATTATTTTGCATCTGCTGAGGCACTTGTAGTGAATTAACAGTCTCAGTCAGCATCGCCTTATCCGGCGTATAAGGCAACTTGGGGACTTCAAATCCGTTAAATTCTGTTCTTTTTCCCTCGAGCATCTCGAGCGCTAAATTCAACCACATGATCCCTTCACTATAAATAGCCACCGGCCTGCGTTGATGAGCATAAGTGTCGATAAGCTTCCCGTCCAATCCTGTAGAAAAATGAAACGGTGGCATGGCTGTAAAATGTGTCCCCATCATAAAACAAAACCGTATAAGCCAATAAGGATCCGTTTTCAAAAATTCCGAATCCGCATGATCAAGTCCCCATGCCTCAGTCATGACCTGTTTAAAATACCCTTCAATCCCTTTGTAAGATTCTGTGTATAGAGTGTTTTCATGAAAGTTGATGCGCACATGCAATCCGTCGGGAAGATTATCTACAACCAAATCAAAATGTTCTCCGTGCATCAGGTCATAATGCCCCATGGAGTTATGCCAAGGCTTGTTATCATACATCGGGTCATCCGCGCCGGTATCTATTCCATTTTCATGGAATCCGATCGCCCGTGGATCAAGAAACTTCAACCCTATTTCTTCCGCTGTAAAATCAGGCTTATAATTCGGATCCGCCTTTCGCATCATCATGGCCTTTATAATAGGTTGTACATTTGTGATCTTGATATTTTCCGTGTTGGTGTCTCCCATAACAAGCGAATGAACTTGCGGCTCCAATAGATCCAAATATTCCTGGTGACTTCTCAATTTTTCTAAAAGCGGACGGATATTCAAATATTGTTTTCCGTTAATAATGATATCGTCCTTCTCGAGAAGATTATCGCCAAAAACATTCGGGGCTGTTTTACGCGCAAGAGCTAACCGATCTTCGATCTTCTTAAAATAAGAGGATTCTAGCGTCGGACGAGCAGGTATTCTTCTACGATAAGAATGGATCTCTTTTAAATTTCGAAAGATTAATTCATAGAGCCGGGCGACAATGTCCGGAGATGGCGAAAACTCTCGAATGAACTCGCTAACTTCCGTTCCAGGGACATAACTCATATCATATAAAAATTCATGCGCCACGCCGCCTTCAGGAGTCGGGATGTCCCGTTCTTCAATATCATAAACTCTTGGGAAAAGATCTTTGACTTCTTCCGGAAGGCCCAGCAAATAATAAGCCTGTTGTTTGGCTTTCTTAAACGGCGGGATCATGACCCCTGTTCCCTCTCGGTCCCATTGCGCCGTGATCAGCCGCTCACTCAAGATCTTTCTGACCGTAATTGTTTTCTCGCCTTTCTTGAGCAGAAACACCGTCAAAGATTCGCTGCCGCCTTTGCCGAATCCCACGACAGTCTCGCCGGGATTAATATAGGCATAAACATTCGCGGTTGTGGTCCCTCGGCCTTCTGCGAATTTAAAAACCTTTCTGTTTTGATCCGTAAGCCTTAATGTAGAAATGTCCTCTAAAACATCCAGATCCGGATTATGATTTCTTTTCCAAAGGTCATCAAGCCCGGAGATATGGATCATACGGACACCAGACTCTTCATTCATTTTCTTCCATTTGACCTGATTGATCTTTGCCGGATCAAAAGACATGACCCAGCTTGAAAATTTTAAATCAACCTCTTTTCGCTGTGCTCCTCTTAATTCATAACAGACTTCGATGATCATATTAATAAAATCCCGTCTTGTTTTAAGAACAGCTCCGGACCGGGGGTCTATCATTTTGATATCATTACCCGCGACATGGATTTGTTCAGCGACATTTCTTAACGACGTATAATCTCTATTAAAATGCTGTCGAAGCAAAGATTGATACAACTTAATGCTGTCTACGATAGACATCGCGCCACTGGCGGCCATAGCGGTCATGAGCCCGAGCTCATCGGCTCCGGAAACAAAATAAAAATTCTGTCCTAAGATCGCAGGACGATAAAGGTTCGTGAGCTTAAACATCACATATTGATAAACCATCATACCAATAGTATAAGGTTCAAGACCTAGGGTCATCACTTGCTGCGAATTAGTAAAAAAGTCAAGGTTATTCAATCCTAAACCTTTGCGGATCTCCTCGTAAATTTCCTTTGCTTTAGGCTGAAGTCGGATGAGTTGCTTCGCTTTGTTAGCTAATTCTGGCAGTGATAGAGTTAAGGTTTGAAAAGCAAATGTGACGGTCTCGGGATATTTATAATCCATAAAAGATAGCTGCACTTCACGACCACTTCTTTCTAAAAGAAGCAGATCAATATCAACTTTATCTTCTTGAGATAAAAGTCTTTTCTTAAAGAGGGCAGATATCGCTAGCGCATCAGGAGCTAAGCTTTCAATATTTAAAACAAAATGGCATAAATAGCTGTTTTGGAGAATCTCAAGCAACTTGTAAAATGCCGGCGCATCTTCCTTCTTTTCTTGGCGCATATCTTCCTTAATTATCTTGCGAATAAAAGAAAGAAGCAGTTTCTGTAAGAAAGGATTCTGGGCGGCCTTTTCAAAAATAGTTCTTAATAAATTATATTGCTGTTCTCCTATCTGTGCCGAGGAACCGGCTTTCTTGAATTGTCCTAATTCTGTACCAAGCGTTTGGATCAATTGAAGGGAAGAAATATTGTCTGTTTTGATATCACTCTCTCCGGTAAATTCCATGAAAGGCGTATCGCCCTGATAATTATTTTCGATTAACGGCCTTGTCTTACCGCCTAAGCCCAGCTCCACAATAAGGTCCACATTCATACTTTGAGCAAGCCGGACTGTTTCTTGGGAATCCATCGGCTCATCGATCATCGCCAAAATACCCTTCTTGACCGCATCTGCCGTCGTTAACATGTTGGAGTGGTTATTGGAAATGACTGGAACTGGCGGTGTGTTAAAGACAATATTATTCTCATCGATAAATTTTAAGAATCTTTCTCGAGCCAAGGACATTTTCTTCGAATGGGCAATGTTTTTAGTGGGAGGTTTAAGATCTTTAAATCGCAAATCAGGAAATCGACGTCTCATCTCGTCAGTTTCCATCAAAGCCTTAAATTCATTGATCGCGCTTACGGCGACATAAACGTTCACTTGCTGGTTTGAATACATTTTATGGACTTCAAATTTATCTTTAAACTGTGCCTCAAGAATCGGGATCACGGCCTCCAAATCCTCTCCAACGATGCCAATCACATGATGATTCTCAGCAACGGATTCCCTGCTGGCATCTGCAAGGCATTTGATAAAAAAAGACGCGATCTTAATTCCGTCGGAAAGAGAAACTGCTTTGCTGGCGATGGCCGCGGTCAAAATTCCAAAACTTTCTCCTGTATACGCCTTAAATTCAACTGGGAGGCCTGCCAAGTCAGAGCGTTTCTTAAAATACTCATGCAAAGCGAGGTTATGGACAAGAAATGCGATACTGATAAATCCAAGTTTTTTCTCCGGATCGGCTGGCAAATTTTCATCAGCAAAAAATAATTTAGTGGGATCCGGCTTGCCGTCTTTCATATATCCTAAAACTTGCGCGGCTTCTCTATAAATATTTTGCACCTCCGGGATCCCTGTATCATATAAAGCACTCCCCAAATTTCTATAGGCGCTACCGCTCCCTATGCCGGGGAAAAATCCTATTAAAGATTGAGTGCCGGATGACGGTAAAGCCGCTTTCTTACTAACATTAGGAGTTTCAGCATTAGTGCCTTCTAAATTGACGGCGACTTCATAAGTTCTATCTAACGGATTACTAACAGAAGGAGACAAATCTTTCTTCACTTCAGCTGCCATCGCACGGTCACGTTTAAAAATTTTTAAGATAGGCGGCTTGCCGTCAATGGGCGCAACTAATCCTAGAGCGCTGACCCCGCCGGAGAAATACTTATGAGCAACAAGGGCTTGGGACGCCGGATCATAATCCTGCCGGATGTAGTTATAAACTCCCTTTTTAAAAGCCGCGAGGTATTGATTATAAATTTGTTGTTTAACCTCTTTATTCTCGACGTCAACTCCGCTGATTTTCTTTTTATCAACATAGATTTTCCCAAATAAACTTTCTTTGAGGGCTTGCTTATACCAGGAGGCCAAGATCAGCGAATAAAAAATCTGTCGTAAAGGAACGAAATTCTTGCCTTCGTTGACTTCTTTCTCAATGGAGGGAAGAATGATTTCTTTAATGATCGCCGTAGGGGCGCGGTTACCGCGCCCTTTATCATCAGGGCGGGGAAACCCCGCCCCTACATTATGTGAAGCCGCCAGATCCCTCGCAGATGCTCGGGACTCCGCGCTCGATTTGAGAGCTTCGTAATCTTCTTCAAGCATCACCTTTAAGTGGCTCTCGGCCACAAAAGCGGAATTCCCTTCCTGATAAACAACCGCTTTATCAGGAACGATCCAGACCTTATTAAACGAGTCAACTGGAATGTCCGTCGTGCCATAAGCTTCTCGGGCTTTTTGATAAACCTCATCCCAGAATTTTTTCCCTAAATCTTTTTCCGGATACATCAAAGATGCAGTCAGCTGCTTTAAGAGGTAATCCTGGGCCAAGAGGTCTTTGCCCATTTCCGTGATACCAAATTCCTTGGGGATAATACGGTCTTTTTCGTAAGGAGAAAGGTTGACCCAAAGATCTTTTTCCGGAATGGTCAAAGACGCCAAAAAATATTTAATGAGCTTAGTCGACGCTTCTTTTAACCCTTCACCCTGCAGGTTGGAATCGCCGGCATCAACAATAAATTTAAAACCAAATGGATTGTCGGGATTGATTCTGACCCCTTTAAGCAAAATGGGCGTAAAGACGGAGCTTGGCAAAACCATGGCCCCGGGAGTTGGAAGATTAAGAGATTCCTGAGCGTAAGCTTTAAACGGGGTAAGTAGACTGATATTAAAGGTAAGAATTAATAAAGAAACAACGGCTTTAAACAAATAGCTTTTTTGTCTCTTATAACCAAAGAAACTCATCACTATTCCCCCTGTTGTCCTTTTCTCCCAATAAAAAAGCCCATCCCTAAAAAACTTTAGGAATAGGCTATTGATTTCCCATGCTTCCGCGACTTCGGTAGTCAGGCTATCCTATTCCTTTAGGACCCTCTAACTTTGCGCCCTACCCTTACGAGTAGTTTGCCGTTTCGATTCGACCTTCATGCTTCCTTATTAAGTATAAAATATTATAAGCAAAAAAACCACAATTTGAGACAAAGAGAGGAAAGCGCTTCCTTAACTCTGAAGGCTCCATTGATTCCATGAAACATGGGACGCATCAAATTTGTCTCTGGGCTTTTCTTCGCCAGCCGGGACACCGACGGCGATCACACACAAGGGACTGATATTTTTTGGTAACGCAAGGGCTTCTTTGATGAAGGCGACTCTCTCCGCTCGCGGATGGGCCGCGGTCCAGCAGGCACCAAGGCCTAAAGCGTGAGCGGCAAGCAGGATATTTTCCGCAGCTGCACAGCAATCCTGGAGCCAGTAATCCGTTTCAGCGCCGCCGTGAGCAATAGATAAATCACTGGCAACTATGATCGCATGTTTCGCGGTAAAAAGCATCTTCGCGTAAGGCAGGCCTTCGGCAAGTTTATTAATCAAAACACTATTATCAATAATAATAAAATGAAAATGGCGTGTGTCCCGGGATGTTGGCGCGGCCATGCCTGCTTTCGCGAGCATTAAAAGTTTATCGCGGCTGACCGCTTCACCGGTATATTTTCGGACACTACGTCTTTCTAAAATTGCCTTCATTGCCTCCATATTTCTAATCTCCTTTTTTCAATGTTTGCAAAGCTAGCGGAAAAGGCGTAAGCACCCTTTCCAAAACTCCTTGAAGGAACGAGATACAGACCCCATAGTTTGTAATAGGGACACCTTGCTCTTTAGCGTGCTCGATCCTGAACATCATTTCCCGACGATTGAACATGCATGCGCCGCAATGGATGATTAACTTATATTCTTTTAAATTGTCAGGATAATCTTTGCCCTGGCAGATGTCAATAGTCAGATTGACGCCGGTATATTGCCGCAGCCAACGGGGGATCTTCACGCGGGCAATATCGTCCTCGAGGTCATGATGGCTGCAGGCCTCCGCGATCAAAACCTTATCACCGGACTGCAATCGATCAATCACCAAAGCACCTTTAACCGATTCGACCAAGTCTCCTTTAAACCGCGAGAATAAAATGGAAAACGTCGTGCACTTGATCTCTTTCGGTGTATCCGCAACCATTTTTAAAACAACCTGTGAGTCGCAAACTACAATATCCGGAGGAGTCTTTAATTTTCCTAAATAGGCCGCGTACTCCCTTTCCTTGACGACCAACGTGGCCGCATCATTGTCCAAAGCATCACGGATAGTTTGGACCTGCGGCAAGATCAGCCGGCCTTTTGGCGCTTCCAAATCTATCGGCACGATTAAAACAGCTAACCCTCCAGCGGGAAGAAGGTCTCCGATCAAAGGCGATGGATACAAGAATTCATCCGGCGCCGCTTCAAGCAATAGACGTTTTAAGGTGTTGACCTGATCATGACGCTTAGTTAAATCAAGACTAGAGCAAATAAACAATCGCGGCGTTTTTTCTTTAACATCCGCCAAAAAATTCTCCGACGGCGGAAGGATATCGGATTTATTTACGACAGCAATGACAGGAATATTTCTTTGGTGAGCTTGTGCTAAAACATTGTCCTCATATTCACTCCAAATGCCGGCTTCAAGTAAAAGCAAGATCACATCCGAGCGCTCAAACACCTTCCTCGTTTTTTGAAGCCGTAATTCCGCCAAGACTGATTTATCGTCGAGCCCGGCAGTATCTAAAAAGACCACCGGCCCAAGCGGCAAAAGCTCCATGGTTTTCTCGACGACATCGGTCGTGGTCCCAGGAACTGGCGATGTAATAGCTACATCCTGACCTACGACCATATTGAGAAAGCTGGATTTCCCGACGTTGGTTCGGCCAAATAATGCGATATGTAGTCGTAATGCTTTAGGTGTCTTTTCCATAAAAACTTAAATTTCTTCCTTATTTTCATCTTACTTTTGTCATTCCCGCGCAGGCGGGAATCCAGTAAATATTTTTAAAAATTTAGCTCTCCGTAGAGCTTACTCCACGGATCCTGGATCCCCGCTTCCGCGGGGATGACAGATGAAGCTACGAAATTGATTTACGATCTTTATATCCCAAAGAGATGAGCCTTTCGATGGAAAGGACTTTGTCGACCGCCTCAACTCCAAGTTTCTCATTTAAGAAGGCTCTTAAGTTATCTTTTCCCGACGATTGAAATTCTTTTAAAAGGTCAGCGGCTTTATCGTAACCGATATACGGTAGAAATGCCGTGATGATCTGTGGGCTTTTATTTAAATAATCCAGGCACTTTTGTTCATCAGCCTTAATTCCATCGACGTGATTGGCAAAAATGCCATTAATGGCCGTCAAGATATCCAAGGATTCAAGGATGGCGTGCGCCAATAGCGGTAAAAATTCATTGATCTGCAAAGACCCTTTCGCCGCAGCTTCGGTGACCAGCGCGTCATTTGCGATGACTTTATAACCGCTCTGTATCACGGATTCCAGGATAACGGGATTAATTTTTCCTGCCATAATCGACGAACCGACCTGCACCGCCGGCAATTTGATTTCACCTAAAAGATTGAGCAACCTTAAATCATTTGAGATTTTTATTAGGTTGACCGCATGCGCTTTTAGAATGCCAGAAATTTCCACAAAGCTATCGGCATTGGCTGTTGCATCGACGAGATTTTCCCCGCGCATCAATCCCATGCCCGTGATCTCGCGCAATTTTTCTATTACTCCAAAAATATAACTTTTAGGTGCGCTGATTCCCGTCCCGATGGCTGTGCCGCCGAGATTGACCACGCGCAAACGCTCCTCGCATTTAAAGGTACGCCACCGGTCACGGCCAATGGCTTCGGCGAAGGCGGAAAATTCCTGGCCTAAGGTCATGGGCACAGCCTCTTGAAGTTCGGTCCGGCCTATTTTAACAATCTCGGCAAATTCTTTTTCCTTCTTCTGGAAAGCGCCTTGAAGACGCGCGATTTCTGCGGCTAAAACGCGTAGCATAGAAATGCACGCCACTTTAAGCGCCGTCGGATAAACGTCATTGGTTGACTGGTTTAAATTGACATCCTCGATGGGATGCACAAGACCATAATTCCCCTTTTGTCCTCCTAAAATTTCTATCGCTCGATTGGCGATGACTTCGTTGACGTTCATGTTCGTCGACGTGCCGGCGCCGCCTTGAAGCGCATCCAAAGGAAATTGATCCGATAATTTTCCGTCGATGATTTCATCGCAAGCCATCATGATAGCTTTGGATTTTTCTAAAGGCAAGCATCCCAACTCTTGATTGGTCAAGGCGCAGGTTTTCTTGACCGTGGCCATGGCTTTAATCAAAGATGGATTCACTTTAAGACAGCTAATGGAAAAATTTTCCAGCGCGCGCTTTGTGTGAATTCCCCAATAAGCATCCGACGGGATGGTCTTCTCTCCTAAAGAATCTTTTTCTAGACGCTCTGACATATTCTTCTATCTCCTAATCAACGATTTTTCTGATGTTACCATGAATTTCACAGACAGCAAGCCGGATTTTTTCGGAAGATGCATAAGCTCGCCAGACATGTGATTAATTAGCCTTTCTTTCGATATTTATCCGTGACCCAAAAATCCATGTATCTTCCAAACATCAGCCTTGTCTGGGCATCCAACGCCGGAATGGCGCTTAAGACCAAAACAATGACCGGGATGAGCAACCATTCAAAAACATGCCGGATCTTTTTTAAAATATTATGTTCCCCCGTGATAGGTGGAAGCATCATAATGCTTAACGACACACAAATGATAAGCCCAAAAGACGCCAGGCTAAAAATCGTTGCTTGAATACGCGGCGCAATATAATACACCGTGCTCGTCGCAAATTCTCTGCTGGCAAAAAAACCGGGCAGCCAGCTAACCAAAGACAAAAGCAATGACCATGTCGCCCAAGACACAAAGGCTTCCAACAACTTAAACCCATAGGTCAGTCTTTGATAAAAAGAGATCCCGCTGGATTTTAAGAATGCCCGTAAGACAATAGGAAAGTTTTCCACACCCCACGCCCAACGGCGCTTCTGCTTGTAAATATTGACAAAAGTCTCCCCCCTATTTCTTCCGGCCACGATATCCATCGAAACCGTTGTATAAATAGGCACCGTCTGATAATCCCCGTCATAACGGATAAACGCTTTCCAAAAAATTGCCGAATCATCCGAAATCATGTCGACGGGCCAGAAATCGACGTCGACCAAGGCCTTAAAACTCATGCTGTGACTGGAAAATGTGACCATTTTCTTAGGATTGGTCGCCTCCACCAGCTCAAAAAAAGAAGTTCCGATATCAATGATCCTGGCAAAACTCGGCACATTCCAGATATTATTGTGATAAACAGGGATAGGCTGATAGCTTCTTTGGACTCTATTCGGTGTGATCATGAAATGATACGTCAGACAACTAAAATAATCTGGATTCGGCACGGTATCGGCATCAAAACACGAAACAATTACGTTCTCATAAAGGATTTTTCTTTGATCAAAATATTCTTTCGCAGATCTGGCCGCGTAAGATGCATTCGCGCCTTTCACTCTGGCCTCGCCGGGAATATTGCTGGGATGGCGGACCACCAAAAAATCAAAGAATTTTTTTGCGTACAAATCCTTAATTGCCAGAACATCATTTTGGACTTCCGTTGACGCCCGGTCCTCCAGAGCGATCACGACAAGAACTTTAGAGGAAGGATATTTGCCGGACTTAATACCCTCAATCCCCGGCTCAATGATATCTCTGGTCTCTTTGATAACCGGAATAATCACCAAATGATAAATGTCGTCGGATTTAGGAGGCAAAGACCCGCTTTTTATCAAATCTGAAAGTTCTTTACAATGCAGGCGCAAAGACCATTTTGCCTTAAAATCTTTAGGACAAGGCAATTGGCATAATTCCTGATTATAAGATTGCACCCGGTCAACACCTGCAATACGCCCAATCCAATTCGCCTCTTTTTCAATGTCCAGCCTCAGATAAGAGAGAACAAGAAAAATATTCATATACAAAAGCCGCAAGACCCAATATAAAATAAACGCGATCATCACAACCGCTGCGACCAAAGGCTCGACGATGGAAAGCACCAGCATCCCGATAATAATAATCCAGCTTAAAAATCCGGGCAGGATCTCTAACGCGCGCTCTAGCGCTTTGTCTTTTCCCTGAATGTTGTGGCGCGAATAGTTATAATTCATAAAATATTCTTTACTTGGGGACCACCTGAATAGAATTTAAATGCCTCGTCTGAGAATCTAAATAATAAACAGCTCCTGTTTCCTGGGCATAAAAAAATGAACTATCTTTTTTGACTTCTGCAAGGAACTCGACATGCGGCGGGCCCGCGGGCTCTATTTCAAGCAAATATAACCGGTCGTTATCTTTAAAAATAATATGCATTCCTTCATCCACAAAAAAACAATCCGTGATATTTTTCCCATTCTCGTAAACAATGCTCTGGTGGACACCTTTCTTGACGGGAGATTGATTCTCCGGCTGCTCAGAGAAATCCACAAGGTTGATGGATTGTTTAGTCCAATATAACAGCGTAAAAATTTTTTTGTAGAATTCAAGACCGACAACTCCGTCTTTCGCCAAGTTATACGGTGGGAGATTTACAACTAACTGCCCTTTAGGGCCTAAAAGCAAAATATTATCTCCATCTAAAACTTTAATCTTATACGGCCTCGATTCCCCCAGAAGATCCTCGTCAAATTGCGCGTTGTCCAAAAACGGTTGCTTTTCAACCGGATGATACAGGTGTCTTAAAACATTATTTTCCATATCCATCGTGTATACCCATTTCGCGGTTGCACCGTATCCTTTGACGTTTTCTACATACCGAGGAGAAACGGACATCTCTTCCGTATCCAGAAGATCCAGATAATCGCCATGAAAAGCCAGAATCTTGGAACGATTAGAGTCGCTCCAAAACAAATCGGCGGACTTCTCATCAATGAGTTTAGAGATGTCCAAGATTTCCTGCGGGGTTTTGGCAAAATTCACATACACATATTTATGGCCCCACAAAGACCCTCCATAAATAATAAAAATCGAACTGTTCTCTTCACTGAAAATAGAATCAACAGGCAAAGTGAAAAAAGAAGAATCCGACGGAACTAACGGCGTAAGGTCTTTCTTTTTAAAATCATAAACAGCATAGCTGCCGAGATGAGCGGACGTGGCGACAATAAAACCATTTGCTTGGCGTAGCGGTACTAATTTTACAAAATCCTTCGAAATGATATTCTCGACCGGCCACATTTTGGGAACAAGTAAAATATTTTTAAAGGCCGCGGCCTTCCCGACATCCACGAGAACCGTTTGAACCCAAGGCTGATAGCCTTTTTGTTTAAGTGTAATTTTATAATTTCCGGGGATCAGTCCATTTATCGTGGTTGGAGTTTTTTGCCGATAGTGGCTTTTTTCAAGATAAACATCAGCTCCCTTGGGAGTCGAGGAAAGATAAATTAACCCGGTTTGTGTTAGTCCTTGCTTGATGGGGATAAAAATATAACCGAACGAGTATAAAATAAGAAGCGGGCAGGCGATAAGATATGTTGCTAAGAAAATAAAAAAAAGAATTCTACGGATGATGGCCATTATTTACCTATTCATTCCAGCTGATTCTGTCAATAACCGTCAAATCATCTAAAATTCCGTTTGAAATCATCATGGTTTCATCCCGCAATAAACCGTCCATATTTTCTACCTCTTTTCTAAAATCATTGTCCCATAGCGACACTGATTTCCTTCTTTAAGGCGCCGCTAATGCTGCAATGTCCCTCTACGGAGAGGATATCCCCGGCCTTCGCATCCGGGATAAGATAGCTGACCGTCTGGCTTGCATTATTATCTTCCTTAGAAATCATCTGCGTAATAATATCTTTGCCGTTTAACCCAACGTCGACCTTGTTAATATAATGTTTAGAAGGATTGCTTGTATTATGAATGATGGCGGCTGTAAGTATTTTTGTCGACGGATTAAATGTGATCTTAATGTCTGACGGCGGATGCGCATAAGCGGTTGATGCCGCGGCCATGAAAATTAAAAGGGCAAAAACCATAAACATTTTCTTCATGCTACTTCTCCTTTTTTAATGAAACGTTATTTAAAAACGGCACGGCCGTGTTCATCGCCAACAAGCTCAAGAGTTCGACGTCAAAGCTCACGCCTATTTGTGTAAGGATAAAAATTAGCATCGCCACGCCGGAGCCAAACACATATTTTCCGACTGGCTTAATCGGTGTGGTTTTCGGTTCAATCGCCATGACAAAAATATAAAAATAGCTGAAATAGCCAAAAATATTCCAGAACAAGACCTTTTGTAATAAAGCCTGCGTTCCAAATAATACGATGGCTACGATTCCATAGCCAAGAAGGACTTCCAGCTTCTTGAATTTATAAGCAAAATAAATCCCGGCCGGGACTGTAATATACCAAACATATGTGCCCTTCCATTGGCTCGACGCTGCAAGTAGAATGAGCGTCAAGAATAATCCGAAAGCCGCGGGATTAAAAAGATGCTTTTTCTTAAAACGGATAAACTGCTTGGAACCGATGGCTAAGGCCGAGGCGGCCACAAACTTCCACCACGGCTCGCCGCTTGAAAGCACAAAACCAATAATGAGCCCCGTGATCATAGAGCTTTCGGTTATCTCAAGAGTTTTTGTTTTCCAATAAACGATCAATGATTCTATGGCCACGCTTAGAACAAGAGCAACCATTGTCATTAAAAGAAATGCCGAATCCTTGTCCTTTATCGACAAAAAAACGGCAAAACAGGCTAAATACAGAATGAACTGCGTTTTAACCGATTTGAAATTCAGCATACCTTTCCTTTTAGAACTGAATATGTTTGATGATCTCTTGAAGCGTATCCGCTGAATGCTTAAACTGCTTCTGCTCGACATCGGACAATTCGAGCGCTAAAAAATTCTCGACGCCACTTCGGTTAACCTTTGAGGGGATGCTCAAACAAACATCGTTAACGCCATAATAACCATTAATGAGCGTTGAAACAGGTAAAATGGAATTTTCATCCCGCAAGATCGCTTCGACAATGCGCCCCAAAGCCAACGCAATAGCATAATACGTTCCGCCTTTGGCTTCAATGATTTTATACGCCGCCGTCTTGACCTCCTCAAAAATATTGTCCCATGCGACTTTATTATCGCAAAGGTGATTACAAATCAGGCAATATTTTTCCAGAAGCATGCCGCCAATATTCGCATTACTCCAGACGGGAAGTTCACTGTCACCATGCTCTCCAATAATATACGCATGAATATTTCTCGGGTCCGTTTTACAATGCTCGCTGATTAAATATTTAAATCGAGAACTGTCGAGAACCGTTCCGGACCCTATGACCTTTGAGCTAGGGAATCCGGAAATTTTCATGGTCACATAGGTCAATATATCGACGGGATTAGAGACAACTAAAAGAATGGATTCGGGGGCATACCGCACAATGGAAGGAATGATGCCTTTAAATATCTCGACATTTTTCTGACACAAATCGATTCGGGTTTGCCCCGGGATTTGTTTCGCGCCAGCTGTAACAACAACGATGTCGGATTCCGCGCACCCTTCAAATCCCGCAGCATAAATTTTCGCGGGACGTGCAAAACTTAATCCGTGATTTAAATCCATACACTCGCCTTGGGCACGCAACTCGTCTTTGTCGATCAGAACAATTTCTCTGGCTAAACCACTCATCATGAGCGTATAGGCAAATGTGCTTCCGACGCTGCCCGCTCCGATAATAGAAACTTTGGGCTTAAGCGCATTCATCGCTTCCTCGCTTTTCATCCTAAATCTTTCTTTTTCCCCGTTCTGTTCTTCTATGCGCAAAGTTCGTCAATCATTCTTGCCATGATAAAATCATTCTCGCTTAAACCGCCCACGGCATGTGTCGTTAGAGTGACTTTTAATTTATTGTAAATCAGCGTCAAGGTCGGATGATGCGCCTGTTCTTCCGCCACAACAGAAACAAGGTCTAAGAAATATTTAGCTTCTATAAAATCTTTAAAAATAAACTCTTTGACGATCTTTTTGTCCTCCACCAACTGCCAACCGTCTATTTTCCCAAGAAGGCCTTCAGCATTTTGTTTAGAAAGCGCAGCGGCCCTTCCTTCGCAGGGCCGGCATCGAGAAAGGACATTTTTGTTATCGGCAAGCTTGGGATTCTTCCTCACAAGCTCTAAGTTTTTTATAGCATCTTCATAATCAGGCGCATTGGTCAATTCTTCCACCACCTGGATATAACGCACAATGTTGTCCTGGTCCACAATGAGAATGCTACGCGCCAGAAGATTTAATTCTTTGATCAGAAGTCCATAGTTAATTCCAAAAGATGACGTTCTATAATCTGAAACAATCACAATATTGTTTATATCATGTGCCAAACAAAATCTTTTTTGGGCAAACGGCAAGTCCTTGCTGATGCCAACCACCATGACATCCTTAGAGGCATTCAAAGCTTTACGGTTAAATTCCTTAACTTGAAGATCGCAAACAGGAGTATCCAGCGAGGGAAAGCTTGTAAGGACTTTAATTTTTGAAGAAAAAGCAGAAATCCCCAAGACCGTTAGGTCTTGCAATACTACTTTAAAATCCGGAGCAGGATCTCCAATTTTTATTTTCCTTCCAACGAGCGTAAGGGGATTGCCCTTAAAAGTTATTTTTCGAAGCATGATAGACCCTTTCCATTCATTTGGAAATTCACGTTGTCTTTCTTGGCATATTTTCAGTTACTTCTTTTCTTCTTTTTTCATCATCATAGGGCATGGGCCTTTCATGGATTCCGGCATCTTGGGCTCCATCATTTTATGCTCGGCCATCTCATGCTCCGCCATTTCACGCTCCATCATCTCATGTTTCCTCATCTCACATTTGGAGCTGCCCATCATTTCTTTCATCATGCCAGACATCGGATGATGACCGGTCGAAAGCATATAAATCCCTCCGGAAAAAAGAAGTAATGCCGCCATCCACAAAAGGGCGCTGACAACATATCCGAAGGCCTTAAGGCCATGAATTTCAACCTTACGTACCGCAAATAATACGAAAAAGCTGATCGTTAAAAGAACGGAAATTGGCACGATAGCGAATAATCCTATTAATCTCATTCCCATAAAATGCCTCCTGATTTATTTTCCCACGATTTACTATAAATAATTATTCCACCATTATCGCCTTGACTGGGCAATCTTCTACGGCTTCTTTACAACAGTCCTCAGCTTCGTGAGGAATAATGCTGACATAGACAATTGCTTTATCATCTTCCATTTTAAATACCTGAGGACAGACTTGCGTGCAAAAACCGCAACCAATACACGCGTCTTTATCGACTAAAACCTTCATCTCGACACCTCCGCTCGTCTAATACTTTATCCTTCATTTTGCTTAGGGCATCCTTTACCGGCCCCACAAAACTTAGGATTATTTCTTTTTTGGCGCCTTCTTTGCGGTCTTCTTTTTTTCTTTCTGTATCATTGGTTGATTGCAACACCATAAGACGCTCTCTGAAGCGCCACAAGCATCAATAATAACTTCTCTTCCGCAAGGCTCACAGGCCAATTTTTGTCCATTCTTAAGCTTTATCATATGATCCTCCTCGTTAAAATTACCCGCTACTTTTTATGTTCATCCAACAACTTTTTTGTTTTGGCGCCCATTGTTTTTTCCAAGACTTTTTCTATCTTGCTCACAACTTCCAATGGGTCAAACGGTTTAGAAATATAATCAACGATCCCATAAACACTAAAAAAATCACTCGCATCTTTTTTAAAATACCCGCTCATCGCAATAATCGGAGTGCCAGTCAATTGAGAAGAATTCTTTATCTCATCCGCAAGCAAAAACCCACTTTTCCCGGGCATTCTTAAATCAAGTAAAATGGCATCTGGCTTTTCCAACACAGCTTTCTTCAAAGCTAAATTAGGATTATTAATCACAATGCTGTCAAAATCGCTTAGCCGCAAAGCCTCATCAAGCTCTTCTAAAAATTCTTTGTCGTCATCGACGATCATCACCTTCTTATTAGCCATTTTTTCCTCTTTTCTCTAATAATAAAATCTTATATTCTTATAAAGTCTTTAATACTTAGCATACTCTTTCTAAAAAGTCTGTGAATGAGCGGATTCCGCTTTTTATTGACCTTTATCTACTTAACAAAATTAAAAATGAGAGGATTTTAAACGAGTGTGGGGATAAGGGTATATTTTTGAATCATCTTAAGAGGGTGATACGATTGTTTGGATTTTCGCAGTCCTGCTTCGCCAAGGTCCTGTTCAAAATTAACATAAAGATAATTCCCGGCTTCTCGCGATAAGAATTCATGCAACATGGTCTGATATAATCCGCTTAAAGTCGCATCCGCTTTTAACACATGCATGACGAGCGTCTCAGGATTCAATCTTTGGGCCAAGGCAACCGCGCGGATCATCCCTTCTATTTTGATGGCTCCTCCGACGAGCTCAAAGTCCAAAAAATGCTTGGTCATTTCACGTATGGCTTGCCGTTCATGGCTCAACCCTTCAACGCCATCACAATTTTTAAGGATGCACCACTGGTCTTCATACGCCATGCATTCTTGGGCATTCATCGCTGTCATGGGGATATATTCATAACCACAAGTTGACCGAAATTTTTTAATTCTGTTCCTTTTCCCGTCGTATTTTGCCCCCTGAAGCGTAATGAGCTCTTCGGCCTTATACAAATAATCAGAATTATCCCGATCAAGCCCGACTTGAAAACGTGGATCGTTGGAAAATAAAGCGATTGTCTCCTCCGGAAGACGGACAAAAATTCCGTTATCCTTTTGAAAAATCTCTTCCATTACACTTTTTTTATCTCCTGTGCCAATGGGATCAAAAAACCGCATCTGCGGCCCTGCTTCAGAACGCAAAATAATGAAACGTCCCAAAAGGCAAGCTTTCAATTTATAAGGTTCTCTCCAGGCGTAAAGATTGGTAAAGGTATATTCAGAAATGCTCGGCGGGTTATCCAAAAATTCTTTATTAAAAATGGCAAGGTCTTCGAATCGAAGATCTTCAAAGACAGGATAGGATTTCATGAGGACTTTTCCTTAAGCGTGCTTACTTGGCGCAAAGCGATTTCCGGGTCTTGAATATAGGATTCGCAATAATGCGAAACGTCTTGGATCAAATGAACATCTGCTTGTCTTAACATTTCTAAAAAATCTTTTCGTTGATTGATTTCATCAAAAATGTTCTTGCCGTTTAGTCCGCTGGCACGGCTCAACCGGTCCCTGTAAACCGTCGTCGGGCTAAGATGATTAATGACCTGTGCTGCGGAATCGTATTTCCATAAAGGTGAAATCAAGACAACCTTTTGTTCCAAACCCGCAGATTCCGCAATTTCGTCCACCACACGGAAAATCTGATGTCCAACGACCATCTTACGCATCACGATAAAAACATCGACGAGGTTGATGAGTGTCTCCGGGATGTTCATCGGATTACTTTGTAGGCGAAAGATCGTTTCCCGTACCGTACTGGCATGAATGGTCGCCATACAATATTTGCCGATGTTCATGGCCGTGATCATGTCTTCCGCTTCACTGCCTCGTACTTCTCCGACGATAATGCGGTCCGGCCTCATCCGGAGACTATTTTTGACCAAGTCGGCCAAAGACAAATCCTCGTCGCTTTCAAGTCGGGAAACATTGCCGATCCAATTGGTCACAAGCTCCAGAGAATCTTCAATCACAACAATATGCTGCGCATTGGGAACAAAACTGAGCAAGGCATTTAAGAGCGTGGTCTTTCCGCTTCCCGGCCCGCCGGAAATCAGAATGTTCGCGAGCTTCACACCCATTCCTTCGATATAAAGCCACAAATGCGCTGCGATCTCCGTATTTAAAGTGCCTTTCTCAATCAGATCAATAATGCTCAACGGCCTCGACTTCATTTTAGTGATCGTCAACTCCGGGCCTAAAGGAGAATAAATAATATTCACCCGGCCGCGCATCCCGGGCAAATCGATATTGTTGATCTTTTTTAAATTCTCCTTGCCGGCAAAGGTTAATATCTTCTTGATTAAAAGGTCTAATTCACGCGCGTTCGCAAACTGTTTACCCGTCTCTTTTAATCCTTCCAGCGAATGATGAACATAGATCGGCTCGGCACCGTTAATGATAATATCTTCCACATTCGGGTCATCCAATAAAGAGTCGATGATTCCATAACTTTGAAATCCCGTCGCAAAAGCTGTTTTGCTATTCTCATCTTTAAGATATTTTTCCCTCTCCTCACATTTTTGGTTCTCTAGCACATTACAAAATTCTAGAAAAGCATTTAAAATAATCTTCTCTTTGGTTTTAACCGATTGGGTAAGCGTAATCTTACCCTTTAATCGGTCTAAGAGATTTTCTTCCAGATTGATTCTGACCTCATCCATAGAAATCACATCCTTTAACTTATTATAAATAATAAGTAAACTAATAAATAGGAAGCCATTCCACTTTTTTCTATCTTTTTTCTACTTTAAAATATGGGGCTATTTTCCCGGCTTGATAAAAGCCTTTGCAAGACAAAACCTGTTTTTCCAGGTCTGAGATCGGTAAAGACACATAAAAAAATGAAACAACGTCGGCAAAATCCCTTTAAGATCAAACCCGAATATCGTGCCGCAGGATTTATTATTAGCCATCGGGATAATAAAGCCCAGATCTCTTGGCTGATATGGCCTTAACTTTTGCCCTTTAATTGTTCTTATGATATTGTCTGCCGCGCACTGTCCCTGGACGATGGCAAACTGGACCGCCATTCTTAAAGAAACGTCTTTGTAAACAAAATAGCCCGCATCCCCAACGGCAAAACATCGGTCGTTTAACCGCAGAAAGTCGTCGACCTTGATTCTGCCTTGCGGATTTTTTTCTACCTTCAGATCATTGATAAATCCGGCAGTCTTAACACCTGCAGCCCAAATGACAAGCGCGGAGTCAAAAACTTTTCCGTCGGCTAATGTGACTTTCCGACCGTCTATGTTACCAATTGAATTATTAATAAAAACTTCCACGTCCAATCTTTTTAAATTTTCCGCCGTATAATCTTTCATCCAAGCAGGGAGAGCACCTAAAATAGACGCGGCGCGCTCGACGATGATAATCTTGCCGCTTCTATGTTTCTTATCTAAAAACATCCTTAAATTCGTCGCGACTTCTATGCCAGTATATCCACCGCCGCCAATAATAAAATGATCAACATCGCGCTGATTGAGTATACCAATCATTTTCTCGGCATCCACGCAATCGTCGAGCTTAAGGGCGTTGGATCTAATATTGTCATTCCCGTAAAAATTCGTTTCGCTGCCACTGGCGATAACAAGATAATCATAATTTAAAACGCTGTTTTTGGTCATGACTTCTTTCTTTTCAAGATCAACCGCCGTCACCTCGTCATTAACGAATTGAAAGCCGTTTCTCTGGCAGAAATCATTTAAAGGATACGACAGACACTCTGGCGGGATGCCTCGTCCCAGACAATCCGGCAAGGTTGGTAAAAAATCAGAACTCAATTTTTTATCAATAAGGATCCCGTCGATGAAAAGTCCCGAGTGGCAAAGCTTTTTGGCCGCGGCCACGCCGCCAAAACCGCCTCCAATAATTAAAATTTTATTCATCACAGTACTCCCTAATTTGAAATCCGTACCCAGCTTAAACGTAAGGCGTTTCCAATGACAGAGACAGAACTAAAGCTCATGGCCGCGCCGGCAATAATAGGGCTTAACAATAATCCGAAGAATGGATAAAGAACGCCTGCAGCGACGGAAATTCCTAAAACATTATAAACAAACGCGAAAAAAAGATTCTGGCGGATGTTCTGCATAACAGCCCGGCTTAAATGGAGCGCCTTAACAATGCCGTTTAAATCCCCTTTGACCAGTACAATGCCCGCGCTTTCAATGGCCACGTCCGTACCGGTTCCCATGGCCACACCCACGTCGGCTAAAGCCAACGCCGGAGCATCATTGATCCCGTCGCCGGCTAAAAGGACAACAGCTCCGCCACTTTTAAATTTCCTTACGATCTCTTGTTTATGTTCCGGGCTCAATTGCGCGTAAACTTCATCAATGCCCAATGGTCGGGCAACAGCGTCGGCGGTTTGACGATTATCTCCGGTGAGCATAACAATTTTAAGCCCCCGCGCATGAAGGGCACGGATAGCATCAGGCGTCGTCTGTTTGATGGAATCCGAAATTCCCAAAAGACCGACGACTTGTCTCTCCAGAACAACCCAAATCACCGTGACGGCTTCGTCCTCCAATGACATCGCTTTTTTCTTTAGATCGTCGGGAATGGAAACCCGTGATGCTTCGATCAAATTCTGTTTACCGATAAAAACCTCGTGTCCGCTAACGGTCCCCTGAACCCCAGCACCCGAGATGGACTTAAAATTTGACACCACTTCAAGCTTGGTATTTTTTTGTTTTCCATACTCCACCACTGCACGTGCCAAAGGGTGTTCGCTATTTTGTTCCAAGGAAGCCGCAAGACTTATCAAGGATGACTCTGTAAATCCCGTCGACGTGATAGCGACCGTCACTTTAGGCTTGCCCTCAGTCAAGGTTCCGGTCTTATCGATCAAAACATGTGTCACCTTTTCTGCTTTTTCTATGGCTTCTGCGCTTCTAATAAGAATCCCGTCTTGAGCGCCGCGACCCACGCCCAACATAATCGACATCGGCGTTGCGAGCCCCAAGGCACACGGGCAAGCGATGATCAAAACCGAGATCGCATTGACGACGGCATACGCTAACTGAGGCTGCGGCCCAAACTTAAACCAAAAAATAAACGTCATTAGGGAAATAAAAACAACCGCCGGTACAAAATATCCCGCTATAATACCGACGAGGTTTTGAACCGGTGCGCGGCTCCTTTGAGCGTCAGACACCATGCGCACGATCTGGGCCAATAACGTTTCTGCGCCGACTTTTTCTGCTCTCATCACAAAAGTCCCGGCTTGATTCATGGTCGAACCAATGACCCGCTCGCCCACAATTTTAACAATCGGCATTGGCTCGCCGGAAATCATGGACTCATCAACAGAGCTCTCTCCTTCCATTACGACCCCATCCACCGGAATTTTTTCGCCCGGACGCACACGCAAGAGATCTCCCTTTTGAATCATCTCAATCGCCACCTCTTCCTCGACGCCACTGGAAATCCGATGTGCATTTTTGGCCGCTAACCCCAAGAGAGCTTTAACAGCACGTTGTGTCCGGCCGCGCGCTTTCGCTTCTAGCCACTGGCCTAAAATCACCAGCACAATAATTACGGAAGCAGCCTCAAAATAAAGATGTATTTTCCCGGCCGTCTGTACACTGTCCGGAAAAATGAAAGGAAATAAAACCGCACTCGCACTATAGCCATATGATGCGCCGACCCCTAAGGCAATGAGCGTGAACATATTTAAACTTCTGTTAACAATAGACTGCCAGGCTTTCACAAAAAATATTTTTCCAACTCCCCAAACAACCGCCGTACTTAAAATAAGTTCTACCCAAGGGGTTAATCTCGACGGGAAAAACGAATCTGCCCTTAAAGAAGGGTTCATGTCTTTCAGAGCCAGAAGAACAATGGGGATCGTTAAAATAAGCCCAGCCCAAAACTTGATGGCCCAGGCCTTTTGTTCTTGAAACTCGTGATCAGAATCAGAAAAAGTCTTCGCCTCTAAACTCATCCCGCATTTCGGACAATCACCGGGGTGGCTACTTTCAATTGAGGGGTGCATGGGACAAATGTAAGAAGAAATCACTGCAGTTGATTTGATGGGCGTAGAAAGAAATTTATTTTTACAATACACAGAGCAAAAATAATACGTCTGCCCGTCACGGTCGGCTTTATTCGCCGAATGTCCATCCACCGTCATGCCGCAAATCGGGTCTTTGTGTGCCATAAAATCCTCAAGGAAAAAAGCGAAGAAGCTTTCCAAAGGGCTTTTGGTATTTTTCTTTAGCCTATTTTCGGCAAAGCGATCATAAACGTAGTCCCTTGGCCCAGCTCGCTTTCAATGTGGATTGCTCCGCCGTGAAGATTGACGATCTGCTGACAAACAGAAAGGCCCAGGCCAGTCCCCTTGGCTTTGGTCGTAAAGAAAGGGTCAAAAACTTTTTCAAAGTGCTCCTTGTCGATTCCTGTCCCATTATCTTTAAAGTAAAGTTTTATGAACCCCGATTCTTCTTCCGCGCTGATTTCTATTGTTCCTTTTCCGTCAGAAACGGCATCATAGGCGTTATTTAAAATATTTTGAAAGACTTCCTTCATTTGAAGCGGATCAATGCTCATCACAACATCTTTTATGGAATCATATTTTCGACGAAAAAGGACTTTCTTTTCGGATTGTTTCTCTATAACGTCGACGCACTCTTCAATAATATGATAAAGATTAGCAGTCTCTATATGCGGCGGTTTAATCCGGGAATAAAACAATAAATTATTAATAATCTGCTCACTCTCCGCCACCTTCTTCTCGATATTCTTGATATGCTTTTCTATCGGCGCATCGACCGCTTTTCTTTTAATATTATACGTGGCCAATCCAATCGCGGCTAAAGGATTGCGCAGCTCATGAGCAATCGTTGCGGCTAACGTTCCTATGTCGGAAAGGCGCTTCTTTTGAGCTAATTGAATGTGGGCTTCCATTAATTCTTTGCTTCGCTCGCTGACAAGCCCTTCAAAAATTTCCTTGTCACGTTTTAAGATTTCTTCTGCTTTTTTCCGCTCCGTGATGTTGTTAATGGCCAGAATAACATGTTTCTTCCCGTCGATAATAAGCGGGTCCGCACTGACATCAATCCATAAATGAACTTCTTTTCCTTCCCGCACAAGGCAGGTATCAACTTCAACATCATGGACCGGCTTTTGGTAACGTAAGACATCCTCAAAGGCCTTCCGAATAGGGCATATCTGGCAATGAGCAGAATGCCCGCAGCCCTTGGGATTATGAATAGCATGAATACATCCTAAGACATTACCCGGCTGGGTCCCGCACATAGCCATTTCTTCTTTACCCACCCACCGACTAATCACATTATTGACCCGTTCGACCGTTCCATGCTCGTCGATCAAAAGCATTCCGACATTGACGACGTCAAAAATCATTTGAAGATTATGCCGCTCGTTAGCCAAATTTTCTTCAACCCTCTTACGTTCAATAGCATATCGGATGGTCCGGACCAAAAGATTGGAATCAAATTTCCCCTTGACTAGATAATCCGCAGCCCGTTTTTGCAAAGCCTGAATACCGACATTTTCATTATCATTTCCGGTTAAAACGATCACCGGAATACTCGGGTTCTGGGCGATAATAGCATCAAGCCCCTCGAACTCATGACTGTCTGGAAGCCCAAGGTCCATAAGAATAACATCAAACTTCTCTTCCTTCTGGATCTTCAAGGCCTCGTCTAGACGGCTCACATGCACCATTCTCGAAGATAATTTGTCGCAATCCTTGAACATTTCAAACACAAGCCTCGCATCCCAAGGGTTATCTTCCAAAAGAAGGACATTCAGGTCATTTTTTTCCATACAAAACTCTCCTTAATTCCCTTTCGGTGGTAGTTTAACAATGGTCAGCCAGAACTCCCGAATAGACTTCACCACTTTCATAAACTGTTTTAAATCGACGGGCTTACTAATGTAACAATTTGCATGCAAATTATATGTCTTTAAAATATCTTCCTCAGATTTCGATACCGTCAAAACCACAACGGGAATTGTCTTTAATATTTCATCTGCTTTAATTTCTTTTAAGACTTCCCGACCATCTTTTTTCGGAAGGTTAAGGTCGAGCAATATCAAATCCGGCCTTGATACTTTTGAATATTTTCCTTCTTGCCGAAGATATTCCATGGCTTCCACTCCATCGCTGACCACATTCAGGCTGCTAAAGACCTTCTCCTCTTTAAGGGCCTCTATGGTTAAGCGCACATCCGCCGGATTGTCCTCCACCAGCAAGATCTCAATCGATTGAAAACAATTTCCGTTACTATTGGTCATTCATTGCTCCTTTCTCATTCCTGTCATTCCCGCTTTGGTTCGCCCTTCGCTTACCATCCCGCTAATGAGGGATCGCCGGGGATGACAACAATAAACTTTAAGCAGGGATTGTGAAATAAAAAATAGAACCTTTTCCTAGCGTGGACTCTACCCAAATCCGTCCGCCTTCTGTTTCTACAATCTTTTTACAGATGGAAAGCCCAATGCCTGTCCCGGGATATTCATTTCTACCGTGCAGGCGCTGGAAAATCAGAAAAATCCTGTCTTTATATTGCAGGTCTATGCCAATGCCGTTATCCTTGACGGAAAACAGCCACTCCTTACCATGTCGTACCGCGCGGATATGAATACGAGGAGCTTCAGGCCCATGGAATTTTATCGCGTTTCCAATAAGATTCTGAAATAATTGGACATAGTGGCTCTCAGTTCCTTTAAGCACCGGCAATTTATCATGAGAAATAACCGCTTGATTTTGTTCTATGACCGGCTGCAGGCTATTGATCACGCGATCTAAGATAGAATTACAATCGACATCCTCGACGGGCTTGTTGACACGTCCGATGCGGGAATATGCCAAAAGGTCATTGATGAGCTTCTGCATGCGTTTAGCCCCGTCCACAATATAGCCTATAAACTCATCCGCATCCTTGTCCAATTTACTTTTATAACGCCTTTCCAAAAGTTCCGAATAGCTGGCCATGACCCTTAGCGGCTCCTGAAGGTCGTGCGAGGCGACATAGGCGAATTGTTCCAAATTCTCATTCGATCGCTTAAGTTCTTCCTCTGCGGCTTTACGTTCAGCGATCTCTTTATTAAGCTCATCACGTGAAGCGGTAATATTTTTTAAATCACTGGCCATATTGTCAAACGTCCTCGACAGCTGACCGAGTTCATCTTTTGAACTGATACCAACCTTATAATCCAGATTCCCGCTGCCGATTGCCTCAGCCCCCTTGGACAATTTTTTGATGGGGTCAGAAATAGATTTCGCAATAGCAAAAGCCACAATGCTGCACAACACCGAAACAATAATTAAAATAATGCTGATCAATTTTCCTAATTTTATAATATCGGCAAAGGCTTCCTCAATATCCATCTTCGCCACAATACCCCAATTCAGCATCGGAATAAACTGCCAGGCCGCGACAACTTTCTTCCCGCGATAATCGATAAGCTCTCCGGCGCCGTTTTCCCCTTGTACCGCTTTTTGAATAGGCCCGCCGAGGACATCTCCAATATGGACATGTTTTGTCAGAACCGCTTCAGTGTCATACCGTAAAGGATTTAAATAAATCACCCGGTCCCCGACTTTTTTTCCTATCAGGGTTTCTCCTGTCTTGCCCAACCAAGTCCTATCCTGCATCAAGCGATAGACGGACCCCATATCCACTGAAAACGCAACAACTCCGACGAGCTCTCCATGAAAATCAAGAACCGGAGCCGTCACCAGCATGGTCGGCCTGCCGCTTTCGATAGGATCTAAGAAAATATCAGAAAAGTAAACGCCTTTCTTTCCTCTTTCAAATGTCTCGTTCTTTAAATCTGGAAGGGAATTCAAGAAATGTTTCGGATAATGCTTGGGATTGCTGGCATAGACAATTTTTCCATCTACGTTGACCAACATGATGTCATATAACCCTAGAACGGATTGCGTGTTTTGCAACTGTCCGTCGAGCATTTTCTTGGCTTCCAAAAACTTCGTGTTGTGGGGATCGTTAGCATATTGAGAAAGTATCGGAAGGTTTTGTTTAATGTTAAAAAAACTTTGGGCGATTTCTATATCAGACTTTAATCCGGAGAAATAGGTTTCGATCTTATCCGACTTAAACATCAGGATATTTCTTAAATCCGCAATATGGTCAGCCTCGAGGTAGTTTTTATAATTATTAAAAGCGATGACGCTGACAAATAAGAGCGGGATCAAAGTAAGCGCCAAGAATGTGATGGTCAATTTTAATCGGATAGACATAAAAGCCCCACTCCTAACAAGACAAATAAAATGGCCGTATGGCACGCCATGGCGGTGTTAAAACCTGGCATATAATAATAAAGAATAGGAACATTAAGGATATAACCCATTACCGCGATGGCTCCGATTGCCCCCACCAAAAAACCGATAACCCTAAGCTTGGACGCTAAACGCTCGGGATTGAGGATCGTGAAAATATCCGCCAGCGCTATCAAAAGAAAATTGATAATGGTAAACAACGAAGGCTGTCCCGGAGCGGCGGTCTTTACTGGATTCGCGTCGTGAATAAGCAAATCTTCAATGTTGGTTTCTATCTTAAACAAGATGGAGAATAAAAAAAGCCCCATATAAAGGACAAGGATTAACGCAACAATGAAAAGAATGACCTGCGCCTGGTCAAAGAGGCCCTGTTTGGCCCTGACAATAAAATATAAACTTACACCGCTTAAAAGGAAAGCAACCGCTGCAACGAATTTCATCGTGACCCAGGAGGGGGAAAGACTTTTTAAGAACGGAATATTAAATATCCAGCCAATAATGACCAGCATCGCGGCACAGCTGACCACTAGGGCTAACATCTCGGCTATCTTTGTTTTCTTTTCGGGATTCATATTTAATAAGTTAATCTAGTTTAGTTAATTATATCAACAATATTTTATATGTATAAAAAATTTTGTTTGGCTCCATTTTATCTTTTAGCGCTATTTTCTTATCCAACACTGTGTAGTTTTTCCTCAATATATTTATCCACATCTTCTTTAAGAACCCTGTATCCACCGCGCCGCCCTTCCTTATAGGCACGGATCTTTTTATCCCGAATGAGTTCTCGGACATATTCTTCGCTGACTCTTAAAAATTCCGCGACTTCTTTGGTGATCAAAACGTTCTGGTTTATCATAAATAGAAAATTCCTGCAAAACTCTTTTCAATATGTCTTATAACCATCTAATACCTTTTAATATTATTATATCCAATGCCTGCCGTTTCTTATTGACCCAATTCCCTTTTTCTTTGATTTTTTTCTACTAAAAAAAGGCTATGATTGGTGTTGCCAATCGTAGCCTTTTTGACTTTCTCCGCCTTCTTGAAATACGATAAGAAGACGGTTTCTGCTTCCCGTGAGATTCAGATTCCTCTGCAAGGGGAAATCCCACAGGAAATTCCATATTTTTGGGCTCTAGGCTAATCAAACCAGATATTGCTCTCTAATAAGCACGGGCTTAAGAATCTTTTGCTTGCCCCGCATCTGATTCCTTCATTAGCCTAGATCCCCACAAATCCTAATTAAGAAATCTTGATGTCCTCTTCTACTTCTAAAAAAATTATAACAACTCCTTTAAAATAAGCAATGGCCTGATGACACTTTTCTCTGACTTTTTTCTACTATAGATTTTAGCGTATTTAAGAAAGGATCGCTTTGATTCTCGACGAGAAAACAGCCTCTGCAGATTCTGTTTTACATAAAATAATCAAAATTCTTTTCACAAGGAAGCACGCGTTTAATGCGGAAAATATGCGCCGGCAATATCTCGGGATCAAGTTCAACGTAATTTTTCTCGCCCTGCCAAGTATATTTATGGCCGCTTAATAAATCCTGGACGACGTACGACTGGTCTTCTTTGAGGCCGAACTTCTCGAGCGGAACCTTCACCCATCCGGATTGAACACGGCGCGGGTCCAGATTGACCACGACCAAAAGGATATTCGAATAGTCGCCGGTGGCTTTATAGAAAGCCAAAAGCTCGTCGTTATCAATCGCACAAAAACGGATATTACGGGTCACCTGCAGACAGGGATTTTCTTTGCGGATCTTATTAAGCTTAACAAAAAGTTCTTTAAGATTTCCCTCCTGGTTCCAATCCCATTTTTTAATTTCATATTTTTCGGAATTAAGATATTCCTCTTTGCCCGGGGCAACCGCTTCTGAAACGCACAGTTCATATGCCGGGCCGTAGATCCCAAAGTTCGATGAGAGTGTCGCAGCCAGAATCGCCCGCATCATAAACGCTGGCCGTCCGCCGGTTTGAAGATGTTCAGGCAAAATATCCGGCGTGTTAGGCCAGAAATTCGGACGAAAATATTCCGCCACTTCACTTTGGCTTAATTCCGTCAGATATTCGGTAAAATCTTTCTTAGTGCTGCGCCAGGTAAAATAAGTATAAGACTGCGTAAACCCGCCTTTGGCCAGACGGTACATGATATTCGGCCGAGTAAATGCCTCAGAGAGAAACACTGCATCCGGATATTCTGCCTTCACTTCCTTGATCAGCCAATCCCAGAAACAAAATGGCTTAGTGTGCGGATTATCCACACGGAAAAACCGCACGCCTTGCTGGGCCCAAAAAAGAAAAATGCTTTTTAATTCTTCCCAAAGATCTTCCGTATCTTCCGTCTCAAAATTAAGCGGCAGGACATCTTCATATTTCTTCGGAGGATTCTCCGCATACTGAATAGTTCCGTCGGGACGCCACTTAAACCAGCTGGGATGGTCTTTAACATACGGATGGTCCGGTGAACACTGAAATGCAATATCGAGCGCTATCGCCAAATTATGTTCTTTGGCCTTATTAAGAAAATTTCTAAAATCGTCAAGCATTCCCAATTGCGGATGAACGGCCTTATGCCCGCCTTCCGAAGAACCAATCGCCCACGGAGAACCGGGATCATTAGGCTCACAGCGGGTGGAATTATTTTTTCCCTTACGATGAGCCGAACCGATCGGATGAATTGGCGGCAAATAGATAACATCAAATCCCATGCGGGCAATCTCCGGCAATAATCGCACACACTCTTTAAAGGTGCCGTGTTTGCCCGGAACAACGCTCCACGAACGCGGGAACAATTCATACCAGCTGCTAAACTGGGCCAATTTAGGTTCAACAGCGACGAGCAATTCCCGTTCAAAGGTGACACTTTTTTTCTTATTGAAGTTGGCCTCCATCAAATCCAAAAGCTCCTGGCTCATGACAACCGTAAGCGCGGCCTGAAGCGACCCGGCATCCGCAGACTCTAATTGTTTGCCCCACGCCTTAAGCTTTGTGCCCTCTGTGCCCTTCGCCCGCGCCGCAGCTTCTTTAATTAATCGGGCTCCGATTTGTAGAGCGACAAAAACATCTTGCTTGGCGGCAATCCTTTTTTCTAGATCATGACGCCAGGACAAAAACTCATGGACATATCCCCGGACCGAATACAAATAATTTTTTTCTTCCTCGATAAAGAAAGCGCCAATCCACTGGTCATTACCTAAAAATTTCATTTTGACTTCATGCCATTCGGGCGCATCTTGACGTCGATAAAGAAGCGTTGCGCACACTTCATCATGCCCGTCGGCAAAAACACAGGCACGGACCACAACTTGGTCTGTGACCACACGTTTAATAGGAAAAACTCCGCCGTCTATTTGCGGAGTGACTTTTTCGATCATGATGCGATTACAGGTTGGACTTTTCACAGTGCGCATATCTTTTCCCTTCTTATTAAACTTTCAATTGGATTCCATGATAACATACCCGTTTGGGGATGACAAATCCATTAAAAAAATTTTTCCGTCTTTCTTTTTTGTTTTTTTTCCTTTATAATGGCTTTGCAAATTTGGAAAATCCATGAAACTTCTATTACTGACCAACGAATATCCTCCTTATATCTACGGCGGCGCAGGTGTCCACGTCGAGAACATGAGCCGGGAACTTTCCCGCCTCTGCCAGGTCGAGGTGCGCTGTTTTGGCGACCAATCTATCAAAAAAGACAGCCTTACAATCCAAGGATATCAAAATCCGACACGCCATTATTCTCTTCCCGAATGCCAGCACAGGGTCTTTGATGCGCTCGAACGCTGTATTCATTTTAATACCGATCAAATCGACGCGGATATCGTCCACGTCCATACCTGGTATACCCACTGGGGTGGAATTTTAGCCAAGATCAATTACGGAATTCCTCTGGTCTTGACCGTCCACTCGCTCGAACCGTTGCGCCCCTGGAAACGGGAACAGCTGGGGAAAGGATATGACTTTAGCTGCTGGGTCGAGAAAACCGCCATTGAAATGGCTGATGCCGTGATCGCCGTCTCTAGTGACACCAAGAAAGATATCCTTAAATTCTTTAAGATTCCGGAATCAAAAATCCACGTCATCCCTAACGGCGTCGACCCAGATGTTTATAAACCCACAAAAGACCCGCGCGTACTTCAAAAATTCGGCATAGACCCACAAAAACCCTTTGTCTTATTTATCGGCAGGATCACCCGTCAAAAAGGCATCTTGCATTTGGTCAACGCCATTCCTTTTATGAATAAAAATTTTCAAATCGTGCTCTGCGCCTGTGCCCCGGACACCAAAGAGATCGCCAAGGAAATGGAACTTCAGATGAAAGAAGCTCAAAAAACTCATCCGCATCTTTTATGGATCAAGGACATGCTCGACGAAGAAGAAAAAGTAGCTTTGTATTCTCAAGCTTCGGTCTTTTGCTGTCCGTCGGTCTATGAACCGTTTGGGATCATCAATCTTGAGGCAATGGCCTGTGAAACACCGGTCGTGGCCTCAGCTGTCGGCGGGATCAAAGAAGTCGTGCAGGATGGCCTTACGGGATTTCTGGTCCCTGTCCCGCTTAAAAATACGTCTCTTTTTGAACCTAAAAGCCCAGAAACTTTTTCCAAAACCCTCGCGAATAGAATTAACCAAATCATGACCGACGAACCCTTGAGAACCCGTCTCGGGAAAGCCGGCCGTAAACACGTCCTGACCCAATTTACCTGGAAAAAGATCGCCCAGAAAACTTTAGATCTTTACAAAAGCTTGATCTAAGAAAGACCCTCGCTCGGACCCACAAGCTCTTTGATCTTCGCGCTTAATTTATCCAGATCAAATGGTTTCGTCATATAAACATTGGCTCCGACGACCTTTCCAATGATCCTATCTGCTTCGGCATCTTTCGACGTCAACATAATGATCGGCGTTTTGGCGATTTGTTCATCCTTACGGATCTCTTTACAAACCTCTTCTCCCTGCAATCTTGGAAGCCGTAAATCCAAGATAACCAAATCCGGTTTGTGCTGCTTCGCCTTTTCTAATCCTTCTTCGCCTCTGCCGGCGATGACAACGTCATACCCTTCGCCTTCGAGGGAATATCGGATGGTTTTCGCAATATCCACTTCATCTTCGATGATCAATATTAATTTATGCATGAGAATCCCCTTTGTCTTCCGGCCCCAGAGGGAGCGTGAAGTTGAACGAACTGCCTTTATTTAATTTAGATTCTATCCAGATCTTGCCGCCTTGAGCCTCAACCAACCCCTTAGTAATCAACAGCCCCAGACCGCTACCGCCTTCCTGCCGAACGCGGGCATCGGAAGACCTGTAAAACTTGTTAAAGATATTTTTAATATCTTCTTCGATGATGCCGATTCCCGTATCCGACACGCTGATCTTAACGTTTCGACGGATTTCTTTCACCTTCACCATGACCTCGCCGTGATCGGGGGTAAATTTAATTGCATTGTGGATGAGGTTAGCTAAGATGCGGTGTGTGTGGTCGGGATCAATGGAAATCAACAGCGATTCTTTCTCCACAGATAAAAGCAACTTGATATCTTTTTTTTCAGCGAGAGGCTGAAAAGTATTAACCGTCTCCCGGATGAGCACAATGAGATCGGTCAGTTTTATTTCCATAGACATCGCCCCTGCCTCTATCTTTGACACATCCAAAAGGTCTTTGACCATGCGCGTCTGCCGGTGCGTGTTATTTAAAATAATCTCGAGGAGCTCTTTTTCTCTTTCCTGGGTAACGCGTTTATCCGGCCAGCCCCTTAAGAGAATCGTTGCAGCATTGTTGATCGACGTTAGCGGGGTCTTTAATTCATGCGAAACGACAGCCAAAAAATCGTTCTTCATCCTGTCTACGGAGTTGAGTTGCTCGTTCACTTCTTTCATAAACAGGATCTGGTTTTCTCTATTCTTTAAGACAACAAAGAATACCATGGTCAATAAACAGACAAACATCGTGATAATAATCCCTACGAACCTGTATTTGATGATGCGCGCCGCTGAAAGTTTTTCTTTTAAGACCACAACCCCCAGGATTTTTCCATCGTGGTCTTTGACGGGAAAACTGACAGAATAAATCCTCTCATTATATGTCGGCCCCAAGGCAAAATGATATCCGGTCTTTCCGGACATGGCTTGTTTAAAATAAACAGCGGAAGCAAAGGACTGATTCTTTTTATTCTCCAGAAAAACATCTCCAACGGAAATGACCACCAACCCTTGATTGTCCAACAACAAACAACCCGAATTCTCCAATTCCCGCTGATAATGCTCAATGATGGCCGCAGCCTTCTCTAAATCTTCATCTGTGCGAGTCGTGAGAGTTGTTTTGACCGAAGAAGCCTTGCTGATAACAATGGCAATTCTTTCAAGCCTGGTCAATTTCGTCATCAATTGATTAATGGGAGAGTTTGTATTAATTTGAATATTTTTGATCAGTTGAACCCCGGCGTAATAATCAAAATAATTCGTAAACGCCCATCCCATCCCGACCAAGATGGTCAAAGTCAACAAGATCATCCATTTTGATGGCTTAAAAGGAATCGTATATCTTTTCGGCAACAATTTTACGTTAGGAAGCGCCGGCGGAAAAAACCATAACGCCATGGCACAGATCATCGCCAGAACTCCCCGGACCAATTGCACCGGCATGCCAACCACTTGATAAAAAGAATCCGCATTGAGCCATTTAGCCCAAATAAAATCAGCCTTAGGAACAATTAAGCCAGCTAGAATAGAATATAAGGCCATCGCAATGCTTAAGGTCAAAAGTGATTTGCGGCCCGCTGGTTCCAATTGAGCCCCACGAAAGATGACCAAAGAGGCAAAAATCCCCGCCGGAAATCCAATAAAATATCTGCTTGCGATATTAAACTCGCTAAACCCATATCTACCTCCTAAAAGAACTAAGACCAAGATTATGGGATAGATCCACACCCCTATGATTGTCTTCCCGCCGCGTGAAAATCCTGACCTGGCAAACTCAAACAGGAACAAATACGACAAGCCCAAAATTATTAAATGCCCAATGGAAAAAGCATCGCTACTACCAAAAATAACCGGAAAAATCTCCAGCCACTCATTAATACCGTGGATCAATCCAAACATCCCCAACAAAAACCAAGGCAATCCATGCCGTCGATCTTTTCTGATCCCAAAACAGATGATGGCTAGAAAGAAGAAAGCCAACCCATAAAAAAAATAAATATAATCATATTGGATATTAAAAAAATTTCGCATAAGAATCCATCTCCTCTTGCCTTATATTTATAATAATCCTTAATAAAAAAACATCATGGGATAAAATCCGTTTTTTTCTGATTTTTTTCTACCTCTGCTAAATTATTCTACGAAGGGCGGAAAGACTTTTTAATGGATTTACTGACGTAAAGAAGACACTTTGAAAAAGAAAACAATTTTATTTTGTGGCCGGCATTGCGGCTATGACCTCAAAACTGACCTTCTGTTGTTTTAAGAATTCGACATCTTGCAAAGTTAAAGAATATTTGTCTTTAATACTCTTGATTTTCGTTATGATCAAATCTTTATCCATTCCTTGCTTCGTAAACTCAATCACATGCTTCATTACCTGCTCTTTGGTCACATCCTCTTCTAATTTTTGTTTGAGTTCTTTAAACCGAATAGCATCATGAACCGCTTCAGCGTCGAGAAGAGCTTTTTTATCGGCCTTAATTGTTTCGCTTTCTTCTTGAACCTTCTCAGGTTCAGGTGTCAATGGATGAAGCTCATTTGGGGAAGTTTTCTTAGTTCCGTTAACGGGCGCATCGTCAGAAACGAGAATGCTGCGGGATGAGGCACTATCAACGCCTTCATCGTTGGATTGAGATGAAGCCCCCGACATAAGCACTCCATCGTCCGCATAAACATGAATGGACAAAAAAATGAAACATGCTCCAAAAATAATCATGGTTAACAACTTCATTGATGACCCTTTCTTAAGCAAAAAACCCGGCTTCTTCTGATTCTTGGCGCTATAGTGTGCTCCGGACGGATTGAGCATATCCGAAAAAGTTTTAATAATAATCATACGCCGCGCCGACTGAGATGGCCAAACTTCTTTAAAACCCGTGTTGCCCTAAGCAGCCCTGAGCACAGGCAAATAAACTTTCAAAGTCACGCCTTGTCCTTCCCAACCTTCCATGTTAAGTGTTCCTTTGTGGCTTTGAATGATCCCATGGCTGATTGACAACCCTAAGCCCGTTCCTCTGCCAACTTCCTTGGTCGTAAAAAATGGTTCAAAAGCTTTCTTGAGCACATCTGGACTGACACCAATACCATTATCGGTAAAAGTAATCAGTATTCGTCCGTCATCTTTTTGAAACAATACCGCGATAGACAAAGATTTCTGATACCCGGGCATCTTCAGCTTCCCCTCGTCGATCTGTTTCTGTTTTTCATCCATGGCATCGCGCGCGTTCGAAATAAAATTGATCCAAACCTGTTCCAGCTGATGCGCATTACCCATAACCCACGGCAAGTTCGACTCGATAATTTTGGTCAGCTCAATACCACGCACCCTCAACTGCGCTCCCATCAAGATCAAGGCGGAATCAATGGTCTGTGGGATATCGACTTCGCCAAATTCGACCGTTTCCTGACGGGCATAAACACGGACATGGTTAATGATGTTCGTCATCCGCTGGATATTGTCGCTGATATCCTTAAGCCCCGCTTCCACTTTTTCATCAGTCAGGATTTTTTTCCGCATAAAGATCCGGAAAGAATCCGCCACAAGGGAAATGCCCGCCAAAGGCTGATTCATTTCATGCGCCATACCACTGGCCATCTCGCCGAGCGTCGAGAGTTTATCTGCCCGCACCATTTGAACACGCATATTATTCAAGGAATCTTCCGCCTGCTTGCGGGCGGTAATGTCGGTGTCATTGCCGCGGTAACCTTTCAAAGATCCATCAGCATTCAAAAGAGGTATGCCGTTTGTCGAGACCCATACTTGCCGGCCATCTTTTGTCTCTATGGCATTCACCAAATCCTTAAACGACCCCTTTTCTTTAAACACCGCGAACGCAGCTTGTTTAAATTCTTCGCGGCCTTCTTGAGGGTGCAGGTCGTAAAAATGCATCCGGCCCATCAATTCCTGTGGAGAATAGCCCCAAACAGCCTCGGACATGTCGCTGACATATGTGTAAAGCCCCTTAGCATCGACTTCCCAAACAACCGTACGGCTATGCTTAGCTAACTGAAGAAAAGCCTCATTAATTTTGGCAATCTCTTGCTCCACTTGCTCTCTGACACGGATTTCTCTACTTAATGGAACGTAAACCATGAATCCAAAAATAAACCCTACCAAAATAAGTGCGATAAAGAAATAACCAAGTGTCTGTCGGCCAAACTGTGTTATCTCCCGCGGTATCGTTACTTTTAATATCAAGGCCGGCTTTCCGTTAATATCTTTTAAGACACTATATCCGGCGATAAAACTCGTATCCAATTTTTTAATAAACGTTTCTTGCCCTTTTCCAAATGCCTCCCGCGCGGCGGTAAAATCAGGCGGCAAAGAAATCGCATCAAACCGCTGAACATCCAGGTCCACTTTAATGATTTCCCCAAAATGTTTTAACTCAGCGGCATTCAGATACGCCGCGAAAATTATTGTCCCACGGACAGGGCCTTTGCCTTCGCTTGTGACAATAGGCTTTGAGACTATCATCATAGGCCCACGGGAAAAAATAATGATTCCGGACACAGAACTTTTTTCATCCGGATGCTTAAGAACCGCACTTCCTGGAGCGAGATACGACTCTAATTCTTCCAGAAAAAATCTTTGTTCTTTCCCGGCATCACGGCCCATAAAATAAACAAGTTCACCGTGTGAATTAAGAAAGGCCATCATATCGATCTTTCCGGTATCAAGCGCGTTGGTCGTTAAATTCGACTTGATATACGCCTCATTTCTATCTTCAATGAAAGCGTATGTGTCGTCCCAGATCGACCAATCCACCAGTTTAAGAGCGATATTGTTTATCCTGTCCTCGACGACTTCTCGGCTCCTTGCAATATTTCTCTCAACAAACCTTTTTTCCAGCTTTGTGAATCCGCCCATGACCGTAAGCCAAGAAACAAAATAGATCATCCAGACAAATATGCCGATGCTGATGGCTATTTTAAAAAACGTTATTTTATGGATCTTCTTGCTTTCAAACGTCATAAGACTTTCTCATTGGCTTAATGGTCATTTTTTATCACCTCTATTGTTCCAAAAAAATATCAACTATCAGGATTCATGAAGTGGCTGCTTATTCTTGCTTGCTTGCTTGCTTAACAAAGTGATCACAACGCTTGTTCCTTTGTCGGGTTCGCTTTGAATGTCTATGGTTCCACCATGCATATTGATGATCTGCCGGCAAACGGCAAGCCCAAGGCCTGTACCTCTAGCCTTTGTTGTAAAGAATGGATCAAATATTTTATCAATAATATTCTTATCTATACCGGAACCGTTATCTTTTGTAATAATTTTAATAAATTCATCTTTGGCTTCAGCGATTATTTTAATTTCGCCTTTTTCAGAAGAAACAGCGTCCAGCGCATTATTTAAAATATTATTGAATACTTCCCTCAGCTGAACGATATCGGCTTTTATCGAAATCCCGTTAACGGATTCCAAATCTCTAACAACGCATATTTTCGGCTGAGCCTTTTTCTCCAGGAGTTCAACGCATTCTTCAAGCACCTCCACGATAGAAACATCCTCACAATGCGGCGGTTTAAGGCGTGAATAAAAAAGGAGGTTGTTAATGATCTGATCGCTCTCTTCGACTTTCTTTTTAATATTATCCAAATGTTTTTCAATTTCCGGCATCTTGGCTTTTCTTTTAACGTTATGCGCCGCCATGGCTATTGCCGCCAAGGGATTCCGCAGTTCATGCGCTACCGTCGAGGCCAAGGTCCCAATGTCAGAAAGCCTCTTGGCCCGTTCCAATTCCATATGGGCATTGATCAGTTCGCTTGATCTTTCTTCGACGAGATGCTCCAGGACCTCTTTATCTCTTCTTAATCTTTTTTCGACTTCAATATTCTGAGCGCGGGCCCTTAGCAAGGTTATGCCGTGAGAAAGGTCGATCGCCAGCTCTTGCAATAATTCTATCTCATCTTCAGAAAAAGAATCTGGTTCTCTTGAATATATTGTTAGGGCTCCCAAAACTTTTTTATCTACTATCAAAGGCAATGCGATCGAAGATGCATACCCACGTTTAGTCGCTTCTTGGCGCCACGGTTCAAATTGAGGGTCTGTCAGCATATTACGGCACATTGTTATTGTCCCGGTGCGAATAGCCGTCCCCGTAGGCCCACGACCGCGCTCCACATCCGCCCAGGAGATATTCAATGAACCAAGGTATCCTTCATCAAATCCAAACTGGGCCATGGGCTTTACGGTCTTTGCCTTATTTTCCTCTTTATAACCTATCCAAACCATGGCATGTCCGCAAGTTTTGACGACGATACGGCAGACATCCTTTAGATAATCCGGTTCGTTTTCAGAACGTGTCATTGCTTGAGTAGAATCACTAAGAGCCCGCAATGTCCGATTAAGCTTATGAAGCTCATCTTCAGAATGTTTACGATCAGAGATGTCCCGTACAACTGTCTGACGTAACGTATTGTCTAACAACATCGGCTGGCCGCGAACCTCAACAATAATCCGCGTACCATCTTTACGAAGCATGGCATGTTCAATCATTGACTCACTATTCGAACGAATATTTGCCATCACCCGTTCCTGATCCTCCGGAGCAATCAAATCAGCGATAGACATATTCTTTAATTCCTCCACCGTACGACCAGCCATTTGCGCAAATTGAGGATTGCAGTCCACGATCCGCCCGGCTTGACTCTGAACAATCCCTTCAAAACTAGCAGCGGCAAATGCCGCGAACCGCGCCTCGCTCTTCCTTAATGCCTCTTCTATATACTTACGCTCGGTAATGTCTTTTACGAATCCCGACATCGAAACAACCTCATGAAGATTATTTAATATGGGCTTACCTTGGGCCCATATCCATCGGATAACCCCGTCGGTTCTCTTAATGCGGCATTCAAAATCCCAATCCGTGCCTTTGGATATTGCCTTCCCAAATTTCTTATCCACACTTTCTTTATCCTCGGGTAAAACATGGCCCAAAAACATTTCATAAGTCCACTCAGGCAAAAGTTCTTTGTAACCGAAGATTTGATCATGACGCAGTGAACGCCAAGCCTTTTTTGTTTTTATATCCAATCCCCACGTGCCGAATTCTCCAGCGTCCAAAGCAGCATTAAGGCGCTCCTGGTTTTCCCTTAGCGCATTTTCTGTAAACTTGCGCTGGGTAATATCAATACATATTCCGCACATACGATACGGCTTACCTTCCTCGTCATAAAACGTGTCGCCAAGGGCGGCGATCCAACATTCCTGACCGTTATCTGGACGAATGATGCGATATTCATTATCTAGAGGGAGTCTTTCCTTGATAGAGCGATCTATTCTTTCTTTGGCCAGTTCAACATCCTCGGGATGGATAATACTCATCCACGTCTCAAACGATGGCAAGGCTGTCGATGGAAGTCCAAATAAATTATAGAATTCTTCCGACCATGTGAGCTTCCCTGCCCACATATTCCAATCCCAGAATCCGGTCTTCGCGGCACGTTGGGCCAACGCTAGCCGTTCATGTGAAGCCTGAAGCTCATCATGTATCTGCTTACGTTCCGCGAAAAGTTTGACCTCAGACTCGGCGGAAATAGCGCGCTCCAAAGCCACATGCATTTTTTCTATGACCCATGAAATCAAAACGGAATTTATAATAAAAATGCTCATTCCCAACCAATCAGCATAACCATGCATTTCAAAGTTCATCGCAGGGCTAATCCAAAAGTAATCTACAAGAAACGCCGAGATAGCCGTCGAGAGCAATCCGGCTCTTAAACCACCATAAAGCGCAGAAAACACAATAGCAGGATACGCTGTGACATAAGGAACTTTCATCGCTAAATCCGAAAAAAACACCAAACGCACGATAGTACTGATAATAGGAAGAATAATCGCAAAAACATAGCGATAGCGTGGCTTCTCTTCAGCGAGCATTTTCATAAAAATAGAAATGGGAATCCAGGACAGGAACCTGAATCGGTGGGTAGGCGAAGCTATTTGAGGGGTGGACTTACTATCTTCGACCATGGAGGTCATTTTATATATAAAAACTTTAGAAAGCAAGAATTTCTCATGCCTTCCAAAAAAGTTTTTTTTAATTAGAAAAATTTATAAAAAATAATACTCAGACTAATAGAATATAAAACTAGCTGAAGCCAGCGACTTTTTCGTCGGTCAATCCAATTTATCCATTTACTAAACCCATTAGCCCCCAGAAGAAAAAAACCAGCGACGGCGGGGAGAAAATATCTTAAACCGCTTGCGGCATCACCGCCGCCAATAAAGCCATAACTATAAAAATAGGCATAATAGATGACCAAAAACAAGACCCACACAACGATTGGCCAACCATAAGACAATTGTTGATAGAAAAATAAAGAAAAAAGCGCGGCGACAAAAAAGTAATATCCTAAATTCCCGGCATCCACGGCAATGTTAGAAACAACTCTCTTAAGCATATCCCCATTAGGCGAAAATAGATGTTCAAGGAGCGTCCCTTCTCCTCCTAGAGAAGCGACCGTTCCGCCAAATTTCATTTGAAACATCTTGAGAACCAAAAACGGGACGAGAAAACACGCGATCATGACTAATAATTTTTTGAGATTTTGTATTTTAGGCCAATTTCCTATGACAAACGCGATGAAAAATACGACGGAGAAAAGGATAAGAGGAAATTTTGTGAGCGCCAAAAGTCCTATCAAGAATCCTGACAATCCCCAGAAGCGACACGTCAATTCGGATTTACTGAGGACTAGCCAATTGAGCAAACTCAAAACCAAAACCATGCTGACCGATTCTCCGTAGACCATGGAATAGAACAAATTTCCAACCCAGGAGCGGTTATTCAAGGATGCGAACCAAACGGCCAGAAAAAAAATCAATCCCCATCTTAATTGCGGACGGACGAATTCCGATAAAACCAATGCGAAACCAATCAGGATGAAAATGGGCATAAAAAACGGAATCGCCGGCGAGGAGAAATTAACCAATATGCCTGGAAATGCGTTTAAGAAAGGAACGCCCAACGGATGAAGCCCGCCGCCCGGATAACTCATCTGGTGAGCGGACAAAAAACCTTTGTCCAACATTGCTTTGGCGGCAACATACCAAAACGTATTTTCATCAGCAAAAGCAAGCCTATCCGTCCGAAAATTCTGGCTAAAAAATAGCAGAAATCCCTGAAGGATAAAAAGGCCGATGAACCAATATCCCCAGCTCTCCTCTTTAAGCCGACGAACTTGTGGGGTTGAATCATTCCTTGAAATCCATGTCCACGCCAGCAAGCAAAAAAATACGCCCCATAAAAAGAAATGATCGTTCCAACAAAAAAGGAGACTGTTGATTAATAAAAGAAAATAAAACGCAAATGGCAAGATCAAAAATAGAAATGACATCGGGATTCGAAGGATTTTGGACCAATGCCGTGCAAGGATCAGAAGAACCACATTCACCAATAAAACGACGAGGAAAGACGCAACCAAGTCGGGATTGACAAAAGCAGCTTTCTGGCACGTTTTTGCAGCCTCAAATATTTTTCCTGAAATCTTGATGATAATCGACAGGCACGCTAGAGCAAAAAACACCTGCGGACCATTTAAGGAAAGCTGAAAAGGCAGCCGATATTTCTTCAATATTGACCTCGATTAACCATTAAGGGAACATATGATCGTCGAAACATACTGCTGACTATTGACGGAAAAATTTATTTTAAACATCATTTTGTCATTCCTGGGATCTTCACCCTCAACTGTCATTCCCGAAATCTTTGCCCTTGCTGTCATTCCCGAAATCTCTTGCCTGCCTGTCGGCAGACAGGTCGGGAATCCATATTTTTGAAACTTCTGGATCCCCGCCTAAAAATTGCGGGGATGACAGATTTATAATTTAGGATAACCTACGGTTTGTGCAAGAATGATTTTCTGGTCAGGCCGAAGTTTCATGGCCGTCGCCAGAGCCGGTTTATCAACATAGCCGCGGACTACCGTCGACAATCCGGCAGAGGCACAAAAAAGATAAACATTTTCGCTAATAAATCCGGTGTCGGCTGCCGCATAAAAATTCTTGTCTTCCGTCGATAATTTCCCCATCTTGGAAAAATCCGCCACATAAATAAGATTGACCGGAGCGTCTTTGACAAAATCCTGCTTGCCGGTCAAGGCCCTGATATCTTCGCCCAAGACAGGAATCAACAAGCTAGTCTTGGCATCAAACAGATAAAGGCCATCAGCCTTGGCGATATAAATATCGATTTCTTGTAAATTCATCGCCGATGGCGCGGTCTTATGTCCTGACTCCGGCCGGTTTATCCCGTTAGCCGCCCAAAGCAGGTCGGATAGAACCTGTAACGACAAATCCTTAGGACTAAAGGCGCGCTCACTTTGCCGGCTTTTAAGCGCCTGCATTAAAGGTTTCCCTCCGTCGGTCTGCGCAGCCGGTAAAATAATTCGCTTAAGTTCCTGGGCCCTGGTTTCAAAGGAATTGCAAAAACACATCATTCCCGCTAAGCCGACAACTAAGCATTTTTTTATCATATGGTCCTCCAGAATGATTTGTTATAACAGCGTCCCAATAATTGGGTGGTATTATATCGCAAACTTATTTTTCTGACCACAGGAATTCAGCGGACAGACAGGAAAGATTCTAAAGAGGAATTTGTCTGAACAGCCTGAAGAAGTAACGGTAAACTTGTAGGAGGCGTAATATGAATAATGACCGGGACGAAACCATTGACCTTCAAATTCTCGTCTAAGAAAGAACCCGTAGGGACCAAAAATTTTATTTTACCACCCTGTTCTTCTAAAGTCGCTTCATTGGAATTTAAATCAATACCGCCGTTTCTCGCCTGAACAGGGATTGCGTTTAAGGAGCTCTTATCTTGTGCGACCATGGCGGGGTCGCCTAATCGTTTAATAGCCCTCTTTAAATTTTCATGGGCCTGGGTTTCGTATCTCACCCTAATCACATCGTTACGGAAAATTTGTTTATCATCGAATCTTTTTAAAACCTTCTTTCGAACTTCTCGATATAATTCCACAGGCACGCCCGGATATTCTTCCAAAATGCCCTGGTCATATTGGTCAAAGGCCTCGGGGCTCTGTCCAAGGATCGTTAAGTCTAAATCCGTAAAAAGGATGGCATCCGAATCTGTTGGGTCCACCTGATGGGTCTTGGTCAATTGGATCAAATATTTCACGCGTTCGATCACCTTATGGTCTATACCAAGCTCTCCCAATTTCTGCTCGGCAAACGCCGTGCTTTCATCTTCATCTTGTTCATGTTTAGCGTTATAAATCACATCGTGAAAGAATATCGCCAACTCCAGAGAATCCACGTCCTTGATGGAAACAGAATTTCTGACGCTGTCTAATATTCTAAGAATATCGGCGACATGCATGACCGTATGATAATGCCTGTGTTTTTCAAAATATTTTTCAATAACTTGTTGAAATAACGCCGTACTTTTTCGGGGCTCAACACCTAGTCTTTGCATAATTTTATTCCACTCTGGACGAAGGCCGGCGACAGCTATGGCCTTTTCGATTTGAACGGCCAAACCATTTTGATCTGTGGAATTATCAATCATGACGGTGGCTTTGGCTTTCGCGCGCTCTAGCATCGGCCTTTGAGCCTCAATAATGCGCTGCATCATGGCTCTATTTAACGCTTTTCTCGTCGGATCTTTTAAGGACCGGTCTATCCTGACTTCTGCCGGCGCATCGACGAACCAAATCTCATCCATAATGCGCTCCATGCTGGCGTCAACAATTCCGATGCCTTCAATGACGATCGTTTCGACATCAGGATTCATTTCTTTGATCTCTAAAATCCTTTGATACGCCTGCCAGAGGATTTGCGGGATCGTGATCTGTTCTAAGATCTTTTTATTAAGCGGGCTTTGAAAAGTCACCGCCCTTAATTTGACCCGGTCGACCTCTCCATCCGTTAAGATCTGCTCGCCAAATTTTTCTACCAAATCTTTTCTGACATTTTCCATTTTTAAAACAACATGGCCAACTTTATCCAGATCAATGGTCTGGGTTTTACTTCTTTTTTGCAGCTCTTGAAGGACCGTTGACTTCCCCGAGCCTATTCCTCCGACGAGACCTATAATTTTTGTGTCTTTTTTGATGCTATCGATCTTAGGCCTTAAAAGCTCCCACAATACCGGCTCCGTCACCAGCGTCGCAATATTTTTCCCGTTTTTGAGGTCCGCCTTGACCTTAGACGAACTGACTTCTTCAAATTGATGCGTGGTGATAAGAGCGGTGCGGATTTGAGGATTAAGGATCTGATTCGCCCATGAGAGGACAATTTCATCTTTTAAATCATCCATATTCCTAATTCCCCGAATGAGCGTCCCAGCGCCGACCTTCGCCGCTTCCCTGACCGTCATTCCTTCATAAACAACAACTTCAAAGTTCGTCAATCCGGCATTTTGTAAAGATTCTTCGATGAGCTCTTTGCGTTTCTCCGTCGATAAAAGATATTTCTTATCTGGATTAATCCCCATGCCGATATAAACTTTCTTATAAATTTGGGCGGCCTGTTTAACGACCTCCAAATGGCCTTTGGTAAAAGGGTCAAAACTTCCAGCATAAAAAACGACATCGCTATCGACTAAAGGATTTTTGTCTCCTAATTTTTCCAATAAAGAGCTTTTCACGACCAAGGTTTCAAATTGCTCGCGCGTCAAAGGATTGGCATATAACGGATCTTGAGGGAATTTTTGTTTCAATAAACCCGTCAGTTGTTTTCTGTAGGATTCAAATTTTTTGACCGATAGTTCATCTTGAGGCATTTGCAAAAGTTTATACGACGGCAAGTATTCGATATCCTTAGATTTTTGGTCTTGAGGTGTGGCCAGCATGGCGTGGTCCACTGCGGATGATGGGCCTTGAAATACTTCAGGAACAAACAATTCCTCTTCTGCAAATCCCATGTTGGCGCCATACCCTCTCCAATCGGGTACGGAAGTTTTTGTCGTTGGAAGATCTAAAGACCCCAAACGGATTTCAACTGTTCTGACCGGCTCATGAATTTGCCGTAGCTGCTGTTCGGCTTCTACGATCACGACTTGGTCGAGAACCCCTATGACTTTTTCAACAATACCGCCGGAGAAATATTTTCGAGGCACGACCGTTTGAGTCTTGGGGTCATAATCTTCTTTGATATAATTACAGGCGCCTTTTTTAAACGCATCGAGATACTGCTGATAAACTTTCCGGACCGCTTCTTTATCGACGCTATTGATCCCGTTTGTCTTTTTCTGGTCCACATAAGATTGGCCAAGCAATGTCTGCTTTAAGTTCTTCTTATACCAAGCCGCCAAGATCGCCGAGTTCTGGATTTGGCGCAGTAGTGCAAAATTCTTGCCTTCATTGACTTCTTGTTCAATCGCGGGAAGGATGATTTCTTTGAGAATAGCTTTCAGCTGTCGGCTTTCAACTTTCAGCTTTTGGCTGACCGCTGAAGGCTGATGGCTGATGGCGAGGTACTCCTCCTCCAGCATGACCTTCAAATGACTCTCGACGACAAAAATCGTTTGCCCTTTAACATAAACTCTGGCTTTATCCGGGACAATCCAAACCTTGTTAAACGTATCCATCGGGATATCTGTGGCTCCAAACAATTCTTGGGCCTTGATGCGAACGCGACTCCAAAATTCTGCGCCTAATTTTTCTTGAGGGTTCATAAAACTTGCCGTTAGTTGTTTAAGCAGATAATCCTGGGCTAATAAATCCTGTCCCATTTTTGTTTTTCCAAAATGCTCGGGGATAATTCTGTCCTTCTCATAAGGCGAAAGGTTGACCCACATATCATTTTCCGGGACCGTTAGCGCAGCAAGGAAATATTTAATCAGTTTCATCGATTCCTTTTGAAATGCGTCTTCGGAAAGGCCCTCATCTCCGACGCCAATAATAAAATCAAACTTAAGCGGATTGTTGGGATCGATCGTAAGCCCTCGAACTAATGGCGGGGTAAACGGCTGGCTAAAAGTTACACGTTCTCCTGAGGCTGGTGAATGAAACACAGTCTGGGCTAGTGCCTGCGTCGGGGAAATGGTAGTTATAAAAAAAGTAAGACCAATAATCCCGCACAGCCATCGCTGGCATAAACCAAATTTTTTAGCACGTTTTAGAGTTAACATAGGCTTTATTAGTAGTAGAAGTATATAATATTATTAGAGAAAAACAAGGCAAGGACCGGCGGGTGGGGTTAAAACGTGGGATTTCAATTTATAAACAATGGACGGCTGAATTTTCCATCTCAAAGACTATCTTCACGAACAGCTTCTTATTAATAAAATAATAATCACCAAGAAAACTGCAAATTTTATAAAGAAACTTATTGTGTTTTTCCGCCACTGCTCCTCAGCGTGCTTGATCATTCTGTCCAAATCTTGCGAGTGCCCTTTTTTAAGAAAAAATAAGATCCCTGCCTGGACTTGTTCAAAATGCTTCTCTATATCCGTTAGTTTTTCTTGTTCTAACGTTTTTTTAAGAAGATCCGGAGAATAGGCTACTTTTTTGCCATCAATTTCTGTTCCCGGCCCATGAGTATCCTCTGCGATGTTTTTTTCTCTGACGCCGTTTTGATATTTTCCAAAACCATCCGTCGCATGTTCTTCCCATAGGTAAAATAAAGTCGTATTTAATTCCCGCGATAAAGCAACCGCCTCGTCATGAAAATCGCTGTCAATAAATGCCTCATGATGTAAAGGAACGACGTAGGCTAAGTCCGCTTTCTCGCCGACGCGATACATTTTCCAAGGGGTATCAGGAAGATTGAACCAAAGCCACGAGTCCGGAGGATGATGGATTTTATTTAACCACACACTCTGCTCAGCCGTCAACGTAACCAGCTCAAAACCTTGAAGCTCGGTCAACTTTATCAAAGCCGCTTTGATATCTTTTTTCTCTTTGATAACAAAAATATGAGCGTGATCAAACATAGATGAGGATCTTTTACCGACAGAAGGAAAATATTACAGTTATTGGTTTCCTTTAACTTTTAAATGAATCGCATAAACAGATTGCCGTGCGGTGATAAAAAGGGTTTGTCCATCTTCCCCGCCAAAACATAAATTGGTCGGCCACGAATCCGTCAGAATTTTTCCTATCAATTTTCCTGCCGGGGAAAATATCTGGATGCCGTCACCCGCGGCCACATAAAGACGGCCTTTGTTGTCACAGCGGATACCATCGGGGATTTTATTGTCGATGACGCAGAACACTTCTCCCGGAGAAAGCAAACCGTTCTTTATGGCGTATCGATGAATATTGTGATTCTTGCCGTCGGAATCCGCGACATAAAGATATTGTTCATCCGGTGAAAAACAAAGACCGTTGGGTTTTGAAAGTTCTGTTATGGCAACGGCCAAAGTTCCCGCCGTATCCAGCTTAAAAACAAAATTTCCTGATAACTCTTTCTTTCGGCCTCGAAGCCCATAATCCGGGTCTGTAAACCAAATGCTCCCGTCCGAAGAAACAGTTAAGTCATTGGGAGAATTAAACCTTTTGCCTTCATAAGTGCCGACTAACACATTCACGGTGCCGTCGGGATCTGCGTATGTTAACTGTCTCGATTGATGTTCAGCGGTGATAAGGCGGCCTTGCTTGTCTAAAAAGTTTCCGTTAGCGCCGTTACTTTCTTCCCGATAAACAGAGACACCTTTTTCTTTGCTCCACGAAAATATTTTTTCCTGGTCAATATCGCTAAACAAAAGCCTATTCTCACTTTTTATCCAGACGGGGCCTTCGGTAAAAAGGAAACCGGTCCCGATCGTTTCGATCGAAGAACCGGGGTCAGCAATCTTGTTAAATTCTGCAGGATCGATAACTTTAAATTCGGCACGGGCAATTCTCGTCGACAGAATAAAGACGGCCATCAACAATAGAAACTTCATGAAGATTCTCACTTTTTAGGAAAACCCGTTTTAAGTAGACTGAATTCTTGGAGAAATTCCTTGATCGATAGACCGATACTGGAAAAATCTTTTTTAGCGAGCCATTCTTTCTTAAACACGCTGGCGCCGAAACTGACGGCATCTGCGCCGTGGGCAAAATAAGATTTCATGTTTTGGGCTGTGACGCCACCGCAGGCCAAAAGTTTTATGTCGGCAAATGGCCCTTTGATCTCGCTAAAATATTCCGGGCTTAAGGCTGACGTCGGGAAGACCTTGACCATGGTGGCACCCGCGCGCCAGGCCGTGAAGATTTCTTGCGGACTAAACGCGCCGGGAAATGTACGAATATTATGTTTCACGCAATACGCCATGACGTCCGGAACCAAGACCGGCATGACGATAAAAGTCGCACCAGCGTCGAGTGCCGCATGTAGGCTTGCCATATCCAACACCGTGCCAGCGCCAATAGTCAAGCGGCCCTTAGAAATGGCAACAGCTTTTCGGATCAAAGCCGGCGCGCCTTTGGTATTCATGGTGATTTCAATGGTTTTTAATCCGGCGGATTCAATTATGGCGACCAAAGGCTCTACATGGCTTTCTTCGATGCCGCGCAGGATGCCTAAGATCGGCAGTTGTTGGAATTGCTTAATATCCACTTATACTCTCACAATTCAGGCAACACGAATGTTTACCTGTCATTTCCGAAATCTTTAATATGCTTGTCATCCTCAACTTCCTCGATTTTATATCCAGAAATGATTGGGGATCCAGAATCTAAAAACGTTACTGGATTCCCGCCTTCGCGGGAATGACAACTCTGTTTTGTGGTTCCCCGACCTGCCTACCGTCAGGCAGGCTTAAACATTCGGGGATGACAAAAAAACTTTATTACTCCTCGACTTCTCCGACGAGGCTTTCATAAAATTCCCGATAGTCGTCCTTTTTATCGCTTTCCCTTAGCGCGATGGAAGCGCGCGGATGCTCGTCGAGCATACCGGCGATGGCGTAAGGAATAATATAGCCCCACTCCATCTTTTCCCGCAGCGAGAGGAATTCCTTGGAAATGAGGTCAAGGATCGGCCGGATATCATATTTCGGATTTTTTAAGAATCCCAGCATCAATTCCAGCGGACAGTTCCCCGCGGCACGGCCAAGACCGTAGACCGTCGCGTCGACATAATTGGCGTGGTGGATGATGGCTTCAATGGAATTACCGAAAGCCAGCTGCTGATTATTATGCGCGTGGATGCCGATCTCCTTGGACTTGACGATGTCTTTGGCTTTCTTGACGAGGAATTCCGTTGTTTCCTGATAAAGAGCACCGTTACTGTCGACGATATAAACAACCTGGCATTTGCACTCTGATTCCAACTGATGCAGGCACTCGGTCAATTCATTGTCCAAAGCCCGCGAGATGGCCATAAGATTGACCGCCGTCTCATACCCTTTTTCCGCGCAATGATTGGCAAGGTGGATCGCCTTGTCCACGTCCTTGACATAACAAGCGGTGCGGATCATGCTCACAGGGCTTTGCTTACGCGGCTTGATGTCCTCTAGGGCCACGCGATCCACATCGATCATAACGGAGAGTTTTGTCTTGGACTCTATGCCATCAATGACTTTGTGAATATCTTCGTCGTCGCAAAATTTCCACAACCCATATTCCTGGGCGGAGAACATCTTCTTGGAATTCTTATAGCCGATCTCCATATAATCCACGCCAGCCTCGGACAGCGCTTTATAGACTTCCCGGACGAACCGGATATCAAATTGATGATTATTGATAAGTCCGCCGTCGCGAATTGTACAATCCAGCACCTTGATTTTTTCTCTGAACATGACCTCTCCTTTGATTATTCCGATTTATGAACCGTGATCGGCGCGCCTTCCGTCCCGGCGTAAAAGACAATGATCTCGGCCGGAACTGCGCCTTCATTTTTCCCGTAATGCCAGGTGTCCACCACTTCCACAAGGGCGTCCCCAGCCTTCAGATGAAGTATCTTACCGTTTTCAGTCTGGACCGTCAACTCACCTTTCAATAATACGCCCGCATTAATGACCGGATGCTTGTGCTTCGCTAAAGCCGCACCCGGCGGGATAACAATACGTAAAATCGTAATTTCCGGATGTCCTGTGGGATACGCAGGGAGAGATGTGCCATCCCAACTCAGTAGCGACCTTGCCAGTTCATGGACTTCGATTGGTGGGACTTCTGTCGTTTTCTGCGACGGTGTATTAACTTTTAAACTTCCGCAGCCGGCAGCAGTCGAAACCAGCAATCCAAGAAATAAAAAAACAACTCCGTTTTTAAAGAGTTGTTTTAAGCTTACTAAATTATTTAAGGATTTCTTTTGCATAACAAACAATTATACTTTCCCCATCTTCGACGCCATGATCACCATCTTACATTAAGGAAAATAGTTGTGGAAAAAATGGGGTCGTTGGGTGGAGCAAGTTAGAACCTGCCTGTCCGGCAGGCAGGCCCGTTTAATGAGAAACCGACTCCTTCTTCAAACGGTCAGCCAAAAACGTCTTTAATAGCGATTGGTACGGCACATCCCGCTTATTGGCCAGAACCCGAAGCTTATCCAACATAGCCATAGGAATCCTTAATGAAATACTCCTGCAGGTCGGCTTCAAATTCGGGAAGACGGCTTTCCTGGCCTTAGACCAATCGACATATTCTGTCGAATCATGGGTCGTCCAGAATTTCCGTTCATCACTTTCACTTTTAAATTTAGGAATTGGTTTTAAATTTTTCATAATCCACCTTTTCTTTCCTATTCATATTCCTAGCTGAAATAACTCGAATCAAATTCTTACGTATCGTAAAAACAATGAACAGCTGTCTGTCGTCATCCGTATACCCTAACGCCCAATACCTCGCCTCATCCTGCGAATGCCTCGGATCCATGACTAATAAAAGCGGGTCATTAAAGAATATCTGCTCTGCCTCTCCTTGTGAAACATGATGCTTAAGCCAACTTTTGAGGCTATTACCACCGTCCCATTGAAAGCCTTCGCAACTATTGAGGATCTGCTGAATATCCATACGATATATGTATATCACCAAGATATACATCTGTCAACCAAAAAGATAGCCTTTTATAAGATTGTTAAACCTTATAAAAGGCTATTAAACAAGGGTCGCTGGAGGAAGAGGGTTCGAACCTGCCTGTCCGGCAGGCAGACCGGTTTAACAATATCAAACACCATTCCATTAAAAACTTATCGACGTTATTCCCGTCATTGATGTGGCTCCGGAGACCGATGCGTTTGACGCCGCAACAAAAGGAGCAAAAGAAGCGGCAATAATGGCCCATCCATAAGAACCCGATATAGCCCAAGACATCGTCGTGGCTCCGGCTGTAGCCACAGGCTTATACGACATGGCCGCCCTCATCTGATTGCCCCCAATATCAAGCACGGGTGACTGCCCCCCACCGGCAGTCCATGTGGCGGTGGATAAATCTTCGCATACAATATCCAGGACCCACGCATTATTTGTTAAAGTGGTCAAATTCACGCTTGCAGACGCGCTATTGTTGGTCGCTGAATTATTGGCTTCAGGGGCTGCTTGGTTTACCCCACTCAAACTTATGGCAAGGATCTTGTGCGAATTAATTGTTCCAATACCGGTACTGGCCGAAACAGTCGAGGCCACATAATTATTTGTCCCCACAGCGGGATTTTGCAAATAGTAAAGGGCCACTCCGTCAACACTTCCGTTTCCCGTTGCGACCACAGATGCAGTGGTTACCTGCGTCATCAGAGTTCCATTATAAGAAACAGTCCCGAAAGTAATGGTACCAGTTGTCCTCGCGATTTCCGCCGAAACCCCGACGACCAGCATCTGATTTGACCCGCTGTCTATGGTAGCTATCGTCGTCAAGTAACTAGTGACAGGCGATCCTGAAGTAATGCTCATTGTATGCTTATAGCTAGAATGCACCAGTGCAATGTCCGCATAAGAGCATTCGGACAAAAAAATAAAAACCAAGAAAAGCAAAAATATTTTTTTCATATAAGCAAAAAAACGAGGTTCTACTGGTTGCATTATCCTAAAAGCACGTCCTAATTAAAGGTCGTTGGGTGGAGCAAGGTTACCACCGCCTTTGGCGGGGTCCCGTTACCTATGAATTTTCTCCAGAAAAACGTGAGAACCCTGTTTAGTGCGAAACCCATTCGACTTTACGATGAGACGAAACGCAATCCCTTAGATACATGTTCATCAGTTTCTGATACGGGACATCCATCTCGGAAGCCATATTCTTAAAATACGCCACAACATCCGAACCCAAACGAATGGTCACCGGTTTTTTTAAGCGTGACGCATAAGGATTACGCCGTCCCTTCATTTTAGAAAAATCATATTCTGCTCTCATATTTTCCCCTCCGTATAATATTTCGTCTCATGACGGATAGCTTTTCTGGCTGAAATAATCCTAATAACATCTTCATGCCTCTCACAATGAGAAACCACCAGCACCCGTAATTTATAACTCATGCCCACCATAATAAATCTATCCTCGCTCTTTGAATGGTCCGGGTCATCAAATTGAACGGCATTGTCATCATAAAAGACAGTCTGCGCCTCTTCAAAAGAAACACCATGCTTCCTTTTATTGGCCGCCGCCTTCAGCTTATCCCATTCAAAATGAATTTCATTCATATGTACAATGTAAATATAACATGAACCGAAAATTTGTCAATAAAAACAAAACCCCTTGCAAGGATTATTAAACCTTACAAAGGGTTATAAAGGGTGGGTGACGGGATTCGAACCCGCGACCACAAGAGCCACATTCTTGTACTCTAACCAACTGAGCTACACCCACCATGTTACCACTAAAATATTTTCCAGAAAGACCTGGTTGGTAGTCCTGCTTTTGCCCTTAAGGACACCCACCATGTTACCACTAAATCTTTTCCAGAAAAAAATGGTGCGGTTGTCCTGACTTCCTTTGAAGCCTTTCCCAGAGAAGTCATGGGCACCCACCATGTTACCACTTAATATTTCCTAGAAAGAAATGGTAGGTAGTGCTGCTTTTGTTTCTAAGCACACCCACCATGTTACCACTAAAATGTTTTCCAGAGACCGTCAAGACCAAAGCATCAGAATCGCCCAAAAATCAAATTACCAAATTTCAAGTGGAACGTATTTTATCATAAAACCGCATTTCGACAATCATTTCTTTTGGAGCGATTTGACGCCGGATTCTTGCGTTTTGATCGTTCCTTCTAAATTGATATTTCGGATCTCAAAATCATCCATCCGGGTCGCAAAAGAAAATTTTGCTAAAACCTCGACGCCAAAATTAGATAACGCCCCGGCAACCAACCCTCCTAAAGAAGATGTCGGCCCCTGTCCTGCATTTTGCAATCCTAACAAAAATTTCCCCGCCGACACATCGCCTTGAACATTCATCTGATCATCTTTGGAAACCAAATGCGCATTGAGCCCAATCTTTCCCGTTGAATCGATCACCTTGACCTTGCTGTCCATGTCTTTCTTCACGACATCGATCCATCCCGCGCTCTCAATCTTGGTATTCGAAAAAAATGATTTCTCCTTTAGAAACATTGCGGAAAACGTATAGGGAACCTTGTTGGACTCCAAAGGTAGCTCAAACGATTTAACCCTTAAATCCACTTTATCAAGCCACAGCGTCGATCGCGAGTCGTCCTTATCCCTATACTCCACGGTTCCCTGCCGGATAAAAAGCCAATTGATAGAAACAGCCGGAAAAAAATTTTGTACGGATGAAGGTTCTTTTTGCTTTTCAATGCGCTGGACCGGATTTGCTTCTGTTGCCGTTTGCGTCGAGAAATTTTTCATTGAACGAATAGACACTTGTTGTTTATCAACCCGCAGAAAAGGCCGGTCTATAAAAACATAGGCGAGATGAATTTGTCCGTTAAAAGGTGCCAGCAAATTTATTTGAGCTTTGATCGTCTGACAATTAAAAAAATCACCCACCGACACATCGCTAGCCTTAAGCCCAAAAGGAAAACTATAGGCGAGGCTGCGAATTTTGACATCTTGTTTTAAAGATTGGGTAAGCGTTTTGATAATGACTTGCTGGCCTTGAAAGCGAAGATAAACAGAGACTGCAAGAAAAAGAAAGAGAAAAAAAACAAAAATACCAAGGAGAATTTTTTGAAATAGCTTCATGACTCTTTAAATGACAATGGTTAGAAACCCAAAGAATAATCGCTTTCTCAGGGCGAGAAAACGAAAAAACGACCCTGAGCACTACCCCATCTCAGGGCGAGAAAACGAAAAAACGACCCCGGCCCGAGTCGAACGGGCGACCCACAGCTTAGAAGGCTGTTGCTCTATCCAACTGAGCTACGGGGCCGATTTACCACTAAATCTTTTCCAGAAAGAAGCGGCACCTGTACTTGTTTCCATTACTTTTTTTAGAAAAACAAGTGCGGGGCCGATTTATCCCGTCAACAGAATGCTATTTTCTTAATAAATATGGAACATCATTTTGTTAACTTGGTCGGGGAGGAGGGATTCGAACCCACGACCCCATGCTCCCAAAGCACGTGCGCTAGCCAGCTGCGCCACTCCCCGATTAAAATCTCGATTAAAAAGTAGACTAATATAACATGAGACCTCTGGAGGGTCAAGGAACAAACTGGAGGAAATATGCTTTAAAATCTTCCCTTTTTTATTTTCTAAAATCTCCCATCGCCGAAGAATCTTTCTTTTTTCCATGGCTTTTTTCTTTTTCTGTTATAATGGTTCCACTTTAACCCGGATTTTGCATTAGCCTGCCGCCTGGCAGGCCAAAGCAAAATACGCCCAAAGGGCCGCAATGTCTCGGCCTCGCCGAGACGTGCGGGGTTCGCCGATTTCCTTTAAGAATATTCAAAAGAATCGGCATACACCAGCTTCTTCCATTGTTTTGAGGAGAGCTGGGTAATCCCAGGCCGAAGGCAAATTTTGCATTGCATCTTTTTATACGCGCCTAATCGTCGCGTTATTGATTGTAATGCAAAATTTGGGATTAAAAGGCTTTTTTCATCGTCAACCATAATGATTTCTCATGAAACGAAATATTATTCTCTTATTTTTAGTCCTTTGTCTCTTAAGCATTGCTGCTTTCTTTTATGTCAACAAAGTCTTTCTCGCCGGAAAAATCAAAGGAATCATCGAGAAGCAGATCTCTATAGCCATTGACCGCCCGGTCGAGATCGGAAAGCTGCAATTTCAAATCCCAAAAGGATTAGGTGCGGACAACATCCGCATTTACCAGAAAGACTCGCCCAAAGAACTTTTTGTTTCAGCAGACAACGTCTCGTTAACCATTCTTGTTCCGGCAATATTCTTAAATAAACAAATCATCATTTCTTCTATCTCCATCGTGAACCCAACGCTCTATATCAAAAAAACAGCGCCGGGCGAATGGAACTTCTCTGACATTCTCGAGAAATCCAATCAAAAATCGTCGCCTAAAACTCGAAGCCCTTTTAGTGTTCTGGTCAGAAAAATTTCCATACAAAACGGAAAAATTCAGCTCACAGATGAAACCAAAGAAACTGTTTGGCAAGAATCATTCGAGAATATTGACCTTTTAGCGGTCCTTTCTATTTTGGACAAGATCAGTTATACGTTCAAAGTCAATATCCCGTCGCAGCAAGCCTCGTTCGAGTCCAAAGGCATTTATGATCTTTTACAGAAATCCTTAACGGCCCTCTCTGCGTTTCACAACATTACCTTGGTCGAATATCTCTCATTGGCAGACATCCATCTTCCGATGAATTTTAAAAGCGGGATCCTTTCCTCTTCAGGAATTAACCTTGCCCTTAAAAGAAACCGCCTAAGGCTACAGGGAAATTTATCTTCAAACGAGACCGATCTTCAAATCAGCGACCATCAAAAACTCAAAGGGAATATAAAAGCCGACCCGTTGTTCTTAAATATCGACCACGGAAGAATTGACGCCAAAGGTTTAGTTCTTGCCGATGCGGCTGATATCTCGATTTCCGACGAGACAAATCTGCAAGGCAACCTTATGCTAGATATTCAAGAGCTGATTTCCGCTAAAAATAACCTTCTTGTGAAAGGAAATTTCTCTTTAGAAAATAGCCAGTCCCAAACGTCTTCGCGGATACAGCTGCGCAAAGATATCATCATTAACGGCCCCGTCAGCATTTCTAACCTCGTCTTTGTCTTAAAAAATAAAAATCTCAATGCCCGGGCGGATATTCTGGCAAAGCCTGTTTCTGTTATTTTAAACGCCAACACCAATGCCTCAGGAGAACTTTCCGCCCAGATCCAATCCTTGAAAATATCCGACGCCACAAAAACTATTTCGCTCCAAGTCAACCTAGCGCTTGCCCATGCGCTCATAGACACATCGGCTGGTCAGAAACTTCAAGGAAACATCACGGCAAACAACATTACGCTCCTTGCGCAAAACCAGGATGTTCAATTATCCGGAAATTTGAGAATCGACAATGCCTTATTAAAGCTCAATGAAACCCAAGGGCTCAAAGGAAATCTTTCGACCGTCAACACCAACGCTTCCTTTAAAAACAATAAGCTCGATTTACAAACTGACTTTGAACTCAAGAACACGGTCATAGCGCTCAACAAGGATTCAACTTTTCAAGGAGACATTTCCTCGTCGAACACAACTCTGGCTTTAGGGCTAGGCGCCATGACCCTACGGACCAACACGGCCATCCATAATGCCTTATTGGTCACCGGAAAACAAAAATTTGAAGGTAACCCTCAACTGAACCTTGTCTATCAATCTGACGCGTCGGGCAAGGCTCAATATTCCGGGACCATCTCTTTGGTCAATGCCAGCGCCAGCGGTTTACCTAAGATTGCGGCCATCAACGCAATAAACGGAGATTTCATTTTTGATAATAACCATATCGAGACCAAACGGCTGACGTTTAACACGCATAATATTTCCGTCGAGTCCTTTGGGTCCGTAGAAAATTTCAATGATCCATTTGTGGATATGACGCTTAAAACCAGCGCAATCGCGCTTGAAGAAGTCAGCAAGATTTTTCCTGAATATACCAAAAAAATCGGATGCGATGTGCAAGGCATCGCGACAGTGAAAGCGCATTTTAAAGGCCTGGCCAAAACATCTGGGCACGCAGAAACCCATGTCCTTTCCCAGATCAATCATGTGGCCATCAACTCCCCCAAACTTCCGTCGAGAATTTCCAATGTTTCCGGGCAGCTTGAATACACCAATAATCTTTTGATCTGGAAAAACCTTCAAGGTGAATTCCTAGGAAAACACTACACATTCACCGGGCAAATAGCCAATTTCTCCCGCCCTGTTGTCATATCCACAATCGCATCAACGGACCTTCGCGTTTCAACCCAAATCAATATTTTACACAAAGCGTTCCAGATCTGTAAGCTCAAAGGGAGCTATTTAAATTCGACTTTTGATATCATGGGAGACGTCCATCTTTTCGATAATAGTGAACCTGATCTTGACCTCAGAGGAACGCTCGCCGTGAATCTGATGGACTTACGAGCCATCCTCCCCGAGCCGTTTAGAAAACAGATTTATGAATTCAAACCGCTCGGGACCATCACGCTCAATGATTTTTTGTTTCAGGGAAAACCCAAAGACTGGCGCAATTGGAATCTGACATTTAAAGGAACCTCCCCCGAGGTTTCTCTTTTGGGCCATACCTTCCACGACTTCACGATTAATTTGGTAGAAAGAGACCAGAATATCAGCAATTTCAATATTGCATCGACCATTTACGACGGGACACTTAACATTACCTCATCGGTCGATTTAACAGAAGATAATCTGCCCATGAAACTATCTGCGGCGGTTCAGAAATTAGACCTGGCGGTCCTGCAAAAAAAGATCAAAACGCCGGTCCCATCGCTCGCCGGGATTTTTGCGTTTAATCTGGACGCTAATGGGCCTCTCCTTGAACAACGTAAGATCAAAGGCACGGCCAGCATGGATATTAGCGACGGGAATTTTGGGCAGATCATTCCTCAGCTGAGAAACACCATCTTTAACGCCGCTCACGCCGACTTTGTCATTAGCAATGCAAAATTCACGACGGAGAATGCCGTCATTAAAAGCAATGCCATTGACCTTAAGGCCAAAGGTTGGGTGGATTTTGCAAAGAACGTTAATTTTGATATTACGCCACGCTATGCCCAGGTCCCGGCGGTCGAAGCGCCCTTAGTCAACATTGACACGCGAACCCTCATCGAACAAAGCTTTGTCGTCAAAGTGACAGGCACGCTGGATAAAATGAGCTACAAAGTGCAGCCCTTGCCGGTTAAGATCCTCGAGAACACAACCGGGGCGGTTAAGGATGTGATTAAAAGCGGGATCAATATTCTTGAAGGACTTTTTTAACTTTTTCTAAAGCCTTGGCCCGATGGCTGATCTTGGCTTTAATGGCAGGGTCAATCTCGCCGAAGGTTTTTTTGTAACGCGGAATAATAAATAAGGGATCATAACCAAATCCATTCTTCCCCGACGGGCGCGTGGCGATAAGCCCGGGGCAACTTCCACAAACGACTTTTAAAAATCCGTTAGGGTCAACCAGGGCGATAAAACAGCGGTAACGGGCCTGGCGACGAGTAAGCGGCACACCTTTAAGCTCCCGCAACAATTTCCTGTTGTTCTTTTCATCGGTAGCATCTGCGCCGGAATAACGTGCGGAATAAATTCCGGGGCGATTATTAAGCGCCTTGATTTCAATACCGGAATCTTCTCCCATCACAAGCTTCTTCGTATAAAAGGCGATCGTGACGGCCTTTTTTATAGCATTTTGCGCAAAAGTTTTTCCATCTTCAACGATTTCCGGGGCATGCGGATAATCTTTTAAGCTCGTGACTTTAAAACCCAGATCCTCGAGGAGATTTTTGATTTCCCTCAGCTTGCCTTCATTCTTTGTCGCGACAACAATTTCTTTCATATCCGTAATTTCCTCACATTATGTCATTTCCGTAGAAATTTGGACTCTTGGCTGTCATTCCCGAAATTTTCTGTCGGGAATCCATGTTTTCAAACCTTCTAGATCCCCGACAGATGCATTCGGGGATGACAAACAGGTTGTTTTGTTACCCTAAATTTCGAAAAAATACAAATCTATATTTCTATCCCTTTCAGTGTTTGTTTTTGTATCTTTAATAATTCCCCAATTCCTTTTTCCGCAAGTTTTAGAAGCCCGTCCATCTGTTTCTTCGAGAAAGGCTTTCCTTCCGCCGTGCCTTGCACCTCGACAAATTCTCCCTGACCGACCATGACCACGTTCATATCCATCTGGGCCTTGGAATCTTCGTCGTATTTTAAATCCAATAAAAGTTCGCCGTCGACAATACCAACACTGACCGCGGTCACATAATCGCTGACCGGGATTTTCTTAATGTGGCCTTCCTTTTTCATCTTTTCTAAAGCCAAGATAAGTGCGATAAAGCCTCCGGTAATCGAGGCTGTCCTCGTCCCGCCGTCGGCTTGGATCACATCACAGTCAATTTTAATAGTGCGCTCGCCGATATTCGCCATGTCCACGACGGCACGAAGCGACCGGCCCACGAGCCGCTGGATCTCCTGGACGCGTCCGGAGACGTCGTTACGTTTAATACGGTTCGTGCAAGAGCCCGGCAGCATGCCATATTCCGCCGTGACCCAGCCTTTGCCTGTCCCTTTTAAAAATGGCGGCACGCTTTCTTCGACCGTCGCCGTGCAAATGACCCGCGTCTCGCCGGCCTCAATGAGGCAAGAACCTGCGGGATGCTTGATATAATTTTTGACGACCTTTATTTTGCGCAGTTCGTTCGTCTTTCGTCCGTCGGTGCGTGTCATCATCGCGTTCCTTTCTTTCGCTGATATTCCGCCACCACCGTGGTTTCAATCCCGCCGCGCGGGGCAACAATGCCTTCAACGCGTACCCAGTGGGGCTTACAAGCCTTGACGATATCATCGAGGATGCGGTTGACCAGATGTTCGTGAAAGATGCCGATATTCCGGTAAGAGACAAGATACATCTTAAACGATTTTAACTCGACGCATGTCTTGTCCGGACCGTAGGTGATATTAAGCGTCACGAAATCCGGCAGGCCGGTCTTCGGGCAAATGCAGGTACACTCGTCGGTATTTAAGGCAACCATGTATTTTCTGTCCGCATACTGATTCGTCCAGACTTCAATCGCGGGAAGCTGCAAACGGCGGATATGGCTTTGCAGGTCCTCATAGGATGATTTTCTCGTCGACATAATAACAACTCCTTTTGTTTAATTAATTTTTCGTGGATTCCCGCCTCCGCGGGGATCCAGCACTCAAATTAAAAATCTTATCATCTTATCCCCAAAACTTTATGCATCTGCGGGATGATTCTGACATCTGAAAGTTTCTTTAAACAGGCCTTTTGATATTGGATGCATTTTCTGACGACCACCTTCCCGTCTAAAGCGTTCGGCTGAAGGACCAATAAAATCGACGGGTCGACGGATGCCATAATTTTAACGGTTTTCCGGATGTCCTCTTCCTCGGTATCCCGCGAAATGACCGCCTTAACAAAGACTTCTTTACGATGGGCTATTTTTAAAAATTCCTCGTGCTCTTTCCAGAAAACGCCCGCCTTCGCCGAGCTAGGCAGCTTAAAATCCATAGCAATAATATCAATGCCGCTGATCAGTTTTGTGAGCTCCTCGTATAAAATGCCGTTCGTCTCCAGATAAACTTTAAACTTCATCCGTTTGATGACGGGGAGGATCTCCTTTAAAAAATCTTTTTGTAAAAGCGGCTCCCCGCCCGTTAAACTGAGCGAATGGCAACCCACACAATTTAACGACGCGATCTCTTGCTGCAATTGTTCTGCACTATATTCTTTACCTGGATCATTCTTAAACGGCGTGTCGCACCAAGCGCAATCAATATGGCATCCGGCAAAGCGGACAAAGACCTGCTTAACGCCGACGTACGGGCCTTCGCCTTGAATGGAGGTAAAAATTTCCGTTATCTTGGCCGTATTCATATTTTTAATGCCGGGTCCTTAGCGCCGACGTCCTCAAAACCCTTTTGCCTTAACCGGCAACTGTCACAAGTTCCACAAGGTATTTTCTCGCCTTGATAGCACGACCACGTCAAATCATACGGCACCTTTAATTTTAATCCCAAACGAATGATCTGGGCCTTGGTTTTTTGAATCAAAGGCGTAGAAATCTTAATCGGTTGCCCACCCACGCCGGTCTTAAGCCCGCGTTCAAGGGTCTTTTGATAGGCCTTAAAAAATTCCGGGCGGCAATCCGGATATCCCGAATAATCAATGGCATTCGCTCCGATAAAAATATTTTGCGCGCCAACGGCCTCCGCGTAGGACGCGGCAAAACTCAAGAAAATAATATTACGCGCCGGCACATATGTCGTCGGGATTTCATGAGGATTTATTTTCTGATGCTGCGGAATGGCCATGGTCTTATCTAATAATGATGACCCCTGCCAGGAAAGCGCGATACGAACAACTTTATAATCGCACCCGGCATGCCGGGCAATTTTCTTCGCGCACAAAATTTCTTTATTATGCCGTTGGCCGTAATCAAAGATCAAGCAAGAGACCTGATAGCCTTGATGCTTCGCATAATAGAGCGTTGTGGCGGAATCGAGCCCGCCGGATAATAAACAAATTGCTTTTTTCATAGATTATGGGTAATTATGTTTATCATTCCAACCCCGTTTTGTTTGTCATCCCCGCAATTTTTAGGCGGGGATCCAGGGTTCAGCGATAAAGCAATCTTTCTGGATTCCCGCCTACGCGGGAATGACAGCGGCATACTTGGGGCAACTATCATTTATAATAAATTACACTGGAAGAATCCGATTCCCAAACCCTGACCCGACTGACCTTTAGCGGCGAGATAATCTTTGCGTACTCATCATAAATATATCGGGCCAAATTCTCCGTCGTCGGATTGTTGGCTTTAAAAAACTCCAGCTCGTTTAAACACACGTGATCCAATCCGGAAAGAAATTCATTTAACTTCTTTTTTAGTTCCGTAAAATCCGCAACCATCCCTAAATTATTCAAGATCTGGGCGGCAATCACAACTTCCACATGATACGTATGACCATGAAGCGATTCACATTTGCCTTTGTATTCACGCAAAAAATGTGCGGCGGCGATATGATCTTTAATGACGAGTTCATACATAATGATTGTCCTTTCTAACCCGTGGCCCTGTTTAGCATCATGATAAAACAGGTCCAGAGTTTCGCCTTAAATGGATTAGCTCAACGGTCGTTGACGAGTTCGACCTGGATCGGCCTGCCTAAAAACTTACGCGCAATGATCTGAAAATGTTGCGGCCGGTCACTAATCAAGAAGCGGTATTTTCCCTGGCCTTGTTTGGCGCTTAACCCTTCCTTTAAAAGAACGTTCTTCACTTCTCCGGCGACTTCTTTGGCTGAATCGACCAGATAAACCTTCTTTCCCATCACTTTTTTTAAGACATTCTTTAAAAGCGGATAATGCGTACAACCTAAAATAAGCGCATCGACGCCGGATTTCTTCATGCCTTTTAAATATTCCTCCGCCAGATCTACAGCGATTCTTTTATGCGCCCAACCTTCTTCCACTAAAGGAACAAATAGCGGACACGCCTGGCTAAAGATCTTTACTGACGAATCGAAATATTTAATCGCCTTGTCATAGGAATAACTGTTGACCGTCGCAGAGGTCGCAATAACGCCGATCCGTTTATTTCGCGAGACCTGTGTTGCTTTTTTCGCCCCGGGGTCAATGACACCGATGATCGGAATATCGTATTTATTCTTTAAAACCTCCAGCGCATAGCTCGCCGAAGAATTACACGCCACCACAACCATTTTCACGTTTTGCTTGAGCAAAACCTCTGTATTCTCCACGGAAAATCGAATGATCGATTCCTTGGATTTCGTCCCGTACGGCACACGCGCCGTGTCGCCGAAATAAACCAAGTCCTCGCCCGGAAGTTGCCGCATCAGTTCTTTAACGACAGTTAATCCTCCAAATCCGGAGTCAAAAACACCAATAGGAGCATTTTGTTTAGTTCTTTCCATAATCCAAAATTCCTTTCGCTATGCCTTGGGAAATTTTTTGTTGATACACAGATTTATTTAAAGACGATTCCTCTTTTTTATTGGAGAGAAATCCAACCTCGACGAGGACCGCGGGGATCAAAGTATTTCGTAGCACATAAAAATGGGCGTATTTGATCCCTTTACGACGGATATTCACATATTGCGCGAGCTCTTTGACAATATCAAAAGCCAACAAATCCGATTGCGCCTGCTTATAGCTATAAAGCATATCGGAAAGGATATCCTGCGCGGGGGATTCCGCCTGCTTCATGGACAACCGTTTAAACATCAGCTTTTCATTGGCCTTGCGCTGTTTCTCCAGCTTTTCTTTCTCTTCCAAATTCTTTAAAGAATAAACCTCAACCCCGTGGGCTTTCGGATTTAAAGAAGAATTCGCGTGAATACTGATAAACAAATCCGCGTCCATGCCAGCGCTTTTTTCCGTGCGCTCTTGAAGCGTCAAAAACTTATCCTCACCGCGGGTCAACTGAACTTCCAGGCCTTCTTTTTCCAGCAAACGTTTCAAATCCGCGACGATTCCTAAAACAATTTTCTTCTCCTGGGTGCCTTGGATGCCAATCGCGCCCGGGTCATTGCCGCCATGTCCGGCGTCGATCAGGACCTTTCGTATCTTCTTTAAAGTATAATCGAAAGCCTCTTTGCTCTGCACTTCGACGTGAATGATGATATCCTGGACAAAATCGCGCGGAATGACGACTTGGCTATTTTTCATCTGCACGGGTCCGCTTAATAGAACCTTGCGATCCCCGACGAACATCACATTGCTGCCGACAAGAAGACGGATATCATTCTCTTTATTTTTTAGATCAATGGTCTGCGCCACATGGTCCCATTCCCAGGTAATTCCATAATGCGAGCACAGATCCTTTAAGAGGAATCCTTCTTTCTTCTGGACGATCACCTTTGGCTTGACCGTCGCGCATCCAGAAAAACCTATGATGAGGACCAACACTCCTATCCACTTTAAAACGCGCTCTTTATTTAACATTCGCAAAACTCTTTTCTGTGCCAGGGAGAAATTTCACGGTTAAAAAAACAATCACTTCCGATTTATGAATATCCTTTCTTTGGCTTTGAAAGGCGACCCCTAAGAAAGGGATGCTTCCTAAGAAAGGAAATTTTTTTATCGATTCAATGGTGACATCGGCAAACATGCTTCCGACGACGATTGTTGCGCCGTCACGGACCTTGACCTCGGTGCTGTGCTCTGAAGCCCGGGCCTTGGGTTGTATACGCAGCGTCAATTCTCCCGCTTCTTGATTAAGAGGAGTAAAAAATATTTCAAACTGGTTCGGGCTACTGACGACCGTGCTTTTCTTGACCCGTGACAAATTAAGCGTCGCCTCCGGGCTGATAGCGACCGGCAACACCTCTTCTTTCTGAATGTCTTTCTCTGCCGCCAAAATCGTTCTCGTCATCCCTATCGTATTTAAGGCCTCCAAAAGCACCAGATAATCTTCGCTCGAAATAACACCTAACCGCAGCGTGTCTATCTTCACATCTTTCGTCGCAGAATCTTTCGCCGGCATCTTTTGATAATTCGAAAGGATCGCTTCCCAATCCACGCCGTTTTGATGTTCATCATTTAAGAGCACCTGAAGGACATGGATTTGAACCTGTATTTTCTGGTCTTCCGTATCAAGCCGACGGATCATCTCTTCGACCCCAATCAATTTCTCCGGCGTGTCCGTAACGATGATGCTGTTGGCGGTCGCTCCGGGTACGACCCGCCCCACATTTTCCGTCAACGAATCCTGAAGGCCGCTGGCGATACTGCTGGCGTCTTTATGCTGAAGCGGGAATGTCTTTGTCTCGACGGGAACATCGATCTTATGAATGAATTCTTCCATCCAGCCCAACAATTCCGGCGAATCGATGAGGACGATGGCATTGGCCTTAGGGTCAATGACCGCTTTTGTCGACGGACTCTTCACTTTATTTAAAGATTCTTTCACGCTATCGGCATTGACATAAAATAACGGAACGACCCTGACCTGAAGCTTATCTTTAAAAGAGAAGCCGTTCTTTGCCTGATATTTCTCGTCGCTCATGACATAGGCCGCCAGCGAGGACGCCGGTTCATAGGCGAGACCCTTAGGCTCAAGGATGATCCTTAAGGCATCAAAGGCATTGACCTCTTTTAATGACAGAGTGACCCGGCCTTCAAACGCCTCATCACAAATAATATGCACCCCGGTCTTAGTCTCAATAAGTTTAAAGACATCCTTCAGGTCCATGTTTAAGACATCAAGGTCATCGATGATCTTTTCAGAGCGCATCAGCCTTTTTCTCTGTAAGACCTCTGCTTCCAGGACTGTAACGTTCTTTTCTAATTCCTGCAAGCTTTCCATAATAGGCTTTTCTTTTTGCTCTTGCGCGTAAACTCTCGGCGAGAATGCCATCACCACGCAACAAATCACGAAAAATATTTTCTTGAGAGTAGGGAAAAAGGAATTGTGCGGAAGGAGATAAAAATATATATTCTTCATAATATAGATATTATAGACAAACTATTAGGAAATAAGGAAGTGGTATTTTTATATATTTTTAAAGCACTGTCAAGGGCTAAAAACTCCGCGGGAAAGAAAGAAGTGTCGGAAGAAGCACAACGCTTGTATTATACACATAATGGGCCACGGCGCTCGCCGTGGTTGTTTTTGTCCAGGAACGCAAGGCCGTCAGGATAAATCCTAAAAGAAAAATCATCACAATGGCAAGCCAGTCTCCCCAATATTGTTCCATATGAAGCATGCCAAAAACAAGCGAGATGGATAACAGCGCCGCGCCCTTGCCTTGATATTCTTTGATCACATGAAAAAAATACCCGCGGAAGATGATCTCCTCGACCAGCGGAGCCACGATAATCGCCAAAAAAATAAATAACGCCATCGCAAGAGGCGATTGCGTTTTATCCAAAAGGTCCCCTAGCGGCGTTGGAGGCTGCACCGCCCTTGTCAAAACAACCGCGACCGAGACATAGGCAAAAAATAATCCTAAAAGAGCGGGGATCAGCAAAACCTTGATAAAATCCTTTTTCTGTTTTAAAAATCCCAGGCGCGCCCAAAAATCTTCTGGAGAAAATTTCCGCGAGGCTTGGGCAATAAAAACGATAAGAGTGCCAAACGACAAAACCGCTAAAAGCATCAGGCTGACCAATTCTGCGTCGGGAAATGAAACCAAAGAAAAAAGATTTTCAGACAATACATCCAGGATTGCGAAGACAAAGAACCAATGAATCACAACACCCAAGGCATCCGAGGCCCAAAGAAGCTTTTGGGGAACGGAAACCCCAGACGCATTGAATTGTCGAACAAAACGCTCCCGACGAAGAAGATAAAACGGCAATAAAAATCCTACGACGCAAAGAATTACCGTCTCCTTATCATCATAGGAATAAACGCCGATGAAAGACAAAACGATCAACATCGCCGCCATAAACCCGCGAGAAAATTGAAAGACAGTTTTAAAAAGAGCCAAATCCTGTTTTTTTAAAAATTTAATATCGAGTGAGAAAATAATGAGCAAAACAATCGCGACCAAAAAGATCATCATCATTCCTTTCGGAGCTTTGTGATAAAGAAACCGTCCATATTCCCGTCGGGAAGGACCCTCCCGCAATCTTGCACCTGCGGATGAAAAACTTTTTCATTCCAACTTTGTATCGCCGGATAACGTGACACACCCTCCATGTCCCAGGGAACAACTTTAAGCACGCCATCTGTCTTTCGTAACAGCCAATCCACGACCGACTCATTTTCCTCCGGCGCGAACGTGCAGGTTGAATACACAAGCGTTCCGCCCGGCTTTAAGAACCGGCTGGCGCTGAGTAATAATCCCTTTTGTTTTTTCTGCATCTCTTTAATTTTCCGCAAACTCCAAAAGGCCAAGGTTTTCTTATCGGCAAGCTGGAACCGTCCTTCGGAACTGCACGGCGCGTCGACCAGGATTTTGTCAAACAATTCGCCGGATGAGCTACGGAATCTTCGCCCGTCGACACAACACGGCTCGCAAACTTCACCGGCGCCCAAAAGCGCAATAACAGACTTTAATTTATAAAAACGCCCGCGAATATTCTCGACGCAAACGATTTTGCCTTTGTTCTCCATCATGTCTGCCATCTGCGTTGTTTTACTTCCCGGCGCCGCGCACAAGTCCAAGACCAGATCGCCGGGTTGAGGCGCCAGAATAACCGGCACCAGCATGCTGGCGAGATTTTGAATATAAATTTTACCCTGTTCAAGTAACGCCGTTGCCGCTAACTGCTCTGGCACAATGTCCTCTAGTATCAATGCTTCGGGATACCAGGAAACCTGCCGATATTTAAGACCGAAGCCATCAAAACACCCCAAAACATCGTCGACACTGGCTTTCAGCGTATTGACGCGGATAGTCAGCGGCTTCTTGGCGGAAAATCTTTCTAACACGGATGAAAATTTTTCCGCAGGGATAATCTTTTCGAGTCTTTGGATGAATAATGGAGGAAGTGAATTCATCCCTTTATCATAAGAAAAAAAGAAGGATTGGCAAGGAATATCGCCGTAACTAAGATTGTCATTCTCACACCGTTTCTCTGTCATTCCCGCGAAGGCGGGAATCCAGCAACTTTTTTAAAACCGTGGTTCCCCGACTAATTCATTCAGGGATGACAAAAAAATAAAAACCGGTCGAAATAACAAACCAATCCAAATAACTCTAAAAAGATATTGTCTATTATGTCTGCGGGGTTGCGGCTTCCATTTGGGCTTGGGACAATCCCAAAAAAGCCGGCAAACTTTCGACGGGCTTAATATTGATAATGACCGGTGTAAATCCGGTGGCGTTCTTCAATTCTTCCAAGGCTGCCGGACTTAATGCCTTAAACTCGACGTTGCCATTACCTTTCACCTGAAGGTTCATCTTCGTTGGGTTCAAATCAATACCACCTGGCGCTTGGGTAGCCATCGCCTTGTCGGACGAGAGCGCCTGGATTTTTTCTAAATAATCTTTTTCATATGGAGGAATCGTTACAGGGATAAACTTGTTTCTGCGTACCCATTCGGGGGAGTTTGCGATACTTTTCCTAAAGACATCTCCGTTGAAAAACCACGAAAGTGCAGAAACGTCATCAGGAATTTTGTGCTGAAAATACGTTAAAGTCGTGCCTAAATATTGCATATCAACACTGACATGAAAGAATTCTTCAAACACGTCCTTCTGTTGCGGATCGAAAAGAAAAATCTCCGACAAGGTCGGCATCAAACGATGCTGATAAAATGTACTCTTTCCGAAAAGATAAACAGAATTATTCAAATAGGAGCGAATTTTGCTTTTGCCAGAAGAAGTCATAAACGGCGCCATAAAATGAAGATTAAAATCCTGGGCATCCAACAAATTTAAGGCAGGAACAAGACTTCTGACCGTTTCTATCATCTGTGAACCGGAATAAACAGCATCGTCTATGAAAACCACTTCGCGCACATCCGCTAAAACCATTTGTTGAATGTTAGATACTTTATCCCAGCTCAACCTGATGACATCTTTCGCAGGCTTTAAACCTTTCTCCAAAGCCAATTGATACGTCCACCATTCGCTGCGGTCTCCATCTGTCTCCGGAATAACGGCCACATATGGTTTGTCACCCATCTTTTTATTAAAATCATTCACGGTTTCCTGAAGCGCCTCTTCAAATTCCTTTTGAGAAACATGTGTTGCGTGTTTTAAAAGAAATCGTGCCAAATCGCGAATCGACGGTTCTTGCGCTTCGACCCATTTATCAGCCTTCACAGGGTCAATCGGATTATCCACCACCGGCCGCTGTACAACCATGGCATGGTCAACTTTGGGCTCCTGGATTTTCTTTAAATAGTCTTTCTCATACGGCGGGACCGTTGAAGGAATAAATTGAACCCTACCTGCCACAATACCCCCCACCGACTCTGATCTTATGTAAACTATGCCTTGAATAGGCCAAGCAAGCGCGGACATGAAATCTGGGACTTTATGCTGAAAATACGTCAGCGTTACACCGCCAAATTTATTGTCCACCGAGGACTGATACAACCTTTCGAATTCCAATTTTTGTTTCTGTCCCATGTCAGAGCGGAAAATTTCTGGCAATGTTTGCATAGAACGATGTTGATAAACAAAAGCGCCCGGATAGGAGAGGATTTTATTCTCAACAAAAGAAGTCATATACGGGACAACAAAGTGGACATTCAAGTTTTTGATGTTCAAGAATTCCGCGTTAGAAAGAAAATCTTGGACATTATTTAATATCTGTGTTCCGGTATAAGAAGCATCGTCCGTGAAGACGACATCATGAATTTCCATCAAAGCCTCTTTATCGGCAGCAAACAATCCCCCTATGGTCTTAATAATATATTGAGCCGGCTTTAAGCCCTTTTCCAAAGCCAGCTGATACGTCCACCATGAGCTACGCTCTCCTTTTATCATCGGAACGACCAAAACATACGGTTTGTCGCCCATCTTCTTATTAAAGTCATTGACCGTTTCCTGCAACGCCTCCTCAAATTCCTTTTGCGTAACATGCGTGACATGATTTAAGAGGAACTGAGCAAGATCGCGGATTTCAGGGTCCTGGTGCGCATTAACCCACCGTTCAGCTTTCACCGGGTCAATCGAATTGTCCTCCACCGGCCGTTGGACAGCCGTCGAGGTTGTCACCATCGCGTTGTCAGTCTTTTTCCCTGCAGCCGCAGGAAAGAGAGAGCTCATAATCTTTAAATAATTATCTTCATAAGGAGAGAACGTATCGGGAATGAATCTAATATCGCCGACCAATTTACGTTCTCCTTGAATTTCATAGACCCTTCCATTGACAATCCAACTCAACGTTGAAACATGATCCGGAACTTTATGCTGAAAATACGTCAATGTCACACCTGCATATTCCCTCTCGATATCGGTATTAAAAAACTTTTCAAATACATCCTTAAGTTTCGGATTAAGACGGAAAATGTCCGACAATGTTTGCATCGGACGGTGTTTATAAATAACCATCTTCCCGGTTAAATAAACATGGATTTCTGAATCCATCAGAATTTTATTCTCAGCATGACCAGACATAAACGGCGTAATGAAATGAAAATTAAGGTCCCTGGTGTCGTGCTCTTTACGTTGAATAGTTTGAACATCATCAAAAATATTCTTTCCTGAATAAGAAGCATCATCAATGCGGACAACATCGGAAATGCCCGTCGCACGAATTTGCTGAACTGTCTTCTCGTAACTCCAGCCATGTGTTGATGATTCACTATTTCCCACTTTTAGGATACGCTTCGCCGGTTTTAATCCTTTTTCCAAAGCCAACTGATACGTCCACCATTCACTACGATCCCCCTTCCACGCCGGAAGCAACAAAACATACGGCTTATCGCCCATCTTGGCGTTAAAATCATCGACGGTCTCCTGAAGCGCTTCTTCAAATTCTTTCTGCGTAATATGGGTCACATGATCAAGCAGGAATTGGGCAAGCTCGCGTAAAGAAGGATCCTGCGCCTGGGCCCATTCATGAGCTTTAACCATATCAATCGGATTATCCACCACCGGCCGCTGGACCGTCATCCCCGCGTCAATGGAAGACATCTGTACTTTCTCTAAATAATCTTCCTCATAAGGCGAGATCGTTTTAGGAATAAACCGGACCACACCCGTCGCCCTGATAGATCCCTTTGCCCCTGCCCTTAACACATTGCCGTTAAAAAGCCAAGGAAACGCGGAAATAAAATCAGGAATTTTATGCTGAAAATACGTGAGCGTCATTCCACGAATATCTTTAGGGCCAAAAATCTTCTCAAACTCTGATATCCGCTTCTGGCTAATATCAGAATTTAAGATTTCCAACAGCGTCGGCATCAAACGGTGTTTGTAAAAGTTAGGTTTCGACCCCTTGTGAAGAAGGATATTTTCACCATAAGAAGTCATAAATGGCGTTAGAAAATGGTAATTAAGATTTTGTGATTTCACCAAAGGCATCATTTCCTCAAAGCCCGATACTGTTGATGATGTCAGTGATGCCGTGTAAACAGCATCATCCATGAACACAACGTCCGGCATTTCCTGCAGAAGCGTCTGCTCATATTCTGGCATTTGGCCATTCCTTAAATTGATGATATGCTTTGCCGGCTTTAATCCTTTTTCCAACGCCAGTTGATATGTCCACTCTTCACTACGTCCTAGCCGCAAGAGCACTAAAATATACGGTTTGTTGCCTATCTTTTTGTTAAAATCATCAACTGTTTCCTGCAAAGCTTCTTCAAATTCTTTTTGCGAAATGTGGGTCACATGGTCAAGCAAGAATTGCGCAAGGCTACGTAAAGTCGGACCCTGCGCCTGGATCCATTCATGAGCTTTAACCATATCAATGGGATTATCGACCACCGGCCGCTGGGCCACCGTCGGAGCTGTCGCCATCGCCGCGTCCGGACGGGAAGCCTGAATTCTTTTTAAATAATATTTATCATAAGGAGGAATGGTTTCAGGTATGAACGGCTCATCACCTGCCATCATAATCGAATTCCATCCTGTCTTTTTCCTAAAGATAGTTCCTTCGAAAGGCCACTTAAATGCGGAAAGACCATCGGGGACTTTATGCTGAAAATAGGTAAGCGTTACGCCAGCAAAACGCTCCATCTCCATATCGTACTTGAAAAAACCTTCAATCTGCGGCCTCCATTTCTTCCCTTCTTCTGAATCCAACATCTGCAATAAAGTCGGCATTAAACGGTGCTTATAAAAACTGGGATTCGGCGCGTGAGAAGAAATTCTTTTCTCTCCGAAAGAAGTCATAAATGGTATGAGAAAATGACTCTGAAGACCTTTGTAATCTTGCGAATTAATTCTTTTTGAAAGATTTTCTAACATTAACAAGGTATGCTCTGCAGAATAAACAGCATCATCCATGAAAACGACATCAGGCGTTTCCTGCAAAAATGGCCAGTCAGCCTTTTTTATTTCACCCCGAACTGTATCTAAATTAATGACGTGACTCGCGGGCTTTAATCCCTTTTCCAAAGCCAACTGATAGGTCCATAATTCGCTACGTTCCCCATTCCACGTCGGAATGATCAAAACATACGGTTTTTCACCCATCTTGCTGTTAAAATCATCTACAGTTTCCTGGAGAGCTTCTTCAAATTCCTTTTGAGTGATATGCGTCATATGATTAAGCAAAAATCTAGCCGTATCACGAAGCTCTGGTTCTTGGTCCTCGACCCACTGTTCGGCTTTCACCGGGTCAATTGGATTATCGACCACTGGCCGCTGAACGGCTGTCATAGCAGCGTCGACAGGTTTCGATTGGATTTTCTTTAAATAATCCTCGTCGTATGGCGGGATTGTTTCAGGAATAAAACTAATACTAGCATTGGTAAATTCGCCTCTTTTGCCATAAACCCATCCCTTAGAAAGCCAGCTAACCAAGGAAACTCTATCAGCAACTTTATGCTGAAAATAAGTCAATGTCATAAGTTGTAACGACCACGAGCTTGTCTGGAGAACCTGTTTAAGCAAATCCTTACGCTTCTTTTCGGCACGAAAAACCTGCGGCAATGTTTGCATGGCGCGATGTTTATAAAAAACCATCTTTCCGCCTTTAAAAAATCCTGTAAGAAAGTTTTTAAGAATTGTCCTATAACGCGTCGGAAGCAACTCAAGAAACACTCTTTTCTCGGCACCGGCAGACATAAAGGGTGCGACGAAATGGATGTTAACGTCTTTGGAACCCATATGGTTTAAGACATCCAGAACGTATGCGGATATTTCTGATCCTGTATAAATAGCATCGTCAATAAGAACAATGTCCTTGGCTTCATCCAAGAATGTTGTGCCCTCTTTCGAAAAACTTCTTACAACGCGTTGAGGCGGCTTTAATCCTTTTTCCAAAGCCAACTGATACGTCCACCATTCGCTTCGGTTACCTCCGTGCGGCGGAAGATATAAAACATAAGGTTTATCACCCATCTTACGATTAAAATCATTGACGGTTTCTTGGAGCGCTTCTTCAAATTCCTTTTGCGAGACATGCGTCACATGATTTAAGAGAAACTGTGCCAGGTCGCGAAGTTCTGGTGTCCCTTGCGCCTCGACCCACTGTTTGGCCTTTTCCATATCAATCGGATTGTCCTTCACCGGCCGCTGGACGGTCGTCGGAGCCGTCGCCATGGCGCTATCAGCTGAGGAAGCCTTGATTTTCTCTAAATAATTCTCTTCATACGGCGGAATTGTATCTGGAATAAACGAAACCTTACTGGTATTAATGAAAATTCCAGATCTTTTCTTGAATACCGTACCCTTTGAAATCCACTCCGACATTGAAACCCTATCAGCAACTTTATGCTGAAAATATGTCAACGCGACGCCAGGGAAATTCCCAAAAACTGTTTGCTCATAAATCTTTTTATACAAATTCTTAAGTTTTGGCTCAAGACGGAGGATCTTTGATACCGTCGGTATCAAACGGTGTTTATAAAACTTGGAATTTAGCTCCCGAGAAGAAATTTTCTGTTCACCAAAAGAAGTCATAAATGGTATTAGAAAATGATAATTAAGAGATGATGCACGCTCCAACGGCATGCTATCGACAAAATGTGTTATTGTTAACGACATCTGTGCAGCCGTGTAAACAACATCATCCATGAACACAACATCAGGCGTTTCCTGCAAAAATTTCTGGTCTCTTTTTCTAATTGCAATATCACTCGCTTCACTTGAATTGATGATATGTTTTGCCGGCTTTAATCCTTTTTCCAAAGCCAGTTGATACGTCCACTCTTCACTATGTCCTGGCCGCAAGAGCACTAAAATATACGATTTGTCGCCCATCTTGGCGTTAAAATCATTGACAGTTTCCTGCAGCGCCGCTTCAAACTCCTCTTGGCTAACATGAGTTACATGATTCAGCAAAAACTGAGCAAGGTCACGGAGCTCCGGATCATGCGCCTCGACCCATTGTTTAGCTTTCACCGGATCAATAGGATTATCCACCACCGGCCGCTGGACGACCGTCGGAGCCGTCGCCATAGCATGGTCAGATTCGCTGCCTGCCGTGCGGGATGAAGCAGCCTTAATTTCCTCTAAATAATTCTCGTCATAAGGCGGGATTGTCTCAGGGATAAAGTTAACTCTGACAGAGGAGACTTCTCTTCCGCCTCCTACCATTTCCAATACATTCCCTCCGGAAAGCCACGGAAGCATTGAAACGCTATCAGCAACTTTATGTTGAAAATAAGTCAACGTAATATATTGATAATAATCCTCAAAAGAGGGATAAAACTGTTCGAAGACTTCCTTACGCTCGGGCTCATGACGGAGAATCTCCGGCAACGTCTCCATAGAACGATGCTTATAAACAAACATTTCCCCTATTTTATATCGTTGCAAACCTGAAGAAATTTTGTTCTCTACCCCGAGAGACATAAACGGCGCAACAAAATGCAGATTTAGGTCCCGGTTGTTTAGTTCGCTGCTCTGCACATACCTAAATACATCGTAAACTTTATCTAATGTCTGCTTTCCCGAATAGACCGCATCATCCATCAGAATTAAATCTTTTATGCCCGTCGAGCGAATCTGTTGAACTAGATTCAGATTATCTCCAGCTTCTATGATCTGCTTTGCCGGTTTTAATCCCTTTTCCAAAGCCAATTGATACGTCCACAGCTCACTGCGGCCTCTCTTCCACGCCGGAAGTAATAAAACATACGGCTTGTCGCCCATCTTGGAGTTAAAATCATTGACGGTTTCCTGAAGCGCCGCTTCAAATTCCTTTTGTGTAACATGGGTCACATGGTTAAGTAAAAACTCGACAAGGTCGCGGACAGCAGGGTCCTTATGCGCCTCGACCCATTGTTTCGCCTTAGCCATATCAATTGGATTGTCCACCACCGGCCGCTGGACGGCAGATTGCGTCACCATCGCGGCATCAGCTTTTCTCTTCTTCCCCTTAAATAAAGAAATCCGTATCTTCTTTAAATAATCTTTTTCATATGGCGGAATTGTTTCAGGAATAAATTTAATTTGCGCTTTCGACTTTTCTTTCACTACAACGCCCTCAAAAAGCCATTGAAAAGCGGAAAAATAATCAGGGACCTTATGCTGAAAATAAGTCAGTGTGAGACCTGCAAATCTCTTACCCAGAGAATCAAACACCCGCTTCTGTTTTTTCCCAACATCAGAGCTAAAAATTTCCGACAATGTCGGTATAGAATGATGCTTATAAATAAAGACATGCGGCTGAGAAAGGAGTTTATTTTTGGCATAAGACGACATAAATGGCATAACAAAATGCATATTAAGATTGTTGAAATTCAGAGCCTTTGAGTTAAAAAGAAATCTGTTTCTTTTAGCTAATATTTGTCCTCCGGAATAAGCCGCGTCATCCATGAAGACAATATCATTTACATTCCTCAAATCCCTTTGAACAAAGATTGAAAGATCTTCTTCCGTCTTAATAATATATTTGGCTGGTTTTAACCCTTTTTCCAAAGCCAACTGATAGGTCCAAAATTCACTGCGGTCCCCTTTCCACGACGGCCTCAAGATAACAAAAGCATACGGCTTATCGCCCATCTTCTTATTGAAATCATCGACGGTTTCCTGAAGCGCCGCTTCAAATTCTTTTTGACTAACATGAGTCACATGGTCAAGTAGGAATTGGGCAAGCTCGCGAATCTCCGGAGTTCCTTGCGCTGCGACCCATTTCTTAGCTTTTTCAACATCAATTAGATTGTCCACCACCGGCCGCTGGACAGTAGTCGTCGGAGCCGTTGCCATAGCATGGTCAGATTCGCTGCCTGCCGTGCGGGATGAAGCAGCCTTAATTTCCTCTAAATAATTCTCGTCATAAGGCGGGATTGTTTCAGGGATAAATGGCATTTTATTCGCACGCCTAACAATATCACTTGACAATATTTCTCCATTGGAAATCCACGAAACCATCGAGACCTGGTCGGGAACCTTATGCTGAAAATATGTGAGCGTCATTCCAGCAAATTTCTTTCCTTCCACAGAGTCACGATAAATATCTTCAAACTCTAATACCCTCTTTCGCCCAGCATCAGAACTAAAAATTTCCTGGAGCGTCGGCATCAAACGGTGCTTGTAAAACTTAGGTCGAATTTTGGAAGAAATTTCTTTCTTACCAAATGAAGTCATAAATGGTATAAGAAAATGATAATTAAGATTTTCCGGGTTCCACCTAAAGGGCATCTTCTGCACCAAAGCTTCCACTGTTTCCGACATCTGCGTTCCGGAATACATGGCATCATCTAGGAAAACAACATCCGGGGCGTCCTTCAAAAGCATCTGATCGCTTTTTGATATTTCGTTATCACCTACCTCATCTAAATTGATGATATGTTTCGCCGGATTTAATCCTTTCTCCAAGGCCAACTGATAGGCCCACCATTCACTTCGTTTTTTTCCTTTCCACGAGAGCACTAAAATATATGGTTTGTCGCCCATCTTGGCATTAAAATCATCGACAGCCTCCTGCAGAGCTTCTTCAAATTCTTTCTGCGTAATATGGGTCACATGGTCAAGCAAGAATTGCGCAAGCTCACGTAAATCAGGATCCTGCGCCTTGACCCATTTCTTAGCTTTTTTAACATCAATCGGATTATCAACCAGCGGCCGTTGAACAGCCGTCGGAGCTGTCGCCATCGCCGCATCAGAGGGGAGCTCTTGAATCTTCTTTAAATAATCTTTCTCATAAGGAGGAATAGTCGAAGGAATAAAACGAATCATTCCCGTACGTATGGCATTTTGATTGTAGTTTGTAAGTACATTCCCCCCGGAAATCCACAAAAGCATAGAGACCGAATCAGGAACTTTATGCTGAAAATACGTGAGCGTCATTCCATGAATATTTTTAGGGCCAAAAATCTTCTCAAATTCTGATATCCGCTTCTGGCTAATGTCAGAATTTAAAATTTCCAACAGCATCGGCATCAAACGGTGTTTATAAAACTTAGAATTTAGCGCCACGGAAGAAATTTTCTCCTGCCCCGAAGAAGTTATAAATGGCACAAGAAAATGGCAACGAAGACCTGCTTTGTTTAGTGAAGTTATGTCGCCAAAAAATCCGTTTACTGTTATCGACATCTGCGTTCCGGAATAAACCGCATCATCTACGAACAGAACATCCGGCGTTTCCTGCAAAAGCATCTGGTCACTTGTTGATAACAAGCCGCCGCCTGAATTGATGATATGCTTCGCCGGCTTTAATCCTTTTTCTAAAGCCAATTGATACGTCCACCATTCACTCCGTTTTTTTCCTTTCCACGAGTACACTAAAATATACGGTTTATCGCCCATCTTGGCGTTAAAATCATTAACAGCCTCCTGAAGTGTCGCCTCAAATTCCTCTTGGCTAACATGCGTCACATGATTCAGTAAGAATTGAGCGAGGTCGCGATAATCTGGTTCTTGCGCCTCGACCCATTGTTTCGCCTTAGCCATATCAATCGGATTGTCAACCACCGGCCGCTGGACGGCAGATTGCGTCGCCATGGCCGCGTCAGACGGGAGCTCTTGGATTCTCTTTAAATAATCTTTCTCATACGGCGGGATGGTTTCAGGAATAAATCGAACCCAATTAGTTGAATAATTAGGCCCGACCAATCCTTTTTTTAATGTTTCGCCGTTAAAAAGCCAAGCAAGCGCGGAAATAAAATCTGGAATTTTATGCTGAAAATATGTGAGTGTCATACCAGAAAATGTTTTATCCACAGAACCATGAAAAATCTTTTCAAACTCTGGTGCCCAATTCCGCCCAACGTCAGAACGCAAAATTTCCGGCAGCGTCGGCATTAAATGGTGCTTATAAAGCTTGATATTGAGATCCCGGGAAGAAATTCTCTGTTCACCAAAAGAAGTCATAAACGGTATTAAAAGATGGCAATTAAGATTTCGCACTTTCGCCCAAGGCAGGCTTTGCACAAAGCCCGATACTGTTGATGTCAGCAGTGATGCCGTATAAACAGCATCATCCATGAACACGACATCCGATATTTTCTGCAAAAGCGTCCGCGCGCTATCTGGCATGACGCCATTAGCTAATTTAATGATATGCTTTGCAGGTCTTAATCCTTTTTCCAATGCGAGTTGATACGTCCACTCTTCACTACGTCCTTGCCGCGAGAGCACTAAAACATATGGTTTGTCACCCATCTTGGCGTTAAAATCATTAACGGTTTCCTGAAGTGCCGCCTCAAATTCCTCTTGGCTAACATGCGTCACATGATTCAGTAAGAATCTAGCGAGGTCACGATAATCTGGTTCTTGTGCCTCGACCCACTGTTCGGCTTTTTTAGGATCAATTGAATTATCCACCACCGGCCGCTGGACGGCCGACGGAGCCGTCGCCATAGCCGCGCCCGCTTCTGGAACGCCTGATATCTCGGAGCCTTCTTTTGTTGTTTTCTTGATATTGCTCTCAATGACAACAAGGCCTTGTTGAGGGCCTAAATCAGCAGCATTCGTTGTGGTTGTCATCGCGGAATCCATGCCCTCAAACCCAAAACCGCCGGAAAAATATTTGTGCGGGACAATGGTCTTCGTCGACGGGTCGTACTGCTCTTTGATGTAGTTATAAGCGCCTTTCTTGAATGCCTCGAGGTATTGGTTATAAATCTTTTGCTTCTCGTCTTTATCTTGAATATCAACGCCGGCGATTTTATTTTTGCCGACATAGGCTTTTCCAAAAATACTCTCTCTTAAGTTTCGCTTAAACCAGGTAGCGAGGATCAAAGAATAATAAACCTGCCGTAGCTGGGCGAATTGCTGGCCTTCGTTGACTTCTTTTTCAATCGCGGGAAGAATAACAGACCTTGTCAGGTCTGAGACCGAAGACCCTAGACCAGAGACCACAGACCTTTTTTCAGCCGAAGGCTGGTCTATCGTCTGGAGTCTATGGTCTTTAGTCTGTTGCGCAGCAACATAGTCCTCCTCCAACATAACCTTTAATTTTGCTTCTACGACGAAAGCTGTCGCTTCACCAACTTTGGGCGCGGGGTTTTCATAGACCACAGCCTTATCCGGAACGATCCAGACCTTATTAAAGGTGTCCACCGGGATGTCCGTTCTTCCATACAACTCATAAGCCTTCTTGTAAATCGTATCCCAAAATTTCTTACCCAACTTGTCCTCGGGATACATCAAAGATGACGTGATCTGTTTTAAGATATAATCCTGCGCCAAGAGATCCCGGCCCATGTCCGTCTGGCCAAAGGCCTCAGGGATAATGCGGTCTTTTTCATACGGAGATAAGTTGACCCACAGGTCTTTCTCGGGAATGGTCAAGGAGGCGAGAAAATATTTAATGAGCTTCTCGGATTCTTTTTTCAGTTGTAACCCTTGAGCTCCCGTTGGTCGCTCAGGGTCATATTGGCTAAAGGCGTCGCCTTTATCCAATATGAAATCAAACTTTAGGGGATTCTCGGGATAAACTTTCAGGCCTTTGACTACCGCGGGATGAAACGGCTGGCTTAAAGACACCATCGTGCCGGGCGCAGGCAGAGTAACCCCGCCGGATAAAACCACTTGAGCGAATAAAGTCTGAGGGATAAAAATAAAAAGGAGAATAAGACTAATAGTCTTTAATATATTACTTCTTATTGTGCCTTGCCCCCTAAACATCAATTGCCCCCTTTTTTCCACCCTTAAACTACTGGTAATCCTTTTTTCACTGCTGTCATTCCCGCGATCTTCATCTTCAGCTGTCATTCCCGAAATCTTCTACCTGCCTGTCGGCAGACAGGTCGGGAATCCATGTCTTCAACCCTTGTGGATCCCCGCCTAAAAATTGCGGGGATGACAAAAACATTCTTTATATCGCTTTTACTTCATAAGCTTCCCCAAAAAAAAATGCCTATTCCCGTGCATCATTAGGAATAGGCTTAAAATTCTTTACTCATTCAGCGACTTCGGTAGTCAGGCTGTCCTATTCCTTTTGGACCCTTTAACTTTGCGTCCCCACCTTACGATGGGTTTGCCGTTTCGGTTCACTAACTTCTATAATAAGTATATAATTTTATTAGAAAAAATACCAATATTCTTAAAGTAGGGCTATTTCCATTAGATCTTTGAAAGTGAAGCATCCACCTGGGCTTGGGACAGGCCCAAGAACGCGGGCAGGCTGTCCACAGGCTTGATATTAATGATGACCGGCGTAAATCCCGGGGCATTCTTCAATTCCTCCAGTGCGGCCGGGCTTAAGGCCTTCAACTCGGCATTACCGCTCCCATTCACCTGAAGATCCATTTTTTCAGGATTAAAATCAATACCGCCATATTTCGCGTTTGTTGTCGCCATCGCCTTATCCGTCGCTGAAGCAGCCTTAATTTTTTCTAAATAATTTTCTTCATAAGGAGGGACTGTTGGAGGAATGAACTGAATCCACAAAGGTCTTTCCTTATGAATATCTTTTTGATAAATCTTACCTTTTAAAACCCAATAAAACAGCGACAACTCATCAGGAACTTTATGCTGAAAATAGGTCAGAGTAAGATACGGAAAACCTTCTTCCAAATGAGGGAAAAACTCTTCCAACAAAGCTTTACGTTTCAGGTCAGATTGGAAAATGCTTACCATCGTCGGCATAGTTTGATGTTTATAAACAAAGATCTGTCCTCCATCATAATAAGATTGTCGCATCTGAGTGAGCTTCTCTTCCAGGCCAACAGACATAAATGGCGTAACTACATGGAAATTTAAATCCTTTGTTTCCTGTGGGTTAATATGCTTGTCATGTAATAAAATTCTTGGATTTTCTAATATCCGTTGTCCTGTATAAACGGCATCGTCCATCACAACAATATCCACAACGCCTGTGGCGCGGATTTGCTTAAGGATATCCTGAGAATATTCTTTCAAAACATCCATCCCATCACGCAAATCTGTTTTTCCCATTCGGATAATATTTTTAGCCGGTTTTAATCCTTTCTCTAAAGCCAGCTGATAGGTCCACCATTCGCTGCGGTCTCCTCTCCATGAGGGAACAAGCAAAACATACGGCTTGTCGCCCATCTTGGCGTTAAAATCATCGACGGTTTCCTGCAATGCTTCTTCAAATTTTTTCTGCGTCACATGATTGACATGATCAAGCAAGAATTGGGCAAGATCTCGTATCCGTGGATCTTTGTGCGCGGCAACCCACTGTTCGGCTTTCACCAGATCAATCGAATTGTCCACCACCGGCCGCTGGACCGTCGTCATGGCACGATCATGCTTACGCTTAAACATGCGAATCAAAGATTCTTTTAATCGCTTGAAAGCTATTTGCTCTAAGTAATTCTCTTCATAGGGAGGAATGGTTTTAGGAATAAATTGAATGGAACGAACGACATGTTGAAACGTTTTTTCAAAAACAATCCCATCCATGACGTATCCCAGAGCTGAAACGTTATCAGGGACTTTATGCTGAAAATAAGTCAATGTGACATAAGAGTCGCTAGAATCAAGTTCGTTAAAAATTCTCTCATAGATCCTCTTGTATTTAGGCTCAGAACGGAAAATCTCCGGTAAAGTCTCCATAACGCGATGCTGATGAACAAATATTTGTCCGACGTTATAATCCTTTAACTGTGAAAAAATTCTTTTCTCGATATCCTTGGACATAAACGGCGCAACAAAGTGCACCTGAAAATCATTTGAGTCCTTATAAATACTATTGCCATACCAAGAAAACGTGTGCTCCACACTCCCTAATATATGTGTCGCCGTATAAACAGCATCATCCATGACCACAATATCTTTAACGCCGGTGTCATGAATCTCTTGGATGACAGATGAATAATTCCTTTTGTCCCTAATGATATGTTTCGGCGGTTTTAATCCCTTTTCCAAAGCTAAACGATACGTCCATCCATCGCTGCGATCCTCTTTATCCGCCGGAAGAAGAAGAATATACGGCTTATCGCCGATTTTGTTATTAAAATCATTTACAGCTTCCTGAAGGGCGTCTTCAAATTCTTTCTGTGAAATATGGGTCACATGATTCAATAAAAATCGAGCAAAATCCTGTAGCTCCGGAGTCCCTTGCGCTTCGACCCATTTTTTAGCTTTTTTAACATCAATAGGATTATCGACCACCGGCCGCTGGACCGTCGTCATGGCACGATCATGTTTACGCTTAAACATGCCAATCAAAGATTCTTTAAATCGTTTGAAAGCTATTCGCTTTAAATAATTCTTCTCGTAGGGAGGAATGGTTTTAGCAATAAAACGAATGGAAGGACTTGCTCGTAATAAGTGCCCGTTTTCTTTCTTAGGAACATTCCCTTCCGTAACAAAATTGAGCGTGGAAATATGGTCAGGAACTTTATGCTGAAAATAAGTCAGTGTTACGTCGGCATATATCCCGCCAAATAATTTTTTAAATACTTTCTCTTGTTCAGGCTCAAAATGAAAGATTTCCGGCAATGTTTTCATAGAACGATGCTGATAAATCGACACTTTCTGAGAATTTAATCCCTTGAGCTTGTCTTCTCCAACGCTGGACATAAATGGCGCAACGAAATGCAGCTTAAACCCGTCCGTACCCTGACGATACTCATCTATCGTCCAGAATGAATCATTATCATTTCTCATATTATCTGCCCACAATAAATTTCGGATATCGGATTCCATATTGAGCCCCGAATAAACCGCGTCATCTATGCGGACAACATCCTTTATCCCTGTTGCCTTCATTTGCTTAATAATGGCCTGAAAATATTTTTCTAACCAAGCTGAAGGCTTATTTTCAATTCTGGGGAATCCGACTTTAATAATATGTTTTGCCGGCTTTAAGCCTTTTTCCAGAGCCAGCTGATACGTCCACCATTCACTGCGGATTCCTTTTCTTGTTCGAAGAAGCAAGATATAGGGTTTGTCGCCTATCTTGCTATTAAAATCATTCACGGTTTCCTGCAGCGCTTCTTCGAATTCCTTTTGCGAGACATGCGTCACATGATTTAAGAGAAACTGCGCAAGACCACGAAGTTCCTGCGTTCCTTGCGCCGCGACCCATTGATTGGCTTTCTTCCAATTAATCGGATTATCCACCACCGGCCGCTGGACGGCAGATTGCGCCGCCATCGCCTTATCCGTCGATGAAGAAGACTTTATTTTCTTTAAATAATCCTCCTCATAAGGCGGGATGGTTTCAGGAATGAATTTAATGGCCGCATCCCGTTCCAGAGCCCCTTGTCTTTCTTCATAAATATTGCCCTGAGTGATCCAATCAAACATCGAAAGAAAATCCGGGACTTTATGCTGAAAATACGTTAACGTCCTATAGGAATAAAAATAGTCGATCATGCCAAAAAATATTTCAAACCATTTCCGCCGCTCAGGCTCAGAACGGAAAATCTCCGACAATGTCTGCATAAAACGATGTTTATAAAAATACACGTTCCTGTTCCCGGAACGATTCGAATCTGCAAAAATTCTTTCTTCAATATTCGTCGACATAAACGGCGCAACGAAATGAAAATTCAAATCGCGACTGTCCGGGTTATTGCCCCATGTGTCCCCGAACAAACGCTGGACAATATCTAACATATGCACTCCCGAATACACCGCATCGTCAATAAGGACAACATCTTTTCCCGCGTCCCGAATTTGTTGAACCATGGCTAGATAAGAGTTATACGAAGCCCCTTGGGCAGCCATCTTAATAATATCCTTTGCCGGCTTTAAGCCTTTTTCCAGAGCCAGCTGATACGTCCACCATTCACTGCGATTCCCGTTCCACTGCGGGAGCAACAAAACATACGGTTTGTCGCCTATCTTGCTATTAAAATCATCGACGGTTTCTTGGAGCGCTTCTTCGAATTCCTTTTGCGAGACATGCGTGACATGACTTAAGAGGAACTGCGCAAGGTCACGCAAATGCGGGTCTTTATGCGCCTCGACCCATTGCTTGGCTTTTTCCATATCGATCGGATTGTCCTTCAACGGACGTTGAACTTCCGTCGAAGATGTGGTCATAGCCCCATCCGCATTGTTTTTAACGGCATTCGATGAATACATCTTGATGATGTTTAAATAACCCTCTGTATAAGGAGGAAAGGTCCCGGGAATAAAGGGAATTGTCTGATTGCTCACTTTACGTTTTTGTTCATAAACATAGCCACCAAAGACCCAACTGAGGACTGAAACGGAATCAGCCACTTTATGTTGGAAATACGTTAGCGTTATGCCTGGATATCCACGGTCAATATTTTCATAAATGAGAGTTTTAAATAATTTCTCATACTCAGCATTAGAGGCAAGAATGTCCGATATGGTCGGCATTGTCTGATGCTGATAAACAAAAGCTTTGGGATTGGTTAGGATCTTATTCTGAGCAAAAGATGTCATAAACGGCGTGAGGAAATGAATATTAATATCTTGGGGATCGAAAACCGTTATATGACTTAGCAACGCCTGGGACGCATTGAGCACCTGTGTTCCCGAATAGAAAGCATCATCGATGAAGACAACATTTTTGACATCTTTTAAAATTCTTTGGTCATAAGACAATACGCCTCCATCTGTCTTGATAATATATTGCGCAGGTTTTAACCCTTTTTCCAAAGCCAGCTGATATGTCCACGATTCACTACGCTCTCCTTTGTCCCTCGGCATTATTAAAACATACGGCTTGTCACCTAACTTGCTATTAAAATCATTGACCATGTTCTCAAGCGCCGCTTCAAATTCCTTTTGCGTAATGTGCGTCACATGATTTAAGAGAAACTGCGCAAGGTCGCGAAGTTCCGGAGTCCCCTGCGCCGCGACCCATTGTTTGGATTTTTCAACATCAATAGGATTATCGACCAGCGGCCGCTGCACCGTCGTCGAAGCCGTCGCCATGGCACGGTCGGCTTCGCTACCGGCTGTGCCCTGGACTTTCTCTAAATAATTCTTTTCATAAGGAGGGATTGTTTCGGGAATAAATCGGATTGCTTTGATATTCTTTTCGTTTTCTTTAACTTTATACACTGACCCTGCAATGACAAATTCCGTATGCACAGACCCTTTAGAAAGCCAATCGACCATTGAAAGACCATCAGCGACTTTATGCTGAAAATAAGTTAACGTCATAAATTCATACAATATTTTAGGCATATCGACGAGCTGTTTAAACAAGGCCTCACGCTTCGGTTCAGAACGGAAAATCTGTGACAAATTCGGCATAGAACGGTGTTTATAAAATACCGTTCTCCCCTCTGACCTTCGAGATCCTTTAAAGAGGGCTTTAAAAATGGCTTTATAATGAAAGCTTCGAAGTTGTGAAAAGAATTTTTCCTCAACATGAGCAGACATAAACGGCGTAACAAAATGAAAATTAAAATCGCTACTGTCCAGGCTGTCTTTACGCATCGCCTTAAATAATTTGCGGACATGAGATAACATTTGATGTCCGGAATAAACAGCATCATCTATCAAGACAATGTCGTGAACGCCCGTTTTACTGATCTGTTGTGCTACATCCAGCTGATCCAATCTTATGACATGCTGAGCCGGTTTTAATCCTTTCTCCAAAGCCAATTGATATGTCCACCCGATACTTCGATCTTCATTCTCCGACGGAAACACTAAAATATACGGTTTGTCGCCCATGTTGGCATTAAAATCATTGACGGTTTCTTGAAGCGCCGTTTCAAATTCCTTTTGCGAAACATGCGTCACATGATTAAGTAAAAACTGAGCAAGGTCACGAATCTCTGAAGCTCCTTGCGCCGCGACCCATTGTTTAGCTTTCACCGGATCAATCGGATTGTCAACCAGCGGCCGCTGAACAGCCTTCGAGTCCGTTACTATGGCACGGTCAACACTTCCAACAAACTTTTTAAGTCCTGTTGCAGCAAATTCTTTTGTGGCTTCTCCTAATCCTTCATCGCTAATTAAACCTAACCCTACTTTTATTTGAGCTAATGTCTTTTCGTTTACAGTAAAATTATTGTTGGCCAGCTTGGCCGAACCATAAAAATGTTTTAAAAATCCCGTCGTCCAAACATTGGCTGTCGCTATGTTTGTTTTGACAGAAACAGAAAAATTAGAGTTACTGAAATCAGGTGAAAATCCATTTTTGTAAGTAAGGGGAACAGAAAATGTCACATTAGCTTGTTTAATATTCAGATTCTGCGCTGACACTACAGCCGGCGTCGTCATCTGAAAGATAAACGGCACGGCAAAAAACCATAAGAATTTTCTAAACATTTTTCCTGCCAACATCGCTTTATCAACCTTTGCGAGTGAATCCTTAAGATTCTTCATGGTCTCTGGAGATTCAGATATAATTCTGTCGACGCCAAACCCGACCATTTTTTGAGCTGTTTGTTCGTCTAACAACTTAAATCCGGCGTTCACTTTGATTCCTGCTGAATGAATCAGATCGACGACATCCTTGGTTAAGATGTCTCGAGGATCACGCAGCGATAAATCCAACAAAGTAATTTTCGCCTCTTGGGCATCTCTTAACAACAACTTCGTAGTGGCTAGGTCCTTAAGGATAAAGGCCGTCGCTATGGTTTGGTTCCGGCTGCGCACCTTTTTTAATATGTCCAGGTTTGTCGAGCTGATCGTCACTCTCTTTTCAAATTTATTCTGCGCAATGAATTCAACAACCTTATTGACGCTGTTCATGTCCTGAATATGGACCTGTAACTGGATTTTGGAATTCTTTACCAAATCAAAAACTTCCTGGAAAGTCGGGGTCTTTACTGTGCTGGCCGCCTTAGGATGAACAACAATCAAAACGCCGTTTTCATTTAAACGAACATCTAATTCAAAACCATCCAAGCCCATCACCATTGCTCGTCTAAAGGACTCAAGACTATTTTCAAAGATGCCTTGGCTGACATCAAAAGCTCCTCGATGACCGAACATCTGGGGCGCGGAAACAGTCATCGCAAAGTCCCCTTGTTTTCCAGATACAGAAGCAAGCGAGACGATGTTTTTTATCCCAACCGTGTAACCCTTCAAATTTTGTGGAAGCCGCGGGACTTGATATCCTATTTTTTTGGCTACAGCGTTAACAATATCTTTGAATTTCGGATCAAGACTATTACCGATCAAAGCCGCTCTTTTACCGATTCTCGGATCTCTAGCCATATTCACGGTCTCGTCGCCAATTTTAAGCCATCCGTAACCGTTATAACCTTGAAGACGAGAAGCCAGACTGCCGTTGTTCGTATGCACATTAAAACCGTCCTGCATCAAGATCAGTCCGGTAACAATGATCTTATTCATCAAGAAATCTTCCGGATTGTTTGAAGAAAATTGGGAAAGAAGCCGGTCTCTTAAGGCGATATTCTGCGGGCTTAACTGAGCGTTGATGTCCGGACTATGAATGCACATGATATTAAACTGTTTTTCCGGAAAAGCGCCCAACAACGATTCCGTATAAATAATAGGAAATGTCATCTTAAGCGGGTCGATGTTCATTAGAATCGACCAATACGCTAGACGCTCCATTGTCCGCCCGTCAACAATACGCTCGACCATATGTTCGACTGGGACCGGCAAGCCTTCCACGCCGTAAAGATAACCATTTCCGTCGAACCGGCCGCCGTTTAACTGGAATTCATAAAAATCCGGTTTCGTCTGATCCGCTTTAATGTACGGGAACTTGACGGCAATAGGGTCAGTGACCTTATAAGATCTGGTCAAAAAATTCTCGAGGAGACTTTCCTCATCGAACGTAAGCCCGGCTTTTAAGACATCTTTCAAAAGATAATAGATATATGCTCGTAAATTGGTATTCTGGGCCGGATTAAAAAGCTCATGCCGTAAAAGCGTCAAAGCATCCCGACGGTCTGAAGCTTTGTTCAAGACCTTGTCACGCAATTCCTTAACAGCTTGAATTCTTCCGCCAAAAAATCCATGGGATAATGCATCCGACTGTTGGACAAGATGCCCGTCGGGAAGCGTCAATGACTCGAATAACTGCTGTCGCTGTTGGCTATGCTGATTTTCGATCTGCTGGGCCGTTGGCAGCTGGGATAGTGCCTGCTCGGGATTAAAATGACTAACGTTCTCTTGGCTAAATTGAGGGGTCCCAGTAACTTTGATGTCGGCGCCGGGAGCATTGAGTTCAATATCATAGAAACGATTTCCGACGTTGACGATGATTTCTCTTATTTTCTGAAAATTCACATGAGGGAAATTTATCCTCAATTGCTCGACGTCTATGACCACTTTGCCATCGCGCACAGTATAGACAGGACTTGAGGCCCGCTGGCGCGGATTGCCCTGGTCTTCAAATTCAATAAAAACATTTCCGTGCCCCTCGACGGAAAGAGTGAGCGACTTAAATGAGGAAAGGTCTCTGCCTTCTTCTCCTAAAGGATATGAAAAAGACCGCCACAAAGGCGGCATGTTGTAAGCATCTTCATATTGAGCAGGGGTAACATTAAAAACCTTGCCCGACAGGTCAACATTTCTTTGAGCGCCGATACCCATGGTTATCGCGGGCTTTGAAATGGACACATGTTCTCGACCAGAAACAGGCGAGACAAATAAACTGAACGCCGCTAAAGATGTCAATCCTAAGGCAGCTAGACTTTTCACCGACCAGGTCATCATGGCCGAGTCTTTCTGCGCTTCTTCGAGGACAGTGATGATCTCCGGGATCAATTCCTTTTTACGGCGTTCGAATCGGGCCAAATCAATCTGGTCAGATGAATACCCGCTCTCGAGCGCCATTTCCTTTACTTCATCCGGCGTCAAGGAAATCAACTGACGGATTGCTTCGATTAAACGTTGCGGGTCAATCCTATCCTTATACAACTCCCATTTCTGAGAAACCCGGGTCTTCACATTTTGCTTTGTGTATTCTGTGTCCCTAAGCGGGGTATTCGTAATCCAAAATGACGGGAACGTGTCGCCAAAATCATAAAGAATGAACCTCTGTTTCCCCGCAATAGTGGGCATAACGGAATTGAGATTTCCGTCGAATTCAACATCCAGGTGCAAAGAAAATTGAATAAAAACAAAAGCGGCTTCAAGCCCGGAACCTTGCTTCTCCAGAAGATCATCAATCCCCATTTCGTTCACATCAGAAGTAATAATGCCGCGCGATGTTCCTGGCGAGCGAAGGGATTGAGGAACGCCAATCATGTCTTGATAAAATTCCGGCGACACATTGAAAAACCGTGGAATATTGACCTTTAAGCGTTTGGCTAACCGGTAATGAAGCCATTCCTCAGCAAAAAGCTCATTCGGCAAAATCTTTAAGAAATAGGTTTTGTTTGTGCTCATCTCTCTCATGACGTAAACCACATGTCTGGCATCACCCAGCCGACGCAGGACTGTCAAATTTCCAATCCCGTCGACAAACTTCGTAGCAATACCCGTCATCGCCTCGTCCACAGTCTCGGTGACAGGCAAGACGAAATCGGCTTTCTTAATTAATACATAAACATGCCCTTTTAAATACTCCTGAGGCCAATCCCTATCTTTGACGACCCGCGTCTTGATGGCTTCTGCATGGCTCATATTTGCCGTTGTTTTATCAATCTTACTCTCGATGACAACAAGACCTGCCGTATTTTTAAGCAGATCGGAGTAATTGTTTGTGGTTGTCATCGCAGCGTCCATCTTCTCGAACCCAAACCCGCCGGAGAAATATTTCCTGGGAATCACAGATTTCGTCGCCGGATCATATTCTTCTTTAATATAGTTGTAAGCACCCTTCTTAAAAGATTCCAAATATTGGGCATAGATCTTCTCTTTGATTTCCTTATCTTTAATATCCACACCGGCAATTTTATTTTTGCCGACATAGGCTTTTCCAAAAATACTCTCTCTTAAGTTTCGCTTAAACCAGGTAGCAAGGATCAGCGAATAATAAACCTGCCGTAGCTGGGCGAATTGCTGGCCTTCGTTGACTTCTTTTTCAATCGCGGGAAGAATAACAGACCTTGTCAGGTCTGAGACTGAAGACCCTAGACCAGAGACCACAGACCTTTTTTCAGCCGAAGGCTGGTCTATCGTCTGGAGTCTATGGTCTTTAGTCTGTTGCGCAGCAACATAGTCCTCCTCCAACATCACTTTCAATTTTGCCTCAACCACAAACGCGCGGTTTTGGTTCTCATACACAACCGCTTTATCGGGAACAATCCAGACTTTATTAAATGTATCGACCGGCACGTTCGTTACACCATAAAGCTCATACGATTTTTTATAAATTTCATCCCAAAATTTCTTTCCCAATTTACTTTCCGGGTACATCAAGGATGACGTGATCTGTTTTAAGATATAATCCTGCGCCAAGAGATCTCGGCCCATGTCCGTCTGGCCAAAGGCCTCAGGGATAATGCGGTCTTTTTCATACGGAGATAAGTTGACCCACAGGTCTTTCTCGGGAATGGTCAAGGAGGCGAGGAAATATTTAATGAGCTTCTCGGATTCTTTTTTCAGTTGTAACCCTTGAGCTCCCGTTGGTCGCTCAGGGTCATATTGGCTAAAGGCGTCGCCTTTATCCAATATGAAATCAAAACGTAGCGGATTGTCCGGATAAACTTTCAGGCCTTTGACTACCGCGGGATGAAACGGCTGGCTTAAAGACACCATCGTGCCGGGCGTAGGCAGAGTAACCCCGCCGGATAAAACCACTTGAGCGAATAAAGTCTGAGGGATAAAAATAAAAAGAACTATAAGACTAATAGTCTTTAGTATGTTACTTCTTGTTGTGCCTTGCCCCCTAAACATCTATTGCCCCCGTTTCTTCGTCCTAAACTACACTGGTCATTCCTTTTTCACTGCTGTCATTCCCGCGATCTTCACCTTCAGCTGTCATTCCCGAAATCCTCTATCGGGAATCCATGTCTTCAACCCTTGTGGATCCCCGCCTAAAAATTGCGGGGATGACAAAAACATTCTTTATATCGCTTTTACTTCATAAGCTTCCCCAAAAAAAATGCCTACTCCCGTGCATCATTAGGAATAGGCTTAAATATTCTAGCGACTTCGGTAGTCAGGCTATCCTATTCCAGGACCCTCTAACTTTGCGTCCCCACCTTACGATGGGTTTGCCGTTTCGGTTCACTAAATCTGTTTCCTTAATAAGTATAAAATATATTTATTATATTTGCCAATAAATCACGGTACTAGCTGAAAGCGTTTGCTGGGAGGTGGAAACCCCTACACGATATTTTTTTGCTTACTTGTACCCTTGACGAACAGAACCGTCAAGGGTTGTTTACCTTCGCTAGAAAACATTGAGAGGCAGGTAAACAAATAAAAAAGGCAGGAGCCTCCAACTCCTGCCTAGTTTAAGAATAAACACCTTATGGAAAAACATTTATGACCGAACTACTGAAATTTTTTTTGATTGCCTTCAATAGAAATATAACATGAACAAACAAAAATGCCAGGCCTTGAAAGCCCTGTTTTGACAGCGCTTTCTTAAAAAACTTAAAGCATTGAAATATAAAGACTTAAATGTTAAAAAAATCGTATAATTTTCAAAATGTTCCTAGAAAATTATTTAATAAAAGTTTATGATATAAGTTAACTTCTTTCTTGAACCTACAACCTAAAGGACGCTAACCTATGCCGCCGCAAAAAAAGAAAAAGAAAATCTTTGTTATCGATACAAATGTTATCCTGCATGATAGTTCCTGCATTTACCAATTCGAAAAATGTGACATCGTCATCCCCATCTCCGTTATTGAAGAGCTGGACAATTTTAAAAAAGGCCATGATACGCTCAATCTGCACGCCAGAGAATTCCTGCGCGCGCTAGACGCCTTAAGCAGCGATAAAATCTTTAACGGCGGTGTGCCTATCGGACCGGATTTAGGAAAGATTTCCATCAAACTCGACGGGAAATATCACAAGGACTTGGCTTTAAGTTTTACCAATAAACCCGACCACAATATTCTTAATACCGCCTATCAACTTTCCAAGAAACTCGAAAACCAGAAAGTGGTTTTAGTTACTAAGGACGTCAACCTGCGCATGAAGGCACGCGCCGTCGGATTAACCGCTGAAGATTACACCACGGACCACGTCAAAGATATTTCCCAGCTTTATAAAGGATACCGTTTTGAAGAAAACATCCCCTTGGACCTGATCGAAAAGATTTATAACGATCCTGCCGGGATTGATGCGAAGCTCCTCAATGCCCAAAAAAATCTTCTGCCCAATGAATATATTGTGCTGCGCAATGACAACAAGTCTGCGCTCGGCTATTTGGATCCCGCTGATGGCATGATTAAACGCGTAGAAAAAATATCCTCGTCGGGAATCAAGCCCAGGAATGTCGAACAAACTTTCGCGCTCCACGCTCTTTTAAACGAGAGCATTAAACTGATCACGATCTCCGGAAAAGCCGGAACCGGGAAAACGCTATTGGCCTTAGCCGCAGCCCTCGAGCGTCGGGATCATTACGGCCAGATCTTTTTAGCGCGGCCCATTGTTCCTTTAAGCAATAAAGACTCCGGATTTTTGCCCGGCGACATTTTCCAAAAAATCTCTCCTTACATGCAACCTTTGTATGACAACTTGGGCGTGATTCAGAACAAACGCATCGAAGAATCAGCTAAAAAGCCCAAAAAACTCGCCAAAGTTTTGGATGAAGAAAAACTCACCATCGCGCCTTTAGCATATATCCGCGGCCGAAGCCTCGTTGACACCTATTTTATCGTCGATGAAGCGCAGAACTTAACACCGCATGAGGTCAAAACGATTATCACGCGTGCCGGTGAGAATACCAAGATGGTCTTTACCGGAGATATTTTCCAGATCGACCATCCATATTTGGATATCTATTCCAATGGTTTAAGTTATTTGATTGAAAAGATGCAGGGGCAGAAACTCTATACCCACATCAATCTGGAAAAAGGCGAGCGTTCGGAACTGGCGGAAATCGCAAGCAATCTTCTATAATTGAAGAAACCCGAAATACGAATATCGAAATTCGAAATAAAAAATTTAAATTCTAAATCCAAAATTTTTGATTTCTAGAATTTGAGACTTGTTTCGAATTTCGATATTCGTATTTCAAATTTATAAATCAAAATCTTCTAATCAATCCTAACAGCCCTGTCAAAATGCCATGTTTTTCGACGATGGGGCTGTTACGGATGGCGCTTCCCAACTGTTCATACTCCAACATCGTTGCCATCACCCAATTTTTTGATACTCCCATATCAAAACTTAAATTAGCAAAACTATTTAAAGAAGAAGACGGCTCATAAGTCCTTCTTGAAGCCGTGGCCTCCGTAGATTGAACGCCGTAATAATAATCAACGAGATTCTGGCTCTGCCAGCGAAGACCAATCTTGGGTTTTAAGACAAAAATGTCACCTTTAAATTTCTTGGCAACAGCAATCTCTGCTTCCTGCCCCTGATGTTCTGATAATAAATCCGTTACAAGGCTAGTCTCGACGGAAATATTTCCAGAATCCGGAATATTCCAGGCCAATCGAAGCCCTCCGTCAATAGACCACTTACGGTCTTTCATGCCGTTAAGCACGGTGGCATCATTATCATCATAACCCATTAACCGGGGCCTTAGGATAGCATCCAACGTCAAATCCTGATATTTGAGCACCTGGTATCCTGATTCTTTTCCTTCGACAAAAAATTTTCCGTCTTTCGAGTGCCAGGAAATAATCGGAACCGGCCAGACCTTTGTACTGACATCTTTGTAAGGACTGCTGGTCGTCAAAGCCACTAATCCGAAATAATTGGATTGAGCCTCGTCGGCAAAAGACAAGGAAACGCCGGCGCAAAACAAAATAAAAAAGAAAATAAGCGTTTTTTTCATGATCGGTCCTTTCTATGATTTTAATGGCCGGATCTTACTCTTTAATACAGGAAAATTTTTTTCCGTCGACAAGAGATGGTAATCCTTAAGTTGCCATAATCCATTGACTTTTTTGAATGAGTCTTCACTGACTTTATCCAGAACTTTTCCGGTCTTCCAGTTCCTAAATTCCAGTCCGGCGGACTGTGCAATCGGCCAGGAGCCGGCAAAATCCCAAAGATGCGACTGGTCAAAACACCCTACGCCCCGGCCTATCGCCGGCCAGCAAACATCGGTCACCGCACATGCCGTGATCAGAATCCGGCAGCTTTCATGGTCCCAGCTAAAATCGTCGAAAAATAGATCCGACAATAAAAATAAAGACTTACTGGTGACTTCAATATCCTGCGGCTTGATCTTCACCTTTTTCTCGTCGGGCAAAAAAGCATTCTGGACAAAATACGATCCCTCTCCGTCGCAGTAAAATAATTCTTTAAGCGCCGGAAAATACACCATACCCAGCCACGGTTTTAAATCTTTTAAAAGTCCTAGCGACACTCCAAATAGCGGCATTTGGTTGGCATAAAGACGCGTCCCATCCACAGGGTCCATGGCCCAGAGATACGGCGTTTTCTCTAAAAATTCCTGGTTTAAATAATTTGCCTTCTTGGGGTCTTCCTCGTCGAGAAGAACATGACCGGGCTGTTTCAAATATGGCGCAAGCTTCGCATGCGCTAAAGCCGATATGCGTTTATCTGCCTCTGTAATAACGGACTGATCCGATTTTAAAGAATCGGTCCGTTTGTCCATAAATGCCAAAGCAATTTGCCCTCCCTCGAGGACAAACTCTCTCATTGTTTTTAGAAAATCGTCTTTCATAGGCGCCTTGTCCACACCGGGTGTGGACATTGGTTCTTGTTATTTCTTCTTAGCTTTTCTTTCCACGCGCTTAATGGCCTTTACCATTCTGGCATAAGCCTCTTCTTTGGTCTTCCCTTCGGTCAGGCAATCACAACAAATAGCCGCGAACCCTTTTCGATTCTTGATTTGGAACATCTTGACGGAATGTTTCCCTATTTTCATAACTGACCTCCTTTTGGAATCCTAATAGCCGTTTTGATGAAAAATTATACCTCTTTTTTATCCACTGTGTATAATAATTTCATGCAGAAATTATCCATTACAACATCCGCTCGGGAAGAAATCGTCGATATAACGCCTCTTCTCAATCGCTATCTTCAGAAAGAAGGCTTAAAATCAGGCATGCTTATTGTCTACTCGCCCCATACAACGGCCGGGATCACCGTCAATGAAAATGCCGACCCCGACGTCAAACGAGATATCCAGTCGTTCCTCAAAAAGATGATCCCTCAAAATTCTGGATTTACCCACAGTGAAGGCAATGCCGACGCCCATATTAAAGGAAGCCTTGTTGGATTTTCTCAAAGTTTTATTGTAGAGAATAATCAAATACCGCTAGGGACCTGGCAGGGAATTTTCTTCATGGAATTTGACGGACCGCGAAACAGGGAAGTTTGGTTAAAATTTATTGCAGCGAATTAGCGAGAAACTCATACCCCGCCCCGACGGATATGGCGGATGACAGCCTTCTTCGGTTTTAAAATCTTTTTTAAATATTCCATCGCACGGATAGGCTGTGTATCTTTCCCACACGTAAAAAGATCAATCGCGATATATTGATGTTCCGGCCATGTGTGAATCGCAATGTGGGATTCCGCCAAAACAAGCACGCCGGTCATCCCTCGAACAGGAAATTTCTGGATGCAGCATTTTAACGGCGTATTATTGGCAGCCTTTGCGGCTTGAAAAAGAAGCTTTTTAAGTTCCTCGACGGAAACAATCGGGCGCGAGCTATGAAAATCCGCCGTCACATGAACGGAAAAAGGCGATTTGGATTCTTTTGCTTTGATAGATTTATTCTTTGATGCTTTCACCATGTTGACCTCTCCTTAAAAAAATCTATATTGTCGCAACAACCTCAATTTCGACCAGCGCATCTTTAGGCAGACGCGCCACTTCAACGGTGGAGCGCGCCGGAGCGGTTTGGGGCTTAAAATATTTTCCATAGACGGCGTTCATGGCCGGAAAATCATTCATGTTTTTTAAGAAAACCGTTGTTTTAACAATTTTCTCAAGCGACGAGCCAGCTTCTTCCAAGACGCCTTTGATATTAGCGATCACCTGTTCGGCTTGTTCACTAATTCCTCCCGGAACAAATTCATTGGTCTTTGCGTCTATCGGAATCTGTCCGGCGAGATAAATCAAATTCCCGACGATAACGCCTTGATTATACGGCCCAACCGGCAACGGGGCCTTAGATGACTTAATAATCTTCTTTTCCATAGTTCTTTCCTGATCACGCAGTTGGTGCGCGCATTATTTTAGGGATGATAAAATGAAACGCTGCCCCTTGGCCCGGGCTTGACTCAACCCAAATTTTTCCGCCGTGGTCGTCGATAACGCTTTTAACGATACTTAAACCTACTCCGGTCCCTTCGTAATCCTGCGACGTTTCCACACGCCGAAAGATTTCAAAAATGGCGTCGTGATAATCTGGTGCGATGCCGATTCCGTTATCCTTCACGCAAAATTCGTGCGCATCTTTTTGTTCGATATAACTGATCTCGACGAGCGGTTTTCCGCCTGGCGCTTTTGCGGAAAATTTAACAGCATTGCTGATCAAATTTAGGAAAACCTCGCCGATCTTAATCCGATCGCAAAGAATCCGCGGCAAATTTACAGGACAAATAATCTCGACCCGACTTTCTTTGATCTTAAATTCCAGACGCTCCAATACATCTTTGAGAATTTCCTCTACAGACGCTTCTTCATATGGATTTTTAATACGGGAAATGCGCGTGAGCTCCAATAAATCACGAATCATCGACGACAATCGATTGGCACCGCGCTTGATCCCCTGAATACTGCGTCGGCCTTTCTCATCTAAAACCTCCAAACCATGGTCTTCCAGATAACGAACATAGCCGACGATGCCGGTTAGCGGAGCCCGGATATCATGGCTGACCGTATGCGCAAACCGGTCCAATTCCTTATTCACCTTCTCAAGATCACGCTTCTGGCGCTCGGTGATATCAAGGCTTGTGGAAAGCGCACTGTTTTTCTTCTCGAGCTCGGAGGTGGCTTCCAAAATCCTTTGGCTCATCAGCTGAAAAGCCCTCGTCACCTCGCCGGTCTCATCATGGGCCGTATCTTTTAAAGAAATTTTATAATTTCCCCGCGCGATTTGATTTGCCGCCTGGGTGAGATTCCCCAAGGGAACGGAGATGCGATAAATGATGGACAGCGCGAGCAGGATCCCAAAGAAAATACTGACAAATAACGCGATGCCTAAAATCCTTTGGGCGATATTTTCATAAAGCGCGGCACGACTCATGGAGTCGCGGACGAATCCCTGAACTTCTGCCAAGAAGGCCTTGAGCTGTTCGGAAAGCCGTTTATGACCGTTTTGAATTCGACGCATATCCTCAAGGGATAATTCATATTTTCCGTCGATAATCTGTTGTGAAATTTCCATCACCTGAGAGTCATATAAAATATGTGCCTGTTCGATTTTTTCCAAGCGGCCTTTGGCCTGCTGCCATTTGACCTTGATCTCCGGCTGTTTAGCTTTAAGCATGTTCTGGGCGATGATCTCTTTCCCGCGCAAAATTTCCAGCGCCCCTTTTTTGGTAAAATCATCGACGCCATCTCTGATAAGCTGCGTGTAATGCACCAAATGTTCCCGTCGAGCCGGCGGAACATTTTCAAATCCCATTTCCTCTGAAATGCTTAAGATCCTTTCGACTAGAATCGTTTTCTCGAGCTGATTCTGCGTAATGGACGTTACGATCTCGTTGAGCTGAATATCATTATGCGCCACTTCTTTCAGCTCTCGCGCGATGGCATGGATCTCCCGCATCGCCACAAACGTATTGATGGCGAGGACCGCCCAGAAAAAAGCAATCAGCAAGGATAATTTATTGGCGATACGCATATTTCAAACATTCTCCTTCGGATGTTTTCTTTGAAAGGCCGAGCACTTTAACAGATTTTTTTCGTTTCCGCTTCCCTAAGACCAACTTATCCTTTTGAGGCCGGCTCCAGCTTTTGATTTGAGATTCCCGTTTAAGGGCGTCTGACCGGGTGGGATGTTTCTCGGTATAAAGAAGTTCTTTAAAACCAAAGACCCGCGTAAAGCGTGCGCCTCGTCCGCTTTCATGCTCTTTCATGCGCCGCTTTAAGTTGTTGGTGATGCCGGTATAAAGCTGTCCATTTTGTGTTTCAAGAATATAAACCCGCCAAGTCATAACGGGATTATAACATAGAGAGTTTTTGATGAATAAAGAAATGTCAAAAAGAAACGGGGTTCGATAAGACCAAGAGGTTTAAGGAAAATAATGCAAACAACGACCTCGACTTCTTTCACCGATATGAACAGACAAGAAATTTAAGACATCGATTTACCTAAAAAATTATCTTTTGTGAAAAATAATATCACCGTTTTCCATGGTCGCAAACGCGCCGTCGACGGGCTTAAGCTCAGAGGCGTCCGTAAACGAACTTTCTCCAGACATAATATGCGGCGTTAAGAGGATCACCAGCTCGGATTTTTTGATCTCATCGGAAGTGCTTCGAAACGCCATCCCTAAGACCGGAACATCTCCGAGGAGAGGAATTTTCTTAACAGTTTTATTATGTTCGTCTTTTTGTAATCCGCCAATAAGAATCGTGGTCCCGGCCTTGACCATGACCGTGGTCTCAGCCTCGGACGTTGTCACGATAGGAATCTGTGTGATCTGCCCCTCGGAGGTGATATCCGTTCGAGTCGAAGAGCTGATCTCCGGCCGGATCTTCATGGTCACAAATTTATCTGCATTAATGGTCGGCGTGACATATAATTTAATCCCGACGTCCACAAAATTAACCGACTGGGTCGTAATGGGATTCTGCTGAGTCACGGTCGTCGTGGATGTGATATACGCGTCCTTTGTTCCGACCAGAATCTTGGCCTCCTGATTATTTAATGTCATGATCCGCGGGCTCGATAAGATCTTTGCATCACCAACGGTCCGTAAGACGTCCAAAATTGATTTAAACTCTCCCGGCTGCTGCGGAGAAACGTTGGCAGTCCCCAAAAACATCCGGCTCGCATCGCCAATAGGCAAAAACGTGGATGCATGCAGATGTTTCTTGATAAAAAAATCCCAGTCAACGCCCATTTCCAACTTATTCGACGGGTTGAGCTCGATGATCTGGGCGTCAATCAAGACCTGCTGAGTTCTTTCATCAAACGCCGCGACAAGCCGGCTAATCTCCTCTAGCTTTTCTGGATAATCCGTCACCATGATCTTGTTAGTCCGCTCATCGATTTTGACAAAACCGGCCCCTTTCGTTAGGACATCTTGAAGCTCTGTTTCTATTTTGCTTGCCTGAGCATAATTTAGAATAATGACCTTTGTTTCCAGCGGACGGTCAGCCTTGACGATAAAATCCTCCATCTCTTTAACCTGGTCCGGATTATCCTTAAGGATAACGGTATTAGATACTTCCTCGACGATGATTTTGCCCACATTAGTCTTCAGCTGAAGCAGGGCCCGTGCAAGGTCAACCGCTTTTGCATATTTAAGCGGAATGATTTTTACCTTTTCCTGGTCCTGAAATCTTTCTCCGTAGGCCTCTTGATAATCACGCTGTGTCATAACGGTAATGACGTTTCCTTTTTTCACATAGGCCAGGTCATTGGCAAGGACCACAATCTCGAATGCCTCGAGGGGATCCACGTCTTTAAAAAAAAGCGTCACCCGTCCGGCCACATTGGCGCCCACAATAATATTCATTCCCGTGCGCGCCGACAACATTTTAAAGACCTCGATGACATCAAGGCCACGAATTTCAAGGCTGATGGTATTTTTTCCTCCGGGGCTAGCCATAGAGGAAGTTCCCAACGCCGGCGTTACGGGCGCCGGTTGAGCCAATGCCGCCCCGGTTAAAACAAATGCAAACATCATTAATAAAAAAATAATTCTTTTTCTCATAACGTCTCCTTGGGCGTCATAAATCAAATTCATATCGCGTTCCGTTATAATTCAGAAAGACCTTCCCTTCCTGAATATCGTCGACCTGTAGCTCCCCGACAAATTGCCCTCTGGTCACATAAAAAATTTTTTGCGTATTTTTATTTTGAATGGCCGCCTGAGGATTTTCTCCGAGGAGAATAGCAACAAGCATGATATCTTTCATGGAATCCATACCATTTACTCTAACGGCTTTCTCCTGAACGCTGTTTAAATCCGAGAAAGAAAAAATATTTCTATTCTCGACGTTGGTGAGATAGGCCTCCAGCGGTTTTTCTTTTTTAAGAATCCTTTTATTATTGTGCAATGTCAATTTTGCCATCGGCGGCAAAATCTTGATTTCTTTTAAACAAGCTGATGAATATCCGAAAACTATCGCACAATACAAGAAAGAAACGATCACCGCTCCTACCGCCAACTTTTTTACGGAAAAATGAGAAAAAAACACAATGCCCTTTTGCTGAATAACCAACCACAATAATTTTTCTTTAGGAGGAAATCGCCGGTTCATTTGTCGGTCTCTAAGGATTGGATAGAAAAGGCCCCATCCAAAACATCCCCATTTGTTTTCACGTTTAATTGAAATTTCTTTATGTTGAGTAACGACATCGAATGCTTCACATCAAACATAAACTGAATATACGACTTAATGGCACCCTGTGTTCTGACATCAATAACCAACTCTTTATGAGAAGAAATCCCTGACGAGCTTCTCGGCCTAATATCTGTAATTGTGATACCCGACTTCTTCGCTAATGATTCCAGTTCCAGCAAGACCGCGACCGCCGGGTCTTTCGACTTTTCCAGCTCCTCAGCCCACGCACGGGATTGCTCCAGGACATCCGCAAAAGAATCCTTTTGCTGTAAAAGGGCCAATGATTTATTCAATTTTGTTTTTATAAACGCGATCTGCCGGGTCAAGGCATCTCGTTTCTGGAGCCACGGCAAAATAAAAATATGGGCTGCCACGGTCAAGATGACCGATGTCATGGTGATATAAAAAAGTAGCTTTTCCCTTTTATTGAGCTGTTTGAGCATGGAAAGTCCTCGATGCGCAGACGATTTCAAAATCTGCAGCTTGTGATGTTTGAAGTTTTCTTTGTGTGGCATACTTGACCTCGATCTGTAGATCCTTAAACCCCGACGAGTTTTTGAGCAAAGAAGCAAAATCAAAAACATTGTCGAGCGTTGGGGCCTGGCCTTTGAGAATGATCCGCGGTCCCGCTTCATATCCTAGGCTTAAAAGGGAAATCTGCGGGGGAGTGATTTGATAAAGTTCTGAGAGCATATCTAACCCGGAAAATTCTTTTTGAGAAAGATTTTCAAGGATCTTAAACCGACGGTCGGCATACTCGAGCGGCTGCGCCTCGTCGGTAACGGTTTTCTGTTTCGCCTTTAACAGTTGAAGATACCGCTCCTTATTTTCCAGATCTTTAACTGTTCCCAAACCCCACATTAACAACGCGGCCGCCATCAATATCCCGGCGTGAACAAGCTCCTTACGGAACGCAAACCGTTTTGTCGCGGCTTTAAGTTCTGCCGGAAGTAAATTGAGCGACAACGGAATTTCTTGTAAGCCTAACCCAACGATCCCGCCAAAAGAAATGCCCATGGAAAAATTCCCATCCAAAGAAATGACATCCATCTTATCCGAATACGGCAGGATCTCGACGGGTAAAACAAAATTTTCTTTCAAAGAATACGACAACGCTTCTTGGGCTGGCCCCTGCCCTAAAAGAAGTATTTTTTCAGGTTGGTTAAGACTAACTTCTTTGGCATAAGCTTCTAACGTTTTTTTAATTTCTTCAGCAAAAAGGTCCTGCCAACCTGTTTGCTCCTTCATAAATTTAAAAGACCGGCTAAAAACCATTTTCTTATCGCTGATGACGACCAATTCCGCCTGATGGGAATTAATGTCCGCGCACAAAATCGTTTTTCCATTCTGTGGCACAAGAAATCCATACAACCAACTGACGCCGTAAGAACTTAACGCGACAATGAAATCCTGGATTCCCGCTTCATGAAAAATCCGGATAAACCGTTCCACCACCGCTTTATGAAGAATGATCACATTGGTTTGTGTATACCCTTCTTGATTCGTCTGTATCCTTTGATGACCCGTGATCAAATCTTCCGGCGGATAAGGCAAATGTTGCCACGCCTGAAGAACGACCATATGCTCAATCTCAGTGTCAAAATCTGACGGGATGTTGACATACCGACACGTCGCCTGATTTCTGGATAAGGAAAGAATCACCGGCTCTTGCTGATACTCCAATCTTGCCAAAAGCGCGTTGAGCTTTTGAGCGATAGCGTTTTCATCCGCATCAGAGGCGAGTTCTTCTTTTACTAACGTAACGGACTTTCTTAAGGCTTTTTCCGTATTAATTTTCGCGGCCGTGATGGAATTCTCGGTAATAGAAAGGACAAAGACCGGTTTTGGGGTTTTATCCTTCTTCATGCCAGAAAACAATTTTCTTATTCTTTTTCTCATAAATAGCAGCCAATCTGGTTTTGGTTACACCGGCCTCACCGGTAACGTTGATTAAAAAATTGTTCGACTTAAAAACAATTCTGTTCACAAAACGGTTAAAAATATTTGTTTCTTCTTCTGTGCTAACCATGACATTAATATCGCGAACACTTTTATAAGCGCCGACGGTATTACGATCTTTGACGACCTTGTCTGTCAATTGGTCTGCAAAATTGTCAGCTACAGAAATATCACGCGCGATCCCTCTTAAGAAAATCTTCAAAGTCTCTGCGGAAACGGTATTGATATTAATAAGCCCATCGCCGAACACTGTGGCCTTTAAGCTTAAATTCTTAACGGCTTCTTCCGTCATGCCATCAACGAGAATGAGCTCCTCGGCGTTAACAAAATCCTGGCCTTTAAACCCTTGTCCGCCTTGAGGATGGCTGGATTGCTCTGAGAAAGAAATGTCCGTCGCTCCCCGAAAAGCACGGATGCTGTTAGCAACGGATCTAGCGTTGGCCACCCCGGCATCTTCCAAAAATGCGGAAAGCAATCCCAGAGAAGCGGTATTAATATTGATCTTTCGCTCTTCATCAATAATGCATTCATAAGTCCCGTCCGACGATAATTCTCCGACGGTAAAATCCTCTCCCGAACCACTTCGAATTTCTTTCTTTTGGAAAATGGGTTTACCAGCCTCCATACCGGTACTCCAGCGTTCCGTTAAAGCGTCATAATCATTTTTGTCATTATCCAATTCAACCACGGCGCTGTTTAAGCCGGCCTTGGCCAAGGCATAGGCCTTTAATTTATCGACATGATATCGGCCAACCCGTAAATCTAAGGAAACCTCATGGCCTAAATTCACGGCCAAAAGCGCTAAAATAATAAGAACCCATAAACTGATCATCAACACTTGTCCTTTATTGTTCACAGAGATATCCCCGATAACGGAAGCGCAACGTTACGTTCAAAAACCGATTGCGCCTTTCCATTTCTTAATGCCAGGCGAACTTGGATCAAGAAAGGAACAGCGCTGCTGCCTTCGAGCGACTCTTTCCATAAAATTTCTTTCGCGTCAGAAGAACTAATGCCGTATGAAAATGTTAGATCCTCGACGCCATCAGCCAACTCATCACGCTCGGCATCCGCCGTCTCATCCAGGCTGGCTTTATTTTTACGTACAGCTCTTATCAGTTTTCCGTTGTCTAACTCGTAAGAGATAAAACAATATTCCGGACTATTGCCGTCCTCACTAAACTTGTCCGTCAAACTTAAAAAACTCATGTGTTCTTTATCGCCAAAAAATTTTGTGTTCTTTTTCGTATAAATGAAGGAATTCCTCAGGTCGATATTAATACGCTCCAGCGCCTCCATGGCCGCTTGATGAAGGTCCACCGTATGAGCAATGTCCCGAGAACCAAAAACACCGGTCCGAAAACCGGAATAGATCACGACCAGGACGATGACTAGTATCGTCGAGGCAATGAGCAATTCCACCAATGTGAACCCTGCGTTATCTTTTTGCATAAGTCTCAAATTCCAACATTTCTTGTTTTCCATGGCGCTGCCAAGTCGCCGTGAATGTTACCGGGCAAAGACCTTTGAAAGTATCAGAATCTTTGATCGTATATTCCCAGTCAAAGATATCTTTAGCGTCCTTGACCGCACCCGGAACAATGACCTTTTGTTTTTCTTTGATCTCTATCTCCTGAAGCTTGTCCTGGGCCAGCAAAACAGCCTTGGCCATATCGTTGGACAAACCGGCTGACCTTGCCGAAAAAGCAATAGACTGTAACACAAAGACTATCCCCGTCGACAAAAGACCGATGGCCACAATCACCTCAATGAGCGTAAAACCCTTATTGTTCATCTTGCAACTTAACACGCCCGTATCCTCCTTGCGCCAAAAGTCCGATTGTTTTACCGTTTTTATCCATAATTTTTAAATCAGCTCTATCCAGTGTTCCGTTAGGATAAAATCGAATGGGTTCATCGGCGCCTTTGATCTCGATATCCGGCAAAAACGATTCGCTTTTTAAAGGTTTTTCGTCATTCTTGGCCTTGGCCCAATACCGTTTAGCTCCGTTATCGATGTTCAAATAAATAGTCCTTCCCTCGACGATAGAACGCTGGCGCATGTAATTCATAAAGGTCTGTAATTTCAACGCCACGCTCGATAATTCCATGCTGTTAAAAGTTTGCTGAAACCGCGGGACCGCGATCGCAATTAATATCCCGACGATAATAGTGACAAATAAAAGCTCGATCATCGTAAACCCTTTTTTTCTGTCCTCTATTTTATCCCGCCAACTTTTTGCCTTATCCATAATGCTACAAATGAAATTTAATCTGGACGGGATTCCGCCTGGCTTGCTCCAGACAAAAAATGCTGGAAAAATAAACAAACTACCTCGTCCATAGAAACGCGAGGCGTCACCAATTGCCCACATCATCGCCGCTCCCTCCGTCGTCGATACCGTTCGGTCCGCTTGAATATAGGTCATAATCCGTATTATGACTCCCGGGAGACCGGTAGTTATACGGATTTCCCCAAGGGTCTTTGGGGTCTCGTTTCAAATAAGCCCCGCCCCATTTATCCAATGAACCCGGATTCGCACGTAAGGCCATCAAACCTTCTTCTGCCGTCGGATATCGGCCGATATCCGAACTGAACAAATCCAAGGCCAAAGGAATATTTGCCTCAATGTCTGCCTTGACCGCAGCAATTTTAGCTTGCTCGGTCCGCCCGACCAACCGGGGCATGACTAAGGATGCCAAAACACCAATGATGATAACGACGAGCATCATTTCAATGAGCGTAAAACCTTGGTCTTTAGTGCGCATAACGTCTCCTTACTTCATGATCATATTAATTTGAAATATCGGTAACAACATAGACATCACAATAAACCCCACGACGACTCCCATGACCAGAATGATGACCGGTTCGAGTAATTGAGTTAACGTTTTCAACATCTTTTCCACACGTGCTTCATATTCATCAGCGATGCGCAGAAACGACTTATCCACAGTCCCTGTTTCCTCACCGACGGCAATGACGCTCGTCACAAGGGATGGAAACATCTTAGAATCAATTAAGCAAGTGGAAAGACTAGCGCCCATCCGAATTTTTTCCCGGGAGCTTTTAAGCTCGTTTTTAATGATCTCGTTATCCACGACAGATGCTGAAATATCGAGAGAATGAAGAATTTCCATGCCGCTTGAGATCAACAAAGACAATGTTTGGCTAAGCCGCGCAATCTCGGTCTTTAAGATGATTTCTCCCACCAACGGGAGTTTTAGTTGAAAACGATCCCAATCGCGTTTTCCCTCGAGCGTATGGCGCCATCGATTAAAGACGAAGAAGAAAATTACTAAAAGCGCGAGCATGACCGGCCAGCTCTGGCGCCAAAATTCGGAAACGCCGATCAAAATCCTCGTCGGTAAAGGAAGGGCCTGTCCCATATCTTCAAACATGCCCACTAACCGCGGAATGACAAAGGTCAAAAGCAAAACGACCGTCGCCACCCCGACAGAAAATACAAACGCCGGATAGATCAAGGCTGAACGGACTGAAGACTTGAATTCCTGGTCTTTTTCCAGGAATTCCGCCAGACGCTTTAAAGTCTGGTCTAATTTCCCGCTCATTTCTCCAGAGTGGACCATGGCCACATATAAATTAGAGAACAATTCCGGATACATGGAAAATCCCTCGGACAAGGACTTCCCGTCTTTGATCTTATCCGAAATGTCGTCGATAACACTCTTGAAATGTTGATTGACCGTTTGGCTGGATAAAATATTGAGGGCCCTAAGCAAAATAACGCCCGACCCCAGAAGCCCGGCGAGCTGATTGGTAAATAAGGCGACCTCTGCCATTGAAATTTTTCTAATCCGTAACAAACCCTTGTCTTGGGCCGAGAGATTCGCCACTTTTAAAGACAGAGGGAAACATCCTTGATTGGAAAGCGTTTTAATCGCTTCTTGCTGGGATTCCGCGTCTATCAATCCCTGGATGATTTCTTGCGGCCCGACTTTGGCTGTATAGCTAAATTGAGTCATTCTCCCACATCTTCCTGTTGCGCCACGCGCATGACCTCGACGAAAGTGGTCAGGCCCATGGCTACTTTTCTTAGTCCGTCTTGGCGAAGGGTGCGCATGCCTTGTGCGATGGCTTTTTGTTTGATCATCTGGCTCGACGAGCGTTTTAAGATCAACTCCCGGATCGGCTCTGTCATTTTTATAATTTCATAAATGGCGGTCCGTCCCCAATAACCTGTAAACCGGCAATCTTCACAGCCCTTTCCCTCATAATATGTGGCGTCCTTAGGAAGAATCGCCGCGTCCCTCTTTATTTCGTCGAGAATTTCTTTCTTGGGTTCCACCCGCACTTTGCATTTAGGGCACACCAACCGGACCAACCGTTGGGCGATAAGGCATTCCAATGATGACGACACCAAAAATGGCTCAATGCCCATATCTAAAAGTCGCGTCACCGCTCCGGCCGCGTCATTAGTGTGAAGGGTTGAAAATACCAAGTGCCCGGTCAAGGCCGCGCGAATCGCGATTTCCGCCGTCTCAGAATCCCGGACTTCTCCGACCATCATGATGTCCGGGTCATGACGCAGCATATGCCTTAATGCCGTCGAGAAATCAAGACCGATCTTGTGGTTGACCTGAATCTGATTGACATTCTTTAGTTGATATTCCACCGGATCTTCAATAGTGATGATCTTGACCGCGCTCGAGTTGATATGCGCCAGACTCGCGTATAATGTGGTCGATTTGCCTGATCCCGTCGGCCCGGTAACGAAAATAACGCCGTGGGGCTTATGGATCACTTGCTCGATGGTGTTTAAATCCTCCTCGAGAAGTCCGAGCGTTTTTAATTCCAGAAAACTTTTCGCACTTAAGACGCGAATATGGACCGATTCGCCAAATCCCGTCGGAATGGTCGAAACCCGAAGGTCGATTTCCCTGTTCTCAATTTTAATTTTGATCCTCCCATCCTGAGGCAGACGGCGCTCGGCGATATTAAGATGCGCCATGATCTTGATGCGGGAGACGATCGCGGACTGGAAATATTTGACTGTGTCGGGAGTGTGAATTGGATACAACACCCCATCAATACGAAACCGCGTGCACAATTCGTTTTGATACGGTTCTAAATGAATATCCGTCGCCCGGTCTTTGATGGCCTCGGACAAAATTTCGTTAACGAACCGGATGATGGTCGCGTCATCATCCAGTCCTTCAGCCCCGTCGATCCTTTCTGTCTGCGTGAGAACATTCTGAGTTGCGGACTTCCCCGAGATCATTTTCTCAATGGTGTCTGCCCCCACGCCATAGTATTTACGGATCGCTTCCTCGATCTCGGGCCGTGAGGACAAAGCCCCTTTGACCTCAAGCCCCAGCAAAAGCTTCATGTCATCAAGGACACGGATGTCCCGCGGGTCGACCATGGACACGATCAGCGTGTCCTTATCCAATTCTACGGGCACAGCTTTATAATAATTCGCCAATTTTGCCGGCAGCTTGTGAATAATGTGCGGCTCAATATTGCGGTCTTTTAAACTAATATAGGGAACATTTATCTGCCGGGAGAGGACAGTAAAAACCTCTTTTTCTGTAGCAAATCCTTGTGCCACCAAAATGGTACAAATATAGTCTTCCGTTCTTTGCTGCTCTTTAAGTGCGGACTCAAGCTGTTGGTGCGAAACAAGCCCTTCTTCGACGAGGATCTGTCCGATCAAAACGCCATTTTTAATAACCACGCTTTCTCCCTTTTTTCTCATGAAAGAAATATTAAAATATTTCGATAAAAAAGAGTTTGGGTTCTTTCCATCTTTTTCTGACTTTTCTCCACTTTAAAAAATTTATTACTCTACAACCAGAGAGTGAAGGCTTAAGCGACAGAAAAACTACAGTTTATTTTAGATAGAAAATCGCGCTGAATGGAATGAATCGAGGCCTGCTTGCCGCTGTGTACGTCGGCAACCAGGAAAGACGGGGGATGAATTCTTTGTAGCCCTACTCTTATTTGCTAACCATTGCGCAAAAACCTATAGGAAGCTTGTCACCTTCCGGCCCTTTGGGCTTTTCTAAAAGCTCTTTTAATGCAGTGAAAACAATTTGAAACTGTTTATCATTCTTCTTTTCTAAGGCTTCTATCTTCTCGCGAAGATCTTTATGCGTTGTCATCATCTCACGAAGTTTAGTGAAAGTTCTCATGATGGCAATGTTGACCTGTATTGCCCGGTCGCTATTAAGCACGCTCGAAAGCATGGCAACTCCTTGTTCGGTAAAAGCATACGGGATATATCTTTCACCGCCCCAACTTGAGGTCGCAATTTGCGACCTCAAGTTTTCCAGTTCCGCTTTGGTTAACAAAAACATAAAATCTTCCGGAAATCGCTGAATATTTCTCTTAACTTGTTCATTTAATCGTTTTGTTTTAACTCCGTATAAAGACGCCAAGTCTGGCGCTAATATCACCTTCTGCCCGCGGATAATATAAATCATCCCACGGATGGCTTCCATCGATGTGTCTAATTGGCCCATAAAAATGTTTCGCGGGAGTTTCGCACTCTATTCTTTTTTTAAAACTTTGCCAAAACTTTTAAACCATATTCGGTTGTCTTGTTGTCAGGCTCATATGCTTGTCCGATGATCGTGCCGGAAAGACTGACATCCGCCATGTCGGACTGCTTGATGTTCCAATATTGGATAAAAGGTTCCACGACCCAATCCATGCCAAGCCCTTTTTTCTCGACGGCGACTGACCCGCGCATACCGTAACCGCTGTCCTGGCGGTTCTGGACATCATTTAAGCTTGCGATGGCATCACCCAAATGGCTTTTCTGCACGCCATGCCAGAAAATGTCATACTCGGCCTTAAGCCCCAAAGACCAGTCGTCGGTCAACACCGTTTTTAATTCAGCGCCGATAGGACTATAAAAATAATTCGATTCGCGCAAATATCCGGCCGGATCTTTAGCTGCATCGTCGCGTAAATACCGGTAACCGAAACCCAAGAAAGGAGTCAACGCCATGCCATCATTTAACATAAAGTCTTGCCCGACCACGGCACGCGCTTCGCCGAGATAATCATTGATATTATTGATCTGGTAAGGCGATCCGTCGGTCAATTGCCCGTCGTAATCCACTTGGCCATAGCTAAAACGGCCCTCGAGGCCAAACATCATGTTATTGACAAGATCTCCCAGTTCGCCATGATACATATAATCCGCATCAATTCCATACATCAAGCCAGTTTCCTTGATGTTGTCCGGTTCTTTATAGGTCCGATAGGAAACCACCGGGCCGATCTCGAAGGAATTTTTCTTAAAATCCATGGCACGGGCGTCGGTCGCTAAAAATAATCCAACAGCTAGAAATAATACCGCGATTAAAATTCCCTTCGATGTTGTTTGCGCCATTTTGTTTCCTTTCTTTTAAAGGTCTGGAGACGTTCCCCAATTTACGATCACTATTTTCAAAAAATACTTGCTGCCGCCTATTGCCCCGCTGCATCACATGATGAGGGAGGCTTTCCGCTACTAATCTTGCTCGTCGTGCTGTCATTTAAAACTTTTTGTCTTAAATTTACCTGAACTCTTTTGAATTAGGTACGTGCCTGCACGCCGAAGTGCGGCGTTACGGCACGCAGGCGTGTCCCCGGAATTTTTGTTTACGAATTTCTCCGGAATTTTCCCTTTATTATTATTCGGAATTCCCCCTGATTGTTTAATATTTATCCGAAAATACGTCGTTAATACTTCCTTCATAAGAATATGTAACTTCTCCTGTATCCTTTTTTACATTAACAATAAAATAATCCTTGTTCATTTCTAAAGAAGAAAATACTACTTTCCAATAGTTCTTTCTGGTTTCTGCTTCAGGCAAAGACAGAAGATATCCTTTTTTTTCTAGATCTAACATTTTTTTCTGAGCAATTATTTTGGCTTCTTTTTCACTAATTCCGTCGGAAAAATCAATGCTGGAAACATTTTTATTGATCGACTGGATTGTGGAACAGCCTGCTAGTAAGATTTGTGTAAGGCAAATTATTGTTAGAATTATTTTTTTAGTCATCATTAGATTCGCTGAGCCCAAGTAGTTGAGGCGTATCATTAATCGCTGATGCTGCAAGATTTAATCCGTATATTGGGACCATACTTGGAATATTTATTATTCCCCAGGCAGATTGACCCAAATTAGATTCAACATAATTCCCAAATATATCATGCGCAAAAGAAAGTCCTTGAAACCCTGGAAGAGTTGTTCCTACAAAGCTCATAACTGGACCAGTTTCACCGATGTAAGCATTATTACATTTTTGTTTTAAATCAATGTAACTTGGTCTTGAACGAACTCCGACATTACTAACATCAAGATCTTTTTGAATGACTTTCTCTTTACCATCCATTCCCATTAAGGGATTACCATCAACGTCCAATTTGGGCTGACCATCTTTTAAGGCTGTTTTCATAGAACCGCCTCGCCCCTGGCATTCCGGTTTTACATTCAGGATTGTTCTATATACGAAATCTGCGCCTGCTACTGAGGCAGCGAAGACAAATCCATCAAGAAATGGTCTGCCAGCTAATTTTGAAATTCCTCCCCCAGCAGCTCCAGCAAGGACTACTCTGCCAAGGTCCCATTTCCAGCTTTTTCCCCCTATATCTGAAATTCCTCCAAAAACTGCTCCACTAAGCGCCCCGAAAGCCGCTCCTTGACCTGGGTCAGTCCCAATAGCAGCGCATCCTAGTGCCCCAGACGCTGCTCCTCCGACGGCATATGCTAATAGTTTAAATCCACCTGAAATTTTAAATTGATTGATTAATAATGATGTGCCGCTCCAAAGGACGCCACTAATTGCGCCAAGTAAAGCTCCTTTGCTAATATCTCCACTCGTTGCTGCTGCAATCCCTGCGCCAATAACAGCACCGACAGCTGCGGCTTTGACAATGGCAATGATGGCAGCAACAAACCAAAAATGCCCGCTTGGATCGACGTAATTAAAAGGATTGTTGCCGCAATAAGCGTAGCGATTTAAGGTCTGCGGATTGTACGGTGCCTGGACAATGGTGTCCGCTGTCACGAAGCGGCCGAGTTCGGGATTATAATATCGGGCCCCGTAGAAATATAAGCCCGTATTGTCGAGCTCTTTGCCGGTGAACTTATAGTTTGTGGCGTCCGCGCCTTCACTCTGGACCACGACACCGTAAGGACTATATTCATAGTGCGCGGTTTGCTGGCCGTTCTGGTCCGTGATGACGCTCGACGAGCCAAGATGATCGGAATGGATATAATACTTGTTGCCCGTCGACTCTATGGAACAGACCTTACTCGACCCGGCGAAGATGTGCTTCGTGGCTTTCCCGTCGGAATTTTTCTCAAAGAGCGCGCCAATGTAGGTGGTGCTCGCTGAAGTCTGCCCGCTGGCTTGGGTCTTTTTGACCCGGCCTCCGTCGCCGTCATAGGCGAACGTGGTGGTCACTCCCGATGAGGCTACACTTATTATACGATTCTCGGCGTCATACGCAAATGTTTGATTGTTTTTTCCTGATGTCATATTTCCGTTGGCATCATAAGCATAGGAATATCCTCCAGCTAACGTGACCGCATGCGGACGAATGGTTGTTCCATACGACATCACACCCACGTCTGACTTGTATGTCATATTGCCGATTGAATCGTACTGATAATTATACGTTGCATATCCGCCGCCCGCCGCCGGAACATTTTGCGCACTCGTCAGACGGTCAAGGTCGTCATAGGAGAAATTTCGGATATTATTCCTTAAGTTATCCGTCAGCGTCATGATATTGCCGTTTTTATCAAAGACATAATTTAGATCCTGAAGCGTTCCTACGCCTTGAGTTAGAATACGCGACAATCTTAAATCGCTTCCGTAAGTGTAGTTTGTGCTAGTGTTATTGCCATACTGAATATTCTTGATCTGCCCCTTAGCGTTGTAACTGATGTCTTTGACATAATCGACCGCGCCCTGGACCTTCTCTAATAATCCCGAATTCGCGTCATAGCTGTACGTCACCACTTCTGCGTCTGGATATTTAAGTGTTACCAGTCGGTCCAAAGTATCGTAGGTTCGTTCTACGGTATACGGCACAGCATCCAAGGTCTTGATCGACTTGATTTCCCGTCCAAGATTGTCATAGAAAAATTCCGTCGAACCCGATTGGTCGGTGACTTTAGACAACCGGCCAACGCTGTTTTGTTTGGCCACATCATCATAAAGATACGTTACGAGCGTTTGACTTCCGGCCTGTTTAGTAATAAGACGATTAAGCGCATCATACGTAAATGTCATGACCTGGCTTTTGGCGTCGGTCTGCTTTGTCAAATTACCTAATTTATCATATTCATAAGTCCATGTGCCCATGTCGGGATCGACCATCTTGACCTTGTGCCCGGCGGAGTCATAGGTCAGTTGAGTGACATTGCCCTTGGAATCCGTGACCTTGGTCAAATTTTTCTGGATATCATATTCGTAATCCGTCTTATAAACGCCGCCGGAGGTAAATTCAGTCACCTCGATTAAGTTGCCGTAGACATCTTTCAAAGCACCTTTTTTATGCCCCTGGGCGTCGGTCGTCTCGGTATAAAGCGGGCTCACATAATTGACAGAACTAGCAGCATCATTGGCCTCACCCGGAAAATCCGCGGTCGTCTTTGTCAGCCGCCCGCGGATATCATATTCGTTTCGGGTATAGGAAATTTGCGCCGCGTCTTCATCGATATAATGCGCGATGGACTCACGGTCAACCAAACCGCGGCTGTTATAGTAAATTTCCGACGAGACTTGGCGCTCGGAAGATCCATCTTCGCCATTTGATACGGCTTTGTATTTCCGGCCAAGTCCGTCGGCATATTCCGTCTTTGTCAGGATCCCTTGCGTGGTGACTTTGGTATTAAAATCCGGATAAGAAAAACTGACGACGAGATCATTATTGGCATTTCGGCTTTCCACCGGACGCCCAAAAGAATCATACGATGTCGTCGAAGTCTGTCCGTTCGTATCCGTCGTGGAAGTGGCTACGCCAAACCGGGTGTCGTAAATTGAAGAGACACTCTGACCCAAAGCATTGGTGACTTTTTGAGGAAAGGCATACAGGGTATTCTCGTATTCCGTCGTGGCCGTGTGTCCCAACGCATCCGTCGCTGAGGCAATATTGCCGAATGAATCATACGTGTAGGACATCGATACATCGGTGGAACTAAGCGAGACCGGATTATAAATAGCCGCTGTCTCACGAGACAAATTGCCTTTGATATCATATTCGAAATCTTTTTTGGTAACGACATTGCCGTCTTTATCCTTAAGGCTCACCTCAAGCGGGCGATTGAATCCGGCGGCGAACCCAAGGCTGCTGCCGTTGTCATACGCCGGAGCATAGGTCGTGGCGGTGGATTTTTCATCACCGGTTTTGGCCGCCTCTCCGTCATCGAAAGAAGCCGTCACGTTACCGATCGCGTCATAAACTAGCCGGCTACGCGTCTGTAACGATGTGCCGTTTTCTTCCCAAACAGTCGCATCGACTTGAATGATCGCCGGAAAGCCCAGGATATTATCGTCGGGTCCGGCCTTCTTAACCTCATAAGTATTCTGGATTTGGCTGATCTGCCGGCCATTGCCGTCGTAGGCAATAATTTTGTCGATCTGTCCTTTGAGCGCACCATCCTGGCTAGGCCGTCCCTGATAAAAATACGTTTCCGTATAATTATTGGTGATCGGATCTGTCACCCGAACTTTCGCAAACCCACGGAATTCGCGCTCGGCGGCATCATAATATCCGCCGGAATAAGTAAATTGCTGTGTATACACTTCCTGCGGCTGGTTTGACGGTAACGTGTCGCTAAGACTTGTTGAGGAAACGACATAGACGGGGAATGGCAGCTCAGCATTCTCGGACGCAGCAGCGTAAGTATAGGTCACTTGGGTTTTTCCGCCGATGCCGTTATCGATTGTCGTCAAAAGGTCCTGGATCTTTACGCCCGACGTCAGCTGAATGATCCATCGGTTAATGCCCTGGGCGTCGCGGTCAAAAAGTGCGCGGTCCATAATCCCGTCGGCATTAAAATCGCCGGTCGTCGCGCTTTCGGCATTGGCTGCGGTAAAGCTCGTCAGCCATGTGCCCTTATTTACAAACTGCGAGCCGGTTGAGATCGCATAATACCACGAACCTGTTGATTTATCCCAATAACCAATGTCGGTCAATCCATCATGATTAAAATCAGAGAGTATGGGATCTAATCCCATCGCAAAGCCGGATATCCATATCGAACCATCGACAAATACCTGAGAATTCGATAACAAAATTCTAAATTCACCGGTTTCCTTTTTAAACAAACAAAGGTCCGACAAAGAGTCGCCATTAAAATCTCCGCTCATGGCCACAGAACCAGTCCCGAAATTATTCACCCAGGTTGTCAAGCTGCCAAAACCCGTTCCAGTCCCCAAAGAAACTTTAACCTCGCCGGTATCTTTATTATAAAAACCTAGATCCGTATATTTATCCGCATTAAAATTTCCTGTAAAAATTTGCCACGACGCCGACGCGCCAGAGAACGTAAGCCATGTCGTAGCCTGAGCGCTAAAGCTGCTTCCCGTAGACAACGCCACCTTAAACTCACCGGTCGCCGTATTATAGACCGCAACATCCGTTTTCCCGTCGCCATTAAAATCACCGCTCGTTGGCTGCCACGAACGCGAGTTCCCGAATCCGGAAAGCCAATCCACGGAATTGGTAAACACTCCAGCATTTGAAAGCGCGATTTCCCAATTTCCCGTGTCCGAATTATGCAATCCTAAATCCATTAAGGCATCGCCGTTAAAATCGCCCATCACCGGATTGATGGCATATTGATTGAGTAATGGGTCAGCGACGTCAATACCGATGGTCTGTGTTGCCGATAAGCTGCCGCTATCTGTTACCGTCGCTGTAAACGTATGGTCACCGATGTCCGCAAATGACGTCGAAACTGTAACAGTATTTGTAAACACGCCGGAGCCAATGACCTGAGTGTCTTTCTTTAGGGAATAGGTCAGCGCATCCCCATCGGGATCGGATGCTAAAAGAGTAATGGTCAACGTCGTATTCGGGCTAACCGTGTACTTGCTCGCAGTTAAATTAACTATTGGCTTACGGTTGGTATTGTTGATAATTACGTTCACATTTTGTGTCACAGTGTCAGTGCCGTCGGAAGCTGTGACCGTGATCGCCTTCGTTCCTGCGTCGTTGTAACCGGTCAACCATCTTCCATTGGAATCAAATGGCGTCGAATAATAAAGCATCACCGCGTCATTGTCTGGGTCGCTGGCGACGGGAGTGATCACGACTAAATCGCCTTCATTGGCTGTAATCGTCGACAATGGATTTAACACGGGCGGCCGATTGACATTTCTGACGTTAATTTTAAACTGCCGGCTGGCGGATAAATTCATTGGGTCCGTCGCCGTAACCGTGACAGTATAAATTCCGGCACTGGCATAATTCGTTTGCCATTGTCCTTGCGCGTTTAACGGCGAACTAAAAGTATATGCAATCGTGTCATTATCCAAATCCGTCGCATGCGGCGTGATGGTCACAAGATCCCCTTCATTGATATTCACATCGGCGATGAAATCTAGAGCCGGCGGATTATTCACGCCCTGGACCTGTAATGTTACTTCATTGCTAATGAGAGTGTTTCCGTCGCTGTCGCTTACCGTGAACTTGACCTTTTCCGTGCCATACCAGGCTTGCGGCTGAGAAAAACTGACCTGATGCGTCGACGGGTCAATAGCGACAACGATATTGCTCGTGCCGCTCGCTGTAAAACTAAGCGCTAATCCATCAGGACTAGAAAAATAATTGTCTAGATCAAAAAGATTGCTCTTCGTCTCATTTTCTAACCAGGATTGATTAGGAATTGTTTGTGTCTGCGTCGGGGGATTGGATTTGATAGAAGGCATGAATCCTGATTCCAACACATAACTCGCACTTGTGGATTTTCCTGCCGATGGTTCGCCAACCACGTCCTGCTTTACCTTATAAGACGTCGAGCTGCGCCCACTTCCTCCCACGGTGATTGTCCCGGAGTTCAGCTTAAAACTTGTGCTCGTGGCCCCAAAGGCCAACGCCTCTCTGACCGGTCCAAAAACCGCCAAATGCGCGACGACAAGAGCAAGACAAGTGATTCGTTTAAATAAATCCGGAATTCTAAATACGGAATCCGAAACAAATTTAAAATCAGAAATTCGAAAATTTTTAAATTTTAAATTTTTCATTTTTGCCTTTTATTTCGGGTTCCGTGCTTCGTTTTTCGAATTTGTCCTCATGGTTTTCATAATTTCATAATGTACGCCAATGAATAATATGGCGGAAGATTATTATGCGCCTGCCCACCGCCTACCGAACTTGTTGTGACCGTTCCTACAGGAGAACCATTCGTGTAGGAAACTGCGATTCTATCATAACCAACAGGACCTTCTTGATAATAAGTAGATCCCGTATGGGCATGCGCTGGCATTTCGACTATAGTTAAAGTATGGGACGCCTCACCGCCAGCTTGCGTAAGCGCACCGGAAACATTTGTTTTTGCTATGCTACTATCATCCTGTTTCGCTCCGATGATGAATTTGTCCCGCAAGTCCGGCGTACCGTTGGAGCCGTTACACAATGTCCAGCCGGATGGGATATTGGCAATCGTTCCTGACCAGGCGACAATAATACCCTTAGGCACGCTGTCCACACTTTCGGCTCTTATCGCATATCCGGCGGATGTGATTCTCTGCCGCGGGCTCATGACCTCAGTCCCCACTTTGATCTCTAAAAAATACGGCGCGTCAAAAACAAGATTTAACGCTGTGGTGGAGCCTAAAAGCGTCGAGAACAATCCTTTATCGACGACAACGCCCGTCTGCACTTCTTCCCATAACAAATTACCCGCCGTCAGCGCGTCATAAAGCCGAAACGTAATGCTATACGATCCGGTCAAAGGCGCACCGCTTGTGTCCGTGAGCCGTCCTTGATAGTTGATCAAGTGCGGAACCGAGGCAAGAACAGGAGCGCACATAATTAACAATAACAACGACAAAATAAACATCTTCTTCATAGCCAATCCTCCTATTTTTAAAATTCAAAATACGAATATCGAAATACGAAACAAATCCGAAACATATAAACTCTAAGGGGTCTGTGAATTCTTTAAAATTGCCCCAAAGATATTCATGAGCTCCGTTGACTCCTGGATTAAAAAATCTTTTTCTTCTGATTGATCTTCTCTAAATTCGCTTAACTTCAGCCAATATCTGCTTTCTTTTGCTTCTTTTCTTGATATTTTTATTCTCATCATAAAATCTTTCTTCCCTAAAGATTCATTGGCCTCAATGTAATTTGCCCCCACAGAAGATCCTGACCTAACAAGCTGGCTTGATATTTCAAAGTTAGGAATTGTCCGCGGCAGATTTTTCACATATTTCATAATTCTCTGGGCAAACCTAAAAGTACGTTCTTCTAAGTCATATTGTTTAGGATTTTTTATTTCTAACATTGCTTTTTGCCTCGGATTTCGATATTCGAATTTCGTTCTTTTAATTTCCTGTTCCCTGTACCGCGTTTCCTGAACTCTGATATTTCATCCTCTGTACCGGCAAAGACTTCCCGTCGCTGGCAAATTGCGTTATTGACGTTAACAGGGAACGGTTGGTGTCTAAGCTTAAGCTGTAATCTAAGACATACCTCCACACAAGTTGTGAATTAGCCTTAACTTGAATTTCTTTTAAACGTTTGGCTGTCGAAATCTTCGACGTACTCAAATAACTAGGAACAACGTCTTCTCTTGATTCCAGAACAAACTCAACACTGTTCGTCGGCGCAACGTCGATGTCATTTCCGGTATAATCGACGCGGCTTAAATAATTCTTGCCCTGGTCTTTGGTATAACTGTAGGCAACGTAATTTCCGTTGGTGTCAATGGCTTTGGTCAAATACCAGCTAAACGTGCCCTGGGTCGCATCTTCCCGTGCGTCGCTCGTCTGGCCGAACCTTAAAACACTGCCGTCTTTACTCAAGGCCCGCCAAGAATTGTCCGTTTCCTTATAAAATTTTGTGAACGTCGACTCGATCTTCGCTTGGTAAAGGTTGTCGATCAGATGCACCAACTCCATAGTTCCAGCGTCGGTGACCAGATAAAATGTATCTTGAACATCGTCGTATTTTGGCGGGCCTAACCTTGTGGAGCGGACAATATAACCGGGATTAAGGCTAAAGCCTAAACCGACCCAAGAATTACCACTTGCGGAACGATAACTTAAGGCCAAGGCTGGTTGCATGCCTTTTCGACCCGGCGAGACAGCAATGGGGATCGCATGGCCAAAAGCTCCGGTCAGCATGTCCGGCAATGGGATCTTGACTCCTCCGCCAATGGCCGCCCCGCTTGAAATCAGATTTTCAAACGCGGCATACGTAGAAAAGTGGACGATCGAAAATGTCACGCTGTATCCGTCACTTGAAATCCCCGACGGTGAATCCATGGAAATAAGCGTTTTATTGGCACTATCATAAAGCCCGAGCTGGACCGTCGTCCCCGGAACAGCGGCCTGAGAAAGTGTATAGACAAGAGAAACCAAACTATTAAAGACAAAACCGTACGGCTTACAATCAACCGCACTTAGCATGATGGAATTCTGTGGTGCGGCCGTCTTTAAAGTGTCATTTGAGACCGGAGAAATGCTCATGGCCGTCGGGCTTGTGACCGCTCCGGCGGGAATGATCAATTTGACCTTTCCATCGGGAGAGGAAACCTGGCCACCCGAAGGACCAATGACCGTTCCGCTATCGAGCGCGGTCCAGGAACCTTTTTGTATCCAGCCGGAAGTCAGACCGGCCGTGTCCGTAACATTTAAATAAGTATTTTCCGTCCCCAGAAATGCTGTTTTAAGAATAATGGACCATTTGACTGTAAGAATATTTCCACTACCGGAAACCGTGGTTGAGGCGCACGATAATTTTGCATAAGAATTTTCAATTGTATTGCTCGATCCCGGCGCATAACCACCCAGCCAAGCGGTGTTAGCATCATTCCTGAGATAAAGCTTATTGGCGCTTTTGTCGTAATACAAATACGGACAATTCGTTAAACTCGTCGAAGATGGACTGATCAAAAAGTAGACGGATTTGATATCCGAGTAACCGTCGGCATCTGAATACGTGGTTGTAAAATTAAACGTTTGGTTTGGAATCGAAGCGCCGACATAAGGCGATACATCGCTTGTCTGCGGCGGATTATTGACCACAGCGACGATCCATGTTCCCTTGGACGTTAAGTTAACGGAGATATTGACATCATCCTTGACGGAAAGATAGACGCTCTTGCTTCCTTTAAATGCCGGTTTTAAAGTCACCGCCCAGCTGACCGTCATAGTAGATGTGCTTGCCGTCACAGTGGTCGTACTGCAGTCAATCTTGGCATAGGAATTTTCTATGGTATTAGCAGATCCCGGCGCATAACCGCCTAACCAAGCAGTATTTGCATCATTACGCAAATAAAGTTTATTTGCATTTTGGTCATAATACCCATAAAAACAATTTGTAAGCGCCGTCGAGGAAGTACTGATAAGAAAATATGCCAGCTGAATATTCTGCCAGCCATCCGAATCCGTATAAGTTGTGGTAAAAATTTTTTGTACGCCAGCAGTGCCCGTGCCGGAAGATGGCGTCACCGCTCCTAGGGCCGGCGCACTATTAATCGTGTATGTTCCTTTATTAGAGAAGGTAACGGAAGTTCCGGCGTCATTCTTAGCGGCCAGATACAGATTAAAAGTTTTCCCGGAGTAGGCCGTCTTAAATGTTACGTTAAAGGTGACGGTCATGGTCGTACTGGAACCGGAAACCGTCGATGAGGCACAATTGAGTTTGACTTGCGCATTCTCTATAACATTACTTGTTCCCGGCTTGTAACCTCCTAACCACGCCGTGTTCGCGTCGTTCCTTAAATAGAGAAGTCCGCTGTTCTGGTCATAATAAAGGTAGGCGGTATTGGTCAGCGTTGTGGATGTATTGACCAAGAGGTTGGCTTCTTTTAAATCTTGCCAGCCGGTGGTGTCGGAATATTTACAAACAAAAGATATCGCCGCGTTGGGAGTAGTGTTGCCGCTTGCAGGTGTAACCGTGCCGAGGGTCGGCGTTGCGGCGTAGGATAATTTGCTAAAAAGAATGGTAACAACAAAAATGCTTAAGAATATCTTTTTCATTACATCGTCTTGGGGAGACAATGCCATTTATACCAAAAGATATTTTATTTGTCAACAAATATTTTTGATGATTAATCAAACATTTGTTTTTAGGCCAAACTTGTCCGACGAGAGCTGGTTCTGTCAAGCCCCTCTTCTCTAGACCCAAAATGCACTGGTGAAAATCTTTTCTAACCTTTTTTTACCAGGATTAAAACAAAGAAACAACACAGGAAGGGCATCCCAAGAAGGATTGGCAAATGAAATGAAGATTATTGATCTCTAGAGTACCGAGGTTGGTGTGGTATCTCTTCGATGATGGTGATGTCTTCTATGCCGATTAAAGAAATTGTCTTCCGCAAAAAGTTTTTCTAAAGTCGCATTCCATAATGTTGTTTGCCCGCCCATCTTGGAACGGGTGGAATTGACGCTCATCCCGGCACCTTCAATCGCATCACCATTTAAATATTTCATTTTTTCCGTGGCGCTCGCGATCTCATACTCTTTGGTTAAATAATACGGTTCATATTGCTGGGTGGACTGCATGGACTTACGGCACGTGACCGATTTCCAAGAAATCGTAACCACATCATCGCCTTTGACAGAGGTCATCAGATTGGAAGCGTCCTTGACCCTGCCTTGAATAGACCGTTGAACATAAGCCTGCATCGTTGTTGCCGTCGAGACAACCAGCGATATTAAGATCGCGTATTCCGCGGTATTCTGTGCTTTTTTATTTTTTAACAATTTACTGAATATCATAGCTCCCCCTTGCTCACAAAAAACTTTAGCCGCTTTGGGTTAACAGAGAAAATCTGTTTCGAAGAATATAACAGACAGTCAACAGCGTGATGGCCACCATAAATATCCCCATCAATTTTGTATTTTGGATCTCTTTCGGCATGGATATCGGTTCCATACGCCAGTTGATTGTTTGATAGAATTTTATCTGGAACTGAATGACTTCTTTAGGTTTGAGGAATAATACAATACCGACGACAAAACAAAGCGTGGAAAGCCAAATGGGAAGCTGTGAAAAAAATACATTCATTACCTTTTCACCTTTCTTGACAAGAAATACAGCTCAAAGGAAATGCCTTCTTCAAAAACGCCTTTATTTTAACACAAGAACAGGCGATTAGCGTGTTTTTATTACATCTTCTCAAGGCCCCTTTAATTTTTAAAAAATTAGCATTTAATATTAACCCCTAGCATTCAAACAATCTAGAGGCTCTTTCGCCTTTTTTTAGACTCTTTTCCATGTGAAAAAAAAAGAATTTAGGGAAGGATTTAAAGGAAGGCTGGCGCTTCTAAATTATTTGCTATTAATCCAAGCCGTAATAGGCACGCGAAGCACATTGATATTTAGAATAACGGGCTGAAACCCATCGATGCGCATATTTTCCAAAGGTTGTTTTGACAAAGATAGCGGCACGCCATTATTGTCCCGGCGAATAAAAAGCTCCATTCGATTTGAATTAAAATCGATACCACCGACGCTAGAATCTTTTTTAGAATCAGTCAGAAGCGCGCGGTCGCCATTCTTTACTGGATTTCCATTGTTGTCCGATTGTTTTTCAATCACAATCATCATGTTGCTCGGCGGAAGATCGGCCGGTTTTCCATCAAGATCAAACAATTCCGCCTTACCGTTTAAATGCTCAACATACCCAGGCTGCAAATAGCTCTGATCTTCGACGGGAAGTTCTATTTCTTTGATCTTTAATCCCGCTTCATCGGCCAGATCATGAAAAAGTTTTATATAACCTTGGCGCGTTAACACACCATACTGTTCCCGCACCTCATAAGGAAAACTTTCCCAACCCCAGGTCAGAGTATATAAAAATTCCATGGCATCCTTACGAAGGATTTTAATCTTATAGATCTCTTTGGCCTCGTCCTCACTGATGATTTGATAAGTGATCGGCCTCCCTTCAAAGTTATCGATATACTTATCAAAAAATTTCTTGTTATCCTTTCCATAAAGCATCATGATCTGTTCTTTTTCTCCATCCTCGGGTATAAGCCCGTCTCTAAACAAAATCCTCCCATTGGCCGGCAATAACTGTAAGGCTGTTTTTAAAACATGCCGGACGGTATCCATACTAAATTTTTTCCCTTCTTTATTTGTCACATAGCTAAAGATTTCATGCATGATAGAACAAAAGATAATGGTATTCGGCGCTGTGATCCCGTTTTCTTTAAGTGCTTTTTCTAACTCCAGGGCATCTCCTTTGATCAAGTCAACGATACTCCAGCCTTTCTCTTTCTTTTGAATCTCCAATTTTTCTAATGCCTCTTCCGAAACATCAAGTCCCACCGCGCGCTTAAGCGCTAACACATCCTTATATTCTTCCAAAAGGTCGAGCATCGCCCCTCCAGCAGCCCCGACGTCAAGAACAACTGGCCCCCGAGAATATCGCGCCAATTTCTCTTTATCAGAACGTGCCGCAGCCATGCTGGACAGATAAGACATTTCGTTACTGACACGATCAAATTCATCTTTTCTTAACCCATAGGCATCCATCAACAACTTTAATAGTTGATGGAAATTAACCGAGCTCCTGGATTCATAAGTCTTAAGCAAAACAAGCAGCGCGTCGGCTTCCGGCTTCAAATGAAAATCAAACAAAACAGCCTTCTGCCCGTCGATCTTCATATCCGCACCTAACAAAGGACTTTTTTCTTCATCTTTGAGCATTGCCGTAACAGAATCATCTTTAAAAACATCGCTTAGTTTAAATTTTCTTAAGAACGTTTCCAAGATGCGTATTTTATAGCGGTCATAATCTTGCCGGTCCTTCGCCAAGACCTTCATCAAACTCGAATAATTGATATTAAACGGCCTAGAAATATCCAATCCTTCTTTTCTGGCAAAAATAATACTTAGCGCGATGAGCTTTATCTGGCTTTCCACCGTCAAACCCGACGTCGCGTCCTCCACATACCACCCTTGAAAATTATGCAGCAACTCCACAATATTTGTGACTTCATCGTCGGTCATGACTTTATCGACATATTGATTGATCTTTTCTGCATCTTCGCCTAACTCCTGCCGCGCGACGCGAAAACGGTTCAACCGGTCTTTTAAATAATTGCGCTTCATGGAAACATCCGAAAGGTCGCCCCATTTGCCTGTAAAAATATCCTGCCAGTTTTCACGAAATATCCCCTTATCCGGAGTAATGACCGTCTTAAAATCATTGTAAAAAGAAAGGAACTTGCTGTTTAAGGAATCCGTCATCAACCCTTCTCTCACCGCCGAGACGTCGACAAAATCAAAAAGATAAATGACATCCGTGATCCGTTGTGCCGCTACCGCGTCGTTCTCATTGGCAGCCAAAACACCTTTTAATTCCTGGAAGTGGGTTCTGATCCAGTCCGTCAATTCTTCAAAGACCGCGTAACCGACTTCCCCACGGACAAATTGCCCGGCATATCCGCGGATGGCGATGATGCGATAAAAAAATTCGTTCAGAAGCTGGCTTTGAGGATGGTTTCTCAAATTTTCAATATTTTCAAAAAGGCCGTGGACGGATGAATTGGGCACTTCCATGCTCCTTAAGATCAGCGCCGAGGCTTTATTGGGAATTAACATGTCGACGTCCGGGATCTTCTTCCATTTATCTCGTTCTTTTTTGTATCCGGATTTGGCAACATCATGATAAAGAAAAGCTGTCAGAAAATACGGAAGAACACCCGCCTCTTTTAACGCAGTAAATTTTTTGGAAACAGATTGAAAAGAACTTTCGGATAAAGAATTATCCGTTTGAAAAATATTAATGTTATTCTCTTCAAGTCCGCGGATCTTTCGTCCCAAAGCCCTTTGAAATATATGATTCACCAGCGTAAAATTCTTGGCCCTGGAACGCTTGGCATCGCCGACCGTTGGTTTTTCCAAGTCAAAATTCAAAGATGTCTCAACAGGGAAAAGATACCCGTGTAACAACGGGAATGCCGCTCTGATCTCTTTTTGTTTGCGTGTCTCGGCTGGGTTAAGCAGCGGACGAAAATAGTTCAGCACGGATTCGGTGTTGGCAAAAATCGTATGGTCGGCAGCTTTTTCATGAAGCGCGAAAGTGACCTCGGTGTCTGCTCCTTTAGGGGTCGTAACCGCTTGCCGTAATTTTTCAGGGATATTTTTATCTGTGACAATCGCCAGATCGCGTTCATTGGCGACTCCCGGAGCGATACCGCCGGAGAAATATTTGCGCGGGATGACTTCTTGACGAACACGGTCGTATTCTTCTTTAATATAGTTATACAGCCCTTCACGGAAAGATTTCTGGTATTGATTGTAAATTTTTTCCTTACTATCCCGCTCAGCCAAGTCAATGCCTGTCACTTTATTTTTATTGACGTAAACTTTTCCCAAAAGGCTTTCTTTAAGTCTTTTCTTATACCAGGTCGCTAAGATCATGGAATTAAAGATCTGCCTAAGATTAGCGAACGCCTTACCTTCGTTGACTTCCTTTTCAAGGGCAGGAATGATGATTTCTTTTATGATCGCCGTAGGGGCGCGGTCTCCGCGCCCTTTATTATCAGGGCGGGGAAACCCCGCCCCTACAGTTTTCGAAGCCGCTAGATATTCTTCCTCCAACATCACCTTCAAATGTCGCTCGACGACAAATGCGGTCACGCCTTTTTCATAAACGGTTGCCTTATCCGGAACGATCCAGACCCGAGATAAGGTATTAACCGGAATGTCCGTATTCCCATATTGTTGAGAGATTTTTTTATAAATTGCGTCCCAAAATTTTCGTCCCAGCTCCTTTTCCGGATACATTAAAGAGGAGGTTAATTGCTTAAGCACATAATCCTGCGCGAGCATGTCCCGGCCCATTTCGGTGCGGCTTAAAGCCTGCGGAGCGATTCTGTTTTTTTCTTGAGGCGACAAATTGACCCAAAAATCATTTTCTGGGACGGTCAATGCGGCAAGAAAATAGTTGATGAGTTTTTGCGACTCCTTCTTAAACGCCGCCGCGTCAAGTTGCGCATCACCGGTATCGACGATAAAACTAAATTTTAAAGGGTCATCCGGATAGACTTTAAGCCCACGGACCATGGACGGAGAAAACGATTGTGTCAATTCAGGCAGAGCGCCCGGCGCTGAAAAATTTGTAGGCGATTGAGCCAACGACGTCCCCGGCAAAGATAAAATAAAAGCCAAAAGAACAAAGCTCGTCATCAGCCGAAATGACATGGACTTCTTATATTTATATTGGTCTTTAAACATAATAGTTAAAGTATACAATAATCTTTTATCAAAAAGCAAACCGGCAAACAAACAAAAGACCAACCCAAAGGGGCTGGTCTTTTGTCTAAGGTCGATAAATATTAACTTCGATTTTTTATCTAATTTCCATTAATAACCCTTATCAATTCGCATAGCCGGCCGTAACTGCGCATGTTAAAATTCATGATAAGCCGGGGAAGCTCAGGATATTCCCCGCGCTCCACTTCTTCCTTGGTCGCGCAGGAAAGCTCGATTTTTCCGCCAGCCAAAATATCGCTAAATTCTTGGTTGATTCGATTTAGGGTTTTATCCGACAGTTTCTGATTGAGCCGTAAAACGGTCAAGCCGGAAATATAGCGTATCGAATGGTACACCTTATAAAAATTTTCTATTTCCTTAACTGCATCGTCGACGTTCCTAATGATCCGAAAAATACTTAAATCCGCTTTGTTAATGTATCCATTTCGAACAAGTTGATTTTCGACAAAATGCATCCACTCAGCCCAATAGGTGGAACCCTTTGGCTCCATTAACAGAACCGGCCGCGGCTTGGACTTGCCGGTTTGGATCAGAGTGATCGCCTCAAACCCCTCATCATTGGTACCAAATCCGCCGGGAAATAGAGTCGTCGCATCGGTCTCTTTGATAAATATAAGTTTTCTCGTAAAAAAATATTTAAAATTAATGATCTTCCCTTTTTCGTCGATGTAAGGATTGGCCTTTTGTTCGAACGGCAGACGGATATTAAGCGCGAACTCCTTACCTTTCGTAGCCCCTTTATTGCCGGCCTCCATGACGCCGGGGCCGCCGCCAGTGACGATCATATAACCTTTCGCGGTCAGCTTTCTTGATAATTCTTCGGCCATGAGATATTCACTCGACGTATTCTTTGAACGCGCCGACCCAAAAATAATGACCTTCTTGACGTTTCGATACGGAGAAAATATTTTAAAAGAATAGCGCAACTCTTTAAGTGCACTGTTGACCAGCTTAAGGTCCCCTTTATCATTTGATTCTTTTCCGAGCTTGACCGCCGTCGTTAAAATTTCACTCAACAGCGATTCCGTTTCGACGGAAGCCGACCGCTTGACAAGCTCATTGATCAAACCATCCACTGTCTCGTCGCCAATTTCATAATCTTTTGATGTCTTTCTCATAAAAAAGTCCCTTCCTTGACTTAGAAATTTTTATCCGCAAGCCCCCCACTTGGCTTTATACTCCGAAAATCCCTCCTGTCAAGAAACGGATAGATTATCCCAACAACTAATGGCTTACCTTTTTTCAGTAGAAAAAAGTCAAATAAAAAGCGAATCTGCCTCTTGGAACTCGCCATGATTTCATCATAATACCATCAAATTAAACCAAAATATTTACCTAAGGAGGTTGTTTATGTCAATGTCCAGTTGTGATTCAAAAACCGGTGTCTGTGAGACACCTGCAGCCAACCCAATGCCTCATCAATCCTGCGAAGCAAAATGTTCCTGTGGAGGCGTCTGCGGCGGAGATCCTGTTGTCTGCACCATGATCGCTTCCAAAAAAGCCTTTCATGAGGCCAAGGAAGAGCTGATGAAAGATATTTTCAAAGCTAAAATTCAGAAAGTTTGGGGCGCAAAAATGGAAAAGGTCGCTGATGCCGTTATCGCGGCCATGGAAGTGAAAAAAGAATCCATGATGTCTATGGGAAAAGCCAAAGAGGAATTAAGAACAAAAATCGAGAATATTATTAAGGGATCTTAAACACGCTTCCCACCAAAAAAATGGGGACAACGTTTTTATCAGCGTTGTCCCCAGTCCTCCATCTATAAATTTCTAAGTCAACTTTTCTAGAAAACTATTGCTTTAAGAGCTCTCTTAATCGAAGAGTCGAGTTTTTATCCATCTTTGTAAAATAAATCGCAAGCCCTTCGCCAGAAACGATACGCGAGATGCAAGCTAATCCTTCGATCAAATCCGCCCCAATTTCCGACGAGCTATGAATCGCAAACCCCACTTCATCATTCGTCTTAAAATAAACGCTACCGGTCTTCATCAAAATAAACGCGCTATTTAAAGAAAGATCTCTGAGCCTTCCTTGTAAGACAAATTGTGAGCCCACGCTGATCTGAGCCGGAAGCTGTAACGCATACCGCGGGTCCCGGCGTTGGTCGTGAGAATTGATTGGATAGGCCATCTTCTTTATTACCTCCATGTTTTGTTTTATACTTCTAAGCGCTTCCTGTCAAGAGAGGAAATTTGTTCTTCTTCCGAAAGGAAATTTTCTAGCGGCCCCGTTCTCTTAATTTCCAGACAAAGACCGAGTCTTTTAAAGAATCGTTTGCCCGTTTGAGCCGCGCCACTTCTTCTTTGAGATCTTGGGATTCCTGCTCATATTTTCTTACGGTACTCCAAAGCAGGGCACAAATAATGACCAGCAATATCAAACAAATCCCAATAAGCGCTATCGGTATCCAAAACATGTTTTTATTAATCCCTGTTAACGGCTTTCAACCTTCGGTTTTAAAAACCCCTTACAAAATACGTCTAAAAAATGAGCCGGATTCCTGCCGGCAGGTGGGGAGAGAATGGGCTTATTTTAGCAGAAAATGGGTAACGGGAAATGATTGAGTTAAAAATTTAAGGGGGCCTGTGCCCTTTAAAGTGACTGTCACTTTTTTTAAAAACATTGTGACTGCATAAAAGCATGCGCCACTTTGTCTGCGCCGTTAGAACTTAAGTGGTATATATCTCTGAATAATAAAACCCCGTCGCTGTCCAACATATGGAAAACGCCACCCGACTCAAGTGCAGTGGATTGATAAAACGTACAGACATCCATATCTTTAAATAAATTTTCGAAATAACGGATATAGGGTTGTCTATTAGGTATTTTTGATTCTAATACGTCACAGCCATTAGGATTACTTTGAAGAATTCTATAAAAACAATCCGTCGGATCTTTCGTCATGACCGGAGGATCGAAACTAACGACTACTTCTTTCCCGGCTTTTTTCAGATCAGAGAGGTCTTTCTGGATCAATTGAGAATAAAAAGGAATTTTTTCTTTAAAAGGAGCTCCTTTTCTTGCTCCCTCGACGCCAATCCATTGAAACTCCGCGGCCCAAAATATCATGATGACTTTTTTTATGGAAGGAGTATTCAAAACATAATTGTAGATCTTACGATTTATTTCTCCGCAGTCCCTGCTCCAGCCAAAATTTCCAATCAGCCCCCTAAACGGCGGGCAAGACGAATTAACGACATTAATGACTCCCATATTTTTCTCTTTATAGATCTTTTCAAGCCCAGGCATGAGAGCACTGGCCATACTATCTCCGACGACCGCGACCTGAAGGTTTTCCTTCGGGCTGCTCATAGAACAAAAAATTTCCTGGCCGTCTGCAGCTTCTCGATTTAAACCGATCATGTCAATACATTCCTGCTGCAGCGGGTTCTCATAGGTTAACTGAGATTGGTTGACTAGATCGACGGGCGGGTCTTTTCTAAACGGAAATCCGTTGCCCTTATACGTGATAAACCCGATCAAGCCTAAGGCAACCATAAGCATACACAACGCCGCGACTTTGATTTTGTTATACGATCCCAAGCGTACCGGATTCTCGACGAACTTATAGGTTCCCCAGGCTAAGGCGATGCTCACAATCGCTAATACAACTCTCGTCAGAGCTGAAGGCTCGCCACCAAGAATGCGTGTAAACGAAAACAAAGGGTAATGCCACAAATAAAGAGGATAGCTGATCAAACCAAACCAGACTAATAGTTTGTTGGACAACACCATCCGGTTGAGGAATGCTTGAGGACCAGCCCAGATAATGAAAACTGCTCCCAATGTCGGCAACAAAGCCCACCAACCCGGGAATGGGCTATTTTCGTCGAGTAAACCTAAAGCCAAAATGATCAATAAGAACCCAAGAGCGGATTTAAAATCTGCTAGCGATCCTTTGGCCTTTAAAGTTGCATTTTTTCTATAGAGATCCACAAAGCTAAGCGAACAACCCAACATTAATTCCCAAAAACGTGTGACTGGAGAATAAAAGGTCATCGTCGGATTTTGCGTGATGGTGGCAATATTGATACCAAAAGATATGAAAAGGATGCCTGCCAGCAAGATTGGTAAACGAAGACGGATCTTATACGCAAACCAAACCAGCGCCGGGAAGATGATATAAAACTGCTCTTCGATTCCTAAGCTCCACAAATGAAACAATGGTTTTGTGTCTGCGGCTTTATCAAAATACCCCGCCTCGTGTGATAACAAAAAGTTCGATATAAACCCGGCTCCTCCGGCCAAGTGTTTACCTACCTGCTTGAATTCATTGGCCCATAAAGCAAACCATCCGAAGATATAGCAAGCTGTCAGAACAAGAACCAGGGCTGGGAATATCCGTCGGATGCGGCGGGAATAAAACCCCGCGAAGCTGAACGTTTGGCTGTCTAAATTACTAAA
>JADFXT010000006.1:140656-141180 GCA_015233405.1 Candidatus Omnitrophota bacterium | reverse complement strand
TTTTAGAAAATTTTGATTTAAATAAAATCCGCCCGCGGATTGACTGGACATTTTTCTTTATCGGCTGGGAGTTGCGGGGCAAGTATCCGGAGATCCTCCATCATCCGAAATTCGGCGAGGAAGCCCGAAGGCTTTATCAAGAAGGTAACGAACTATTAGATGAAATTATCGATAAGAAGTTTTTTAAGGCGAATGGGGTTGTGGGGATTTATCCCGCCAATAGCGTCGAGGATGACATAGAAGTGTATGCCGATGAAACGCGAAAGAATGTGGCGGCTGTTTTTCATACGCTGCGTCAGCAGGTTGAGAACGAACAGGGCGCGTATTATGCGCTTTCAGATTTTATCGCGCCGAAAGATAGCGGGGTTAGGGATTATATCGGCGCCTTCGCTGTCACGGCCGGCCTTGGCGTCGAGGAGTTTGTCAAAAGACATCAAAAAGATCAGAATGATTACAAGGCCATCATGGCGAAGATTTTAGCTGACCTGCTGGCGGAACGCTTCGCTGAGGTTTTGCATTATATG
>JADFXT010000006.1:0-140646 GCA_015233405.1 Candidatus Omnitrophota bacterium | reverse complement strand
CTCGACGGAAAATTTGGATGACGAGGCCATTTTCCAGGGCAAGTATCAAGGGATCCGCCCGGCTCCGGGGTATCCGTCCTGCCCGGACCATAGCGAGAAAGAAATTATTTTTAAGTTGATGGATGTCCCCAAATCTACCGGAATTGTTTTGACAGAAAATTATGCAATGAAGCCGCTGGCCTCTGTCAGCGGTTTATATTTTTCCCATCCTCAGGCCCGGTATTTTACCGTCGGGCACATTGCCAAAGACCAGCTTGAAGATTATGCTAAGCGTAAAGGCATGAGCTTTTTTGAAGTGGAAAAATGGCTTTCGTCGAATATGGGGTAGAAGGATAAAAAACATGCCGATCTCCGGACATTTTTTTGATTATATCGCTGCTTATTTAAGCGGAGTGGCTGTGAGTTTTACGCCGTGCATTTATCCGGTCATCCCCGTCGTCGCCGGCGCGATTGGAGGGGTTAATGCCGAAGGCGCCAAAGGAAAAGGATTTTTGCTTTCGTTGGTATATGTTCTGGGGCTTGCTATCGTCTATTGCCTTCTGGCGGTCTTTGCTTCTTTAACGGGAAAAGTTTTTGGCCAGTGGCAGAGTCAACCAGTTATTTTGTTCTTCCCGTCGATCATTTTATTTTTATTCGCCCTGGTCATGTTAGATGTCATTAACCTCCCTGCGCTGGGCGTTGCCTTTCACCATAAGATTAAAATCAATAGTGCCCTGGAGGTGTTGCTTCTGGGAATGGCGTCGGGAATTCTGGTTAGCCCGTGCACCGCGCCGTTTTTAGGGACATTATTGCTGTATGTCGCTTCCAAAAAGAACCTCATCCACAGTGTCAGCCTGGTGTTTGTCTTTGCTTATGGCGTTGGCACGTCGTTAATTATCGTCGGGACTTTTAGCGGATTATTGGCGCATCTTCCTAAATCCGGAAGATGGATGCACCGGATAAAAATATTCTTCGGCGGGATTTTATTGGCCGTTGCGGTCTTTATTTTTTTTAAGGCGCTGGGGGGACTTTTTTAAATATGAATAAGAAAATGATTTCTATCGCGGCATCTTTTTTTATTCTCGCCGGTATTTCTCAAGCCCAGGCCAAGGAGAAATATTTAATTGACCCGAAGGTCTCCGTAGTAAATTGTGCGGTCCGCCGGCTCTCGGTCTCCGACGTCCACGGGCAGTTTAAGGATTTGAAGGGAGAGATCTATTTTGACCCGAAGAATATCGCTAAAAGTTCGGTCAATATTACGATCAAAACAGCCGGGATCGCTACCGGAAATTCTTTTTATGATAAGGTCATCCGTTCGAGACGGCTTTTGGATGCTGGGCTTTATCCGGAAATCATATTTAAAAGTAAGTCCGTCGAGCTAAAGAATGGAGCGCTATTTGTCCGCGGGTCGTTGTCCCTGCATGGTGTAACAAAAGACATCATGTTCCCTTTTCAGTTGGATGAGCCTATATTGGACCGGCATCAACGCAAGATCATCCGGGCCAGAGGACAGTGGGTCATTAATCGTAAGGATTTTAATGTTATTTGGAACAAACTTTTAGATAAGGCTGGACTTGTCGTCGGAAATATTGTCACGATTGATTGGGAAGTGGTGGGCGTTAAAGAAAAAACGGCCAAAAAGAAGGCTAGTGCTAATCCGTCCTAACAGCTCCTAGAATTTCTTGGGTAGGTTCAAGTTTGTTGAGCGTGTAGAAATGAATGCCCGGCGCACCGTGTGCTAAAAGGTCGCGGCATTGTTTAATAGCAAAATCTGTCCCCGCTTTAAGTGTTTTTTCCGCATCGCTACGAATCGGTTCAAAGATTTTCTTTACTTCCTCAGGGATCGAAGACCCGTTCATGGCTGCAAATTTCACAAGCCCGTCATAGTTTGTAATCGGCAAGACCCCCGGAATGACCCGCACGTTAACATTAAGCTTACGAAGTCTCTCGACGTATCCGTAGTAATCGTTATTATTCAGGAAAAATTGTGTCATAACAAAATCCGCGCCGTTTTGAATCTTCAATTTTAAATATTGGGCATCTTTGTCTCTGTCTTTACAGAGGATATGCCCTTCGGGAAATCCAGCGACGGCCAAGCTAAAATAACCGTCGAAATTTTTTCGGATAAACGCGCAAAGTTCACAGCTATATTCAAAATTGTCCTTGCCCGGGCGCCATCCGGGGTTGTCTTGAGGCGGGTCACCGCGCAGTGCCAGGATATTCTGGACCCCACGGGATTTGATATCTTCAACGATTTTTCTGATCTCTTCTTTGGTGTTAAGCACGCACGTCAAATGGGCGACCGTTGGTATCCGGTGTTCTTTTTGGATATGCTCGACGATGTCGAGCGTTTTATCGCGGTTGCCACCGCCGGCGCCATAGGTGCAGGAGATAAAGTCCGGCTTAAGCCGGTTTAATTCTTTGATGGTCGCCAAAAGGTTCTGATACCCTTGTTCGGTCTTAGGCGGAAAAAGCTCGAAGGAAAAGGTCTTAGGTTTTTCTTTAAATGGGTCTGTTAGTTTTTTCATTCTGTTAATAATATAAAGTTAAATCACAATTTGGCAAATACTTTTTTCTTTAAGAAAATTCGCTTGACGTCGTAGCAGGGACTGATTATATTACTTTTGTTAAATTTGCTCTTTCGATTTTAAAATTCTCTATGATGGCCTCCTTGGAAAAGGAGTCAAAGGGAATCCTGTGCAAATCAGGAACGGTCCCGCCGCTGTAAGGATGATGCATCCTGTGCAATCAAGTGCCACTGGCTGAAAAAGCTGGGAAGGCCGATAGGAAGCAGTTGGAATCCTAAGTCAGAAGACCTGCCATTGTAGTTATTCATTCAACGCCGCGTGGTAACGGCGAGGGATGGACATATATTTTTAGGACTAAGAAGCAGGGTGCAATCCTAATCGATTAATTTCGGTTAGGATTTCTTTTTTTATGGTGGTTTTTACCATAAAAAAAGTTCCTTTTCTTCCACCATTTAGGAAAGAAAAGGGATTTCCTTAAAACATTATAGGAGAAAAGATGAATCAGAAAGCTCGGGTTTTGTTTATTATCGCAATTGTTTTAGCCATCATTTCGCCGGTGCTGTCTTGGGCGAGTATTGACCAGGACTTAGGCGAGATTGTTGTCACTTCAACGCGGATTGCGCAAAGCGGGTATAATGTCGCCGGAGACGTGACGGTGATTAGCCGCCAGCAAATTGAAGATTCCTGCGCTGCGAGCGTTCCGGAAGTTCTAAAAGAGGCGCTAGGCGTCAATGTCTACGACAGCAGCACCACCAAGACCGCGAGACTCGACATCCGCGGGTTTGGAGAGACCTCCATCAGTAACGTTTTGTTTTTGGTCAATGATAGAAAGACCAATTCCATTGACATGTCTGGCGCGGACCTTTTACAAATTCCCATCGAGGCCGTCGAGCGTATTGAAATTATCCGCGGGGCAGCCTCTGTCCTTTACGGCGATAATGCCGTCGGTGGTGTTGTGAATATAATTACGAAAAAAGGCGAAGGGGCTCTTAAAGGCAAGGCCGGCTATCAATATGGCAGTTATAACCGTCAGGAAACCCATGCTGAAGTTTCCGGTGAGAAAAAAGGGGTATCATATTATTTCTATTCCAAATATAACGATGACCGGGGTTATCGCCAAAATAGCGACCTTTTAGCAGAAGATTACAATCTGCGCTTAGGCTATAAAGCTTCGGAAAAATTGTCGTTGGATTTGGAAACCGGTTGGCATACGGATGATTATGGTCAACCGGGAAGCTTGGACGATACCCAGATGGAAACCTTAGGACGACGAGGCACGGCGAATCCGGATGACGATGCTCAAACCAAAGACCGGTTCGTGAACCTTTCGATGGATTTGAATCCTTGGCCCGGAGACCTGGATTTTGGAAAATTCAATGTGGATGTCAGCTTTAGAAACAGGGACTCTTATTCGAATAATGCCAGCTGGGGCATGACGACAAAAAATAGCATCGATACCGTCGGGATCAATGGGAAATATATTTTTTATAAAACGATCTTTGACCGGCATGTCAATTTCGTTACGGGTATTGATTATTATGATAATGAAAACAGGGTCCGTAGAGAATCCCCTGCGGTCACGGAGTATGTCATTTCCAAACAGGAGTTCGGCGTTTATGGTTTCTCGGAATATGAGCTTTTCGACCATCTTTTCATTAACGGCGGCTCGCGTTACCAGAAGGCGGATTATAACTTTAATCAGCGAAATGGTTCTGAGGATACCGCCAAAAACCCTCATCAATGGGTTTCCATGGGCGGGCTTAAGTATGAATATGCCAAAGGCTCGAACGTATTTGCGAACGTCCAGCAGACTTTCAGGTTTTTGGCGACCGACGAGTGGCTGAATACGATTAGCGGCGTATTGAATACGAACTTAAAACAGCAGACCGGTATTCAGTACGAGGCTGGCATCAAACATAATTTTAATGATGCCGTTGTCGCCACCGTGACGCCGTATATTATCGATACCAATAATGAAATTTATTATAACCCTCAAGGCGGGAATTTCGGCTGGGGCGCGAATGAAAATTATGACAAGACTAGGCGCGTCGGTGTGGAGTTCGGCAATGAGGTGGATCTTCTTAAGTTTTTCAATATCGGCTTTTTAAACGGCTTGGATGTGTTCACCAACTACACTTATGAACAGCCGAAGTTTAGCAAAGGCCCTTATGACGGCAAGGATGTTCCTTTAGCTCCTCGTCAGCAGGGCAACGCAGGGTTTAAGACAAAATTCTTAAAGTATTACAATTTTAATTTGACGGAGCGGTATGTGGGCTCAAGATTCGTCGGAAGCGATACGTCCAATACGCTTAGCCCTTTAAAGCCGTACTGGGTCTTAGATGGCAAATTATCCTATTGCAGGGACAATTATGAAATTTTCGCGGAAGTCAATAATATCTTGTCCGCGAAATATTCGAGCTATGTCTCTTCTTACGGGACAACAAAATATTATTATCCGGACCCGGAAAGAAATTACAATATAGGGGTCAATGTGAAGTTTTAAAGATCAGGGACCTGTGTTTTTCGAAAAATCAGCCCCCGTTTTTCTCATAGAATGTTGTTTAGAGAAACGGGGGTTTTCTTTAAAATTTAATCTTGACAGAGCGACGTGATTGTTTATAATAGCTTCTGTTCAATTATTGAACAGTCAAGGAATTCTACTCTTCAAAACATCATTAACCCATTACAGGAAAATAAGTTTTGGACGAACGAGAATTTGAGCTTATCAATATTATTGGGGCAGACCTCGGCTCCAATCAAAGAGAATTATCCCGCCTTTTAGACCTTTCCTTAGGTCAAACCAATATGCTAATTCGGCGATTGGTCACCAAAGGATATATCCGCATTTCCCAACTCGATAAGCGTAAAGTTCAGTATTTACTAACGCCTAAAGGGTTTGCGGAAAAGATGCAGAAATCAATCAAATATACTATTAAAACTATTAATTCTATTAGTCTTATTAAAAATAAAATTAAACAGGCGATTTCTCGGATTTATGATAAAGGGGAACGAAGGTTTTTTATTTTCGGGAAATCTGATTTGGCCATGCTTATCGAAATGGTCTTAAAAGAAATGAGCCTTAAAGATTATTCTCTGAATTTTATTGAAGACATTCCGACTCAGAAGTTAGACGGGGCTCTTTTGATCTGCAAAGAAAATATTGCTGTGGATAAGTCTTTGGCAAATGATATTGTGGATTTTATTCATGAATTGGCCAGTGACAGCAATTTTCTCGACCATACAAAAAATGGACTTGAAGCGTCTTATAAATCATAGGAGGAGACAACGAGATGTTAAATAATAAAAAAATATTAATTACCGGCGGGACAGGATCCTTCGGGAAAAAGATGGTCCAAATCGTTTTGACCCATTATAAGCCCAAGAAGCTGATTGTCTTTAGCCGTGACGAACTTAAGCAGTTTGAAATGGCGCAGAAATGGAACCCGAGCGAATACCCTTGTTTGGAATATGTTTTGGGCGACGTGCGTGATAAAGACCGGCTAATGGGTGTGTTCGAAGGGTTGGATTATGTGATCCATGCCGCGGCGTTAAAACAGGTTCCCGCGGCGGAACGCAATCCCGAGGAATATATCAAGACCAATGTCATCGGCGCGATGAATATTATCGACGCCGCTTTGTATAATAAGGTCAAAAAAGTCATTGCTCTCTCGACGGATAAAGCGTGTAATCCGATCAATCTTTACGGCGCGACAAAATTATGTTCGGATAAGTTGTTTATCGCCGAGAATAACCTTTCTGAGGCTGATGAACAGAGGACAAAATTCGCGGTTGTCCGATATGGAAATGTCTTGGGAAGCCGGGGCTCTGTTATTCCATTCTTTAAAGAGCGCGCCAAAACAGGGGTTTTGCCGATCACAGATTTGAACATGACGCGGTTTTGGATCACGCTCGATCAGGCTGTGTATTTTGTGTTGATGGCGCTCGACCGCTCCAAAGGCGGGGAGATTTTTGTTCCGCGAATCCCATCGATGAAGATCACGGATCTGGCAAAGGCGATTTGCGCAAAATGCAAACAGCAAGTGGTCGGGATTCGTCCAGGAGAGAAAGTCCATGAAACACTTTTGAGCGAAGATGAAGCCAGAAATACCGTAGAATTTAAAGAATGTTTTATTGTTCAGCCCAATACACGGATGCGCCAGCAGTTAACGTCGGGCAAAAGCAAAAATAAGGGAAGAATTTGTCAGGAAGATTTCCGCTATTCGTCCGATTCGAATAGCCAGTGGATGACGGTTGAGGAATTAAAGATCCTTGTTGATAAGATCGCCGATGATTATTCCGTCGAGCAATCGCGATGGTCGATGAAAGATGTCCCGGAATAATCCTGATAAAAAGAGATAGTTTATGAAACGAAAAAGAATACTTGTCGCCATTAATAGCGGGGTTTTTTATAGAAATTTTGTTATGTCCAAAGCGCTCGAGGATTTAACAAAAAGCCATGAGGTGCATCTTGCTCTGGAGCATTCCGTAAAAGTCAAAGAATCTGATTTTGCTTATCCTGTCCAGATGCATACTTTAAAGATGAATAAAACTCGTCTGGCCCTTCGGGTAATGGATTTTTATCTGACGATGTGGGCCTATCGAAAGCGTTCAACCACATTCCCCATCAAATTCAATGTCGACATAAGTTCAAAGAGAAAAATTTTGTACAAGTTTTTGGCTTTGCCCGGAATCCGGCATGGGTTTATTTTTTTAAGCGAATGCTTTTTCGGACGGGAAAAACAGATCGATTCTTTGTTAAAGGCCATCAAGCCTGATTTAATCATTATTCCTTCTCAAGGGACAGATGGCCAGGCGGTTGATTATATAAAATCTGCTCGACATTTTAAGATTCCGACGCTGATGATCATTAACGGTTGGGATAATTTGACGAGTAAAGGCATTATACTTTATAAGTCGGACTTTTTGGGCGTCTGGAGTACTTTACATAAAAAACATGCTCAGGAAGTCCATCGTATTTCCGAAGAGAAGCTGGTTCTATTAGGTGCGCCGCATTTTGAGAAATATTTTCATAAAGAGGTTTTTGATCAAAAGGCCTTTAAGGCTTCCTTGGGCGTTCCGCTCGATAAGAAGCTTATTTTGTTCGGCGGATGTTCTCGGCCCGTCGATGAAGTATATCTTTTAGGCTTGCTGGAAGATGCTATTGAAAAAGGAACCTTCAAGGATTTTCATGTCATTTACCGCCCTCATCCGTGGCGTAATCCGCCTAAAAATGAGGAATATCTTTATGATAAAAATTTTCGTCATGTCACGCTGGACCCTCAGCTTAAGGATGCTTATTGTACTTTTAAATTAACAGGGATACGGTCTTTGCCGCAGAACACGCTGCCGGATTTGGATTATTATCCGAAATTATTTGCGGTCACTGATGTGATGGTCGCGGCCTTATCAACCATTTTGATTGAAGCCGCCTTAAACGGCAAGCCGTCTCTGGCACTGGCTTTCTCCGTCGGAGAATGCACCCTTAAGATGGAAGATGCTTATGAGTGCGAACATTTCCGGTATTTGGATCATTGCAAAGGAATTTTAGTTTGTCATAAATTGGAAAATTTTATGTCCCAATGCAAAGAGGTGATTGAAATGTCTTATAAGCCGGATATTGCCTCTTTATTGGACGAAGAAATGAAGGACATTGTTTATCGGGACACGAAAACATATGCCCAACGTTTAAAGGATTCCGTCGATCAATGTTTAGCTGGAGGGATTGATTAAATGAAGCGCGAACGCACAAAAATCATTGCGGAAATCGGTTCAAATCATTTAGGCGATATGGAATTGGCTCAAAAGATGATTAAGGTTGCCGCTCAAAACGGGATTGATATCGTCAAGTTTCAGTCGTGGCAGGCCAAGACGCTTATTAAAACATATCCGGATTATGAGGCAAAGAGGACGTGGTATCAAAAGACCGAGCTCGATGAGCAGAAACACCAGTTTTTGAAAGAAGCCTGTGCAAAAGCCGGTGTGGAATTTTTAACGACGGTATTTGATCTGGGTCAGGTCGATTTTTTAGCGCGGCTCACACCCGAGAGAATTAAGATCGCGAGCCCGGATTGTTCTAGTCTGTCGCTCCTTAAAGCGGTTAAGTCCAAATTTAAAGAGGTGATCGTCTCGACGGGAATGACGTATGATGCGGAAGTCATCGAGACCGCCCGTCTTTTAAAAGATTCGAATTTTGTTTTTATGCATTGCGTTTCTATGTATCCCACGCCTCTTGAGCAGGCCAATTTGTCGCGAATGGAGTGGCTTAAGCAATTTACACCGCGCGTCGGATTTTCCGACCACAGTTTAGGTGTCGAATTGGCAAAAATGGCGGTTGTGTTAGGGGCCTGTTATGTAGAGAAACATTTTACGATCGACCGGAACCTGCCCGGGCCGGACCAAAAGATGTCGACGTTACCGGAGGATTTTGCCGAGCTGGCTCGATATAGAGATGAATGTGAAAAGGCCTGGGGCGTTTCGAATCGTCCGTTAACGGACAGCGAAGAAAATTTAAGGAAAATTTATATCGGAAAATGGGGAAATAACAAGTGAAAAATAATCTCAGCGTCAGTCTAAAAAAGACAAAGAAGACCGTAGGCAAAAGAAAAATTTGTGTCGTCGTCCACAGTCGGGCGAATTATGGTCGTATCAAAAGCGTTTTAAAGTCCATCCAAGCGCATCCTGATTTGGAGCTTCAATTGGTTGTTGGGGCTTCTGCTATTCTTTACCGGTTCGGCAACGTCATTGATATTATTCGTAAGGATGGATTTGAGCCGAACGCGACGGTTTATATCGTTATTGAAGGCGAAAATCCGACGACAATGGCGAAATCAACGGGCTTGGGGATCATTGAGCTGGCGACCATTTTCGAAAACTTAAAACCGGATATTGTGTTAACTGTTGCGGACCGTTATGAAACACTAGCGACAGCGGTAGCCTCGAGTTATATGAATATCCCTTTAGCGCATACACAAGGCGGTGAGGTGACGGGCTCCATTGATGAAAGCGTTCGCCATGCGATCACCAAATTGGCGCATATTCATTTTCCGACGACAGCGTTAAGCCGTCAGCGCCTTATTAAGATGGGAGAGGATCCCAAGTCGATTTATCAGGTCGGATGTCCGGCCATGGATATATTGACGACGGTCAATCTTAAAGAGATCAGCCGCCTTACCCGTTACGGCGGGACAGGCTGCAGGATCGATTTTTCTAAACCTTACATGGTTGTTCTGCAGCATCCGGTCACGACGGAATACGGCCAGGGATTTGACCAGATTCAAGCAACGCTTAGCGCCGTTGAACAGGTCGGCATGCAGACCGTCTGGCTTTGGCCGAATGTGGATGCAGGGTCTGATGATATCTCTAAGGGGTTACGGATCTACCGCGAACAGCATGGAAATAAACAAATTCATTTTTATCGTAACTTCTCCGTCGAAGATTATGCAATTCTCATTAACAATTGCGCTTGTTTGATCGGAAATTCCAGTAGTGCGATCCGGGAAGGCGCATTTTTAGGAGTGCCTTCGGTCAATATTGGCACACGTCAAGCGGGCCGGGAGCGGGGTAGAAATATTCTGGACGTCGGTTATAACGCAGGTGAAATCGCCCAAGCCATCAAGAAACAATTAAAGCACGGGAAGTATCTTAAAGATGCGCTCTATGGCGACGGAAAAGCGGGAAAAAAGATCGTCGACATTTTGGCGAAGTGCCCATTATCGATTCAAAAGAAAATGATGTATTAATTCGGGATTGATTTTATGAAAAACAAAAATTGTTTTCCTACTATTTTGACCGTGATTCCGGCGCGCGGCGGCTCGAAAGGACTCAAAAATAAAAATATCCTTTCGTTGGCCGGCAAGCCCTTGATTGCCTATACCATTGAGGCGGCACATCAAAGCCGTTGGGGGCAGAACGCAATTGTTTCGACGGATTCGAAGAATATTGCCGCAATTGCCCGGCGCTGTGGGGCACAAGTGCCTTTTATCCGTCCGAGGAGTTTGGCAACGGATAAAGCTTCGACGTTAGGTGTCTTACAACATGCCGTCAAGGAATGGGAAAAAAAGGCTGAAAAGAAAGTTGACCATGTCCTGTTGCTTCAGTGTACGGCGCCCTTAAGGACAGCGAAACATATTGACCAAGCGGTGTGGTTGTTTTTAAGCCGGAAACAGGACAGCCTGATTTCTTGTTATGAAGGGGCCTCTGTTCATCCGTCGATCATGTACACGGAAAAGCGCGGACAATTGATCCCGTTTTGCGCACAGGGAAAATTAAAACGCCGTCAGGATTTTAAGGCCGTTTACGTTCGTAATGGTGCTATTTATCTGATGAGCCGCGCTTTGTTGATGGAGAAGAACCAAATTGTCGGCGAGCAGCCGCTGTTATATCTGATGTCACGCGTAAGCTCGATTAATATCGATACACAGGAAGATTTTGATATGGCCGAGCTGATCCTTACTCATAAAAAAGGAAGAAATTGATTTGAGACCGCGTCTTTTAAATACGGAATCGTTTTGTTATTGCCCAGAGGCGAAGTTGCTTTTAAACAGTTTCGCGGATGTCACATTTTGTGACAAATTGACGCGCAGGCAATTATTAGAAAAAGTCTGTGATGTCGACGGGCTCATCGTCCGTTTCGCGCATAAGATTGATAAACAGGTCATTGACCAGGCTAAACGGTTAAAGGTTATTGCAACAGCGGCAACCGGGACGAACCATATTGATGTCGATTATGCCAAAACAAAAGGGATGGATGTCCTGTCTTTAAAAGGTGAGACCAAGTTCTTAAAAAATATTGCAGCTACCGCCGAGCTTACGCTCGCGCTGATGTTAGCGCTTATAAGAAAAATTCCTGCTGCTCATAATTCTGTACAGAAAGGTCTTTGGGACCGCAACTTATTTTTCGGAGAGGAATTAAGCGGGAAAACACTGGGGATTGTTGGGTACGGTCGTCTTGGGACGAAGGTCGCGAGGCTGGCTTCGGCCTTTGGGATGACGATTTTGGTCTATGACCCGTTGATTAAGAAATCTTTGCCACGGAATATCCATCAGTGCCGCACGCTTAAAGAACTTTTGCAACATGCCGATATTATTTCTGTGCACGTGGCCCTTAATGAAAATACCGTCGGGCTATTGGGAAAAGCAGAATTCCGAAATATTAAAAAGGGAAGTTATTTGGTCAATACGTCCCGCGGGCAAGTGGTGGAGGAACAAGCGTTGATTCAAGCGCTACGCTCCGGACAGCTTAAGGGCGCGGCCTTGGATGTCTTGGCGGAAGAAGAGGCGAAAAGTTTTAATCTGAAATCTCGGGCCATTTTTCAATATGCACGCAAAAACACCAATCTCATTTTAACGCCGCATATCGGCGGGGCAACGGTGGAGTCGATGAAAAAGACCGAGATTTTCATGGCACAGAAACTAAAACACTATTTTCAAAAAAAGGATTCACGTTGAGATCGCAACAGGATAATGTGCGCCGTTTTGCGGCGAATTGGAAGAAAAGAGAAACCAAAAAGACGAATTGGTTTTGTAAAGGACGTCCGCAGAATCAGATCGAACTAGCGTTTCAGCAGCATTTTTCTTTTTTAAAAGAGGTCGTCAAGATCCCGTCGAAAGGGCATTGTTTAGAAGTCGGCGCAGGACGAGGGTCGTTATCGTCGTTTTTTGCACAGAGTGGATATTCTGTTACGCTCGTTGACATTGTGCCGGAGGTTTTAAAGGATGCAGAGGAAATTTTTAAGAAAAATAAGCACGCGCATCTTGCCCAGTTTGTTGTCGCTGATGCTCACGAACTTCCGTTTGAGGACGAGGAATTTGATGTCATTACCAGTATTGGTTTATTGGAGCATTTTAAAACTCCTTCCAAAATCATCGAGGAGCAAATTCGGGTTTTAAAGAAAGGCGGGGTTTTTACCGCCTATGTGGTTCCTGAGAAAACGAGCGTGCAAACAGTTTTTAAGCCCGTAAATGATGTCCTTAAGAAAGCCCCGGTCGGAGGAAATTCGGGAAAAAAGAATACCAAGAAACCGCTTTACCGTAATGATTATGATAGCGGTTATTATGTCAAACTTTTACAAAAAAATGGGTTAAAAGCCGTCAAGGCCAGCGGAGTGTATCCTTTTCCGGCCATTTCTTTCTCGCCGGAGTTTCCGTTTACGCTTATGCCGTCGGCTTTTGAGCGAGCTTTGGTGACAGTTTATGAAAATCTTTTATCTCAGCGCAGGAAACAAGGCTCTCATCCGTGGGCTTGTGACGAGTCCTGGGGCCAAGCATTCTTTGTGTGGGGGAGGAAATAATCTATGGCGTTTCTTTTTTCTATAATCGCTCAATATCCTTTTCTGATTGTTGCTTCTGTTTTGATTAGTCTTTTGACGACGGTCACGGAAATCTTCGGGATCGGATTGTTGGTCCCGTTTCTTCAGATCATTCAAGATGTTCCGAATGTTACGATTAAATTGCCGATGATCGGAAATGTCGTTGGCATTTTTACCAATTATCTTCATCAGTTTCCTACTGTTGTACGGGTTAGAATCGTATTAGGCTTTTTTGCTCTCGCCGTTCTTTTACAATTCATTTGTTTTTTTCTCAGTCTTTGGGCCAGCGGAATTATGCAGAAAAAGACAGGCGTTTATTTATCGGATAAAATATACAAAAAACTTTTAAAGATTCCCCTCCAATCTCTTTATGAAAGGAAAGGGGGCTATTTTTATTCTATCCTCGGGAATCATTGTCTCGTCGTTGCTTCTTTCGCTTCCCGCGTGATTGATATTATTCCAAAGACTTTTATTGGGATTGTTCTTTTATTCTTCATGTTCAAACTTTCTTGGGCGATGACAGGCCTTGCGTTATTGATTCTAGCGATTACGTCTTTGTTGATGACCCGGTTCCATCTTATGGCAAGAAAGGTGGGTGCTGATTTTAAGACGGGGTTAGAAAATCGTAATTCTTTATTGCTCGAGACGATCTCCGGCATGAAAACGATCAGGCAGTTTGTTAAAGAATCGTTCTTTGCGCAAAAACATACTTTTGAGAATGAAGAGCTTTTACAGATGCGTTTTAATATTGTGGTTGTAACGGAAGCCGTCAAGGCATCCGTGCAGTTTATCAGCATGCTGTCTCTGATCGCCTTAGTATTTGTGGGATCATTTTTATTCGACGCCTCGACGTCGTTGTGGATTCAGAGCGTCATTCTTTTTATTGCTGTTTTATCCCGGCTCATGCCAGTCGTGTCCAGTTTTAATGATTTCTTTGTCAATTTCTCCGCCAACCGGCATCTGATTAAGGCGGTCTCTTCTTTCTCGAAAGATTTTTATGTCTCAGAAGAAGATGCAAAATCGCAGAGCCCCGCTGAGAAAAAGATATTTAACGAAACGATTGAATTTGATGATGTTTATTTTCGCTATAGCGAAAAAGACAGGATCGTTTTACAAAAGCTTTCCTTTGTTATTCCCTTTGGAAAGGTTATTGCTTTGGTGGGCTCTTCCGGGGCCGGCAAGACAACCATTATTGATCTGCTTTTAAAGTTTTATTCTCCTCAGGAAGGGAAAATTAAGGTCGACGGCTGTGATTTGAACCAAATCGATACGGATTTCTGGCGTAAACAAATCGGGATCGTAAGTCAGGACACATTTTTATTTAATGACACCGTTGCTTTTAATATTGGGTTAGGGAATCCGCAGGTTTCTGAGGAGAAAATTATGGAAGCCGCGAAAGCTGCTTACGCGGATTCTTTTATCAGAAATTTGCCGCAGGGTCTTAATACTATCTTAGGGGACCGCGGCGTTAAATTGTCCGTAGGCCAGCGCCAGCGCATTGCCATTGCCCGCGCTTTTATTTTAAATCCCCGAATCCTTATTTGGGATGAGGCCACCAGCAATTTAGACGCATTGTCTGAAAAAGAAATTATGAAAGCTATTGATAATTTTATCGGCGACAGAACGATCATTGCCATTACGCATCGGCTTTCTACAATAAAGAATGCGGATAAAATTCTTGTTTTAGATGATGGAAAAATCGTGGAGTCAGGCAATCATGAGGATTTGATTGTCGTTCCCAACGGGCTTTATAACCGGTTTATCAAAACAGCGAATAATTAAGTCAATCAGATGAAAAATATTCTTGTAATTCTTAGAACAGATTATACGGCAAAACATGAAATTCCGCTTTTGCTCTATTTACGGGACCAGCACGGATTTAATCCCATTGTGTATAGTTTGTCCTTAGGAAAAAATATTAAGCCGCTGTTAGATAAGCATAATATTGAAAATTATTACTATGATCAGTCAATAAATATCAGAAATCCATGGATGCGGAAATTAATATCCTCAGGCGGGATTTCGGGACGATTCCTTTCAAGGATCAAAGAAAGGAAAGAGGCAAAAAAGATTTTAGAACAATTTAACCCGTTGGTTATTATAACCCCTGCGGGAACACAGGCACTGTCGAGAGCGATTATTCGTCAGGCTAATGCTAAAGGAATTCCCAGTATAACTCTTCAACGGGTTCATGCTGGGCCGATGGATCTTTGGTATAAATGGCTTAAACGACAACAGCGATTAGCCGATAATAAAATTTTGAGTAAAAGGGAGTCTTTTGCGGTTTTTTTAACTCATATACGCGAGAATATTATTTCTTTTCTGGAAAAGATTGTAGATAAACTTTTCAATCTTTCTTATAAGCAGAGCGTTTGTTTGGGCGACGGAGAAGAGTCAAAGTTTGCCGTCATCGGGGAAGGTTTTAAAGATTTATTTATTCAAGAGGGAATAGAGGAGGATAACAAAATCGTAGTGGTTGGCCATCTTGAACACGACATGTTTTATCCACAAGGGCAATTGGTCAAGGAGCCTTTACGCACACAGATGAGAAATCAGCTGGGGATTTCACCGACGCAAAAGATGGTGCTTTTTAATGTTCCTCCCGGCCACCTTCAGAGAATAAATTTGTATGATTATAATACTTTAATTCTAAAGACGCTGGCCCAAGTCTTGGAAGCGGAAGGGAATAAGTTTCGGATTATCCTTAAATATCATCCTCGTCCAGGAAAAGAAAAAGAATTTGACCCTGTTTTGTTAGAAAATCCATTGTTTCGTGTGGACAAAGAAAATGATACTTTGGATTTGCTTCACGCCGCCGATTATTATGTTTCCTACGAATCCACGGTCAATTTATGCGCGATAGCGTTGGATGTTCCGATGCTGACATTTAATCTTGCGCGGGTAGGCCAGCAGGATCTTAATGAAAATATTATGGGCGGGCCGCATGTGCGTTATGACTGGGAACTCAAAGAGATGTTAAATGCCTTTTTTTATGACGAGGTCATGGAAAAATTTTATGCTCAACAACGGGCAAGGGCCCGTTTACGCTGGATGAAGTGCGATGGGAAAGTTAAAGAAAGAATTGCTCAATTAATTGAGTCCTTCGCAAAAAGCTGGAAAGGATAACTATGCGGCGCCTTATTCATAAAATTGTTAATCGGCTGGGTTTTTCTTTAACAAAAATCAAGACAAAGAATGAAGAGTATGGCTTGGATTTATATCGCAGCCTTTACGGTGAAGAAAGTATCCAAAAGAGACGATTTTATAATATAGGGGCCGGCGGTTTTTATCATCCCGCATGGACGAATATTGATTTGCAGTCTGAATGGTATAAGGGCCATGAGGAAAAAGTCAAGACAGGGATTAATTTTGATTTAATGTCTTTAATGCCGTTTCCCGTCAAAGAATCGACGGCTTCTTTGGTTTACTCGAGCCATACCGTTGAACATATAACGGATGCCGCGGCAGAAAATATGTTTAAAGAATCTTTTAGGATTTTGAAAGACGGAGGAATTTTTCGATTGACATGTCCCAATATTGATCTGTATTACGAAGCGTACAAAAGAAATGACAGACATTTTTTCTTTTGGATTAATACTTATACAGACCCAGTTAGGCTGGCTAAAAAGAAGATCGCAAAGCCAATGGATACGGCGCCTTTGGGGGAAATTTTTCTTTATGATTTTGCTGCGAGCGTTTCTCCCTTACATTCTGATGGCGCGACGCAACGTATTACAGTGGAGGAGCTAAAAACTCTTTTTCAAAAAATGAAATATGAAGAGGTGTTGAACTATTGTACATCTTTGTGCCCCGTCGATATTCAGAAAAAATATCCGGGGAACCATATGAATTGGTGGAATTTGGAGAAAGCGCAGAGAATGTTGAAGAAGACTGGTTTTAATAAAGTGTACGCTTCTTCTTATGGGCAAAGTTTCTCGCCGGTGTTACGAGATGTTAATTTTTTTGATAAGACATATCCTAAAATTTCTTTGTATATTGAGGCGCAAAAATAGAGAGGAGTAGTATGGGGCGTAATATTTTGATTACTGGCGGGGCTGGTTATGTAGGGTCCGTGGTTACGGGAGCATTGTTAAGCCGTGGATATAACATTGTTGTTGTTGATAATTTAAGCTTTGGAGGCGAGGGGCTTTTAGGGGTCTGGCATCATCCAAATTTTAAATTCGTCAAAGGAGATCTCACGGACAAGACGACAATCCCTTCTTTATTTAACGACAATCAATTTGACGGTGTGGTCCATTTGGCGGCTATCGTCGGTGACCCGGCGTGCGCTAAGCAGCCGGATTTAGCTAGAAAAATCAATCTTGAAGCATCGACGCACTTATTGGAAGAAGCCATCAAAAGAAAAACGCCGCGATTTATTTTTGCCTCGACCTGCAGCAATTATGGAAAAATGGCGGACCCTAACGGATATGTTGATGAGAATTCTCCTCTGGCGCCGGTTTCTTTGTATGCAGAATTGAAAGTTAAATTTGAGAGCGTATTTTTAAAAGAAATTAAAAAAGACGAGCAATTTTCTCCGACGGCCTTGAGGTTCGCAACGGTTTATGGCCTTTCGCCTCGCATGAGGTTTGACCTAACGGTTAATGAGTTTACGAAGGAATTTGCTTTGGGTCGCAAGTTGGAAGTTTTCGGGGAGAAATTCTGGCGGCCGTATTGCCATGTTTATGATTTTGGACGGGCCATTGATCTCGTTCTTAATGCTGATGCTAAGAAAGTCGCTTATAATGTTTTTAATGTCGGCGATACGTCCGAGAATTATCAAAAGCAAATGATCGTTGATGAAATTAAAAAGCTGATCCCTATCCTTCAAGTGCACTATGTCTCTCGTAATGACGACCCGCGGGATTATCGGGTCTCGTTTGAAAAAATAAAGAAAGAATTGGGTTTTCAAATTTCCCGCAGATTGCCTGACGGGATTAGGGAAGTAAAAAATCTTATTGACCAAAAGATCCTATTAAATCCAGATGATGCCAAATATAAAAACAGCTAATCCTGTAAATAGTTTTATCCCATTATCTGTGCCTGTGATTCAGGGCAATGAATGGACGTATGTCAAAGAGTGCCTGGACACTGGCTGGGTTTCTTCGGCAGGAAAATATGTGCAGAAATTTGAAGAAACAATGTGTTCTTATGTAGGCACGAAACAGGCGGTTGCATGTATCAATGGAACTTCCGCACTTCATATTTCTTTGTTGTTAGCTGGCGTTGGTGCTGGTGATGAAGTTATTGTTCCGACGGTGACATTCATTGCGCCGGTTAATGCGGTGCGCTATGTCGGTGCGCAGCCTGTTTTTATGGATTGTGATGATTATCTGAACATGGATGTTCAGAAGCTCAAAGATTTCTTTACCGAAGAATGTTTGTCCCGTAAGGGGATGCTTATCAATAAAAAGACCAAGAAGCAGATAAAAGCGATCATTCCTGTTCATATTTTCGGGCATCCTGTGGATATGGAACCCTTAATGATTTTAGCGAAACAGTATAACCTTTTTGTGATCGAAGACGCGACGGAATCGTTGGGGTCTTATTATCGGCAAGGAAAATATAGCGGAAAAATGACCGGCAGTATCGCAGATGTAGGCTGTTTATCTTTTAACGGGAATAAAATCATTACGGCCGGCGGCGGTGGGATGATCGTCACGAATAATAAAACCTGGGCGGAAAAAGCAAAATATTTAACAACGCAAGCCAAGGACGATGAGGTCCAGTATATTCATCATGAAGTTGGCTATAATTATCGCCTGACCAATGTTGCGTCGGCCATCGGCTTGGCTCAAATGGAGAAATTAGAAGCTTTTATAGCGACGAAAAGAACGAATTTTGAGCTTTATAAGAACTTGTTAAGCGGCGTGCCAGGGTTGTCCTTTATCGAGGAGCCGGCTTACGGCTTTAGCAATTATTGGTTTTATTCGCTTGTCGTCGATAAGAAAGATTTCGGTCTGAGCAATCTTGAGTTGATGGAAGATCTTTCCAAGGAAAAAATCCAGACGCGGCCGATTTGGTATTTGAACCATTTGCAAAAGCCATATAAAAAGCAGCAGGCGTATAAAATTCAAAAGGCCAAGAAATATTTTGAGCGCGTACTCAATTTGCCGTGCAGCGTGGATCTTGCGGCAGAGGACATCAAAAGAGTTGTGGAAAGTATTAAGAGCTTAGGGAATAAAAAATGAAAAGCCAGATGGCGGGATTAAAATTTCTACGTTTTCATGATTTGACCCTTGAGAATATCCGGCAGGATTGCCATATTCATACTTCCTGGACGGATGGGAAACATTCTATTGAGGAAATTTTTGAGAAAGCCGAGGAGCAAAAGTTAGAGTTGATTGCCTTAACGGAACATATCAGAAAAGAAAGCACCTATTTTAAAGATTTTTTTCGTGAGGCGGACCAAAAACGCCAGAAGAGAAATCTTCGCGTGTGGATTGGCATAGAGACAAAAGTGATGGATGAGAGCGGCCTTTTGGATGTTACGCCGGAAGATTTATCTTTAGCTGAAATTGTTTTAGGGAGCGTCCATCGCATTCCTTATCAGGGAGATTTTGTCGATCCTTTGAAATTGGGCCCAGAAAAGAGCCTCGAGGAAGAATTTCGTTATAGCATGGCCATGATTAAAGCAAAAGGCATTCATGTCTTGGCCCATCCGTTTGGGATGTCTTTAAAGCACCATAAAAATTTCTCGATGCAGCATCTTGAAGAAATCATTCGAGCTATTGCGAAGACCGAGATCGCATTTGAATGGAATGCGAGATATATGAATGAGGATTTTTTTAAAGCCGCACGGATGTTTTGCCATAAATATAATCCTTGTGTTTCTTTGGGGTCGGATATGCATGAGATTAAAGATCTAGGCGGGGCGTGTCGTTTATTACAGGAGCTGTTTTGATGAATGTTCTCGTTACCGGAGTCGGGTCTTTATTAGGTCAAAGCATTATTAAGGCGTTAAAGGCGTCGGAAATTTCGTGTCATATTTTGGGGACGGATTATTTTCCTCATGCGGTCGGGCTTTATTGGGTTGAAAAGGGATTTATTCTGCCGGATGTCTTGAGCCCAAAGGTGTCCAGAGAACAATGGGTCGAGGCCGTCAGTAAAATCATTAAAGATGAGCATATTGACATCGTCTTTGTTGGATTGGATTTCGAAGTCGAGATTTTTTCTCAATTAAAGGAACAGTTCGAATCGAAGTCGCCGGTCAAGATCGTTGTCTCAGACCCTAAGGCGTGCGCGATTTGTAAAGATAAATATGCCACGGCCCAATTTTTAAAGAGTAAAGGATTCCCTTTTCCGGATTCCGCATTGCCTGAGGAGGCGGAAGAATTCTTAAAGCAGCACAGTTTTCCGTTTATCGTTAAATCCAGATTTGGGTTTCGCTCCTGGCATCTGTACACGGTTAAAGACCGTTTGGAATTGGAGAACGCTTTAAAGGTTTGCCCGACGCCTGTGATTCAAGAGCTGGTAGGAACGCCCGACGAGGAATATACGAGTGGCAGCCTTTCTCTTAATGGGGACATTTTAAGCGTTGTGGTTTTACGCCGCATTTTAAAAGATGGTAACACGTTTAGGGCTGTTTTGGATGAGCGGTGTTTTGCTTTTCATGATTTCATTAAACAGGTCAGCGGGGCATTACAAGCGCATGGGCCAATGAATTTTCAATTCCGCGACACTGCGCGAGGCCCGGTCATTTTTGAAATTAATCCAAGATTTTCCGGGACGACCTATATGCGGGCTTTGGTCGGCGTTAATGAAGTAGAGATTTTTTTGCGGGCGCTGATGGGAAAAGAACAGCTGGAGATCACTTATAAAAAAGGCGTTATTCTCAGATATTTTGAAGAACAGTTTGTTCCGGGAGATGTTTATCAGAAGTGGGAGAGCAAATGAAGATTTTAATAACAGGAAGCAATGGATTTATCGGGCAGGCAGTCACAGAGCGCCTTAGGAAGCGGCATAAGGTTTTTACTCTTGGCCGCGATAGACAACAGGATTACTGTTGTGATTTAAGGCAAGAACAGCAGGTGCGTCGTATCGGACAAACCTTTAAGGCAAAGAAAATTGATTTCATTATTCATTTAGCATCGGTGATTTGCACGCCGCAAAATAGAACGCAGATAAGTTTGTTAGAAGAGAATCTCCTGATGACAAAGAATATGATTGTCTTGGCGCAAATGGTAAAACCAAAAGCATTTATTCATGCCTCAAGCATTGCTATGTATCCGCAGCAAAATGGGACCTATTCGGAGAAAAGCGTTGTGAATATGTCTGGAAACGGGGATGGATTGTATGGGCTCGCAAAATTTAATGCAGAGGTCCTTTTGAATTTCTTTTTATCTTCGACGATGAAGGTGGTGCATTTAAGAGTGGCCCAGGTCATTGGCCCTTTGATGAGAGAGGACCGCATCATCCCAATGATGCTTAAGGAATTGAAGGAAAAAAACACCATTACTGTTTTTGGAAATGGAGAACGGGTCGTTAATTTTATCCATGTTCGCGATGTGGCCCGGGCTTTTGAGAAAATATCAGTATCTCCGAAGCCAGGAAGTTTTAATGTCGGGTGCCGAAAGCATTGGACGATCTTGGCCATTGCAAAAGAATTGGCGCGTCAGTATGGCAATAAGGACACAAAAATAATAAAAGTTCCTCAAGGTAGCCGGATTAAGCAATATATCGACACGAATTTATTAAAAGAAACTTATGCTTTTGAGGCTGACACTTTAGATTTATCGTCGAAAGGGCTTAACGTATGATGAATTCTCGGGCAATGAATAAAGTTTTTATTATTGCTGAGGCTGGAGTCAATCATAACGGCGATATCCATCTGGCTAAGAAATTAGTGGATGCCGCCAAGGCTGCGGGAGCGGATGCCGTTAAGTTCCAAACATTTAAGAGCGCGGATTTTGTCGTGACGCCTTATGCCAAAACAGCGGTGTATCAGGCGAAAAATACGTCCGCCGAGTTTCAGCATCCGATGCTGGAGAAACTCCGGCTAACGCAAGAAGCCTTTAGAGAAGTTTCTGATTATTGCCGTACAAAGGGAATCCTTTTTTTGTCAACGCCTTTTGATCTTCCCAGTGTTGACTTTTTAAAGAGTCTAGGCATGAAGATCTTTAAGATCCCGTCGGGAGAGATAACCAATCTGCCTTATTTAAGAAAAATTGGGCGGCTTAAGAAGAAAACAATTCTATCTACGGGAATGGCGGATTTACGAGAAATCAAGATTGCTATTAAAATTTTGATGGGGCAAGGCGTCTTAAAGAAGGATATTACTGTCCTTCATTGTCACACGGATTATCCGACCCGGTTTGAAGATGTCAATTTACGGGCGATGTTGACCATTCAAAAGGAATGCGGCGTTAATGTCGGGTATTCGGACCATACGCTAGGCACGGAAGTTGCTATCGCCGCCGTCGTGTTAGGGGCGCGGGTGATTGAGAAGCATTTTACGTTAGATCGGAATCTTCCTGGCCCGGATCAAAGCGCATCTTTAGAGCCGGGGGAATTAAAGCAAATGATTTCGGCTATTCGCCATATTGAACAGGCGCTTGGAGATGGGAAAAAGAAGCCAACTCGTAATGAGTCAAAGAATTTGTTGATCGTCCGTCGAAGCCTTTATGCTGCGAAGGATATCGCTCAAGGAGAAAGATTTACTGAAGATAATATCGTGGCTAAGCGGCCCGCCGTCGGATTAAGCCCGATGCTGTGGGACAAAGTCATCGGCCAACGTGCACAAAAGAATTATAAAAAGGATGACGCTATCACTTTAAGTTCGTAATTTTTTAGAGAGATTCCGGAAAGGAATGCTTTAAATGTGTGGCATTGTAGGATTTTTAGGCAGTGGAGAATATCAAGACATCGTCGAGATGGCCAAGACGCTCCGCCTTCGCGGGCCTGATGAAATGAATTTTTATCAGGACCCGTCACGTCCTGTTTACTTGGGGCATACGCGTTTGATGATCCGCGATAAAGAAGGCGGCCATCAACCCATGAAATCCCGGGAAGAAGACATTGTCGTGATTTATAACGGCCAAATTTATAATGAGCGCGAATTGCGTAAAGAGCTCGAGTCTTTAGGCCATGTTTTTCAGTCGAGCCATTCTGACACGGAGATATTGATTCATGGGTATAAAGCCTGGGGAGAAAAGCTTGTCGAGCACCTTAACGGGATGTGGGCGTTTGCGATTCTCGACAGGACAAAAGGCAAGATTTTTTTAAGCCGGGACCGGTTCGGGAAGAAACCGCTCTATTATTCTATCCAAAGAGGGATTTTTGCTTTTGCTTCCGAGCTTAAGGCTTTAAAGAAGCATCGGTCGCTGACGCTAAATGTTTCGGTCAGAGGCGTTCAAAAGTATCATGCCCATGGATATTTCCCGGCGAATTGGAGCATTTATGAGGAAGTGAAGAAGCTTCCCGGCGGGCATAACCTTGTTTTTGATATTAAGAATCATGATTGTAAGATCACCCGCTATTGGTCTTATAAGATAGAGCCGGATTATGCTAAAGACGAAAAATATTGGGTCGAGCGGGTTGACAATCTGTTACGCAGCGCCGTTCATAGGAGGCTCGTTTCCGACGTGCCTTTAGGCGTATTTTTAAGCGGAGGGTTGGATTCGTCCATCGTTTCTGCTTTGGCCGGAGAAAAATTAAAAGGGAAGAATTTGCATTCGTTCTCCATCGGTTTTCTAGATCCGACGTTTGATGAAACGAAATCCGCTCTTTTAGTGTCTGGTTTATTGGGCACGCAGCATTTTGCGGAAACGTTTGATCCTCAAAAGCTGCCGCTACTGCAGGAACAAATGTTTTCATTATTGGATGAGCCTTTTAGTGACAGCTCGATGATGTCCTACTATCTTCTCTGTCGCCATGCGAGAAAGAAAATTACCGTGGCGTTAGGCGGGGATGCCGGAGATGAGCTTTTTGCGGGGTATGATACGTTTCGCGCGTTAAAAATTATATCATGGGTCAAACGTCTTTTACCGAAGCCTTGCCACGACGGGATTTTATCTGTATTGTCACGGCTTCCGATCTCACATTCGTATATGACATTTCGTTTTCGCCTGGAACGGTTGCTTAAGGGTTACGCAAGCCCGGCATCACTTTGGAATCCGTTGTGGCTGGGTCCAATCCCTAAGTCGGAGATTGAAATTTTGACCAATGCTCCGGTCAAATTGGAGGATCTCTATTCGGAAGCCATTGAGTTCTGGGACAAGAGCTCGCAAAAGAATCTGGTCGACAAAGCCCTGGAATTTTATGGAAATTTATTTTTGCAAGACCAGATCCTTGTTAAAGTGGATCGCTTAAGCATGATGCATAGCTTAGAAGTCCGGGCGCCATTCTTGGATGTCGATTTGGTGGACTGCGTACGCACCATTCCGTCGACGTTTAAGTTAAAGGGAGAGCACTCCAAATATATCCTTAAGAAAATGGCAGAGCGTTATTTGCCGAAAAATATTGTCTGGCGCAAAAAAGTCGGATTTAGCGCGCCTTTAAGCCGATGGTTCTCGGATAATAGCTTGGAATTTAAAGCCGCGCCTTATTGGAATGACAACGCACGAAATTTGATTCAGGAAAAATTCACAAATCACAAGGCGTTAAAAGATGATTGCCGTTTATTTTTATGGAATAGTTATGTCTTAAATGAATTTGCCCAAAGACAACAATTAAGAGCGGCCCAATCTACTTCAAAATTATGATAAAAGAATACCGACGACAAATTTTAATAATTATCCTTTTAGTCCTTTTAAGCCATGGGTTGATGCTGTTTAATGATGGCGTTTATTGGGATGACTGGACGACATTTCATGTTAAGGATTCTGCGGTATGGACCACTTATAAGAATGCAGGGTTACCTTTAAAAGCATTCATTCATGTCACCTTTAATGATTTTCCTTTGTTGTATCGTCTGACCATTTTGATAAGCCATCTGGGCGCGGCTTTGATTTTGTTCTATATTTTGACCACTATAAAAGAAATTGTCTTAACCGATAAATTGGTGCTTGCTCTGATCTTTGGGTTGTTTCCCGTTAACTTTGCTAAAGTCGGCCAGGTGATGGCGCCGCACATGTTTTGTGTTTTTATGTTTTTTATGGCGACATATTTGTTACTGCAGTATGTTTTTAAGAAACGTTGGATTTATTATCTGATTTCTTGTTGCTGTTTCTTTTTGTCTTTTCAGCTTGAATCGACGATAGTTCTTTCCATCCCTGTCTTTATGCTTATTGCGTATCATGAAAAATTAGATATGGATTTAAGAAAATCTTTAGGAAAATTAAAAAAATATTTCTTTTTTGCGCTTGTTCCGTTGATTTATTGGGAAGCAAGGCGCCTCTTTTTTCCTCCGGTCGATCTATTTGTTGGATATAACAGCGTGGATTTGAGAGCTATTTTAAGAACCCCGAAGTATTCCGTATATTCTGCCGAAAACAATCTTCTTTTACCGATAAAGAATGCATTTGTCATGAACTTAGGGAAAACAGACGGCCAAATTTATTTTTTGGTTTTATTACTGTTGGCGGTTATTGTCTATAGAATTATGAAATCCCAAATAACAATTTTTGACAGGAAAAATATTTATTTCGTTGTTTTAGGAATAGTTTTTTATAATTTGGCGATATTGCCATATGTCGCTGTAGGAAGAGGTGGTTGGGATTATGGTTGGGGCTGGAGGACCAGAGACCAGATTTTGGTTCCTTTGGGAGCGGCTTTCATCATTCTGTATGGGTTAAAAGTCCTTTTTAATAGGCTCAGACTAAAACGGAATATTTTAGAGATCCTTTTATCATTGTTGCTTGCCGGATTCTTTTTAAGTAATGTCAAAAATTGTTTAGTCTTTCAGAGGGCTTGGTTTAAGCAGGTTTCTTTCATTGAGGCGATGAAAAGGGATGATGTCGTCCGGAACCATACGACTTTTTTAGTGGATGATCGAACAAAACGGCTTAACGTTCTTGATGAGCCGTGGCGGTTTTATGAATTTACCGGCATGTTGAAAGCCGCCTTCGGCGATGAAAAAAGATTCGCGGTTGATAAAGATGAAGCGCGTAATCGAGCCATGTTCGAAGAGATAAAGCAGAAATACGCGAAACTAAGCCCATATCCTGATTATAATATGTCCGATTACCTTTGGCATGATCCGGAGTATTTAATGACTGTTGAGTTTGGTGAGGAAAGGATTTCTTTAAGAGAGACTTTTTCTTTAATATTCATGAAATATATAAATCCCGACAGCTATAGAGATCATATTCGTCGGATGATTAAAATTAAATGTACTCCATTAGCGTAAACATTTCAGGACGACACAGATGGACTGCAGAGAAATAACAGTATTTAAGACGAGCGAAAAATATCAACGCCATCCTTGGGAATTGGCTAGGGTGGAGATATTATTTAGTTTAATAAGGGAACATATTAGCTCCCAGTCGACCATTTTGGATATTGGCTGCGGGGATGGATATTTTTTGGAAAGGGTTTCAGGTTTCTTGCCGGATACGAAATTAATTGGGGTGGATATCAAATTGGATGAAGGGACCAAGGAGTATTTTAAGCAAAATCCCCGCGTTTCACTTTATAGGTCATTTGAGGATATGCTAGGCGATGGCAAGATCGTAAAGGCAAGTATCGATGCCGTTCTTTTATTGGATGTTTTAGAGCACGTCGAAGATGAAGTCAGTATGCTGGAAGGGATTGTTAAGAGTAAAGCCGTTAATGATAAAGCCGTTTTTTTAATTACCGGGCCAGCTTTTCCGGCTCTTTTTTCTTTGCATGACCAATGGCTTGGACATTGTCGAAGATATACCGTCAAGCAGTTGTCGGATACGATAGAAAAATCAGGCCTAAGGGTTGTTGAAAGCGGATATATTTTTCCGTCTATTTTGATCTTCAGGGCCATTGAAGTTTTTTTTGAAAAACTGGGGCTTGTTTTTCAGAAAGAAAAGAAAGGCATTGGAGGATGGGCGGGAAATGATTTTATTAATAAAGTTTATAAGAACACTTTGGTTGGAGAATACAAGTTGACTGCATTTTTGAGGAAGATTGGGTTAAAACTGCCGGGGTTGTCATGTTATGCGATTTGTTGTAACAAATAAAATATCGGTTTAGTTGTTTTTTAAAAAACAGGAGAAAAATGCCCAAAGAAAAATTAGCAAATCATAAGAAGGCCGAACGGCCTTCAAGTTATCAATACCCCAAAATTATTTGTGACCATTTGGGTAATGACGTGTCCCGGGTTTTTAATGGAGAGCTGATTTATCCGAGGCAAATGGAAATTCATTTGCCGGCTGACCGGAAAACCCCGTGTAATTTTAATTGTTATTATTGCCAGGGAAAGGCGTTGGACCGTGGGCTTGGCCATTGGGAAGAGCAAGGTCTTGTCATTCTCGAGAAGCTGAAAGGGGCCATTCCTTTTTATATCTATGGAGGAGCCTACACCGAGCCGCTGATGAATGAATATTTGCTGGATTACCTTAAGCTGACAAAAAAATATCATAACTATTTCGGCATTCATACGAATGGTTCTTTATTTATTGAGTTGGAAGAACAGAGAAAGTTTTGCTCGTCGGTTATTCGATTGGCGGACTCTCCTCAGGATTATATTTCAACAAGCTTGGATGCCGGTACGGTCAAAAGCCATTGCAAGACGAAGAATGTAAAAGAGGATTTCTTTTCCCGGATTATCGAAGGGATACGGATGCTCGTTAAACTGCGCGGGAACAAGGCTTATCCATCGATTCGGGTGTGTTATCTGATGAACGCTTATAATTCTTCTCCCGAAGAAATTAAAGGGATTGTCCAGATCATGAAGGATATCAAAGTGGATTCGCTGAGGTTCTCCGTTCCCTATGACCTTTATGGAAAAGATTTTAAAGATGTCCGGAAGTATCGTGAAAACGTGGAAATTCCTTTTGGAAAGAAATGTGAAAAAATTGTTCAGCCGCATTTATCTTTGAGTACCTCTGAGAAACCTTACATCTTCTGGCATCCGCCGGGATTCCAAGACGTAGAAAAAATGCGTTTTAAACAATGTATCTATAGTTATTATCAAATGACTTTTGGCGCAGATGGGCATGTTTATCGCTGTTCCAGCACGGCGAGCCCTTCTTTTAAGGATATGATTTTGGGGAAAGTTACGGATGATTTTAAGGAATTCAACAGAATGGTCCTTGCGAATCATGACCCCGATTGGGATGCTCATACTTGTTTTAAAGCCGGGGCACGATGTAATCGTATCGCCTTGGAAATTAATGAGGCTTGGGACAAAGGGAGTTTATTTCATCTATGAAAATAGAAAATGTCGCATTAATTGGATACGGCTATTGGGGAAAGAAGATCTATAAATATCTTAAGGAGAGTAGCCAGTTTCATCTCGCTTATGTTTTCTTTCCTTCTTTAAAGAAATTGTCGCCGGACATGATCGCCCAAACTTATGGCCCGGAATTTACGGCGAATATCGACGACGTGTGGAATGATAAAGGTGTTTCTCATGTGATCATTGCAACGCCGATTAATACGCATGTGGACGTAGTCACAGAGGCGCTTTGCCATGGCAAAAATATTTTGGTCGAAAAACCGCTGGCAGTAATAGGCCACGAAGCCCAATCCATTGTCGAACAAGCCAAGACCCGAGGGCTCATATTAGAGACTGAATACACGTATACTTATTCTCAAGGCTTGCAGGCTGCGCAAAATATGATCCTTCAAGGGATGATCGGAGATGTTCAGAGCATCTCGATTTCTTTAAAACAACTTGGACGTTTTTTGCCCTATGATGTTTATTTATTATTAGGAAGCCATGCGCTCTCGATTCTCGATATTTTTCTGCCTTTGGAGAATTTAACTTTTTCTTCAGATTCGTTTTTAGTTACGGAAGGTGTTCCGACCGCCGCCGTGATCCATTATCAATCTAAACAGAATTCTTGTCGGGGGACGATTGAGATCAATCTCCATTGCCCGCAAAAAGACAGAAAAGTCATTATTTACGGGGAAAAAGGGACCATCATTTATGCTCCTGACCAAAAAGACGTTTTAACGCTCACGCTGTATAAGCGGACACGGTTTTCTCTTGATAAAGAGATCATCGAAAAACAACAGACTTTTCAGTTTGACGAGAATAATAATTTGAAGAATGCCTTAGAAAATTTTTATCATGTTATTCAAAGGAATCGTCCCAGCAATAGCGCCAGGGCGGTTTCTATCAATACTGTTTTAGATATCTTAAGACCAAAGGGAGATTCCCTCTCAAGCTAGAGGAGGAGATATGGAATTCGTACAAAAAAATGAGTGCCAGAAAAACGGTTCAAGCGTGGATGTTTCTATTGTGACTCCCGGATATAACGAGGAGAAAAACTTAGAGCCGTTATTTAATCAGGTTAAAGAAGCCATGCGTCTGGCTCAAAAAAGTTTTGAGGTCGTATTCGTCAATGATGGTTCTAATGATGGCGCCGAGAAAGTATTGGCCCATCTTTATAACACCTATTCTAACGTCACGGTTGTCAATTTGTTCCGTAAAAAAGGGAAGGCTGCCGCGCTCGAGGTGGGCGTTGAATATGCGAAAGGCAAATATATTGTTTTTATGGATAGCGACCTTCAGTATGATGCGCAGGATATTCCTTTGATGATCAAAGAATTGGAAAGCGGCTGGGATTTGGTCTCGGGAAAAAGGGTTTCCCGCCTTGATTCCAAGAGCGTTATTTTTTCGTCGAGAATATTTAATTTTGTCATGAGAAAACTTACGGGGTTAAATTTCGCGGATTATTTTTCAGGGCTCAAATGTTTTCGTAGAGAGGTCATCGCGTATTTATCTTTGTATGGAGACTTGTATCGTTTTGCCGTCGTCTATGCTTTTAAACAAGGGTTTAAAGTCAAAGAGATGCCAATCAGGCATTATCACCGCGGCCATGGCGTTTCCAAATATACGAGCATTCGCCGTTTGAATATGGCGCTCTTAGACCTCGTAACGGCTTTTTTCACCGTCACATTTAATCAAGACCTTGCGTATTATACGGCGCTGTGCGGGATTTTATCTTTAAGTTTAGCTGTAACGATCTTTTCCGGGGTGGCCTTGTTTGTGCCGCAGGTTCATATTCTAACGCCGGGAATTTTTCAGGCGGTAGAGATTATTTTGGTCTTTATCGGTTTACAGGCTTTATTATTCGGTAAGATCAGCGAGAATTTTTTTGTGCGGCACCAAGAAGAGCGTATTAAAAGAAAGAATAATTTAAAGTCCGTTCTTAATCATGAACAGATGAGTTGAGGCCATAGCGGATGATCCTTGGCATATCAAATCTTGCTTTTAAGGAAAAATCGTTTAGAGATGTTGTGCGTTTGATTGCGCAGACGCCCATTAAAGGCATAGAGATCGCTCCCAAGGTATTATGGGATGACCCTGTTACAACTTCGAAAGTGCAACGAAAAAGTGTTCAAGATCTCTGCGCCGAGGAAGGAATCAAAGTTATAGGACTACAAGCGTTGTTGTTTGGCCATGAAGAGCTGAAGATTTTTGATACGGATTCGTTACGGTTACGCTGCGAAGATTATGTCAAGCAAATGATCGAGCTTTGCGCTGATCTGGGCGGGGAGTTTATTGTATTCGGCTCCTGGAAGAATCGTAAGCGTGACCAGATGCCTTTTGATAAGGCGTGCGCTATCGCAGAGACGTTCTTTTTATCTTTGGCGCATTGTGCGAAAGATTTGGGAGTGCAAATATGCTTAGAGCCGGTCTCCTCCGGATATGGGTGTGATTTTCTTACGACCGCTGACGAGTCTGCTCAGCTCGTCGCGAAAGTCAACCATCCCAGTTTTAGGTTGATGTTGGATACGGGAAGCATGTGGATGAATCAGGAGCCTTGTGAAGAAAAGATTATTAAATACGCTAACAGGATAGCGCATATGCATATTAATGATCCTTTTTTAAGCCCGCCCGGGGCAAAAGGCTTTGATCACCGGGGAATCAAGGCGGCTTTAGAAAAGGTCGAGTATCAAGGATGGCTGACCTTCGAGTTTTTTCCGACGGGCGTAACGTTAGAGGAAGATATAAAATTAGCTTTGGACTGTTATGATCATAAAGGATAGGAAAGTAATGTCTGAGACACGACAAAAGAAGCGAACAATATGCGTTTTTACCGGAGGGCGTTCGGATTACGGCCTTTTAAGACCATTAATGGACGAGATAAAGCAGGATCAAAACTTGCGGTTAAAGGTTTTAGTTTCGGGGATGCATTTGTCTGCGGAATTTGGCTGGACCTACCGACAGATCGAGAAGGACGGTTTTTTTATTGATCAGAAAGTTAAAATTCCATTAAATCCTGATGTCGATAAAGGCATGGGAAAATCCATCGGGGTTGGGATTATCCGTTTTGTTGATGCGTTAAAGGAATTAAATCCGGATATTCTGGTCGTGTTAGGCGACAGATTCGAGGCATTAGCCGTGGCGATTGCGGCCATGACCTTACGCATTCCCATTATGCATTTATACGGCGGTGAGGCAAGCTGGGGGATGATGGATGAAGCGATGCGGCATTCGATCACCAAAATGAGCGTTTGGCATTGCACGGCAACAGAGGTCTATCGAAACCGCGTCATTCAATTGGGAGAGCATCCTCGTCGAGTTTTTAATGTGGGGGCTTTGGGGATTGATAATATCAAAAAGATGAAGCTCTTGTCGAAAGAGGATTTGGAGAAAGCTTTAGGTGTAAAGTTTCAGAAGCGCAACATTCTCGTGTCCTATCATCCGGTTACGCTAGAGGGCAATACGGCGGGGACACAATTTAAGAATTTATTGTCTGTCTTAGAGAAACTGGAAGACACATTCATTGTTTTTACTAAATCCAACGCTGATTTCGGCGGGCGTCTGATCAATCAGATGATCGATAAATATGTATCTGAGCATGCCAAGCGTTCCAAAGTTTTTGTTTCCATGGGGCAATTGAATTATTTGTCGACGATGAAATTTGTTGATGCGGTCGTAGGAAATTCTTCGAGCGGGCTTATCGAGACCCCTTGTTTTAAAATAGGGACTATCGATATCGGAGATCGCCAGAAAGGACGGATCGCCGGGCAAAGTGTTATTCATTGTTCTCCGACGAAAGCGTCGATTAAAAAAGTTTTTGAAAAGCTATATTCTGTTGATTTTCAAAGGGCCTTAAAACGGGCTCCTAATTTGTATGGAGAGGGGAACGCCGCCGGACGAATTAAGAAGATCTTAAAGGAATCATCATTAAAAGATATTATTAAAAAAGAGTTTTACGACATCCAAGGATTGGAGTAATTCTAAAATGCAGAACATGTCTAATAATATTATTGTAATTTTAAGGGCTGGATATACGGCAAAATATACAATTCCTCTGTTGGCTTATTTAAGAGAAAAATATTCTTTAACGCCGATCGTTTTTTATTTTGATTTTGGAAACAGCAGTAAACCTTTGTTGGATGAATTTTCTATTGAGAATCATTATTTTAATTTTTACGATAATTGTATTAAATCCGTTTTCTTAAGAAGAATATTGGGTACGTTAGGAATATATGTCTTGATAGAAAGGATTTATGAACGGATTTATGCCAAGAAAATAATTGCTCAATATAATCCAAAGATAATATTCACTCCTGTATCTACGCAAACGCTATCTCGCGCCGTGATCAATCTTGCCAATAAACGAGGGATCCCAACTTTAAGCATACAGAGAACGGCGACTTATTATCGATTTTTTTCGCAGAGATGGTTAGAGTATATCAAAGAAAGGGAAGGAAAGAAGAGTTTTAACATGATGAATTATTGTCGAGAAAAAAGGCTCGCATGGAATAGGGCTGTTTATAGGATATTGGGGGAGTTATGGGGTGTGGTTTATCGGGAGCCGAAATGCCTGGGGGATGGGGAAGAAAAATTTTTCTTGGTTATCGGAGAAAGGCATAAAATGCTTTTCTTTCAAGAAGGAGTCCGGCCGAAATCTAAAATGGTTGTGGTTGGATTTCTTGAACATGATCAATTTTATAAAGATGGAGTCTTGAATAAAGAACCTATGCGGACTAATGCGCGCAATATATTAGGGTTAAAAACTCAAGAGAAGGTTATTTTAATTATCATTCCGTCTGTTGGGCTTTCGCGGTGTCCAGAATTATATGATAGCAATACTTATATTGTTAAGACGGTATTAGAGTCGGTGCCGGAGAATTTTAAGGTCATCGTCAAATTGCATCCCCAGACGAGAAATAATGATTTGGACCCGGAGGTTTTAAAACATCCTAAGATTATTGAGGACAAGGGCCTGGAAACCTTAGAGCTGTTGTGTGCCAGTGATTTTTTTATTTCTTATTATTCTACAATGAACTTAAACGCGATTGCGTTGGATATCAATATGCTGACGGCAAATATTAGCGGTATTTTTAGTCAAGAAATGTGTGAGCATATAGGCGGAGGATTGCATGCCTCTTCTAAAGAAGAATTTAAGCCGTTATTGGATCAGCTTTTGTTCGACGAGGTAACTCAGAAGTCTTTGGCTTCATCCAGAGCGCTTGCCCGGTCAAGATGGATGAAATGTGACGGGTTGGTCAAAAAGAGGATCGGGGATTTTATGGTTAGCTTAATGACACAGAAGAATGAAAAAAATAATGGTTAAGAGTATCACGATTGTAAAAGAATAGAGAGAAAATTATGAATAAAATCAGAATTATCGCGAGATTGGATGTCAAGCCGCCTTATGTGATCAAAGGGGTTCATTTTGAGGGGTGGCGAAAGATGGGGAAGCCGGAAGATCTGGCTTTAAAATATTACGAGCAAGGCGCGGATGAAATTTTTTATATCGATTGTGTCGCGAGCCTGTTTAGAAGAGAAATCTTTTATGAGTACATTCAAAAAACCTCCCAGAATATTTTTGTCCCCTTTTGCGTCGGCGGAGGCATCAAGACCGTGGATGATGTTGCAAAATTGCTCCATCATGGCGCGGATAAAGTTGTGATGAATACGTACGCCATCCAGAATCCGAATTTAATTCGGGAATCCGCCAAAGTGTTCGGGAATCAGTGCGTAGTTGTTTCCATTGAAGCGAAAAAGTGGGACGGCTGGTGGGAATGTTATACGGATTGCGGACGCATCAAGACGAACAAGGACGCTATTGAGTGGGCCAAAGAAGCCCAAGACCTTGGCGCCGGAGAAATCCTATTGACGGCGGTGGATGCGGAAGGCCGTAAGAAAGGATTCGACATTGAACTGATGAAGAATGTTTCTCAGGCGGTGTCTATTCCTGTGGTCGCTTCCGGCGGTGCTGGAAATTTAGAACATATTGAAAGTGTGATCACACAAGGACAAGTGGATGCTGTCGCCGTGGCCAGCGTGCTCCATTATGACGTGCTTAAGATCAAAGAAATTAAAAAACATCTGGAATCCAAAAATATCGAGGTTTCTCTATGATACAAAAAATTGGCATTATCGATTACGGAAATGCGGGGAACATTTTTAATATAAAAAAAGCCTTAGAGGCGACCTCTTTGGGAATGAAGATATCTATTTTGCATTCGGCCAAAGATCTTAAAAAGGTAGATAAAATCATTTTACCGGGTGTGGGGACATATCGGGATGTTATGTCCGAAATTTCTGCGTGGTTAAAGGATATCAAAGAAGGCGTTCTTAAGAAACCGACTCTGGGCATTTGTTTGGGGATGCAAATATTATCCGAAAAAGGTTATGAATATGGAGAAACCGTCGGGCTTTCAGCCGTTGGAGGCGAAGTGTTAAAAATGCCGGTTAAAGGCCGCATTCCGCATATTGGATGGTCGACAGTTGAAACTATCAAACCGTCTAAAATCATGAAAGGAATCGCAGCTCAGGAACAATTTTATTTTATGCATTCCTATGAGCTCGTCAATTACACGGATGTCGTGGCATTATCGACGTATAATGACCATAAATTCGTCGCTGTTGTCGAGAAAGGAAATGTGTTTGGGGTCCAATTTCATCCGGAGAAAAGCCGCGAAGCTGGCTTAAAAATTTTAAAAAACTTTATCAACCTATAGAAAACCTATGACAAAAAAACGTTCAGAATCGAATCATAATCAAACAGGGATGTATGGCCTTCCGGTCGATGTTAAGTTTTGTAAGAGATGCGTTATCTCGAATCAACGACCGTCTTCCAGCATCGAATTTAAGAACATTAAAGGCTCCAGCAAGCGCACCATCTTTTTTGATGAGGACGGCGTTTGTGAGGCCTGCCGTTTTGCCGAGAAGAAAAAGACCATTGATTGGAAACAAAGGGAAGAAGAACTCAAAGAAATGCTTTCGCATTATCGTAGCAAAGACGGCAGCTATGATGTCGTCGTCCCGGGAAGCGGTGGAAAGGACAGTGTTCAGGCCGCATATCTTTTAAAATATAAATACGGAATGCATCCGCTTTTAGTGACGTGGCCGCCGCATATTTATACAGATATGGGTAGGCGCAATTTTCAGGCCTGGGTCAATACGGGTTTTGATAATGTTACGCATATGCCTAACCAGAAAGCCCATCGGTTGTTAACAAAATTAGCTTTTGAAAACTTAGTGCATCCTTTTCAGCCATTTATTTTAGGGCAGAAAAATTTAGCTCCCAAAATTTCCATTACTTACAACATTCCTTTGGTGTTTTATGGGGAGAATGAAGCGGAATATGGCAACCCGATTCAGGATAATACAAAAGCCATCAGAGATAACTCTTATTATGCTGCTGATCGTCGCCTTGAGGAAATATTTTTAGGAGGAGTGAGCGCCAAACAATTAATGACGGATTATGGATTGACTCGCTCAGATTTGGAGCCGTATCTTCCGGCCAATCCTCATTTGTTGGAGCAAACGAAAACAAGGGTGCATTATTTAGGGTATTATGTCAAATGGGATCCCCAATCCGCTTATTATTTTTCTGTTGAAAACACGGATTTCTATCCCAATGTGGAGCGCACCGAAGGCAGTTACAGCAAATATAACAGCATTGACGATAAGATCGACTGGTTTCATTACTATACTTACTATATTAAATTTGGAATCGGACGCGCCACGAATGATGCCGCGCAAGAAGTCCGTAATGAACACCTTAGACGAGAGGAGGCGGTCCTTTTAATCCGCCGTTTTGATGGGGAGTTCCCGCAAATTTATTTTAAGGAAAACTTAGAATATATGGGGATTACCGAACAGCGGTTTTATGAACTTATCGATAAGGCCAGGCCGCCGCATCTCTGGGAGCAGAAACAGGGCCAATGGAACTTAAAACATCAGGTGAGCTAATATGGAACTAGAAAAATTGCTGGTTTATCACAATTTGAATATTAAAGAAACTCTTAAGAGAATGGATATTGGAGGAGAAAGAATCCTTATTATTGTTGATAAAAATAAAACGCTGAAAGGCGTTGTGACCGACGGAGATATCCGGCGGCATCTTTTGGCGAATGGGAAATTAACGGATTCGGTTTTTAAAATTTTCAATGCTAATCCTATCTTTGCTGATAATTTATGCTCTAAAGAATCTGTGAAGCAGTTGATGCTGGAAACAAAAATTAATGTCGTTCCGGTTGTCGATCAGAACAAGCGCGTTGTGAATGTTTGGTCTTGGGAAGATGCTTTTGACACGAAATCGGCGTATCCGTTGATAGAAACAAATGTCCCTGTCGTAATCATGTCCGGAGGAAAAGGTGAACGGCTGGGGCCTTTTACGAAGATTTTTCCTAAGTCGCTTATCCCTATCGGAGATAAGCCGGTTATTGAGGTCATTATGGATAAGTTCCTCTCTCAGGGAGTTAAGACTTTTTATGTGACGCTCAATTATAAAGGCGGGATGATCAAAAATTATTTTGATAATATTAACAAGCCCTACGAAATTCATTTTGTTTGGGAAAAAGAGTTTTTAGGGACCGCCGGGAGTTTAAAGCTTTTGCCTTCAAATATGCCGGATGTGTTCTTTGTGTCCAATTGCGATGTCTTCGTCGGAGCTGATTATACCGACTTGTTAAAATTTCATAAAGAAAACAACCATCTTTTAACCGCTGTGGGGTCATTACAGCATTACCGTATCCCTTATGGGGTTTTTGAATTTTCTAAAGGCGGCAAATTAAAGAAGATCAATGAAAAGCCCGAATATGATTTTACGATCAATACGGGATTGTATGTCGTGTCTAAGAAAGTTTTGAAATATATTCCTCAGAAATGTTTTGATATGACTGATCTTTTGAAGGTTCTTCTGGCTCAAAAGGAATCTGTCGGCATTTATCCGATTTCCCAAAATTCTTATGTGGATGTCGGGCAATGGGAAGAATATAAAAAAGCCGCAGAAAAATTGCAATTTCTTCAGTGAGAATACTCATGAAAAAAAATATCGAAATTTTAGGTTTGATTTTAGCGCGAGGCGGCAGCAAAGGGATTCCGGACAAGAACATTACGGACTTTTGCGGCAAGCCGTTGATTGCCTGGACTATCGATGCGGCTAAAAAGAGCCGATTTCTCTCGAGGATCGCTGTCTCGACCGATTCTTTAAAAATAGCAAAAGTAGCAAAAAAATACGGCGCGGAAATCCCTTTCTTGAGGCCTAAAGAATTAGCGTCCGACAAATCACCGTCTGATGAAAGTATTGTTCATGCGCTGCGATGGTATGAGGAACATGAAGGGTATGTGCCGGAATTTCTTATGTTATTACAGCCAACGTCGCCTTTAAGAACGGCGGAAGATATTGATAATTGTGTGCGTTTGTTGATCAAAAAAAATGGGAAAGTAGACGGCGTTGTCAGCGTCAAGGAAGCGCAGGAGCATCCTCTATGGATGAAGAAGATCAACTCAGAAGGTCTTGTGGAAAACGCGATAAAAAATGCAAAAGTCCCGACGCAAAGACAACAATTGCCACCGTTATATAGCCTTAATGGTGCGGTTTATTTAGTTAAAACAGATTGTTTTTTGAATGGAAAGCGGCTGATTCCTAAAAAGACCGCGGCGTATGTGATGCCGAGAGAACGATCTGTTGATATCGATGATGTGGTGGATCTTGCAATGGCACAGTGCCTTTATAAGAAATTTCTTTCTAAGGTTTAAATATGAACAAGAAAAAAATACTTATTACAGGAATTAGCGGACTTCTGGGCAGCAATTTGGCCTATTGCTTGAAGCGTCGTTATCAAATTTTGGGATGGTATCATTCTTACCCGATAGCGATAGGCGATGTCTATATTACCAAGATGGATCTTTCGGATAAACAAAAGATGGGAAATTTCCTTAAAGAATTTGTTCCGGACGTCGTTATTCACTGCGCCGCCCAAGCGAATGTGGATATTTGCGAAGAAAATCCCAAGCTCGCCCAGGATTGCAATGTCAAGGGCACGCAGAATTTGGCTGAAAGCCTTGACCCTAAGAAGACCAAGCTTATCCATATCTCGACGGATTTGGTTTATGACGGCAAAAAAGGCCGGTATAAAGAAGAAGATGCTCTTCATCCGCTTAATGTTTACGCGAAAACAAAGGTGAAAGCAGAGGCGATTGTTTCGCAATTGCCGCAAAGCGTTATTTTGCGGACGAATTTCTTTGGCTGGAACGCGCGGAAAGATAAATATAGTTTAGGCGAATGGGTTATTCAAGAGTTGACGCATCATCGGCTCGTCGTGGGTTTTCGGGATGTTTATTTTTCCTCGCTCTACACGGTTGATCTGGCGGAAATTATCCGGGGAGTTATTACAAAGAATTTGTCCGGCATTTTTAATTGCGGAACCCGTACGGCGATTTCAAAATTTGATTTCTTAAAGATGGTCGCGAAGAAAACAGGATTGCCGCAGGATTATATCAAATCCGTTTCCGTCGACAAAGCAGGATTAAAAGCCAAACGAAGCAAGAATTTATCGCTAGATACGGCGAAGTTATCTAAAGGAATCGGCCGGAAATTGCCGACCATCGAAGAGACCGTGAATCGTTTTGTAAAAGACTATGAAAATGAAGCGTACCTTAAAATAAGAAATTTTTCTCATAAAGTCATTTATCCGCAATTAGAAACCATCCCTTATGGACGACAAAGTATTGATGAGGATGATATCGCGGTCGTCGTCGAAGTCCTTAAGTCTCGCAATTTGACGCAAGGGCCAAAAATCGAAGAATTTGAAAAGGCTCTTTGCGTGGCAACGGATGCGAAATTTGCGGTAGCAGTCAATTCCGGGACCTCCGCCTTACATATCGCCTGCTTAGCCGTCGGTGTTGGCCCGGGGGATGAAGTCGTCACGTCGGCAAATACCTTTGTCGCGTCGGCAAATTGCGCGGTTTATTGCGGGGCTAAACCGGTTTTTGCGGACATTGACCCAACAACGTATAACATTTCTGCTCAAGAAATTGAAAAGAAAATCACACCGCAAACCAAAGCGGTTATTCCGGTGCATTTTGCAGGGCAAAGTTGCGACATGGAAGCTATTCGAGAAGTTATTCAAAAGAAAGAACAGGAATATGGTCATAAAATTTATATCATTGAGGATGCCTGTCATGCCTTGGGATCAAAATATAAGAATACCAAAGTGGGGTCTTGCGCGTATTCGGACATGGTTATCTTAAGTTTTCATCCTGTTAAACATATCACCACCGGCGAAGGTGGTGCGGTTTTAGCCAAGGATAAGGATTTAGTAAGAAGGCTTCAATATCTTCGGTCTCATGGGATAACCAGCGCCCCAGAGGAGTTTGAGTATAAAGACAATGCCTTAGATAAGAATTCAGAGGGGCATCGACGCTATTGGTATTATGAACAGAAATATTTAGGGTTCAATTATCGCATCACGGATATACAGTGTGCGTTAGGGAGTTCTCAGCTTAAGAAACTTGAGCTGTTTCGTAAACGTCGACGGGAAATAGTCGATTTTTATAACCGTGCCTTTGGCGGCCTGGAACATATTCAAACGCCGTTCGAGGCGGAGAATTGTGATAGCAGTTTCCATCTGTATGTTCTGTTGTTTGATTTTAAGAAAATCGGCATCACGCGGGCTCAATTGATGGCAGAGTTAAAAACTCATGGAATTGCCACGCAGGTCCATTATATCCCCGTTTATACGCATCCGTTTTATCAAAACACTTTTGGAACAAAATGGAGAGATTGTCAAAAGACGGAGAGATATTATGAGCAGTGTCTGTCCATTCCGGTTTATGCGAGCATGACATTAGTGGAAGCACAAAAGATCGTTTCTATTATCAAAAATATTGTTTTTAAGAATAAAACATGATCCATAAGCTCGGGCTTGGAACCGTACAATTTGGTTGTTCGTATGGCATTGCCAATAAAACCGGACAGGTTTCAAAGGATGAGGCTTTTAAAATTCTTGAATTTGCTCGTCGGGAAGGCATTAAGACTTTAGACACGTCTGCGGCGTATGGGACAAGCGAGGCGGTTATTGGAGAATTTATCAACCAAGAGAAATTTGATTTTGATATTGTTTCCAAATTTACAAGTCAAGGCCAAGATGTGGAGGAGATCTTTAAGGAATCCCTTCGCCGATTAAGATCGAAGAACCTTTACGGGTATTTATTCCATCGGTTTGATGATTTTAGAAATAATGCTGATCTTTGGAAATCTTTAGAGCGTTTAAAGAACGAGGGGCTTCTTCGGAAAGCCGGTTTTTCGCTGTATCTTCCCGAAGAACTTGAATTATTGTTAAAGAAGAAAATTATCCCGGATATTCTTCAGGTTCCTTACAGCGTCTTCGACAGAAGATTTGAACCCTATTTCCCGACGCTAAAAGAAATGAATGTCGAATTGCACGCGCGGTCCATTTTTCTTCAAGGACTTGTTTATTTAGATCCGGATCAGTTATCGGAAAAATTGTTCAAAGCGAGAAAGCCTCTTGAGGATTTGCGAAAAATTTCGCAGGGCCATCAGATTCCGCTGAGTGCGCTTTGTTTGAATTATGCCGTATCTAATCCCTATCTGGATAAGGTGATTGTCGGCGTTGATAGTTTGGAACATTTAAAGGAGCATGTTAAGAATCTAGAGTTTCTTAATAAGATTTTAAGTTTAAAAGAACGTTTAAATTGTTTAACCATTCAAGATGAGGATATTTTATTGCCTTATAAATGGAGCTAATCATGGGAAAATCACAAGCATTATATAAGCAAGCCAAACAACTTATTCCCGGCGGGACACAGTTGTTATCTAAGAGGCCGGAGATGTTTCTTCCGGACCAATGGCCGGCCTATTACAAAAAAGCCAAAGGCGTTGAAGTTTGGGACTTAGATGGCAAAAAGTATATCGATATGAGCATTATGGGCATTGGCGCGAATATTTTAGGTTATGCTCATCCGCAAGTTAACAGAGCGGTCATGAAGGCGATTAAAGATGGGAATATGTCGACGCTAAATTGTTATGAAGAATTTGAATTGGCTCAAAAGCTTATTAAGCTACATCCTTGGGCACAAATGGCAAGGTTCTCAAAGACAGGCGGAGAGGCTTGCGCGATAGGAGTTCGCATTGGTCGGGCTTATTCCAAAAAAGATAAGGTGGCTTTTTGCGGTTATCATGGCTGGCATGATTGGTATTTGGCGGCGAATTTGGCTGATGACAAGAATCTCGACGGGCAATTGTTGCCCGGCTTGGAACCTTTAGGCGTTCCAAGGGCTCTTAAAGGAACTTCATTGCCGTTTCGTTACGGGCAAATCGAAGAGTTAAAAGAACTGGTTGCCAAAAACAAAGATGAGATCGGCGTCATTATCATGGAAGTCGGTCGGCATAAAAAGGTTGATGTCGTTTTCCTCAAAGAAGTGAAGGCTATTGCCAAAGATATCGGAGCGGTCCTTATCTTCGACGAGGTTTCGTCAGGATTTCGCGTGACGACCGGCGGGATGCATTTGCTCTATGGTGTTAATCCTGACATTGCCATTTTAGGAAAAGCGTTGGGCAATGGGTATCCTATTTCGGCGATCATCGGCAGAAAAGACGTGATGGAGTCCGCCCAGAATACGTTTATCAGCAGCACCTATTGGACCGAACGCATTGGTTTTGTCGCGGCGCTTGAAGTCATCAAGATTTTTGAGCGGAATAACGTTGCGCAGCATTTGATCAAGGTCGGGGAATATATTGGTAAACGATTAACCGATATTTTTAAGAAGTATTCTTTAAACATTGAGATCGTCGGTTTTCCGTCGATTCCGATTCTAGCCATCAAAGAAGAAGAGCCGCTAGTTATTAAAACTATTTTTACGCAGGAGATGCTTAAAAAAGGTTTTTTGGCGACCAATGCTGTTTATGTGTCTTATGCTCATACGACGGTGATTGTTGATCAATATTTAAAAGCTTCGGATGAGACTTTTAAGAAAATAGCGAAGGCCATCAAGTCGGGCACGTTAAAATCTTTATTAAAAGGTCCTGTGTGCCACGCGGGATTTAAAAGGTTAACATAAATGATTTTAGCCATTGTTCAAGCTCGGATGTCGTCGTCACGGTTACCCGGAAAAGTCCTTAAGACTGTTCTGGGAAAGCCCATGATCCAGCATTTGTTGGAACGTTTAAGCATGTCTAAGAAAATTGATAAGGTTGTCGTCGCGACATCTGTGGATGCGGAAAGCGACCCTTTGCATGATTTTGTAAAAAGTATTGGCTTTGATGTTTACCGCGGCAGCGAAGAAGATGTGTTGGATAGATTTTATCAGGCGGCAAAGAAATATCAGCCACAGACGGTTGTCCGGATTACCGGTGATAGCCCGCTATTAGATCCGGCAATTTGCGACGGCGCGATTGGTGTTTATGAGAAAGATAAGGTGGATTATGTCCATACAGGTCCGACCTTTGCCGAAGGGCTGGATTGTGAAGTTCTTTCTTTTAAGAGTTTGGAAGTTGCCTGGAAAGAATCCAAACTGAAATCCGAGCGGGAGCATGTGACGCAATATCTTCATAAACATCCGGAACTCTTTAAAAAGATTACTCTAGGCAATAAGACGGATGACAGCAAATATCGTTTTACGCTGGATGAAGAGGAAGATTTTATTGTGATTAAAACCATTCTTGAAGAATTTGCCCGGAAGGGTAAGCCCCATTTCACGGCAGAGGATATTAAAAGTTTTCTTGATAATCGACGAGATATCTATGAAATCAATGCGCACATTGTCAGGAATGAGGGATTATTGAAATCTTTAAAAGAAGACCAAGTGGTGAAAAAATGAGAAAAAGTTTTTATATAGGCAAACATCATGTGGGCGTTGATTCTTGCTATATTATCGCGGAAATCGGTTCGAACCATGATCAAAAAAAATCCCGGGCGTTTGAGATGATCCGACGGGCAGCGAAAGCGGGGGCCAATGCGGTAAAATTCCAGTTGTTTAAGGCGGATAAAATCGCAGCGAATATAGATATCCCGGAAACAAGGCTCAAGGATAAATTTGCCAAATTCGGTAAGAATGTTTATGCGCTTTATAAAGACATGGAATTGCCGGTCTCTTGGCTGAAAGAATTAAAAAATTGTTGTAAGGAAAATAAAATCGATTTCTTGGCAACGCCTTTTGATGAAGAAAGTGCTGATCAGTTGGCGCACATAGGAGTCCCGGCGATGAAAGTCGCTTCGTTTGAAATCACGCATATCCCTCTTTTAAAACATCTAGGGAAACTGAAGCTTCCGATCCTTTTATCGACGGGAATGGCGAATTTAAAAGAGATTCGGCAAGCGGTGAGCGCCATAGAAGGCGTTGGCGAACAGCGAATAGCTCTTTTTCATTGTGGGATTCAGTATCCTGCACCATTTGATTCGGTCCATTTAAGATGTCTCGATACATTGAGGAACGCATTTCGTTGCCCAGTTGGGTATTCGGACCATACGTCTGGAATATCGGTGTCTGTTGCAGCGACAGCTTTGGGTGCGAATTTATATGAGAAACATGTAACCATACCCGGCGGGAAGTCTCCGGACCACGACTTTGCTCTTAATATGGATGAATTTGAAAGTATGGTGCGAGCCATGCGGGAATGCGAACAGGCTTTGGGCAATCATGTTAAGCAAGTACAGGCTGTGGAAAAAGTTCATTTGCGGCGCGGGCGGCGATCATGCTTTATCGTCAGGAATATGAAAAAGGGAGATATTTTTACTTCAGAGAATTTATCGGTTCTTCGACCAGGAACAGGTCTCGCTCCGTCTTTGTTGGAGAAAATTTTGGGCAAGAAAGCCACTCGTGACTTAGAGGCCCCGGCTTTGGTACAAAAAGGGGATTGGCGTTGATGAATATTCTCTATCTGGCCGCTGGTTCCCAAAAATGGGGAATGGGACATCTTAAACGCAGTAAGTTTGTTATAGATTGTCTACGTGTGGAAAAACAGAAGGTTACGGCTATAGCTATTATTCCCGATGATAGAAACATCGGTTTATCGAAAGCTATTTCGGGATATGACCATTTTGTCACAGGACTTGCTTCTATAAAGAATAAGATTTTTGATGGCGTGATCGTCGATGTTCACACGGATTTTCAACCAGAAGTCTTTAAATGGCTCAAGAAACAGAATCGGCCGACCGTCGGGTTGGATTGGTATTCTAAAACAGATGGAGTGATAACGCAGACGGTCAATCTGCGCGGCGGAGCCAAGGTATTAAAGTTTGCGCTTATCCGCAAAGAAATCTTAAAGCAAACTGTACAGAAAAAACGAACATTTGATGCGGTTGCGGTTTTAGGTGGAAAAGATAGCCGAGGATATTTAGATAAGTTGTTAAAAATTTTTGTAGAGGATGATTTTTATAAGAATAAAAAAATTATTTTTGTCGTCGGTCCAATGGTGAAAGGAAAAATTTCTGAATTTGTAGGCCATAAAAAAGGACCGGTGACTATTTTAAGAAATCCTGAGCGTTTACCGGAAATCATGGCCAAGACCAAAGTCGGCCTGACAAACGGCGGAACGTCTTTGATGGAATTTACCAGGTTAGGAGTCCCGACGATAGTTTTTCCTCAGTCGAAACAGGAAGAGAATTTTATACCGGTTTTCTTAAGGCAAGGTGGAAGCTTGCGCGGCAGCATGAATCCACGGCATCTACAACAACAACTTCTAAATTTGTGGGAAGATGAACGCTTGTGGGAAAAAAAATCTCAAAAGGCCAAACAGTTGATTGATGGGCGCGGTGTTAAGCGCACAGTTCAAAAGATTTTGAAAGTTTTTAGAAAATAATAAAAGAGGAATTTGAGTTAATGAGACGGGAAGAGTTTAAGTTTAATAAACCTTTAGAAAAATGTTTAATTTGCCAAGGGCAGCTGCAAACGTCGTTTACCAGCCAGAATGGGGTTTTATGTTTGGAAGGTTTTCATTATTCCTATTGTTCGAATTGTGATTTTTATATGATAAATCCTCAGCCGGCAGAGGATTCTTTGTCTTGTTTTTATAATGATGATGAAAAACCGCTAAAAGAGCAAACTATTAAAGACGTTTATGCTGATTATACGTCGAATGGCCTAACATATAAAAAGGTTGTATCTCTTAAACAACGATTTTCCGAAAGTATTAAGACTAACAGAAGGCTCAAATATTTAGATTTTGGTTGTGGCCCTGGGTTAATGTTATATCACCATAAAGATAATTGGGATTGTTATGGCGTTGATATTTCTGACGCGGCTTGTCAAAATGGAAAAATGTTAGGATTAAAAATAGCGAATTCACTTGATAAATTGTCAGATCATAAATTTGATGTTATCACTCTTTTTGATGTGATTGAACATTTGCCGGATCCGGTCAGCTTTTTTTCTATGATAAAAGAAAAATTGAATGAGGAAGGAATAATTTTTTTAAGGTTGCCTGTTATTAACGGGTTTTTATTTGATCGAAGGCATCCCAGGAAGTGGAAATGGGTATATGCTCCTTATCATTTAACGATATTTAGTGTTCGGGCAATAAAAAATATTGCCAAAAAAAGTCGTTTAAAATGCTCAATAATTATGGATGAGGATATGTGGATTTCCCCAGAAATTATTGTAGCTAAATATAAAGAAAAGAATTTAATCTTGGCAAAAATATTAAGACGTTTAGCTAAATATTTCCCTTCTTTCGTATGGTTTTTTAGGTTGTTTTTTACTTCAGATACAATATTTGTGGAACTTAGAAAATAGAGGATATTATCAAAGCATAAAATAGGAGAAGCTTATGAAAGCCAAAGTGATAAAGAATTTTAAAAGGCCGTCGTCGGAAATGGTCAAAAAATTTAAAGAAATCCCTGCCTCAATCGTCTCGGATTGTTTGAACCGTTATTCGGCCATGAACGGTGAGATTAAGCCGATCTTTGAGGGGATCCGTGTTTGCGGTCCGGCGTTAACCATTCAAAACATGTCTGGCAATAATATGATGAGCCATCTGGCGCTCACATTTGCTCAACCCGGGGATGTGATTGTGATAGACGGCCGCGGGTATTTAGGCAATGCGATTTGGGGTGGAGTTCAAGCTTCCTATGCCGCTAAAAGAGGGATTGCTGGTTTGGTTGTCGACGGGGCGATTAGAGATGTGGAAGATATGCGGCGAATGAAATTTCCGGTTTATTGTAAAGGGATAACGCCTGCCGGTCCTCATAAAGGCTGGGCAGACTCTGTGAATGTGCCCATTCAATGCGGAAGCATCCCCGTTCATCCAGGGGATTTGATCGTCGGAGATGATGACGGCGTTGCCGTGATCCCGCTGGCGGATGTTGAGAGTATTTATCAGGAATGCCTTGAACGTATAAAAAAGGAAGAATCATGGATGAAAAAGATTGCCCAAGGTGAAAGTTCTTTGGATGCCGTCGGATTACGGGAATCTTTAAACAAGATGGAGATTGAGTATCGTGAAGAATAAGAAGTTATTGGTTATCGGTGCTGGATTGGCCCAGGTGGACGCTATCCAAAAAGCCAAAGACCTTGGTTATGATATTCTTGCTTCGGACGGTTCGTCTAAAGCGGAAGGATTAAAGGTCGCGAACGAAGCCCGTGTTCTGGACGTGAAGGACATTGAAGGCAATCTGGCATGGGCTAAAGAAGCGAAGATAGATGGCGTTATTTCGTATGCGTCGGACATTACTTTGCCGACGGTCTTGGCCATTCGGGAAGCATTGGTGTTGCCGGGATTAGGCCGGCAGCCTATGGAAATCAGTTTGGATAAGTCCCAGCAGCGGGTTCGTTTTAAGAAAGCCGGGCTCGCTCAGCCGGATTTTGATATCGTCGAGAATTTGGAGGATTTTAAAAAAGTTCTGAAAAGAATGGGATTGCCTTTGGTGTCAAAACCTGTGGATAATGCTGGTTCGCGCGGCGTGACCTTGATCTTTGAGATGTCTCAAGTTGACGTTGCTTTTCAAATGGCAAAAGAACATACGAAGGTAGGAAAGATTTTAGTCGAACAATACATTGAAGGCACGGAGCTGACGGTTGAGGGATTTTCCGTCGACAAGAAACATCATATTTTGACGATTTCGGATAAATATAAGCCCGCAGGCCCTTACCGGGTCGCGACCCAATTGGCGTATCCGGCGGACATTACGGATAAACAAGAAAAACAAGTCATTGATTTAATGACAGCAGCTTATGATGTCATGGGCGTGGATAATACTCCGACGCATTCTGAAGTTATCATTAATGACAAAGGCCCGCATATTGTCGAGGTCGGATGCCGCGGCGGAGGGTTTTATGTCTTTACGCGGGTGGTGGAAGCTGTGTCTGGTTATGATATCGTCGGAAATTGGACACGACTGTGCGCGGGAGACGTTACCGAGCTGGTTGAAAGAAAAAGACGGGGTGTTGTCCTAAGGTTTTATGCGGCTAAGCCAGGAAAGCTCGTGAGCGTCAAAGGGCTGGATAAAGCTAAGGCCATAAAAGGTGTTCAAACAGATTTATTTGTTCGGCCCGGCGATACTGTCCCGGAATTAAAAACAGATGGCAGTCGGACCGGATGGATGATCACCCGTGGTAAAGATCGAAAAGAAGCTGTGGCGTTGGCCGATCTTGTAAGCGAAACCGTTCAGTTTGAAACAGAAAGTGTCGCATTATGATTGATGGGCATTGTCATTTGGATAAGACGAAAGGCGATTGCCGTCGGGCCATGGATTTTCTTTATCGGGAAGCAAAAAAAAACAAGGTCGAGGGGATTATTTTGCTAAACATTCCCGATATTGCTTTCTCTAATGAAGAGGTGCTGACCGCGGCAGAGGTGTATGACGGATTTTTTAGGGTTTTTCCAAGTCCGGAGTTGAAAAAAAGTTCATTAAAAACAATCGGTGAGTTAAAGAAAAAAGGCGCAACCGGTATCAAATTGCATCCACGTCTGGCACAGCGGCGTATGGATGACCCGTTATATATTTCTTTCATTAAAAAGGCGGCGGATTTAAATATGCCGGTTTTGATCGATTGCTTTCCCGACGGAAAGAATATCGCTTTAGGGAATGTCCCGGAGAAAATTGCTGTCTTGGCGGAAAAAATTCCGCATGCCCGGATAGCCATAGGCCACGCCGGAGGGCATAAGATCCTTGACGCGCTGATGGTTGCGAAATTTTATAAAAACATTTATTTGGATTTGTCCTATACGCTGCTTTATTATCGCAGCTCCGATGTGATCCAAAATCTTTTATATGCCATTAAGAGTATTAAGGCTGAAAGAGTATTCTGGGGCACGGATTATCCGGATCGGCCTTATTCGATGACGGTCAAGCTTTCCGTCGCTGAGCTGGCGAAAATGAAATTGTGCCAAGAATGGAAAAAAAAGATTTTGGAAGACAACGTCAGGAAATTCTTAGATGAATAAATGTCCGGAATTAAATAAACTCAAGAAGTTTTATAACGAGAGATATGACCAATACGGCCACCATATCAAATCCGTCGGGTGGGGAAGCGTGGAAAGCCAAGAGCTACGGTTTAAAGTTTTGTCGCAGATCGCAGATTTGTCTGGAAAACGGATTTGCGACGTCGGTTGCGGTCTCGGAGACCTTTATCCGTACTTAAAAAAATGTTTTAAGAATGTTGATTACATGGGGATTGACATAAGCGAAAAGCTTATTGAGCGCGCCAGAGAGTGTTTTCCAAAAGTTCAATTTGAGATCAGAGACATTCTTGACGGTACCTTTAAGAAAAAGTTTGATTTTGTTTTAGCCTCCGGCACTTTAAGTTACAAAATGAAGAATCATAAGGTTTTTGTTGAGGCAATGTTAAAGGCGATGATGCGGATGAGCAACAAAGGTGTGGCGGTCAATTTTCTTTCCAGTTATGTGGATTATAAATTGGAGAAAAACTTCCATTTCTCGCCGGAGGAAGCATTGGCTTTAGGAAAGACCTTGACGCCGTATGTCACGATTCGCCATGATTATCCTTTGTATGAATTTACGATGTATTTATATCATGCCCCTCAAAAAGGTTAAACATTATGGATAATAAAAAGAAAATCGATGTTTTAGATTGTACCTTACGCGACGGCAGTTACCTGATCGATCATCAGTTCACGGCGGAAGATACCTATCTGATTGTGTTAGGATTAGCTCGGGCGGGTTTCCCGTGGATTGAAATTGGGCATGGGACGGGGTTGGGATCCGCGAGGGTTAATAAAGGATATCCAGCCGCGAGTGACGAGGAGTATATTCTCTCCGCGAAGAAGGCGTTAAATCAAACAAAAGCAAAGATAGGAATGTTTTTTATCCCTGGGATTGGCACGATGGACGATTTGATCATGGCAAATCGCTTAGGGCTGCATTTTATTCGCATTGGCACTAACGTGACGGAAATCAGCCAAGCCAAGCCCTATATTGAGAAGGCAAAAGAATTAGGGATGGTTGTCTGTTCCAATTTGATGAAGTCTTACGCTGTCTCAATTAAAGAATTCTTAAAATTGGCAAAGCAATCCGATGAGTTCGGTGCGGATGTGATTACGGTTGTGGATTCTGCCGGCGGAATGTTTCCGGAAGATGTGCGCGGTTATGTCGAGGGTCTGAGGGACGTGACGAACAAGCGGATTGGTTTTCATGGGCATAATAATCTGCAGTTGGCGGTTGCTAATACGCTTGAGGCTATCCGCAGCGGAGCGGATATGGTGGATTCTTCCCTGCAGGGAATTGGCCGTAGCGCTGGAAATACGCAGACGGAAATACTGGTAATGGTTGCGGATAAATTAGGTTATCAGACAGGAATCGATATTTATAAAACCTTAGATTTAGGTGAGCGCGTGATTAAGCCGATGGTGACGCGGACCCAAGGCGTTGATGATATGAGCTTGGTGTCGGGTATCGCCCAGTTTCATTCGGGTTTTTCGAAGATTATTTACGATGTCGCGAAAAAATATAACATTGACCCGCGGAGGCTGATTATGGAAGTCAGTGAAAAAGACAGGGTCAACGTCTCATATTCTTTAGCAGAAAAAATTGCGCAGAAGATTCGTAAAGCACAAAAGAAAGATGGCCGAGCTATGGGTTTCGGGAGTTCCGGGATTCCAGCTGTCAAGATGTTTCACAGTGTGCTCGAACAGATCCAGACGATAGCCCAGGATGTGGTCAGTCAATCTAAGAAAACAGGTAAGGAATCTGTTTTTTGTTTGACGATTTCTTCCGACGGAAAGACAAGATTTCCTTATATTCGTCAAAGTCCAGCGTTCGTCATCAGCAATGTTGAGGTTGGGATGATCAAAGATATGGAAAAGATCGTTGAGGCTCTCGACGGACAAGTGGACTGGTTATTATTGGATGAGGATGCGCCTTTATTAAGAGAGCAGGGCCTTGACAGGAAAATTCAAAGAAGCCGTTTGGCCTGGTATTCGGAAAAACGCGTTCTATATTTAAGTGTTCTGGCATTGTTGTCTCAATCGAAACCGAAGAAGGACGTCCTTGTTTTTTCTTCCGATGAGGATTTTTTGATATTGAAAACTGTTTTGGGCCAACAGGGCATTCGAGTTGTCAAACTGCCGGGGACATTAAAGCGGAAAACTATTTTAGAAAAGATTGGAACGGTTATTTCTTTTGGGATAAATTATGCCAAAACTCTGAGTAAAAAATCTGCCTTAGACATGGCTTCGGATGTTGTTGTTTTAGAGGTCCGTCCTGGTGCATTTCCTGAAGATTTTTGGAATGCCATCTGTGGGAAGGGACATCGTGTTTGCCGCGTGGATACAAAAGCGGCTTTAGCGTCGGAGTTAAATTTAGCGATTGAAACTAAAAAAGCGGCTCAATCCGCCGGCATGAAAAATATGCGCGGTATTTGTGTGGTTTCCGGCGGGTATATCGGCCCGAAGGGCAGCATTGTTGTTGACTATTTTGATAGGCCGTCACGGATTATCGGAATAGCGGATGGACGTGGGGGTTTATTAAGTAAGGATAAAGAAAAAAGATTTGTGAAACAAAGAGACAAATTGCAGCAAATGTTGATTGAAAATCTTTATACAAAGGAGTATTGAGTTGCAGAAATTCGCCCAGCGTTTGAGTTTATTGAAAGCCTCTGAGTCTATGGCCATGGCACAGAAGGTCAAAGAGTTACAGAAAGCAATGGATATTATCGATTTGACCTTTGGTCAGCCGGATTTTGATACGCCCGAGCATATTAAACAAGCGGCTTGGAAAGCTATTTGTGAAGGAAAAAATGGTTATACAGCGTCTTATGGAGTCGTGGAATTACGGCAAGCCATCGCGGAATTTTATCAGCAATATTATCGAGCCCAATATGCGCCTTTGAAAGAGGTGTTGGTCTGCCCCGGCGCGAAGCAGGGGATTATGTACTTGATGCAGGCTTTTTTAAATCCAGGAGATGAAGTAATTTTGTTTGAACCGTGCTGGTTAAGTTATGGAGATATGATCCTTTTAAATGAAGGCGTTCCGAAATTTATCCCAGCGAAAGCAGACTTGGCGCCGGATTTAAACCGTTTGGAGTCGTCCATTTCACCAAAAACAAAAATGATCCTTATCAATAATCCGGTTAATCCGTCGGGTTATGTGTTTAGCCGAAAAGAATTAGAATATATCGTGGCCCTTGCCGTGAAACATGATTTAATTATTGTTTCGGATGAGATTTATGACCGGATCGTTTTCATGGATTTTACATCGTTAAGCCAGTTTGAAAATGTCCGGGATAGGGCCATTGTCGTCGGTGGGTTCTCCAAAAATTATGCGATGACTGGCTGGCGCATCGGATATATCCTGGCGGCCGAGCCAATGATTGCAAAAATAGGGCTTATTCATCAGCACACAGCGACCTGTGCGAGCTCTCAAAGTCAGTATGCAGCATTAGCAGCTTTGACGGGAAGTCAAGATTCTGTAAGTCAAATGAGCCGTGTTTATCAATCTCGCAGGGATTTGATGGGCGCCGGGATAGGCCGCACTCCGTTTCGTCTGATTAAGCCAGAAGGTACGTTTTATGCGATGATGGATGTTTCTTCGTTGAGAGCTGAGCCAGAGAAGAATTCCCAAGAGCTTTTGACGCGCTATGGGATCGCTTCCGTCAACGGTCTTTCGTATGGACAATCGGCTGGGGCTTATGTCCGTTTGTCTTTGACTCAAGGAGAAGCCAGGCTTCAGGAATGTTTACAGCGGCTATCTAAAAATTAAAAAGGTTGAGATCAGGGGGCATGTTAATATTCAAACTATTCAAAAAACTCAAACAATATCTGTTTGATAGATGTAATCGTTTAGAAGGTGAAGATTTTTTTATCTTCTCCGACGGGGATGTGTCCTGTTGCAATACGGATTTTAATTGTTTGTTTAATGTTGGGAATGTGGGTTCTCAAACAGTTATGTTCACCTTGCCGGGATTATCATTTATGAACAGTTATGGAGTGTCATAATGGAATTTAAAATTATTCCTTTTAAAGAGGTTGACCGTCAAACTTGGGACGGTTGGTGTTTAGAAAACGAACAGACGAGTTATTATCACTCGTGGTACTGGATAACGTATTGTCTTAAATTCCCGAGGATCAAAGAAGATCATACCTTTGCGCTTTTGCATCTGGAGACGCGTAAAGTAATCGGTCTATGCCCCTTGGCGGTTTCTTTTAATGAGCGGAAGAATTATAACGAACTTTCCTATTCGGGGATTCCTCTTGGGTCGCCCGCTGTCATGCATCTTCGGCCGAGTCTTCGTCGGAAAGTGATGAAGGTTATTTTCAGTCGAATTGGTGAATTAGTTAAGGTTCATAATGTAAAATTTATTCAGATGGCCACTCATTCGCTAAATCGAAGTGCTTGTTCAGGGGAAGAGTTGAGTCACCGGTATTCCTTTGAGTTTGCGCGGTATGGGATGTTACCATTTGTGAATAATACCTCGGTTATTGATTTGCATGAACCTGAAGAAAAATTGCTGGAAAATATCAGTAAGTATCATCGGCGAAATATTCATCGGGCTTCCGCTGCCGGGATCACAATAAAAGTTTTTAATAAAGCTACAAATCTTGATGAATTAAAAGATCTTTTTTACCGTTATGAAGACCTACATATTCAAGTTGCAGGACGTATCACACGTCCACAGGAAACATGGGATGTGATGTTTGAAGCCGCCCAGGAAGGCTTTGCGACTCTTTTTGTTGCGTTTAAAGACGGCCAGGCGATCAGTTATCTTTATTGCGGGGAATTCCACCGTATGGCTTTTGGTTGGTCACAGGCCAATGTTGAGGACTATGAGGAATTCTCTCCTCGGCATTTGCTTGAATGGGAAGCAATTCGTTATTATAAAAATGCCGGTTTTCGTTTTTATGAGCTTGGGGAGATTTATTATCATCCGCAGTTCTTGTATGTTCCAACAGATAAGGAAAAAAGTATTTCTACTTTCAAAGAGCGTTGTGGCGGATTTTTATTGCCAAAGACTTTCTGGCATTGTTATATGGACGGTCAGCAGATGAAGGCAGAGGTTGCAGGTCATATGGAGCGTTTTTATGAAGGATGGTTGCCGCCAGATTTTCTGGAAGGAGGAGAGAATTGAGAGGTATTGTTCATTCGTCCAGTTTTCTTAAGCCCATGGAATCGCAGATTGGAAAAGGGGCAATTCCTGTTTCCTGTGCCCGCGCAGGTCTCGTCGCTGGATTGCGCGCATTAGGAATAAAGCGTATGGATGAGATCCTGGTTGCTCCTTATATGTGCCAAGCGGTGCTGTCTGCTTTGTCAAGAACCGCATTTCCTACAATGACTCCGTCGCATCGTACAAAAGCCATTATGGTTTTTCATCAGTTCGGATTTCCTCAAAATCTTTCTTTGATCGAAGATGTTGCTAAGAAAAATAAGTGGATTATTGTAAGCGATTGCGCGCATACCATTTCTTCCAGTTATAAAGGTCAAAATGTGGTACGTTGGGGAGATTTCTCCGTTGTAAGTTTTTCTAAAATTTTTCCCTGCATTTTAGGCGGGGCGTTGGTTTCTTCTCGAGAAAAATTTCTTAAAGAAGTTGAAAATAAAATAAAATTCTTAAGCCCGAGGGACAAGGTTTGGGTTGAAAAGGCTTATAGGACTCTAGAAAAATATCAAAAAATTCAATGCGGAAATGATGCCGTTTTTGAAATCGCCTCGGTTTATGGATATTTGCCTGAAGTTGTTTCTTTCCCTCAGCAGGCCGAAAGCCTTTTGCCTAAAACTAAAGAGGAAGTTGTGGCTGATATTGAACGGCGAAGAAATATATGGAAGGCCGTTAAATCTTTTTTTCCAAAACTTGTGCCGATTTGTCTCGAGAGCGATGTCGTTCCGTGGGCAATTCCGATAAAAGTTGATCCTGCGAAAGCAGAGAATATTGTTCAGAATATTAAGAAGAAAGTAAATGTGGATTTGCCGATTCTTCATTTCGATTTTGCGCGAAATATGCTTAATCCGGATTATCGCAAAGCCTTGGTCATTGATTGTCATAATGAAACGAAGGAAGGATTGGTTGGGGAAATTTGTACAATTTTAAAGAAAGAAGTTTTAAAAGGCTGATAAAAGGAGAGCGTTTTATGGCCCATATTTCCGAAAGTGAAGTTTTGAATCTTATTCAAAAAGCATTGAATTTAAAGGATAAGAAAATTACTATCGATAGCGTGATGGCGGATTTTACAGAATGGGATTCGCTTGGACATCTGGGGATTATTGTGGCGTTGGATAAGTTTTTTAGTGGAAAGGTCGGCGGAATTAAAGAAATTGCCACCGCGGATTCGGTCAGAAAGATTTTGGATATTTTAAAGAAACATTCGTTAATTTGATTTCAGGGAAAATAACCGATTATGAAAGCTAGAATTCAGGCGATTGAATATTACCTTCCTCGTCTTTGTGAAAACGGTCAGGCGCTTAAGAAGGATAATCCGGATTGGCGTATTGATGAGATTGAGCAGAAGACCGGTATTAGTACGCGCTATATTTCGGGTCCTCAGGAAACCGCTGTGGATATGGGAGTTTTGGCTGCCGAAAAACTTTTTTCCTCGGGGATTAAGAAAGAGGACATAGAATTTCTTATTTTTATTACGCAGTCTCCGGATTATGTTCTCCCTACTTCTGCGTGCATTTTGCAAGACCGATTGGGCCTTAAGAAATCATGCATGGCTTTCGATGTTAATCTAGGCTGTTCCGGTTATGTTTATGGGCTTGCCATGGGAGGGTCTTTGATTGAAGCCGGACTCGTCAAGCAGGGACTTGTCATTTGTAGCGAAACATATACAAAGTATATTGATAGCGCAGATCGCACTTGTCGTCCGGTTTTTAGTGATGGAGCGGCAGCGACTGTTTTAACTTTTAGCGATAAGGATTGGTTGGGACCTTTTGAGATGGGAACAGACGGCTCAGGATATTGTGATTTGATTGTAAAAAATAGCGGAACGCGAAAGGACGTGGTGGAACAACATCCACCGGCACTACTCATGAACGGCGCGAAGGTCTTTATGTTTACTATGGGAACTGTGCCGCAATGTGTGGAGAGTTTACTTAAAAAAAGCGGAAAGACACTACAAGATATTGATTTGTTTATTTTCCATCAGGCCAGCAAATTGGTGATCGATAATATTGTCCGACGAATGGAAATCGATGAACGCAAAGTGTACACGAATTATCAGCGTATTGGCAATACGGTGTCTGCCTCGTTACCAATTGCTCTTAAAGACGCTTGGGAGGAAAAACGTTTGAAAAAAGGCAATCAAATTTTACTTCTTGGTTTTGGCGTCGGATATTCTTGGGGTGGGTGTATTCTAAAATGGGAGGGGAATTTATGATTATTATGACGGGCGTGTCAGGTGGGATTGGTAGAGAATTGGTAATGCCTTTGCTTGAAATGGATATGGTGGTGGGGATTTATAATAAAACTTTACCGGAGTTCCCGTCTCATAAGAATTTGATTCTTGAACAGTTAAATTTAGAGGATCCGCTTGCTATTCAATCATTTGTCCAGCGATGGAAAGATAAATTGTCTAAGCTCGTTCTTTTGCATTTTGCCGGGGTAAAAATCGATGGGATAGCGGCGAATTATAACGAGACTGATTGGGACCATGTGTTAGGCGTGAATCTTAAAGGGGATTTTCTTTTGTCTCAGGCTTTGCTTCCGCAAATGATTGAGGCTCGATGGGGGAGGATTGTTCACGTTTCTTCGTTGGGCGCGATTCAAGGTTCTCCGGGAACAATCGCTTATTCGGCGAGCAAATCAGGATTGTTAGGAATGTCTCGCGTTTTAGCGAAAGAATACGGCCGATTCAATATTACTTCAAATGTCATAACGCTGGGATATTTTGAAAAAGGGATGCTTAATAAACTTAATGAACAGCAAAAGAAAGAGATTTTAAATCAAATCCCTACGAAAACTTTCGGCGATGTTTCGAATATTGTCAACGCCATTGAGTTCTTGATTAAATCTGATTATGTGAACGGATCTGCTATTTCAATTGATGGAGGAGTCTAAGTGTTTGAATGTAAAGTTTATCCGCAATTGAGTCCTTCGGATCGGGAGTCTGTGTTAGATTTCTTATCCAGGAGTTTCGGCATGAATTATTCTGATGGCCGAGCTTTATTTGATTTTGTTCTGAATTACAGGCCGGGCTTGCAATTTATTATTGCGAAAGAACAGGGGAAAGAAATTGTCGGAGTCCTTGGTTTAGTGGACCGGGAATTTAACTATTTTGGCGTCCCTTTAAAGCTTGCGGGATTGTCCATGATTGCCGTTCATCCGAAGATTCGGGATTTTTCTGTGGCCACCGCCTTGAAAGAAAGGATGTTTGACTATATTGATAAAAATGCGGCATTGTGTATTGGAATCTCGCGTAAAAAAGTTGACGGTTATTGGTATCCTTACGGATTCACCGGATTTACAAATTTTGGCCAGTTAACGGTAGATACGGCTGTTTTTCCTCGAGATGAATCAGATACCCACATCAACCTCTTGGAATCTCACCATATCCCTCGAGTGCAGGAATTGTTTGAGTTGACCTATCAAAATGTACTTGGGGCTCTGAATCGAAGCGAGACACTTTGGAATTATTATCTTAAAAACGCTCAGCGCATGAATCTGTCTTCCTATGTTTTTGAAAACGATGATGATGTTGTGGGTTATGTCTTTAAAAAAGATAACGTGATTTACGAATTTGGTTTTAAAGATGCTTATGCTATGGAGCTTCTTTCCTTATTTCATTCTACTCATCCGGGGCCTTTAGCGTCTAGCGGAGATGTCCATTTTGAGCTGGGGTTGTGCCACCCGCTTTGTTTTTATTTGCGTGAGATGCCGCATAAAATTTCAACACGGCATGTTTGGAATGGAGGACATATCGTCCGGATCACTTCTTTGATTGATTTTTTGGGTTTGATTGGGCCCGTCTTGGAATTGAGGTTAAAGAGATCTTTAGTCAAAGATTTTGAGCTCGAAGTAGGTGATGTTCATTTTTCTTTTGCACGAGAGAAATTAAAGGTCTTGTTGAGACCAGGCGAACAACAGAAAGAAGCAGGATTTCTTTCTGTCCATGATTGGCAGAAAATGATATTTGGAGTTGTTTCGGCAGAACAAATCCTTGCCCTTAAAGATTTCTTGAATAAAGAAATCCTGAATATCATGTTTCCGGTCGTATCACCTCAAATCCCATTAATAGATGAATTATAAAATGATACGGAATATTTTTTATATTTTTTCTGTCGATTCGATAACGTTAGATATTAACGAGGATATAAAGAATTACAAAGAGTATGGATTATTACTGATATGAGTCGGAAAATTGTTTTAGAATCGTTTTTTAAGCTAAATGAGAAAACAGTAGAGGCTTATCTGAAGGATGCTTCACTTGTTTATGCTATGGAGCCTTTTGCTTGTCATCATAAAAAAGGTGGAAAAATTGCAGAATTTCCTTCTTCTCTGCCTTCACATATTGATCAGCTTGTTCAAGAAGGCAAGATACTCTTTATTTCTACTAAGGATATAGAAAGTAAAACGATTCATGGCATAGCCATGGACAAAGCGGTTGAAGTTGTGGAGGCTGTTTATCCAGCATATTATCGGAAGCATAAGCTGTTGATTGATTTTGTTTGTGATGTTTTAAAAGATCGGGAAGCGGAAAATGCTTTTAAGAAGCTTTTATGTGAAAGATTGGGAGAGTTTTACGCGCAGAACATTGTTGTCGAGCGAGTTTCTAAATATTTGAATTTCGATCCAATTATATTTTATCCGGAAGTTAATATCGCGGATTATAATGAAATTCGCGAGTTGCTACTTTTGAGTCGGCAGGATTTTTTCCATCATGACAATCTAGAATTTTCCAAAGAGAGTTATCATCAAGATTTTAGAAAAAATATGGGGAAAATTATAGGGACCAGCGTTCTGCTTCTATTGCAAACGTTAGCTAGCCTATTTTTAGGATTGTTTTTTCCAAAAGTTTCCGCTAAAAAATCTTATCGTTTTGGTGTTGCCTTAATCAGCTCTCGGCAGTTAGAGGATAATAAACGCGGCCCTGCTTTTTTTGCTGATGGAAAGTCTATCCAGGTGAAAGATGTTGTTTGCTTTTCATCTTCTCAATTCAGCAAAGCGCAAAGAATAAAATTAGCTCAACAGCCATTTCATATGGTTTATCTTCCTAGACCAGGACAGTTGTTCTGCCATTTTCACGTTTGGTGGCGATTGCTGAATATTTTTTGGAAGAACTACATCGAACAAAATAAGGGCGAATTCCAACATGCCATGGCGATTTTATTTGTTTATTTTAGATGGAAAAATGCCTTGGAGAAAATTGAGATAAAACATTTTGTTACTCATTGCGATTTTGGTTTTCATCACATTGCCAGGAATTGTGCGTTAAAACAGGCGGGAATAGAAACTTGGTATTTTACAGATTCAATTAACATGGGATGCAATTTTCGTACGGAGAGTAAATCGTGTTTGATGCGGCATCCTTTTTGGACATATTTATTTTATGATCATTTTGTGACGTGGAATGAGTTTGTCCGTGATTTTTTTTGCTCCCACCCGCATCATTTAAAAGAAACGCATATTGTCGGATGTTTGTGGAGTCAATATGAAACCGTGCAATGTTTAGATGGCATGAACAAGGATGAACAGCATTTTGTGATCGGGGCATTTGACACAACCTATTCTTTAAATGGTCTGGTTAATTATAGTGAAGGAACAATGTTTGCTGAACATCTCTTAAGGTTAGTGGAAAGCGATTCGCGCATTTTTTTGTTTCTGAAAGAGAAAAAAGGTAGAGAGTTCCTTTCTCTTTTTGACCCTGGTGGAGGGGGCGATTTGCTGCGTTTATATCAGAAAATGTCAGACCACCCGCGAATAAAAATATTTCTTAACTTTTCTGATGCAACAGAAGTTATTAATTTTGCCGACATGATCATTTCTTTTCCTTTTACGTCCACAACTTTTGAAGCGCTAAGTTTTAATAAGCCGGCGGTGTGGCACGACCCACAAGGGTTGTATAAAGAGATGATCTACAGCCAAACACCAGGTGTTGTGACCCATAGTTATGAGGAACTTAAAAAGAAGGTTGAAGAAGTTAGGTCGGGGCTCTGGCAGAATCCTTTTCCCTTGAATTCTCCCTTGATGGATCCTTTTCGAGACGGAAAAGCAATAGAAAGATTTCGTAAACTACTTACAAGTTCTTAATTAAAAATTTTTATTATGTCCCAAATTATTTTTATTCCCAATAGCCATATAATCAAACCGCAGATTGCGAAAATCCTTAAGGAAAAAGGGCTGAATTGTAAATATCTTTCCTTTGAGCCTATCAATGAGGATGTTGAATCATTTTTATCTGCGCAGAACGTGTTTGCCGTCAAGGATCCTTTGTCCGGATTGTCCAGCGAGGAATTTATAAGCGCCTATAATGATTTGATCGCGGAGCTATCCTTGGATAACAAGGGCTTGTTGTGGTGGGCCACGGATATCTCGTCCAAGAACCGTTATACCTCCAGATTGCCGAGCGCGTTAGAAAGTTTCTTAAAATGCATGAACGCTATTAAGCGGAAGGATTATGATTTTTTATTCATTATCGGAGCGTCGCCATTTTTGTCCAATCATCTTGCTGGTCTTATCAAGGGAAATGACTACGGCATACGGTTTAAGGGATTTTATTTAAAGGGCAAGGCTTTTCTTGCCAGCTATATTAAGAGGATCGTCAATGCGCTCTGGACCGTTCTTCTTGTGACGGGAAGAATTCTTTGTGCCCGTGTTTTTCTTCAGAAAAGGATAGCGGCAAGGCTAACCCATGAGCCGTATTATGTGATTAAAAGTTTCACCTATGATAGTTCTTTTAAAACCACAGGGGTTTATCAAGACGCCTTCTTTGGAAAGTTGACGGCGCATGTTCGTGGTAAGGAAAACCTTTTGATCCTGGTCAATGTGTTGGGAAATTATCGGCGCGCTATGCAAGAGATCCGAAAAATATCTACGGACCTTATCATTCCACTGGAATATTTCGTGTCCTGGTGGGACGCTTGGAGAGATTCGTTTATTCCACTGTTTTTCAGAGTGAAAGTCCGAAAGGAGATTTCTTTCTGCGGATATGAGGCTTCAGAAATCGTCAAGAATGAATTGCGACAAACCGGCCATAAAATTCAGCCGTATCAATTCCTTTGTTATTCGGCCATGAAACGACTTGCCCAAAAGGTGCGAGTAAAAAAAATCGTAATGGTTTATGAAAATAATCCGTGGGAGAAAATGACGATCTTGGCCTTAAGAAAATATTCGCCGACGACGCAAATTTTCAGTTATCAGCATACGGTGATCCCGCCGGCCGCCATCAATTTGTTTCTTGGCGCGAAAGAATATGCCGCGGTCCCTTTGCCGGATAAAATATTGACGTTAGGACTGGAAAGCAAAGAGATGATGAGGCATTATGGTTCTTATCCTGAGGACAAGATTATCCCTGCCTGTGGGCTGAGATTCGAAAATGTGTTTTCTAAAACAGCTCTCCCCCGCAAACGCGACGGAAATATTTTATTGGCCTTGGAAGGGATCAAAGATGTTCAGCTGATGGCGGATTATGTCCTTCGGGAGCTGAAAGGTGACGAGCGTTATAAAATTAATATTCGAACACATCCATTGTTGCCGTGGGAGTATCTTAAGAAACGGATATCTCCTGAACTATATTTAAAGCCCAATATTACGATATCTCATAATAAATCCTTAATAGAAGACATCACGGAGGCCAATGTGGTTATCTATTGGGGAACGGCGGTCGCTATGGAAGCCTTAAAGATGGGGCGGCCGGTCATTCATTTTAATAATGGTTTTATTTTAAGTTTTGATACGCTGTTTAATTGCCATGACCTAAAATGGACGGTTACTTATGGGGACTCTTTGAAGAAGACACTGGAGGAAATTGATAGTCTCGACGACAAGAAGTTCGCTTCTCAAAGAGAAAGAGCGGCCCTGTATTTAGAGAAATATGTTTATAAAATTACGGAAGACAGTCTTAATAAATTTATCCACCTCTGCACCTGCCTGCCGGCAGGCAGGGAAAACCATAGGCAAGCCTGTGGATGAATGCAAAAAAAATTAAAGAAGGCGAAATCGCCCTGCTACGGGGATGTTCGCGAGGAATAATCTAGAAGAGATGGAGGTACCACGGGTAAACCCGTGGGGCTCCATTTAGAAATGATATGCCAGCTTGAAGGAGATTAACGAATATGTCTAAATATAAAATCCTTTTTCTTTATCCGAACGGATTACTCATGAATCCGCCGGCCATCTCTATCGGTATTTTTACCGCCCTTTTAAAGCCAAAAGGGTTCGAGTTGGCATTATTTGATACGACGCTCTATCCCGAGAAGGGCATGAAAGGTTCCGACGACGCGAAGAAGGAAAATCTACAGGTCAAACCGTTCGATTATGGTACCCGCGGGGTTAAGCCTAAAGAAACAATGCCGGAAGATGACCTAAGAAAGAAAATTCAGGAATTCACACCGGATTTGATTCTGATTTCCATGCTTGAGTGCACTTATCAAAGGGGATTGGAACTTTTAAATGTCGTCAAGGATTTTGATATTCCGGTCATGGCCGGAGGGGTATTTCCGACATTCGCTCCGGAAAAAGTTTTGGCGCACGAGGCTGTGGATTTTGTCTGCGTGGGCGAAGGAGAAGAAACGGTTGTAGAATTTTGTGAGAACATGGCCGCTGGCAAAGATTGTTCGCAGATAAAAAATTTGTGCTTTAAGAAAGATGGGCAGATCATTTGTAATCCGGTCAGGCCGCTGGTGGATATCAATTCTTTGCCAGTCCCGGATTATAGTTTGTTTGAGCCCGAGCGGTTCTTTCGTCCGATGGCCGGTACGGTCTATCAGACAATTCCCGTCGAGACAAATAGAGGCTGCCCTTTTCAATGCGCGTTTTGTAACTCACCGTCTATGGCAAAATTATATAAATCGCATGGGCAAACGTTTTTCAGGATCAAGAACATCGAGACCATCAAACGGGAAATCCGCGAGTTGGTAAAGGCGTGGAAAGCAGAATACATTTATTTTTCGTCGGATAATTTTCTTGTCGGTCCGCAGGCGGAATTTGATGAGTTTATTGATTTTTATAAAGAAATCAAATTGCCCTTTTGGATGCAAACTCGGCCCGAGACGGTAACTAAAGAGCGCATTCAAAAATTAAAGGATGTCGGTTGCCATCGGATGTCCATGGGGCTCGAGCATGGCAATGCGGAATTCCGCACCAAAGTTTTAAAGAAAACATTTGATAATGCGACGATGATCAAAGCTTCCCAGATCATCGCAGAAGTGGGCGTGCCGTTAACGGTCAATAATATCATCGGCTTTCCCGGCGAAACAAGGGATCTAGTTTTTGATACGATAGAGCTCAACCGGCAGATCACGGCGGATTCGGTGAACTGTGCGGTCTTTGCACCTTTTCACGGTTCTCCTTTGCATAAGGTCTGCCTGGAAAAAGGATATATTGCTGACGACTTGATCTTGGGCTCCTTAAATACTGCCGTGCCGATGGATATGCCGAAGCCTTTTTTAACCCGTCAGGATATCCAAGGCATTCGCAGGGTTTTTGTTCTTTATGTGAAATTGCCGAGAGAATATTGGCCCAAAATTAAAAGGGCGGAGACGTTTGATGAAGAGGGCAACAGGATTTTTAATGAACTTAGACAGATTTGTTTGGAGAAATATAATTAAGATCGGATTCAAATCTTAGAAAGGGTTATTTATTCATGATTCCCAAGAACAATGATATGCGTATTGAAGTCTCGACGAAGTGTAATTATCGCTGTATTATTTGTCCGCATCCCAACCAATTGACCCGCACAAAAGAAATTATGTCGCTGGAATTGTTTAAGACGATTTTTGACAAGATCCAGAAGGAAACATCCCAATATACGACGTTGACGTTCCCGGGCATGGGCGAGCCATTATTAGACAAAACGTTATTGAATAAAATTAGATATGCTAAGAAAAAGAAGCCACAACTCGACGTCCTTATTTTAACGAACGGCTCGTTATTAACGCCTAAGATATTTAAAGAATTGGAGGACTTAGGTGTTTCACCTATTCGGGTAAGTTTGTATGGAACGACACCCCAGACGTATACCAAGGTGCATGGATTGGAGAATAAGAATATTTTCTCGAGAGTTAAAGACAACCTTATGGAAATTGCAAGAAATAAAAAGACCACGCAGCTCATATTAACTTATAACGTGGTTCACGGCGCTAATGATAAAGTCGTCAAGGATTGGATTAAAGAGTGGGAAGGGAAGGTTGATTTGCTCGAAGTCTGGCGGCCGCATAATTGGGTCGATGCTGGGCATTTCCGCAGCATTCAAAGAAAAAAACTGATCACATGCGGGCGGCCTTTTAACGGCCCGTTACAGATTCAGGTCGACGGAACGGTCAATATGTGCTGCTTTGATTATGACGGCAAGTTGACCATAGGAGATTTAAAGACGCAGAGTCTTAAAGAAATATTTTCTTCTCCGTTATATAAAAAGCTGGTCGAATGCCATGAGCAAGGCAAGTTTAAAGGCAGTGGGTTGATTTGTGAGAACTGTGACCAGCGTAATGCGGACAAATCGGATGTGATGATTTATAATTCGAAGTTTAATATAGAAGAACGTGTCAAGATGACATCGACGACATATAAGAAAATCACTAAAGCTTAAAGAGCTAGCATTGCCCGGTCCATAAGGAGATGATCATGCCTGAAAAATATTCGTATTTTTGGAAACACGTTGACCCTGCCTTTCCTCTCACTTATGTAGATGTGGGGGCTATGGGTGGAATAGCCCGTAAATGGGATTCTGTGCGTTCTAAGATGCGGATCATTGCCTTTGAGCCGGATGATCGGGAATTTGTAAAACTTAAGAGTGACCCGCAACTGACGTATTTAAATGTTGCGTTATTCTCACAATCACAAGATTTGAAATTTTATGTCACAAAAGAATCAGGCAAATCTTCAGTCTATAGGCCCAATATGGAAATCGTTTCCCAATATCCGAATAGCGAACGATTTCGAGTTATGCAGGAACGAATCATTCCTGCGGCAAAGGTCAAGAATTTAGATGCCGTTATTCAAGAACAAGACATTTCTGAAATTGATTTCATAAAAATTGATACTCAGGGTAGTGAGTTGGATATCTTATCCGGAGGATTGAGCGCTTTAGCGGATAATTTTGGTGTCGAGCTAGAAGTCGAGTTTTTATCTCTGTATGAAGGCCAGCCACTTTTTCGGGATGTGGACAAGTTTATGGAAACGCAGGGGTTTGAACTGATGGATTTACGTCGTGCCTATTGGAAAAGAAAAGATTATTTTTCTTTTGTTGGGAAGGGGCAATTGATTTTTGGTGATGCATTATATTTTAAACGGCCGGATGCTTTAAAGAAAATGTTGGCTGGTATTCCTAAAGAACAACAATGCTCCAGGATTTATAAATATATTCTGATTTGTTTGATTTATCGATTGTTTGATTATGCGACGATGATTGCTCGTATAGCTAAAGAAGAACAAAAGATTTCAGACAAAGAGTTTCAAGAAATTTTAAGTCAAATCAAGAAAGAGTCTTGGCGCGGGATGGTGCCGAATTTTCCTGGCAGGAATTTTGTTCATCAAAGGATTGTTTATCCTCTTGTCCAAAGCATTAGGTCAATGTCCTATTTGGGATGGGCGGATGGGGATTATGGGATCGGGAATGCTGAAGATCTCTAGACGGCCATGACAATAAAAGAATATCCCATAACGGTATTGATGACGGTCTATAATGCGGAGAAATATTTGCCGCAGTCCATCGAAAGTGTTTTTCATCAAACTTTCCAGGATTTTGAGTTCCTTATTATCGACGACGCCAGCAAAGATAAATCTGTTGAGGTTATCCAATCTTACAAAGATGAGCGAATTGTTTTACACAAAAATAAAGAAAATTTAGGCCAGACGCGATCGCTTAATCTCGGATTTCAGTTAGCGAAAGGTCATTATATCGCCCGAATGGATGCGGATGATATCGCCTTCTCGCATTGGCTTCAAAGTCAGACGGATTTTTTAAAAAAGAACGGCGAATATGATATTTTAAGCTCCAGGCTTGCGACTTTCTCGAATAAGAGCATTCAAAAAGTTTATTTTTCTCCTGCAGTAAGAGATGATATTCTCTTGCGTGCCATTGTGAATTCTCCTATCAATCACGGAAGCTCTTTGATGAAAAGAGAAACGGTTCTTGCGGCTGGCGGTTATAACAATGATTATAAGATCGCCGCCGATTACGGGCTATGGGTCACTTTAATGAGCCGTGGGGCCAAGATCACAAGCAATTCGGATATCCTTATGGCCATAAGAATCCACGCTCAATCGGCCAGCAAAGTGCATCAGGATAATCGGTCTGTTATAGAAACGTCCGGGATCATCCGTGATCATGTCCATTATGTCAGCAATAAGGAATTCACAGACGAGGAAATTCGGCTGATGTGTAGGGCTCATTATGAGGAAGGGAGCCTGAGCTTTGATGAATTTAATCGTGCCATCCACATTCACAAAACTATTTATAGTCATTTAAAAGACGAGCTACTCTTAAGCCCTCAAAGCGTTTCTTTCTGGTATTATCAACAAGCTAAAACATTTTTCCTGCGAAGAATTAATTTTTATATTCTCAATAAGAACAAGCTGGAGGTTCGTAAAACGGCTCGGGCGGCTTTAAAGGTGCTCGGTTTTAATCTTAATTTCTTTTTGTTGTTCATTCTCTCGTGGCTGCCGCAAAGCCTATTGCAATTTGTCAGCCGCACATATTTGAAGATGCATGCTTTAAAAGCTATGTTTTGTTTAAGAAAGACATCCCACAAGATTTTAAATCTCGGATAAGGACATGCGCGAAAGAAAAGATTATAAAAACACTTTAAGATATACCGGCCTCGGTTTGATCGGCATATTTAGTTTATTTTATGTTCTATTCCCAAGAGTGTTTGCAGAAATGCATTTGAGCTTTTCATTTTTGAATTTCCCTGTGTTTGTCGGTGAAATTCTTTTATTTTTATGCCTTCCATTATTTTTTCTATCGATTGATTTCAAACAATTAACAAATCGGCAATGGTGGCTGGTTATCGGCTATGCTGTGTTTGTCCTCTCAAAGGCTTTTTATGGTTATCATCATTGGGGTCCATTGGCCTTTCGGCATGCGGCGCTTTTTTATTATCCGATTTTTATTCTATTTGGAGTTGTTTTTTATCGTAAGGAATTATTTACGGAAGAGATCAGAAAGTGCATTATTTTTCTTTTTTGTGCCCTTTTTCTAGCTAGATTTTTTGATTTTTCATGGGTATTAACAATGGCGGCTCTCACCGGTATTCTTATAAAATCTCTTCCGAATAAGAGGGAGAGATATTTCTTTTTGGGCCTTTTACTATTAACGCTTCCTTATCATGCTTTTATCGCTGAAGCGAGAACGTATGTTTTTGGGTTTTTTATTGGCTTTTGTTTTCTAATAATCGCGATGACGATTATTTCTCCATTTCGTTGCCCTTACAAAATTTTATTGTTTGTTTCTATTTTCTCGTTGTTTTTATTCATCATGATACGGTACTCTTTTGTGAATGCTTTTAATAGCATCTTTCAAATCAAACGGATTGCGGCCGTGTTTAAGGAATACCAAACGGAAATAGAGAAAAGAAAGCCAGCTTTTGTCCCGAAAAAGTTAGAAAATGTTGCATTGTATAATCCTGAAAATGATCTTATAGAAGATTTTACGCAGTTGGAAAAATCAAAGAAATCCATATCATCCTCAAATATAAAAGCATCGGAAGCACTTTCTGTCAAAGCGCTCGAAGAAAAGAAAGCTTCAGTCCAGGAGAAGTCCGTAGCTGGTCCTGAAATTGTATCGATAACAAATACTGTGGTTAATCCAGAATCGGAAAATTTAACCTTAAAACAGCTTGGCACTTCTTCGCCTGCTAAAGTTCTTGATGTATCCGTAGTGCAATCATCTCCAACTCCAGCGGCAACATTGACAAACTCGACGGGGATTAATACTGCATCTGAAAAACCCATATTGAATCAAATTGCCACTTCTTCGCCTGTAATGAGCCAAGAGGAGCCAGCAGTTAAAGCTGTTGAAATTGTGGAAGAATCTGTTTTTCAAAAATCAGTGATAAAACTTGAGACTTTAAGAATAAAAGATTCTAATAGCCCTTTGGTCAATTCGGGCAAGAACTTTTGGCCAAACATTATGAAGAAATCAGATGGCCCACCCCAATCATTCGTAGGTAGAAATGTCGAGGGGGCGCATATTAATACTGTTTTCCGTCTTTTTATATGGCGAGATATGATTGCCGAATTAACAGGGCAGAAGAAATTTTTTGGGTTTGATTTCGGCAAGCCTTTTCGATCTATCAGTCTGGAAATTTTAGATTGGGGCGAAGGCGAGTGGCAAAGGGACGGATGGATCGCCTCGCATAATTCATTCTTAAGTATCATTTATCGATCTGGAATTATTGGGTTTTGTTTTATCCTGAGTTTGTTAGGACTTTTGTGGTTTATGATTAGAGGATTTATTGCCTTAAAATCTGTGACAGGAATTCTTTTGTGCGGAATCTTGATAAGTTGGTTTGTCGCGGCTAATTTTTTATTGATTTTTGAGCTTCCTTATACAGCTATTCCGGTCTGGACATTGTTCGGGATGACCTTGGGCTATTTAAAAGAGCAGAGGAAACCGGCGTGAAAATCCTTGTTATCCATAATAGCTATTATTATCAGGGCGGGGAAGATGAAGTGGTTGCGGCAGAAAAAAAGATGTTGGAATCCCAAGGGCATCAGGTTGTCTGTTATCTGCGATCCAATAAAACGATTGAAGAGTTTGGATTTTTAAAGAAGATAAATTTCTTTTTCAAAGATGTATTTTGGTCAAAGGATGTATACCAGGAAATAAAAAGTCTTATCCAACGGGAAAAGCCAGATATTGCGCATATCCACAACACCTTTTTTGTCATAACTCCTTCTGTCTACGATGCCTGTTATGATGAAAAACTTCCTATAGTTCAGACCCTTCATAATTATCGATTTTTATGCCCCAATGCCTTATTTTATCGACGAGAAAAGATTTGCAGCCATTGCGTATCTTCTGGCATTCAGCAAGCCATTCTTCAAAAATGCTGGAAGAATTCTTATTTGAAATCTTTCTTGCTGACTAAGATTATTCACTCCTTGCAGAAAAAACAGATTCTCACAAATAAGGTGAGTTGTTTTATTGCGCCGAGCGCTTTTTGTAAACAAAAATTTGTGGAAAACGGTTTTCCGGCAGAGAAGATTTTTATAAAACCCAATTTCTTGAATAAAAATTTCGACCGTCCTTTAGAAACCCGGAAGGATTATGCTTTATATGTGGGGGCTTTACGGGATTATAAAGGCGTTATGACGCTCGTGAAAGCTTGGGCTGGGATTTCCAATCCTCTAGCGCTTAAGATTATTGGCGATGGGCCTTTAAAAAAAGATTTAATGATTTTATCGCGAGGATTGCCCATAGAATTTTTAGGACAGAAGCCGCAGGAGGAAACAATGCGTTTGATGCAAGGCGCCTCATTTTTAATTGTCCCGTCGGAATGTTATGAAACATTTTCCCGCGTCATTATAGAGGCTTATGCTTGCGGGGTTCCTGTCATCGCCAGTAATATTGGTGCGATAAAAGAGATTGTCGAAGATGGAAAGACTGGGGTGTTGTTTAAATCTGGCGACGTCGAAGATTTAGCGATCAAAATTCGATGTCTTTTGGGCAATCCCCAAGTTGCTCGACAAATGGGGCAAAATGCATATAAAATATTTGATGAACAATATACAGCAGAAAAAAATTATCAAGTTTTAATGAATATATATCGGAAGGCAATGGAATTAAAACAGAAAGATTTCCGGCAATGATCTGGGCATTTATTTTATCAGGAATATTTTGGATTTATTTGGGGTTTACTGCCCAGATGACAATTGTCACAGATGCGCTAGGGTATGAGTTTTTGGGAAAAATGTTGAATACCCAGGGCTGGCACGCCTATTTTTTAACGGGTCCGAATCGAGAGCCATTTTATCCATGGATCATATCTATGGCCATGAAAGTCGGGGGATTCTTAAACGTCGATTATTCTTATCCTCAAAAATTTTTTCAGATTTTATTGTTATTGGTTTCACAATTTTTGCTTTATCGGCTTTTACTCGTTCTAAAGTTGGACAAGAGAATCATCTTTGCGATCCTTATTTATTATGGTTTTTCTCCATCGATTATTAATTCGGCCTTTTGTTTGTTCTCGGAAATAGCAGTTTATCCGTTTGTCTTATTGATTATTTATTGTACTTATCGGATTTGGATTGCCTGGAATGCTAGAAAATCTTATTTAAGCTATGCCTGGGCTTTGGGATTGGGAGTTTCTTTTGTTTTTGCTGTTTTTATTAAGGGTATCTTTGAAATCCTGTTCCCTATTTATATATTATCATTTGCTATCTTTCTAATTTTACATTCGCGCCTGAATCGACAGAAGATGTTGGCTTCGCTGGCCATTATGTTCTTGGCTTCAAGTTGTTTTTATTCTGCGGTACTCTCTTATAAATCTCTGAACATGAAATCGAATGGGAATTTTGTCCTGACAGATAGGGGGCCATGGGTTATTTATGGGAATATTTTCCGACGGATGCAGCCTGTAAATCAAATGGATGTGCGAAGTTATTTGGCTTATATTCCTGGGGAAAGGGTTTGCCAATCTTTATACGGCGAAGAAAAATGCCGGTATTGGTCTAATTTTCAATCGGATGTTTATGGTATGGAAGAAATGGCAAGACTGGTTAGCTTGGGATTGTCTTCTTCCCAAGTCAATCAAACTTTGATCCAATCCACGAGACAGCTTATTTTAAATAACCCTTATCAATATTTTGTTTTTGGTCTGTTGGACAGTTTGAAAATGGCTTTCTGGGAATCCACGGCAGGCTTTACTGTTTTTCCGCAGCCAATCCAAAAGCTTTATAATTTTACAATTTTTAAGAATGCCGTCCGATTGATAATGGCGCTCATGACTTTTGGCGCGATTTTCTTTGTCTGGGGGTATTTGTGGAGGAACATCAAAAAAATTATCGGCAGGGAACCTCTGGATGAAAGATGTTTTATCATATTTTGGTCGTGGTGGTTCATTTTTCTGTTTGTTGTCTTTTATTCGCAAGTCAGTATCCTCATACGATATTCTTTTCCCATCATTTCTTTATATCTTATTTTGATCGCTTTTACCGTACAGCATTTTGTTCGCAAAGATTGATGATGGATTAGAAAAATCTTTCCCCTTTTCCTTCCTTGTGGTATCCTAATCGCATTCTTTCTTAACTATATATAATATCAGTCTGTTATGATTGAGAAAAAAGATATCTTAGGCGTTAATATTGCGGTCACCGATCTTCCGAAAACCTGTCAGATTATCTTAGATTGGGTCCGTGAAGGACGAAAAACGTATGTTTGCATTGCGCCGGTTTCTACTATCGTTGATTGTCAGAAAGATCAGGTTTATCGGGATATTGTCAATAAGTCGGGCATAACGACTCCCGATGGCATGCCGGTGGTATGGCTTTTAAAGGCGAGAGGACACAAAGCTGTTCGTCGAACATATGGTCCGGATTTGATGTTGGAAGTTTGCGAGGCCGGACATAAAAATGGACTTCGACATTATTTTTTTGGCGGGACCGATGAAGTCAATCTGCTTCTCATTAAGAATTTAAGGAAGAAGTTTCCGGAAATCAAGATTACCGGAAGCTATGCTCCTGGAATAAGAAATATCGGCGATAAAGAGCCATCGAATGTCCTTAAATTCATTAATGACGTCAAGCCAGATGTTTTATGGGTAGGACTGGGTTCTCCTAAACAGGATTATTGGATGGCTAATCACCGGGCTCTGTTGGATGTTCCCGTGATGGTTGGCGTCGGCGCGGCTTTTGATTTTGTCGCAGGGACCAAAAAACAGGCTCCCAAATGGATACGGCATAGCGGGTTGGAATGGTTATTTAGGCTTTGTAGCGAGCCGAAAAGATTATGGAAACGATATCTGGTCGGCAATACCGTTTTTATCTGGCTTTTAATTTGTGAACTGTTTAACGTAAACAAGGTAAAAAGATGATCATTAAAAAAAGACGTTATTTGATTCGGCTTATTTATCTCATGTTTGACATGAGTGCCGTTTGTCTTGCCATTTATCTTGCCTGTTTGTTAAGAGATGATGCGTTACCATTTCCTGTCACATTTAGCAATATTTTTGTAGATCCAGAGAATCCTTTTCGTTTTATTTTTATCTTCTGGATCTTTGCTATGATGCTCTTTCTAAATGCCCAATCGCTTTATCAAACTCGTCGGGAAATCTTGGAAGGGTTTGAAATAGGGAAAATTATTAAATGCGCCCTTTTTTCTTCTCTGGCCGTCATGGCGATTACCTATGTGCTTAAAGTTCACGGTTTTCCGCGGAGCGTCCTTTTGATAGGGACCATTTTAATGATTGTTTTTTTGTCCATCTGGCGGGCTTCAAAAAGATATTTTGTCGATTATATTGTTTCCCGAGGTTATAACAATTTTAATGCCCTCATTGTGGGGGCTGGAAAAGTGGGAACGACTTTGGCGCGGGAAATTCGTAGAAATCCTGGGCTCGGCATCAAAGTTGTCGGGTTTTTAGATGATTTTAAGGAAGGAAATGTCAAGGACGTCAATATCAATATCGTCGGGAAGTTGGCGGATTTTGAAAATATCGCCAAAACAGAATTTATCAATAAAGTTTTTATAACGATCCATCATGATGGCGAAGTCTTTATGAAATTGCTCGAGAAGGCCAAGGAATTAGGTATTGCGGTGCGCGTGGTCCCTCAAGGATTTGATTTGATGCCGACGGAGTTCATTAAATACAATATCGGCATTATTCCTGTGATTGAATATGGCGATGAGATGCCTTTTAAGAAGCAGTTGGGGAAAAGAGCGTTTGATTTTATGATGAGCCTCATGGGATTCATTGTCCTTTTGCCGGTCTTTTTTGTTATTGCTGTGATGATTAAGATCGATAGCTCTGGACCGATATTTTATATCTCAAAACGTTATGGACGTCGAGGCCGCATCTTTAATATGTATAAGTTTCGAAGTATGCAGAAAGATGCGGAAGAAATCTTAGATGAGATCATCGACCAGAACGAGGTGGACGGCCCTATCTTTAAAATGAGAAATGATCCTCGGATCACGAATTTCGGGAAAATCCTGCGCAAATACAGCCTCGATGAATTACCGCAAATCATGAATGTCCTTAAAGGTGATATGAGTTTGGTCGGCCCCAGGCCGCTTCCTATTGACCAAATTGAAAAGGAAGACTTAAATCAGCTTAAACGCCTTGAGGTCCGTCCAGGGATTACGGGTTTGTGGCAAATCAGAGGTCGAAGCGATTTGTCTTTTATCCGTCTGGTGAAATGGGACATCTGGTATATCAACAACTGGTCTTTTTGGCTTGATCTAAGCATTTTGTTTCAGACTGTTCCAGTTGTTTTAAAAGGAAAAGGGGCTTATTAGGCGATGCAGAGAATAGAATCAACACCTGTCACGGCAAAAATAGATGCAGGGATCTGTTTCTTTATGTGTGTTTTACTTTTTTGGCTTCCGTATAGTGGCGCTGTGATCGAAACTTGTGTTGTCATTTCCACGGTTCTTTGGCTCGTCAAAAGGATTATCCTCATTCAGTGCAATTCCTTGTTGCCGTTTTCCCAGAAAGCGAAGATTTTTAAGCCTCAATCTAGCGCGCTTAATTTGCCAATAGCTTTATTTTTTGTCGCGTGCCTTTTATCTGTGCCACAGGGCATGCTGATGAAGCAGTCTTTGATTGGCGTTTTTGGTAAGACGCTTCGATGGTTCTTGATTTATTTTCTCATGATAGAGGTCTTTAAAAGCAGAAAACAGATTTTTGCGGCTTTAGGGATTTTGTTTTTTACTTCTTTCTCGACGGCAATTGATGGTATCATCCAGTATTACATTACAGGTAAGGATTTCTTTTTAGGCCGCGATATTTCCACCACCGTTCACCGCGCAACGGCTGGGTTTAACACGCCTAACGATTTGGCTGCCTATTTATCCGTGGTTGTCCTTTTAGGTGTTTCAGTCTTTCTTTCTAGAATGAAGGGGCTTTGGCGAATTTTGTGGATTATTCCTTCTGGGATTTTAGTATGGGCGATGTTTGTTACGTTCTCTCGCGGTGCTTGGATGGGAGTTTTTTGGGGGATGCTTTTTGTGGGTGCGATTTATTTTTGGCTTAAAAAAAATCTGAAGAAATATGTCGTTTACTTTATTCCGCTTCTTCTTCTGATTCCTCTTATTATCAAAGGACCGGAACTTTTTAAGAAAATGGTCAATCCTGAAATGGCTGTCCGAGGGTCGGTGGATTGGAGATTAGATGTCTGGAAAGATAGTTTGGCGATGTTTAAAGAAAAACCTGTTTTGGGCCATGGCGTTAACACGTTTATGCGAACCTATGAAGAATATAAAAAGAGTCATACGATTGCATTATTAAACTGGTATCCGACGTACGCGCATAATTGTTATCTGCAGATCCTGGTTGAAACGGGGATCGTCGGATTAATCCTTTTTTTATGGGTTCTGGCGAGTTTATTTAACAGTTCTTTGGACCGGATAAAGAATCAATATGCTCAAAGGAGCTTTTTTTGCCCGCTTTCCATTGGATTGCTGGCCGGAATTTTCGCTTTTCTGTTCCACAGTTTTCTGGATACGCAATTTTATTCATTACAATTATCAAGCCACTTGTGGGCGAGCATTGGACTTCTGGTCGCGATGACTCATCAATCCTAAGGAGAAAATTCTCTATGCCAAAGAACAAAGTCGCACTTATCACAGGAATTACCGGCCAGGATGGTTCTTATCTTTCGGAATTTTTATTGAAGAAAGGATATTCGGTCTACGGCCTAATCCGTCGGTCCAGCTCGTTTAATACCAAGCGCATCGACCATCTTTATCAAGATCCGCACGAAAAGGATGTGAAGTTAAAACTTGTTTACGGCGATTTGAATGATGCGAGTTCCCTTAATCAGATCATCAAAAATATCAAGCCGGATGAGATTTATAATCTGGGTGCGCAAAGCCATGTCAGGGTCAGCTTTGATATTCCCGAATATACGGCGGAGGTGACGGCTTTAGGAACAACGAGGATTCTGGAGGCGATCCGCGAAAGCGGAATTAAAACAAAATTTTATCAGGCGTCGAGTTCTGAAATGTACGGAAATGCGCCGGGACCGCAAAATGAAAAAACGCCTTTTGAGCCGCGAAGTCCGTATGCGGCGGCCAAGGTTTATTCGTATTGGATGACGGCCAATTATCGTGAGGCTTATAAGATATTCGCCTGTAATGGGATTTTGTTCAACCATGAATCTCCCCGACGAGGCGAGACCTTTGTTACGCGTAAAATCACCATGGCCTTGGCGCGCATCAAGCACGGCCTTCAGGAGAAATTGTATTTGGGGAATTTAAACGCCAAGCGTGACTGGGGTTTTGCCGGCGATTATATCGAGGCAATGTGGCTTATGCTTCAGCAGGATAAACCGGAGGATTATGTGATTGCAACCGGTAAGACATATTCGGTCAAGGAATTCCTTCAAGAGGCTTTTACTTATGCCAAGATGGACTGGAATAAATATGTCGCCATTGACAAACGCTATTTTCGCCCGACGGAAGTCGATTGCTTGATCGGTGACAGCTCCAAGGCCAGGAAAGTTTTAAAGTGGACGCCTAAGGTCGATTTTAAACAGCTTGTCCATATGATGGTCGACAGCGATATGAAGCTGGTCGAAGGCGAGCTTTATGGAATAAAAGGAAAGAGGAAATAATATGTCTTTCTGGAAAAACAAAAAAGTCATTGTTACCGGCGGGGCTGGATTCTTAGGACAGTCGGTCGTTGAACTTCTTAAGAAAAAAGGATGTTCGCATATTATTGTTCCTCGAAGCAAGACCTGTGATTTAAGGAAAGCAAACGCGATAAAGAAGCTACTCAAAGAAACCCAGCCGGATATGATCCTCCATCTGGCGGCGGTCGTCGGTGGAATCGGCGCGAATCGGGAAAATCCAGGTAAGTTTTTCTATGAAAATCTTATCATGGGCGTTCAGTTGATGGAGCAATCGAGGATTTTTGGCGTCGAAAAATTTGTCGCCATCGGCACCATTTGCGCGTATCCTAAATTTACTCCGGTACCGTTTAAGGAAGAAGATCTATGGATTGGCTATCCGGAAGAGACCAACGCGCCGTACGGTCTGGCGAAGAAAATGCTTCTCGTGCAATCTCAAGCGTATCGTCAGCAATATGGATTTAATTCCATCTATTTACTTCCCGTCAATCTTTATGGGCCGAGGGACAATTTTAATCCCAATTCGTCTCACGTCATTCCGGCTTTGATCAAAAAGTGTTTCGATGCGAAAGCCACCGGTGATAAGGAAATCGTGGTTTGGGGAACAGGCAAAGCCACACGAGAATTTCTTTACGTCGATGATGCGGCGGAAGGAATTATTCTGGCCGCGGAAAAATATAACAAGCCCGAACCGGTCAATTTAGGCGCCGGATTCGAGGTTTCTATTAAAGATTTGGTTGAGATGATTGTCAAGTTCACCGGTTTTAAAGGGAAAATTGTCTGGGATGCGACAAAGCCTGATGGCCAACCGAGAAGGTGTCTAGAGACATCGCGAGCAAAGAAGGAATTCGGGTTTGTGGCGAAGATAAAATTTGAGGAAGGATTAAAAAAGACCATCGCATGGTATAAAAGTCAAAATGAATAATACTTTCTTTAGAAAAATATTAGGCAAGATCATAGAATTTCTTTCTGGGCGAAGAAAGAGCAACAATTTTTCTAAGCCGAAAGAGAGAAAATCAGCTTCTCAAGAAGTTCCTAAGGACATTTATCCATTATGGTAATAGGAATCATTGTTTTTTTATGTGCTATTGAGTTGGCTTTACGATGTACTATGCCCTCCAAGCATGCACGGGAGGGATTAAAAACGTCTTTTTGGCGTTTAGATCCGCAGTGGGATCCGTTGGTCCCTAAAGTACTACGTTATGAAAATCATCCGTACATTATTTATACCAAGAGGCCAAAATGTTCCGGAAAATTGCCGCATGGCAGTTATGCAACGAATAATTTTGGGTTTGAAGGGACCCAAGATGTTTCTTTTGAAAAGAAACAAGGGTGTTTGCGCGTCCTTTGTGTTGGAGGTTCTACAACTGAAATGGCCGACGGGGATGATCCTGATAATACCTATCCTCATTGGCTGGAAAAATATTTAAAGGAAAAATTGGGTGATTCCATCGAAGTCCTGAATGCAGGATGTGCAGGCTATACTTCGGCGGAGATCTTAATCGATTTTGAGTTACGTCTTTTGGACTTTCATCCGGATGCTGTTGTAATTTATGAGTCGATCAATGATGCTTGGTGCACGGGGATTTTGGAAGGTTTTAAATCGGATTATTCACATGCGCGGATCAATAAAGAACTTAAACCCAATGCCTGGAATAAAATCCCTCATTTTAACCATTCTTTCTTTTATTCGTTATTGCGCAAGAAAATAGTTTATCGGTTTGGCCACGCCGTTTCGCTTATTAGTTTTATTAACAAATTCCCTTTAAAAGTTAGAGGAGAATTTACGCCTCAAGCCCCAGAGACGTTTAAAAGGAATATCAAAAGTTTATGTCAAGTCGCGCTGGGCCACGGCATCTTGCCGGTTATTGTGCGATTTAATTATAATCCTGTTATTGAACAAGGAAAAGCTATCGATTTCTTGCGTATTTTTGAAAATGGGGAGCAACATAAAGACATTTTTTTGAAAACTTTTAAAGCCAATATAGCTTCGTTAAAAGAGGTCGCCACAGAGATCCCAGAAGTTGTTTATGTGGAAGTTCAGGGGATGGAAGAAAAGGACTTTCTTTTTAACGATAGCTGTCATTTTAGTACGGAAGGCATGAAGAAGATGGGGGAACAAATCGCGACGCAATTAGCGGTTATCCTTAAAAAATGACAGTCGTTTTCTTGAGAATGATTTTCTACAGGTATTGGCTTGAAGAAATAGGATTAATTTGACAAACTACGAACCTTATATATAATAGGAGCAATTTGTTATCACTATTAATATTAAATAATGAGAAATAAAGAGGGGGATTCCATGAACAAAATGACCGTCAAAGACATCGCTTTAAAAGGTAAAAAAGTGATTATGCGCTGTGATTTTAATGTTCCTTTGGATGAGAGCTTAAATATCACGGATGATATGCGCATTGTGGCCTCTTTGCCGACCATTAAATATATTTTAGGACAAGGATGCGCCAAATTGATTTTGATGAGCCATTTAGGCCGTCCAAAGGGCCAAGTTGTTGAAGCAGAACGCTTGACTCCCGTCGCTAAGAAGCTCGAACAACTTTTAGGCGAAAAAGTCCTTATGCTTGATGATTGCATCGGCGACAAAGTGAAAGAATCAATCGCCAAGAGTTCTGAGCGTGTGGTTCTTCTTGAAAATCTTCGTTTTTATAAGCAAGAAGAGAAGAATGACCCTGAATTCTCAAAGAAATTGGCGGATTTGGCTGAAATTTATGTTAATGATGCGTTTGGTACTGCTCATCGCGCCCATGCTTCGACCGAAGGAATCGCAAAATTTCTCCCAGCCGTGGCCGGTTTCCTTTTAGAGAAAGAGATCAATTACCTTGGCAAAGCCGTGGATAATCCCGCAAGACCGTTTGTGGTCATTTTAGGCGGCAAGAAAGTTTCCGATAAGATCTTGCTCATTGAAAATTTGATCAATAAGGCCGACGCGCTTTTGATCGGCGGCGGGATGGCGTACACTTTCTTAAAAGCCATGGGCAAGAATATTGGCAAGTCCATTCTCGAGGCAGATAAAGTGGATTTGGCTAAAGGGCTGCTTGAAAAAGCTAAAGCTAAAGGCGTAAAAATTGTGTTAAGTGAAGATTTTGTGGTGGTCAAGGATTTTGAAAAGCCCGAAGAAAAGAAAATCGTCACCGATATTGAAGATGGTTGGGAAGGTTTGGATGTTGGACCTAAAACTATTGCGAAATTTAAGGAAGTCCTTTCAACGGCTAAAACAGTTGTTTGGAATGGGCCCGTCGGTGTTTTTGAAAAAGATGCCTATGCCGAAGGGACCAAAGAAATCGCGGAATATTTAGCGACATTAAAGAATTGCGTGACGATCGTTGGGGGCGGGGATTCCGCTTCCGCGGCCAAAAAATTTAACGTAGAAGATAAAATGACGCATATTTCAACCGGCGGCGGCGCATCGCTCGAGTTTCTGGAAGGACAGGTCTTACCGGGCGTAGCTGCACTCAAGGATAAATAAAGGAACATACCAAATGAGAAAACCGATCATTGCAGGAAATTGGAAATTATTTAAGAATGCGTTGGAAGCCATTGAGCTGGTGACCATTTTAAAACGCGAATTTTGTGATGTTGAAGGGGTCGATATCGTTGTCTGTCCTGTGTTTGTCGTTCTCAGGGATGTTTATGAATGCCTCATGGAGTCGAATATCGGCGTGGGCGCTCAGGACCTTTATTGGGAAGACTCTGGCGCATTTACCGGCGAAGTTTCTGCTCCTTTGATTAAAGACGCTGGTGCCCAGTATGTGATTATTGGCCACTCGGAACGCCGCCAGTTTTTCGGCGAAACGAACCAGACGGTCAATAAGAAAATCAAAGCGGCGCTTAAGCACAACTTAACGCCGATTATTTGCGTCGGAGAAGTCTTGGCAGAGCGCGAAGCCGGACAGACCATGGATGTTCTTAAGAAACAGTGCGAAGAGTCTTTGGCCGGATTGACCAATGAAGAAATGGTGAAGTGCGTTATCGCCTATGAACCGGTCTGGGCGATCGGAACAGGAAAGACCGCGACTCCGGCACAAGCCGAAGAAGCGCATAAATATATCCGCGGACTTTTGGTAAAGCAATTTAGTGAAGATGTCGGGCAGAGCGTACGTATCCAATATGGTGGAAGTGTTAAGCCTGATAATATCAAGGAACTGATGGCGCAACCGGATGTCGACGGAGCTTTGGTCGGCGGCGCAAGTTTAAAGAGCGATTCTTTTTCAGCGATCGTCAAAGGCGCTATTCCAGCATAAACTCAGATTTTGCATTCATCTTTTTGTGCGAGACTTATCGTCGCGCAATATTTGGGATAAATATAAAAAATAGAACAAACTGAATCGGGAGGAATTATGACAGGGGTTATTACTTTTATTCATGTTATTGCTTGTGCTTTATTAATTACCATTATTTTGATGCAATCTGGCCGCGGCGGCGGATTGACCGAGGCCTTCGCTTCGGCGGAGTCTTTTTTCGGCGCCAAGACCAATGAATTTTTGGTTAAGGGAACAACGATCATCGGTATCATTTTTCTGATTACCTGTATGAGCCTGGCATATTTCTCATCCAAGCGAGACCAGTCGCTGATGTCCAGTATTGCTGCCTTGCAGAAAAAGCAACAAAAGGCCGAGGAACAACAACCCGTAGCTGCGACGAAGACCCAAGCGGCGACTCCGGTGGCTGCTCCGGCAAAAGCTCAGCCGGCTCCAGTGGCGGCAACGCAAGCAGAACCTAAGAAAGACGCAGCAACTAAACCCGCAAAATAAATCTGATTTTCTAAAAGGCATTTTTCGTGTGAAAGATATACGAATTCGTCTCATATCCGTTTTTCTGGTCATTCTTCTTTTCCCTTTAACTTCGTATGCGGCCTCTCCGGAACTTTTAAGTAAATATGGAGGGACGTTTGTCTTATCCACCACCTCCGACCCAAAATCCTTTAACGATATTATCGCCAAAGAGACATCGACTTCGACGGTGACGGGCCTGATTTTCGAAGGGCTGACCACGATTAATGCGTTTACTCTTAAAGTCGAGCCGAACCTGGCGAAAAGCTGGAACATCAGCGAAGATGGGCTCACATGGACATTTTATTTAAGAGAGGATGTCTCCTGGAACGACGGCATTCGCTTTACGGCAGATGATGTTGTCTTTACCTTTAATGAGTTGATCTATAACGACGACATCCCAAGCTCCTCCAGGGATATCTTCACGATCGATGGCAAGACGTTTCAAGTCAAAAAAATCGATGATTACACCGTCGAGTTTAAGCTCCCGGTTAAATTTGCGCCTTTTTTGCGCAGCATGACTCAGGCGATTTTGCCTAAGCATAAATTAGAAAAAACAGTCCGGGATAAAACGTTCAATTTTACCTGGGGCATTGATACCAACCCCAAGGAGATTGTCGGCACCGGGCCGTTTAAGCTCACCGACTATAAACCCGGCGAGAGGTTGGTCTTTAAACGCAATCCCTATTATTGGAAGAATTCCAAAGAAGGAGAGAGCCTTCCTTATCTGGACGGGGTTATTTATTTGATCGTTCAGAATCCGGACACGGCGATCCTTAAGTTTCTCGACGGAGAAATTGATTATTATGCTTTAAATGGCAATGATTTTCCTGTATTTAAGCCGGAGGAGAAAAAGGGGAATTTTACTGTTTATGAGACCGGCCCATCTTTTGGAACAAATTTTGTTGTCTTTAATCAGAACCAAGGGGCCAATCCTAAGACGCAAAAACCGTTTGTTGAGCCTCAAAAATTGAAATGGTTTACCAATGTTTCTTTTCGCAAGGCCGTGGCGTATGCCATCGACCGGAAGAAGATCATCGAGATTCTAAATAATGGTTTAGGCTACGAACAGTTCTCGCCCATTAGCCAGGCCGACGGGTTCTGGTATAATCCCGACGTGAAAAGATATGATTATAACTTGGATGAGGCGAGGAAGATTTTAATGGAAGCCGGTTTTAAGGTCGGAAACGATGGCGTTCTTAAAGACCCTGACGGCCAGGCGGTTGAATTTAATCTCTACACCAACGCCGGAGCCGTCGAGCGTCTTCAGATCGCGGGAATCATTGAACATGACTTAGAGCAGCTGGGAATGAAAGTGAATTTTAAAATTTTAGAATTCAATACCCTCGTTAGCAAGCTCACCAGCACCTTTGAGTGGGATGCCATTATCCTTGGATTAACCGGCGGGGGTGATCCGCATTTCGGCAATAACGTCTGGATGTCGAGCGGCCAGCTTCATATGTGGTATCCGAGGCAAGAGAAGCCGGCCACCGAGTGGGAGAAACGGATTGACGAAATATTTACCCAAGGCGTGCAGGAACTTAATGAAGATAAACGAAAAGTTTTTTACGATGAATTCCAGGCAATTGTCGCCGACAAACTTCCTTTGATTTATACGGTTTTAAGCAGTAACATTTTTGCGGTCAGAAATAAATTCGGCAACCTCAAGCCCACGAACTTCGGCGGCGTGTTGCATAATATTGAAGAGATTTATATAAAAAAATGAATTTGTCATCCTCAAATACATCTTAAATAATTGTCATCCCCGAATGCCTTAGTCGGGGAACCACGGTATTTGAGAATCTGGATTCCCGACAGAAGATTTCGGGAATGACAGTTAGGTTGGGTTTTTTGCTATGGATAATAATATCGAAAAAGATTTAGGAGAACAGCCGATCGCCGGGATCATGACGGAGCTTGGGATTAAGTCTCATGACTTGGTCGCTTGTTCAACGGAACAGATTACACATAAGATGGTCCATAAAGCGATAAAGGGCCGGAGGCTCACGCCGAACGTTAAGCTTAAGATCCTTAATGCCCTCAATACTTTTGCGGCAAAGAATTATTCGCTGAAAGATATTTTTAATTATTAATATAATCTTATGAGTTTTGTCATCCTCAAATACATCTTGAATAATTGTCATCCCCGAATGTCTTAGTCGGGGAACCACGGTATTTGAGAATCTGGATTCCCGACCTGTCTGCCGACAGGCAGGTAAAAGATTTCGGGAATGACAGACCGGAGGAAGAGCTTTTTATGTTTAAATATATCATCAAACGCATTCTCATTTCCATTCCGCTACTTCTGGCGATGTCGTTGTTGACGTTTATCTTGATCCAGATGACGCCGGGGAATTTCTTTGACAGCATGCGGCTTGACCCGCAAATTTCGAAAGAAACCATCAGCCGCTATGAACGGCTTTATCATCTCGACAAGCCGGTCCTAGACCAGTATTTCACCTGGATTAAGAATATGTTTAAAGGCGAGTTCGGCTATTCGTTTTTCTATAATGTGCCCGTGGCGCGTGTGCTTTCCGGGCGGCTATTTAATACGTTCATTTTATCTCTGGCGAGTCTGCTCTTGACCTGGCTTATTGCGATTCCGCTCGGCATTTGGGCGGCTGTACGACGGAATAAATTTGTCGATAAATCTTTGTCGCTATTGTCCTTTGCCGGCCTTTCTGTCCCAAGTTTCTTTTTGGCGATTCTATTATTATATTTCGCGAGCCAGACAGGAATCCTTCCCTTAGGGGGCATGCACAGCGCTCAGTACGACCAGCTTTCCACTTTTGGGAAATTCATTGATCTATTAAAACATCTCGTGATCCCGACGGTGGTAATTTCTTTGGGGTCTATGGCCGCGCTTCAGCGGATCATGCGAGGAAATTTTTTAGAAACCTTGCGCCAACAATATATTTTAACCGCCCGTGCCAAAGGCTTGCCGGAACACGTGGTTTTCTACCGTCATGCGCTAAGAAACGCGATCAACCCTTTGATCACATTATTCGGCTATGAGCTTTCCGGGTTGCTCGGCGGGGCAGCATTGACGGAAATTATCTGTAGCTGGCCGGGCTTGGGCTCTTTGATGCTCACCGCCGTGCGGTCCAAAGACATCTATCTTGTTATGGCAAGCATGCTCATGGGCGGCGTCCTTTTACTTTTGGGAAATTTGATCGCGGACATCCTTTTGGCGTGGTCCGACCCGAGGATTCGATATGACAAATAAACGAAAAAAATCTTTTTTCAATCTCCCTGTTTGTCATTCCCGGCGATCCCGCTTATTGCGGGATGGTAAGCGAAGGGCGAACCAAGGCGGGAATCCAGGTGGAAATCTTGGATCCCCGCTTAAAGATTGCGGGGATGACATTGCTTTTTCTTGTAAAACGGATTTTAAGTCGAGAGGTAGTGAATCACAATGTCACCTAAGCCAGTTTCAATTAGCGATGAAGGAATTTAAAAAGTCGCCCAAGGCCTTGATTTGCCTTTATATTCTCGTCGTGCTTTACGCTGCGGCCATTTTTGCCGATGTTTTGGCGCCGTATCATTATAATAATGAAGACCGCCAGCATTCTTACGCCCCGCCGACAAAAATTCATTGCATCGATAAAGGCCAACTTCATTTTCCATTTGTTTATGCACAGACATTCAGTTTTGACGAATTCCACAAACGCGTTTATCAGGAAGATACGACCCAAAAATATTCTTTACGTATTTTCTTTAAAGGAGACCGCTATAAATTTTTAGGTCTTATCTCGACGGACATTCATCTTTTTGGCGTAGAGGCGCCTGGAAAACTTTATCTATTCGGCGCAGATTCTCGCGGCCGGGACGTTTTCTCGCGGCTTTTGTACGGCGCCAGGATTTCGTTATCCATCGGTATTATCGGCGTTTTGATTTCTTTTATTTTGGGGCTTTTGGTCGGCGGCATTGCTGGATATTATGGCGGCGTCGTCGATAATATCCTCATGCGGGGGTGTGAAATGTTCATGATGGTGCCGGGATTTTATCTGATGCTGGCGCTTCGCTCTGCGGTGCCGGAGAATTTTAGTTCGCTACAGGTTTACTTTGCCGTCGTGGTTATTTTATCTTTTATCGGTTGGGCCGGTTTAGCGCGCATTATCCGCGGCATGAGCATTTCACTCAGAGAACGGGAATATGTCCTGGCCGCGAAGGCCATGGGACTATCGGATTTTGCCATTATCACGCGGCATATTTTGCCGCACACGCTTTCGTATTCCATCGTCGCCATTATGCTTTCCATTCCCGGATACATTTTAGGCGAAGCGGCGTTAAGTTTGATCGGCTTAGGCATTCAGGACCCATTGGCGAGCTGGGGCAATATGCTGACGGATGCCATGAACATCGCGCATATCCAGTTTCATCCGTGGATTCTTCTTCCCGGGCTTTTTATTTTCATCACGGTCATCAGTTTTAATATCGTCGGCGATGTTTTACGCGATTGTTTCGACCCTTTAATGAAAGGCGTTGAGGAATAGCCATGAAGGACATAGTCGTTTCTATTAAAAATTTAACGGTGTCTGTCGGGCAGGATAAACATAAGAAACATCTTGTTTCGGATGTTTCATTGGATATCCCGAAAGAAGAGATCGTTGCTTTAGTCGGCGAATCCGGAAGCGGAAAGACCACGACGGGCTTGTCGATTGGCCGGCTTCTTTCGCCGGCTTTGACAATTGAGAAGGGCAGCATAATTTTCGACGGACAGGACCTTTTATCCGTCGATGACCAAACAATCCAAAGGATGCGCGGCAAAGATATCGGCTTTGTTTTTCAGGACCCGCTTCAAGCCTTCAATCCTCTTTTTACCATTGGTTTTCAGATTGAGGAAGTCCTCAAATATCATACGGATTTAAACCGGCAAGAGCGGCAGAAACAGATCTTGCATCTTCTTGACACCGTCGAGATCGCGGACCCGCAAAGAATTTCCAAGAGCTATCCGCATCAGTTAAGCGGCGGTATGCGCCAACGCGCCATGATCGCGCAGGCTATTGCAGGAAATCCTAAGTTGATCATCGCCGATGAACCGACGAGCAGTTTAGATGTGACCATTCAGGCTAAGATCGTCGAGCTTTTTAAGGAATTGAACCGGACATTGAAGTTGTCCATTTTACTGATCACGCATGATCTAGGTCTTGTGCGGCATTTGTCGAATGAAGTTGTGGTGATGAAAGAAGGAAAGGTCGTCGAGGCTGGGCATACAAAGGCCGTGCTGACTGAACCGAAGCATCATTATACGCGGGAATTACTCGAGGCGGCAGTATAGTCAGGTTGTCATCCGCGAAATGTTTGCCATTGCGGTCACCCACGAAATGTTTGCCTTTTCTGTCATCCCGTTTTTTCTTTTTTGTCATCCCGGGCGCAGACCCGGGATCCAGCGTCTTAAAAGTATTTCCTGGATTCCCGCTTGCGCGGGAATGACATCAAAAGAGATTATTAGCAGGATAAAATGTTACCAAAATTCTGAAGTAAGTACACGGCAGGCAGGGCGAAGCAATCCTTTTAATTTAAAAAAGATTGCCACGTCGCCCGTCTTTGGCGGGCTCCTCACAATGACATATTAAAGAGAAATTAAAAATGTTAGAACTTAAGAACATAAAAAAATATTTTCATTCCGGTCACCAAAGAATTGTGAAGGCCGTGGATGATGTGAGCTTGTCCGTTCTTCGCGGAGAAAACCTTGGGCTCGTTGGCGAATCCGGGTCCGGCAAGACCACCTTATCTAAAATCATCCTTAAGCTTTTGACGCCTGATTCCGGCGAGATCTTTTTAGATGGGGAAAATTTTACGGCCGCCCGCGGAAAAGAACTTAAAGATTTTCGTAAAATCGTTCAAATGGTATTTCAAGATCCCCACAGCAGCCTTGACCCGCGCTTTACCGTGCGCAGTATCGTCGCTGAAGGCATAGAGAAGGTAACGGACAAAGAAGAGAAGATCCGCCACGCTCTTTCGGCGGTCCAATTACCGGCGAATATTTTAAACCGATATCCGCATGAGTTTAGCGGCGGTGAGCGCCAGCGCATCGCCATTGCCCGCGCATTGGTCATGAACCCGAGCTTGCTTATTTTAGATGAAGCCGTTTCGTCTTTGGATGTGATCATTCAGAAACAAATTTTGGATCTACTTAAGGATATTCAGTCGAACTTTGATGTGACGTATTTATTTATTTCTCATAATCTTAAAGTCGTCAAGAAAGTCTGCCAGAAAATCGCGGTCATGTATAAGGGAAGAATTGTGGAATATGCCTCAACCGATGAGGTCTTTCATAATCCACTTCATCCGTACACGAAGGAACTTTTGACCGCGTCTTTGGAATATAAGTTCATCGATAAAGGAGAGATTTTCGTCTCCTCGGATGCCATTTTTGAAGAGAAATCCAAAGGCCATTTTGTCCTGTCTTGCGAACCATAATTTCCCTCCATTATTGATTCATAATAAAAATTTTTCATTCCCGCTTCAGACCACACTGTCATCCCCGAATGTTTTAGCCTGCCTGTCGGCAGACAGGTCGGGGATCCACGATTTTAAAAGGCTGGATTCCCAATCATTTCTAGATAAAAAATCGAGGAAGTTGGGAATGACAGCAAAGAGCTAAGCATTGTCATCCCCGCTTCATGTCACACTGTCATCCCCGCAATTTTCAGGCGGGGATCCAGAAGGTTTGGAGGAGTGGATTCCCGATAGAAGATTTCGGGAATGACAACAAGTGCGAAGATTTCGGGAATGACAGCAAAGAGCTAAGCATTGTCATCCCCGCAATTTTCAGGCGGGGATCCAGAAGGTTTGGAGGAGTGGATTCCCGATAGAAGATTTCGGGAATGACAACAAGTGCGAAGATTTCGGGAATGACAGCAAGAGTATTTAAGATTAATAAGGGACACCCTTGAATAGAAATTGGGGAACGTCCCCACTTACCACTTATTAAAAATTCTGCCTACAAAAATTTGCATTTTCCCAAAAGTATGTTATATTTTCATCACAATTATCCATCCTTATTGAAGTAACACCATCCAGCCACAGTAAGGGTGAAACTCTTTTAGAGAAAAAACGCAGGGCTCTGTTTTCTCAAAAGAGAAGTCTACTTTCACTAAATTCAAAACCCTTTTATTTTTAAGGAGACATGTGGCTATGGTGGCATCTTTTTATAACAAAAAACATATTTTGATGACCCGCGTTTGTTCGTTATTGGTGGCCATGCTGTTTGGCTTCAATACGATCTTATCGTCCACACTTCTTTATGCCCAGAATGTGGCGAATCTTCCCGCGCCGGGAACCATGGTAACTTTAAGCCCCGCATTTACGCCGGTCCTCCTTAAAGGAGTCAAGCCGAACCCTAAAAATCCGTTTGAATTCGATTTTATCGTCGATGGCGGAACTCAAAAGCTAAATCTTGATTCCAAGGCATTAAAAGATGAATCCTTAAAAATGGTGAAATATTTTTTGGCGTCTTTGACAATTCCCGAAGGTGAACAATGGGTCAACCTCTCGCCGTATGAGAGAAACCGTATCGCGCCAAAATCTTTAGGCATGACCGAAATGGGCCGCGACCTATTAGCCCAGGATTATATTTTAAAGCAGATCACCGCGTCCTTGATGCATCCAGACGGCGAAACCGGTAAAAAGTTCTGGGAGGAGATTTATAAGAAAGTAAACTCCGAGTATGGCGTTACGGATATTCCCACGGATACGTTTAATAAGGTCTGGATTGTCCCCGAGCGTGCGGTGGTTTACGAACACGACGGCGCAGCGTTTGTGGTCGAGTCAAAGCTTAAGGTCATGTTGGAGGAAGATTACGAAGCGTTCAAAACGAGTGCGGAGTCCCGAGCATCTGCGAGGGATTTGGCGGCCAGTCAGTTTTCTATTGGTCATCCCGATTCTGGTTTGTTGTCATCCCGGGCGCAGACCCGGGATCCAGGGTCTAAAAACGGGTTACTGGATTCCCGCTTTCGCGGGAATGACAGATGTTCTTCAATTCTCAAAGAAATCATCCTTCCTGCCATTGAAAAAGAAGTCAATTCCGGAGAAAATTTTAGCCAGCTTCGTCAGATCTATCAATCCATGATCTTGGCGACGTGGTATAAGAAAAGGCTCAAGGAAGGGTTCTTGGCAAAGATTTATGTGGATAAAAATAAGATCTTGGGCGTTGATGTTGAAGATAAATCATCCAAAGAGAAGATTTATGATCAATACCTCGAAGCCTTTAAAAAAGGCGTTTATAACGTCATTAAAGAAGAATACGATTCTTCCCGTCAAGAAATCATTCCTAAGAAATATTTCTCCGGCGGAACCGTCGGCGTGACGCAAAAAGACCTGGCACTTATTACCGACCATAACCAGCTTTCCTTAAACCAATCCGCCTCTTTACCCGCAAGCGATAATGGATTTCGATTAAAGGTTGTCTTAAATAATGCTAAGAGCGATAAAGCGATGATGAGTTTGTTTACTTTTGGGAAAAGCAAAGCCACGGATTGGATCAAAGAACTGGGCTTAACCAGAAAAGATCTGGAGCCAAAGGCCAACCAACTTGATAAGGTGACGAACCTTCAAGATGTTGTCCAAAGCATGAGCCGGCAACTGGCGTATTATAATTACAGCGTCGAACTTAAAGGTTTCATAATTAATCCTAATGAAGACAATAAAAAATTAACGCATATTGCTTATCCGTCGCAGCCGATGATTGGAGTTCCTGAAGGGAATGCTGAGTTTATCCGAGGAGACGAAGAGGTTATTTACGGTCCAGTGTTTGCTGTTAATGAATCCGGCCAGTTAGGATTATTGTTTTGTCCGTGGGTGACATTTCCAGAATTAAAAATTCTTCATGAGCGGCAAATTTTCGTTACTCCGGATAAATTCCTGTTAGGGAAACATTCTTTAGGACATTTGCTTCCGGAAAAAGCGTTGGCGAAATTTTTTCCTGGTAAGACAGCAGAGGAACTTACAGCGCAGGAAATAACAGATCTGGTTTTAAAAGAAGGCGATAAGGATATCAAGACGAATGTTTTTAAAGGTGAGGGAAAATCAAAAGTAACAGCTTTATATATTCCTCTTCTACATGGAGAGGTAGGCACTGTTCTTAAATCCGTGCATCAGCCACAATTTTTATTTAAAGTTTTAACCGATGATCAAGCGACATTTGCCAAGACAAAATTTGCTGCGAGGATCCATAATCATACAGAACGAAAGGATTTAATATATGGGGGGCTTTTAGAGAACCTTTATCAAGTATTTGGAGAAGCAACATTTTTATCTTTAAACAGCCCGGGAGACATAAAGACTTCTTGGGAATCTCTGCCTGTGAATAAAAGCGTCATGAAAGACTATATGGGGGAGGAGATCCCTTTATACATTCCAATGTCCATGGTTGTTGCCTACAGATTCAATGGCGCTTTTCTTGGGTCGAGTATATTTAGTCCTCATTATGTGGCTGCCAATTGGGGTAAAGAGCGTTTAAATGATTTTATAACGATTACAAATAGGGCTAAAGAAGCATTGGGAAAAGCTCCAATGGATTTTGATGTTATCAAAGATTATTATCAACAAGCTTTGGATTTGTCTTTGATCAATAAACTCCCTGACAATATCGGCGATAAAGCGATGATGGCTTTATTCAACTTTGGGAAGAAGTCCACAGATTGGATCAAAGAATTGGGCTTAACCAGAAAAGATCTGGAGCCAAAGGCCAACCAACTTGATAAGGTGACGAACCTTCAAGATGTTGTCCAAAGCATGAGCCGCCAATTGGCGTATTATAATTATGGTATTGAAGTTCAAAGTTTTCTAATTAATCCTAATCAAGATAATAAACGGTTAACGCATATTGCTTATCCGTCGCAGCCCATGATTGGAATTCCTGAAGGTAAGGCTGAATTTATTGGAATTGATGAAGCTCCTGTTTTTGGCCCGGTATTTGCTGTAAATGAAGCTGGACAGTTGGGATTGTTGTTTTGTCCGTGGGCGACATTCCCGGAATTAAAAATTTTTCATGAAAGACAGATTTTTGTGCCTATGGATAAAATTCTTTTGGGGAAACATTCTTTGGGCCATTTACTTTTGGACAAAGTCTTGGCGAAGTTTTTTCCTGGAAAGACCGCCGAGAATATTACAGCGCAAGAAATAACTGATTTGGTTTTAAAAGAAGGCGAGAAGGATGTCAAAACACCAGTCTTTAAAGAGGATGGAAAATCAAAAGTAACAGCTTTATATATTCCGTTACTTCATGGAGAGATTGGAACTATTCTTAAGTCTGTACGTCAGCCACAATTTGTATTTAAAGTTTTGTCCGATGATCAGGCGACATATGCAAAAACAAAACTTGCTGCGCAGATTCATAATCATACAGAAAGAAAAGACTTAATCTATGGAGGGCTTTTAGAAAATCTCTATCGAACTTTTGGAGAAGCAACATTTTTATCTTTAAACAGCCCTGGAGATGTCTTGCTTTCTTGGAGAAGTTTATCCGTAAATGGAAGTTTAATCAAAGATTATATGGGAGAAAATAATAATTTATATATTCCGATGTCTGTGGTTCTTGCTTATAGATTTGATGGATCCTTTCTTGGTTCGAGTATTTTTAGTATGCATCATATAGCAAATAAATATTCTGAGCAGCGGTTAAATGATTTTATCGACATTGCAAAAACAGCCAAAGAGGCATTAGGAAAATCTCCTATTGATCTTGATATTATGAAGCAATATTATCAACAAGCTTTGGACTTGTCTTTGATCAATAAGCTTCCTGATAATATTGGAGATAAGGCAATGGCTGTTGAAAAAGATAAAACTGCGGCAATGGAAGCCCCGGGTGGTATCGACTTAAATTCGAAATCTTTGGATTTAGAAATAAAGACAGATAAAGGGAGACCTAGTGTTTCTTTTTCTAGCGCTCCTATTTTAGATTTTCACATCGAAGGCCTGGCGCCTGTCATTGTTCATATTGAAGCCATTACGCCTGTGCAGCTTCCGCTATTGCTCGGATTTATTCCTAACAGCCAGAAGCAGCAAAATGGCCAGCCGGTCCAAATCTCCCAAGTGGCAATTACGGTGGAGAAGCGGGTTTATTAGTTGAATAAATGGTTTTTCTGTCATCTCTGAATGCCTTTCTTTTTTTGCCATTCCGCGATGTTTACCTTTTTGTCATCCCCGATTCACACCACACTGTCATCCCCGCTTCATCCCACACTGTCATCCCCGCAATGTTTAGGCGTGGATCCACGATTTTAAAAGGCTGGATTCCCGATAGAAGATTTCGGGAATGACAGCAAGGGCAAAGATTTCGGGAATGACAGCAAGGACAAAGATTTCAGGAATGACAACAAGGGCAAAGATTTCGGGAATGACAGCAAGGACAAAGATTTCCGGAATAACAGCAAAGAATTAAGGATTGTCATCCCCGCTTCACACCACACTGTCATCCCCGCAATGTTTAGGCGGGGATCCACGATTTTAAAAGGCTGGATTCCCGATAGAAGATTTCGGGAATGACAGCAAGGGCAAAGATTTTGGGAATAACAGCAAGGAATTAAGGATTGGCATCCCCGCTTCATCCCACACTGTCATCCCCGCAATGTTTAGGCGGGGATCCATGATTTTAAAAGGCTGGATTCCCGATAGAAGATTTCGGGAATGACAACAAGGGCAAAGATTTCGGGAATGACAGCAAGGGCAAAGATTTCGGGAATGACAGCAAGGACAAAGATTTCGAGAATGACAGCAAGGGCAAAGATTTCGGGAATGACAGCAAAAAAGTGATTTTTCTTGCCCAAAAATATTTCTTCCCAAAATTGGCATTATTAGAAAATATGTTCTATACTTATCAACAGATGTTAGGAATTACTGACTTTCGCATAAATAAAGGAGAATGGCGACGGTCAGCGAAATAACGTTCGTAAGAGTTACTCGAACGCTTAAAAGTGAAACGAAACGGCAAACTACTCGTAAGGGTAGGACGCAAAGTTATAGGGTCCTTGAAGGATAATAGGGATAGCCTGACTACCGAAATCGCTAGAGGTTCTTTATTCTAGAGAAATAGTCAACGCCTATTCCTATTAATTAGGGAATAGGCGTTTTTTTTGGGGGGGGAAAAAAGATGAAGAACATGGAACAAGGAAAGAAGGCAAATTTGAAAGTAAAAAAAATCGCAATAAAGATCATCGCGCTCTTAACCATCTTTAGTTTCTTGGCTCAGCCAGTCTTGGCTCAAGTGGTTTTATCATCCGACCTCTCGCTTCCAACGCCAGGGACCATGGTAAACTTAAGCCCGAATTTTAATCCGCTTGTTATCAGAGGGTTAAAGATCTTTCCGGATAACCCATTTCATTTTAATTTTTTGGTCAATCGCGGGGATGGAAAACTGAGCGACGCCGCTTTAAAAGAGGAATCGTTAAAGCTCATCAAATATTTTCTTGCTTCCTTAACGGTGCCGGAGGATGACCTTTGGGTCAACCTTTCTCCTTATGAAAAAGACCGTATCATTCCGGAAGGTTTTGGCGTCACGCAAATGGGACGCGACCTTTTGGCGCAGGATTATATTTTAAAGCAATTAACCTCGTCGTTGATGTATCCGGAACAAAAGATCGGCAAAGAATTCTGGGCCCGGGTTTATCAAAAGGCTTATCAGCGTTATGGCACAATAGACATTCCGGTTGACACCTTTAATAAAATTTGGATCGTCCCGCAAAAAGCGGTTGTGTATGAAAATCAAGACCATGCGTATATCGTCGAGAGTAAGTTAAAAGTTATGCTCGAGGAAGATTATGAGGCCATGAAAGAGATCAAAAATTCAGACCTCTCGACGCCGAGGATAAAAAATAAAAAGACAGCAGATGCCGCGCTTTCAACCGAGATCATGAAAGAGGTCGTCATTCCTGAGATCGAAAAGGAAGTCAATCAGGGAACGAATTTTGCTCAACTACGCCAGATCTATCAGTCGCTTATTTTAGCGGCGTGGTTTAAGCGCACGCTAAAAGAAAGTATTCTTGCCAAGGTTTATGTCGACCAGAATAAGGTCAACGGCGTTGATGTGGCGGATAAAAATGTGAAAGAGAAAATTTTTGAGCAGTATCTTAAGGCGTTTAAGAAGGGCGTGTATAACTATATTAAGGAAGACTATGACCCGGTGGAAAAAAAGATCATTCCTAAAAAGTATTTCTCCGGCGGGGCCGCTCTTGAGAATGTAGGTGAGATTCTGGAAAGAAGGCATGAAAATCCCTTTTCTCCTGAACTGGAAAAAGAGGCAAATGAAAATGGTTTGGTTGTTGATGCGAAAATGCTAGGTTCTCATCCTGCAGGAAAGCCGCCGGTTGAGGCTGGTGGCCCGCCAAGAAATAATGGTAAGCCGCCGGATGTAAAGAAACCAGATGAGTTAGTGGAGCAGAAAAATCCTAATAGTGAAGAAACGGCAAAAGATTCGGCTGTTGACGTCAAAAAAGAAGATGCTACTGTTAAGACGGAAGAAAAAGATTCTGCGATGAGTAGCAAAGAAACCGGTAAAGAAGAAGAGAAGTTGTTGGGGGAGAAGCCAGCAGAAGGAACGAAGCGACAGAGAGAGTCTATTTCTACTATTGAAGACGGGCAAGCAGCGAGTGCTTCTAAACAAAGTTCTTCGACAAATTCAACCGCAAGTCATTCAGCCACGGGTCATTCTAATTCGTCATCGACGGTTATCGGAATAACGAACATGAATGCTAATCCTCAACAGGATCAAAAGAATTTTGAGCAAGGTGTGGCGCAAATGAAAGCGGCTGTAACATCTTTTCAGGCGGCTATTGCTCAGGCTCAGGCAGCGGGAAAAATTTCACAAGCAGATTCTCAGAGTGTTAATAAAGTTGAGAGTTCTCTTGGAATTATCGAGAGTGCGATAAGTAAGGAAGAAAACCATCGCGCTAATCCGGCGTTTTTAGCGAATTCCATAGCAAAAAATCCGGCAAATGTGCTGCAGAGAAATGGTTTGTTTGGAAAAGTTATTAATGGGCGTGTTCAGTTGATTCGTTACGACATAAGCCAGATAAAGTCTTTAAGCGGAGCTTCACAGCAATTTAAACAGGATATGCGATTGGCTTTTAAGGCGATGGATTTTAAGAATGCAACGCATTTTGTCGCTAATCCGGATGCTGCGATGAGCGTTCAAGATGCTAAGGCCGCCACGAATAATCAAGAGGACGTCGGTGGTATCGACTTAAGCCCGAAATTTTTGGATCTACAAAAAACAGGGCAGTCGACGAAATTTAATCTTCCGGCGAATCTTCAGAATTTAAGGCCGCAGGATATTACAGGGCTTACGCCGGTCATCATTAATATTGTGCCGGTCGTGAGCGTCCCGATATTTTTAGGGATCAATAAAAAGCCCGGCGAAGATAATTATGCCAAGAGCGACGAGCGGGCCAAAGAGCCGTCGTAAATTTCAATTTAAGGCTGATTTTAGCCGCGGGATGTTGAGCCCTTTGATTGCCAAATCACAGGGCTCTTTTTTTGTTTAATGCCATTCTTAAAATTTTGCCTTTGTGTCATTTCTAAAATCTTTGCACTTGCTGTCATTCCTGAGATTTTTGCACACGTTGTCATTCCCGAAATTTTTTACCTGCCTGCCGGCAGTGCAGGTCGGGAATCCAGCTTTTTAAAATCATGGATCCCCGCCTAAACATTGCGGGGATGACAGTGTGGGATGAAGCGGAGATGAAAATGTGGTGTGAATCTGGGATGACGGCGTGGTGTGAAGCGGGGATGACAACCATTAGGTCATTCTCAAACTCTTTGCCTTTGTGTCATTTCTAAAATCTTTGCACTTGCTGTCATTTCCAGAATTTTTGCCTTTGCTGTGATTACCAAAATCTTTGCACTTGCTGTCATTCCCGAAATTTTTGCACACGTTGTCATTCCCGAAATTTTTTGTCGGGAATCCAGCTTTTTAAAATCATGGATCCCCGACTAAAGCATTCGGGGATGACAGTGTGGGATGAAGCGGAGATGAAAATGTGGTGTGAATCTGGGATGACGGCGTGGTGTGAAGCGGGGATGACAACCATTAGGTCATTCTCAAACTCTTTGCCTTTGTGTCATTTCTAAAATCTTTGCACTTGCTGTCATTTCCAGAATTTTTGCCTTTGCTGTGATTACCAAAATCTTTGCACTTGCTGTCATTCCCGAAATTTTTGCACACGTTGTCATTCCCGAAATTTTTTGTCGGGAATCCAGCTTTTAAAAATCATGGATCCCCGACTAAAGCATTCGGGGATGACAGTGTGGTATGAAGCGGGGATGACAGTGTGGTATGAAGCGGGGATGACAGTGTGGGATGAAGCGGGGATGACAGTGTGGTATGAAGCGGAGATGAAAATGTGGTGTGAATCTGGGATGACGGCGTGGTGTGAAGCGGGGTTGGCAAATCACAGGGCTCTTTTTTTTGCGCAATATTTTTTCATTAGACGGAATATCTGTGATATTATACTCCCCAGTTTGGTTTTAAACCATGCACCTTATCCTGCAAAATAAGTTTTTCCTATGAGCGAAGCGTTTCTTAAAAAATTAAATTTTCTCGCCGGCTTCATCGCCCTTCTTGTCTTGTTGGGCCTGGTTATTTTTGAGGCGAATATTGAAATCAAGGACCTGGATTTATGGCTTCATTTGGCGTCGGGCAAATATATCGTCCAGCACGCCTCTATCCCTAAAGTCGATATTTTCTCGTGCAGCCTCGCCAACCGGCCTTGGCTTAATCATGAGTGGCTGTTTCAGACGATCGTTTATCAGGTCCATCGGTTCAGCGGCTTCGACGGGCTGATCGATCTTCAGGTGGGCGTTGTTTTTCTTACCTTTCTTCTTCTTGTTTTTCTAGGCTTTAGGTCCAAGAATCAGCTTTTACCGCTCGCATTTTTAATCCTCGTTTTATTGACTTTTGAGACGAGGTTGACCATCCGTCCGGACATTTTCAGTTTTCTTTTTATGACCATTTATCTCGTCATTCTCATCGCGCCCGCCGGCTTGGGCGCTTTGGCTGTGTTGTTTCTCATTCAGGTTTTGTGGACCAATATCCACGGATTCTTTATCCTCGGGCCATTGATCATTTTGTTAGGAATTGCCGCTGAATACGTCCGACGGCATGTGCGGTTACCTTACGATTGGAATGCGACGGGAAAGTTAAGCGACAAAGATTATAATTTCTTAAAGAAGGCTTTTGTGCTGGTTTTTCTGGCGTGCTTCATTAATCCGTATGGGTTAAAAGGCGTTTGTTATCCGTTTAGTGTCTTGATGTCTCTTCACGGGGAAACAAAAGTTTTCTTCGACCAGATCGTGGAATTGGCCAAGCCGATCACTTTTAAGACGCTGTTTTCGTTCCATCCGTATTGGTATTTTCGCTTAGCGATCCTCGTCTCCTTGGCCAGCTTTATCGCCAATCGGCGAAAGATCAACATTGGCATCCTGGCATTATGGCTCGTTTTCCTTTGTTTTGGATTAAATGCCTTACGAAATCTTGTCTTTTTTCTTTTGATCGCTTATGTGGCGTTTCTTTCCAATCTTGGGGCTTTGAATCAGATCAAGATTCTCCAGGATCGGATCAAGTTAAAATATATTCTTTCCGCCGCCTTAAAAATAGTTTTAGTTTGCTGGATGATCAATTATTTTGGCACGTTGTCGATGCAGGGATACTTTGATTTTGATACCTTTGAGCGTAAAAGTGAGTTCGGCGGGGTTTCCAAAAGATTGTTCCCCTATAAAGCCGTGGATTTCTTGGCCAGTAAAAAGATCCAGGGGAATTTCTTTAACCAATTTAATTCCGGCGCGTATCTTTTAGGCCGGACTTCCCCGCGGATTAAGGTTTTTATCGACGGGCGGACAGAACTTTACGGCCCGAAATTCTTTAAGGAATATGACAAGATCTGCCATGGCGATAAGCTATTGTTTGACAGGGATGCCAAGCGGTATCAATTGACCGGCGTTTTTCTTAATTGGCTTTATGATCTTGTTCCGGAGCGGCTCTTGCGGTCTTTGTATCAGGATAAGAATTGGAAATTGGTTTATTTTGATTACGACGGCGTCGTGTTCCTTAAAGACGTTGCGCAAAATCAGAAATGGATCAGCGCTTATCAGATGGATTTAAAGAATTGGAAAGTCCCGGAATTGGATCTGCTTAAAGTGGGGGCGAGGAGTGTTTTGCCGTATCAATATTTGAACCGAGCCAATGCCTTTCTGGCTTTGGGGCTTTGGCAGCAGGCGAAGGCCGAAGCAGAAGAGTCGTTACGCATTGACCCCGGCATTGTGGAGGCCTACAAGATTTTAGGCCGGATTTCCCTTAAAGAAAAGAGATACAAAGATGCGTTCGTGGATTTTCGAAAAGCAAAATTGCTCGACCCTAATAATTTGGAAACGCGTTACTATTTGTCCAAGGGGTTCTATTATTTAGACGCTGTGGCCGATGCAAAGAAACAGGTCAGTAAAATTGTAACAGAGGACCCGCATAATTTTAAAGCCTTGTATTTGATGGCGCTTGTCTTGATCAAAGAAAAAAAATATGATAAGGCCTTTGATGCCATTGATAGTGCGTATCATAGCGCGCCATTCTTCGTCGACGATCTTGTAGAAATAGGCGATGCCTTGGTTTTGCAGAAACGCTTTGCTCTGGCGAAGAAAGTTTATGGAATGGTTTTAAAGGAAGATCCTGGCAATGAAAAAATTCGGCAGGAAATGCGCGCATTATCCTATCCGTAAACCCGGATTCGGAATAAATGCTATACTTATGGAAGTCGTTTTCCTTCCGATCATAAGAAAGGGATTTTAAAATGCTTTGGAAAAGATTGAATTATTTTTTTGGGCTTTTTCCTCTGGTCATTTTATTCGGGGTCTTGGTCTGTGCGGCCAATTTGGAAGTCAAGGACCTCGACTTATGGCTCCATCTGGCCATGGGAAAATTCATTACCTTGCATCATTTTGTCCCTGATTTTGATGTTCTTTCGTGCACGATTACCGGAAAGCCTTGGATCAATCATGAGTGGCTCTTTCAGGTCTTGGCGTATAATATTTATAAGGATTTAGGCGCGGACGGATTATTAAGGATGCAGATCGTCTTGGTTTCCTTGACGATGTTTTTCCTTTTATTGATCGGTTATAATAAGAACCGGTTGCTTTTGACCAACTTCTTTTTGATCATTGTTTTTATGGTCTATCAATACCGCTTTACGTTAAGGCCGGACCTTTTCAGCCTTTTATTTTTTGCCGTTTATATTTTTATCCTGGCGCTGCACATCGATAAGAAATGGTCGCTGGGTGTTTTATTTTTCGTCCAGGTTTTGTGGACCAATATGCACGGATTCTTCTTTTTTGGCCCGTTGTTTGTGTTGATCGGAATTTTCTCCGAATGGATGAAAAGACATGTGCCGCTTCCTTATGAATGGGACTCGGCGGGACGGTTGACGGATGAAGAATATGGGCGGTTAAAGAAGATCCTTATTATTGTCATTTTTGCCTGCTTCTTTAATCCTTCGGTCGTGGAAGGCGCCTTGTATCCTTTGCGCGTCTTTTTCTCATTGTCGGGCGAGAACAAGATCTTTTTCCAATATATCCAGGAATTGCAGCGTCCCGTGACAATGGCAACACTTTGGGATTCCGGGCAGATGGGATATTTCAAGCTTTCCATCTTTTTGTCTTTCTTGACCTTTATTTTTAACCGGCGCAATATTGATATCAGCGCGCTGCTGCTTTGGATTATTTTTCTCGCCTTCTCTTTAATTGCTATTCGTAATATTCCCTTCTTTGCTTTTACCGCCTATCTTGTGTCCATTACCAATCTGCTCAATATCAATGCCAGCCAGGTTGTGCCGCTCAGATTTTCCGACGAGAAATTTAAATATATTACATTGATCATGCTTCATTTGATTTTTGCGGCGGGGTTGTTTCGCTATGGCCAAGCCATGGTTTCCAAATATTATTATGACCTCGACACCTATGAAAGAAAAGCGGAGTTCGGCGGCGGAGTCACAACACAAGGGTTTCCGCATAAAGCAGTTGTGTTCTTAAAAAAGAACAATATTAAAGGTAATTTTTTTAATGACTTTAATTCCGGAGCGTATTTGCTCGGCAATGTTTATCCGAACATACGGGTTTTTATCGACGGAAGAACAGAGGTTTATGGAGGCAAGTTCTTCCTGCAATACAATAAGATGTGGAAGGACGGCAACGTCCAGTTGTTTGAAAAGGCTGTTTCAAAATATCATTTAACGGGCGCGCTGATGAATTCTGCCCGGCAGCATATTCCTAAAAATATTTTAAAATATATTTATAAGAGTAAAGATTGGACGCTGGTGTATTTCGGTGACGACGGGGCGATTTTCTTGAAAAATATCCCTCAAAATAAAGCATGGATTGATAAATTCCGCATAGATTTAACAAAATGGCAGCCTCCTAAGGTGGACTTGTTTAGAATCGGGGAACAGGCGACCTTGCCGTTTCAGAATTATGACAGGGCGTTTACGCTTGAATCTCTGGGGCTAAATGATCAAGCTCTGCTGGAACTAAAAGATGGGCTTAAAATATCGCCTAATTATTTCCAGTCTTATGAATTATTAGGGAAGATCTACGCGCAAAAGAAGCAATATCAGCAGGCTTTTGAATATTTCCGCATTGCTTCCGCGATGGTGCCAAGCGATAAAGAGGGGCGGTTTAATCTTGCTTTGGCTTATCTCGATTTGGGACAGTATCCTTATGCCATAGACCAGTATAAAAAGCTCACCAGATTCTGGTCGGATGATATGAAGGGGTTTTTCTTTCTGGCTAAGGCATATATTAAAAATAAGCAATATGATAAGGCTTTGGAGGTTTTAAAGCAAATTTATCCTAAAAAGACAAGATCGTATAAAGATATCCTGGCCTTAGTGGATCTTATGTGCCGGCAAGGGGCTTATTCAAGAGGAAAAGAGCTTTATAGCTATATTTTATCGGTTGAATCAAAGAACAAACAGAGTAAAAGTGTTTTAAAAGCAGATTTTGATAAAAAATACATGATTTTTAAAGAAAATAAGACATGCAACGATGTGTGTTCTGATGCCGAAAATTCAAATTAGTGGGAAATATTAACGTAATTATTTGCATTTTGTTTGATTTTGTGGGATTTATATGTTTTAATATATTGTTTATTAGATAAATTGATACACTTTAATAAAATATGGATTTTTCATAAGAAAACGCTAAACTTGATAGTTTTTAGAGAAAAATCATTATTTAGTGAAATGTTGTCAAATGAAGGTGGTTTTTAATAATATAAGAAGAAATCTTCTTTATAGCCAAAAGTGTAGGGAAACAAAGTAGTTGCAAAAATTTTTAATCTAACTATAATATATTTTCATTAATTAAAATATTATAATCATATGAGAGACGTATTAACATTTATTTTAGCAGGTGGAAGGGGCGAGCGGTTGGATCCCCTGACCCGTGATAGGACCAAGCCAGCGGTCCCTTTTGGCGGGGTTTATCGTATTATCGACTTTACCTTAAGTAACTGCGTTAATTCCGGATTAAGACGGATTTTTGTTCTTACCCAATATAAATCGTTTTCTCTCCAAAAACATATCTTAGGCGGTTGGGACGTGGTTTCCTCTCAGCTCGGGGAATTTATCGATGTTGTTCCTGCCCAGCAGCGTATTAGTGATGATTGGTACCGCGGAACCGCAGATGCGATCTATCAAAATATTTATACCTTCCAGGACTTAGATCCCAAACAAATCCTTATCTTGGCCGGCGACCACGTTTATAAAATGAACTATGAAAAGATGATCGCCTATCATAAGGAAAAGAACGCGGATTTAACTGTCGCCTGCGTGCCGATGCCGAAGGAAACGGCCAAGGATTTTGGCGTTATTGAAGTGGACGCACAAAATCGTGTTCTGGGCTTTCAAGAAAAGCCTCAGGAGCCGAAGACCATTCCCGGTAATCCGACGAGAGTTTTGGCGTCGATGGGAATTTATGTGTTTAATAAAGACGTGCTTGTTCGCGAGCTTGAGATCGACAATCAAAAAGCTTTTTCTCAACATGATTTCGGCAGGAACGTGATCCCTCAAATGGTCAAAAAAAATTGTAATATTTACACCTATAATTTTATGGACGAGAAAGGCAGCCCGCTTTATTGGCGAGATATCGGGACCCGGGACGCGTATTATCAGTCGAACATGGATTTGCTTAAAGAGAAGCCGGATTTTAATTTATACGACCGGGCCTGGCCGATGCGCAACTATCAGGAACCCTATCCGCCTATTCGAATTGTGAATACAACTCAAGGGACAGGGCATGTGGTCAACTCCATGGTCTCCGGCGGGTGCGTGATTGAAGGGGCTTTGATTGACCATTCCATTTTGTCTCCTGGGGTCAAGGTCAAGAGCGGCGCGGAAATAAAAGATTCTGTGATCATGGAAAGCGTGACCATCGGAGAAAATGCAAAAATAAAAAATGCCATCATCGACAAAGAAGTCATCATCCCCGCAAATAGTCAAATCGGTTATAACTTGGAATTAGATAGAGAGCGATTCGTCCTCACCACATCCGGAATTGTGATTGTCCCGAAGCGAACTTCTATTTCAAGATAATTTTATAAAAAAATGTTGCCTTTTTTTAAAAGGCTTGGTACTATGGAAAAGTTTTTTAAGGACGTTTTAAGAAGTTCACTATCTTTAGGAGGATAAGAATGGATTATTTATTGTCAGAGCAGCAGATCATGATTCGCGACCTCTGCCGTCAGATCACGGAAGAAAAGATCAAGCCTGTTGCGGCGGAATTAGATAAGACCGAGGAATTTCCTCACAGCGTTGTAAAGGTCATGGCCGATGCAGATTTGTTCGGACTTTTTATTGACGAACAATATGGCGGTATGGGCGGCGGGATCTTGGATTTGTGTATCGCGACCGAGGAATTTTCCCGTGGATGCGCAGGGATTGCTTTAGCATATGCCGGGACCGCGTTGGGCGTCGATCCTATTTTGATCGCTGGAAATGATGAACAGAAAGCAAAATATCTTCCAAGAGTAGCTAAGGGAACGTTGTGTGCATTTGGGATCACAGAGCCCGGTGCTGGGTCAGATGCCGGTGGGACTCAAACGACCGCCAAGAAAGAAGGCGACCATTATATTTTAAACGGAACAAAGTGTTTTATCACCAACGGCGGGGAAGCGGATATTTATACCGTCGTGGCGATGACGGACAAATCCCGTGGAGCCCGTGGGGCGAGCATGTTTATCGTCGAGAAAGGGACTCCTGGATTTACATTCGGTAAAAAGGAAGAAAAGCTTGGGATCCGTGCTTCTGCAACTCGTGAGCTGATCTTTCAAGATTGCAAAATCCCTAAAGAAAATCTTTTGGGCAAAGAAGGCCAAGGTTTCATTATTGCGATGAGAACGTTTGATATGTCTCGTCCAGGAATTGGCGCTCAGGCAGTCGGTATTGCGCAGGGTTCATTGGATGCAGCGTTAGAATATGCCAAGCAGCGTGTGCAATTCGGCAAGCCTATTTCCAGTTTTCAGGGCATTCAGTTCATGCTCGCCGATATGGCAACACAGATCGAAGCGGCTCGTGCTTTGGTCTATGCTGCAGCTCGTCAAATCGACGCTGGCGTTAAAGATGTGACGCGTTCATCCGCTATGGCTAAATTATTCGCCTCCGATATGGCGATGAGAGTGACCGTCGATGCCGTTCAGATTTTCGGCGGGTATGGTTATATTAAGGAATATCCGGCGGAAAAATATATGCGTGATGCCAAAATCACCCAGATCTACGAAGGCACCAATCAAATCCAGAGAAATATTATCGCCCGCGATTTAATTCGAGAGCGATCATCAGGGGTTGTATAAAAAATTATGAATATCGTTGTCTGCATCAAACAAGTTCCAGATACGACCCAAGTCAGAATTGACCCTGTGACCAATACGCTGATTCGTGAAGGCGTTCAGTCCATCATCAATCCTTTCGACGTGTACGCGATCGAAGAAGGCGTGCGTTTAAAGGAGCGATTTGGCGGCAAGGTGACTGTCATCACCATGGGCCCGCCTCAGGCGGAAGCTGTTTTACGTGAATCCATTTCCATGGGCTGTGATGAAGGGGTTTTGGTCAGCGACCGCGCGTTCGCCGGTTCTGATACGCTGGCGACCGGTTATACTTTGGCGCGGGCAATCAATAAAATTAAAGATGTCGACATGATCATCTGCGGGAAGCAAGCTTCCGACGGAGATACAGCACAAGTTGGTCCCGGTATCGCGACCCAGCTTGATATTCCTCAGGTGACGTACGTAAAAAAGATCGAAGAGATCGCAAACGGCAAGGCGAAGATTGAGCGCATGACGGAAGAAGGTTTTGAGATCGTCGAGACCAGCATGCCTTGTTTGATCACGGTCGTTAAAGAGATCAATGAGCCGAGGATTCCTTCCCTTAAAGGGCGTATGGCCGCGAAGAAGGCCGTTATCCTGGCATGGAAGGCCATCGATTTGGATATCGAAGAAAACCGTTTGGGATTAACGGGATCACCGACGTGGGTTTCAAAGATTTTTACACCGCCTCCTCGTCCTAAAGGGCAGATGTTTGAAGGCGACCCGGAAGAGTCTGCAACTAACCTAGTGGATTTATTAAAGAATCATATCGGATAAAATATGAGTATACAAATTAACAATGATAAATGTACCGGCTGCACCATTTGCCTTAAGGTGTGTCCTTTTTCTGCGCTGTCCATGTCCAATAAAAAAGCAGTGATTGATTTGGACAAATGCACTTTATGCGGAGCGTGCCAGGATTCATGTAATTTTAAAGCGATTGAGATCAAGCGCGAAGCGTCTCGAACCCCGAACCTCGAGGCTTACAAAGGCGTATGGGTTTTTGGCGAACAGAAGCGCGGAGCGGTTCAACCGGTTGTTTATGAACTTTTAGGAAAAGGCCGTGAGCTCGCCGACAAACTTGGCGTTGAGCTTTCGTGCGTTATCCTCGGGCATAATGTTAAAGGCAAATGCCAGGAACTTATTTTTCGTGGGGCGGATAATGTTTATGTCGTGGATGCGCCGGAATTGGAACATTTTCTCGACGAGCCTTATACGAACGTGCTTGTTAATTTGATCCGCAAATATCGTCCGGAAATATTTTTATGCGGTGCAACAGTCATCGGCCGTTCTCTGATTTCACGCGTTGCCGTCAAGATCCATACAGGATTGACCGCGGATTGTACGGGTTTGGATGTTGACACAAAAGAAAGATTTCTTTTGCAAACTCGGCCGGCGTTCGGTGGAAATATTATGGCGACGATCCTTAGTAAAAATCATCGTCCGCAAATGTCCACCGTCCGTCATAAAGTTTTCAAAGAAGCCGTTGTGAATCCGAATCGTAAAGGGAAAATCATCGAAGAGGTGATCCCGAAAGTCCTTCTGAAGTCCCGCACAAAACTTTTGGATGTCGTCGAGGAAATAACCTCAACAGCCAATATCGCCGAGGCAGATATTATTGTCTCCGGCGGACGAGGCATGAAGGGGCCGGAAAATTTTGCGCTTCTCGAGGAGCTGGCAAAAGTTTTAGGCGGCGCCGTCGGATCTTCGCGCGCGGCCGTCGACAGCGGATGGATGCCATATTCTCATCAAGTCGGACAAACCGGTAAAACGGTGTGCCCTAAAATTTATATCGCCTGCGGAATTTCCGGACAGATCCAACATCTCGTCGGTATGCAATCATCCGACATTATTATCGCCATCAATCAAGACCCTAGCGCTCCGATCTTTACTGTCGCCACCTATGGCATCGTCGGAGATCTCTTTCAAGTTGTTCCTCTATTGACCCGCAAGTTCAAAGAAGCATTAAATCGTTAATCCTTCCTAAATAAAAATAACCTTAGAAAAACATTAATTTTTTTGTATTTTTTTATGTCTTATTCTGCATATATATGTTAATATATGTAATGTTAAAGAAGACAAATAAATAAAAAGTATTAAAATAGATTTTTATGCATATAAATTAATGCTTTATGAATAATAAAGACTATTAACGATTAATACGACTCATTAATGATTGTTAATGTCTTAAACAAAAAAAAATATAAAAAATAGTTGACATTGAGTAGATAACATAATAAAGTGGTAAATGAAGATCAATGCCTCGCCGTATAAATAATAAGGAAAAGAGAAATTTTAATGGAAGTTCAAGAATTAATGACGATAGAAGAGGTCGCCCATTATTTAAGAGTAAAGAGGCGAACTATCTATGAATGGGTAAAGAACAGAAGAATCCCTGCCATTAAAGCGGTAGGCCAATGGAGATTTAAAAAAGAAAAAATTGATGCTTGGTTAGAAAGTCATCAAGAATAAGGAGGAATAGATGGTCGCTACAATAGACGTGGAAAAAGATATTTTAGATTTGGTCGCAGAAGTTTTAGAAGAAGAACCAAAAAAGATTGATTTCGACGCAAATTTTGTTAAGGACCTGGGGATGGATTCCATGATGGCTTTGGAGATTTTAGCGGCGATTGAGAAGAAATACCGCATCACGATCCCGGAAGAAAATCTCGGGAAATTCGTGACCTTAAATGAAACAGTAAGAATTGTTAAAGACATTTTGAAAAAGAATAAAAAATAATCCTTAAAGACCTGCTTGGAGACGCTAAAGAGGAGACCTTATGTATTTTAAAAAGCTCGAGATATTCGGATTTAAATCGTTCGCAGAAAAGACCGTTTTGAATTTTGAGCCCGGCATCACGGCTGTCGTCGGGCCAAATGGCTGCGGAAAAAGTAATATCTTCGATTCTATCCGCTGGGTCTTGGGCGAACAAAGCATGAAAGAGCTTCGCGGGTCATCTCGGGAAGACATTATTTTTAACGGAACGGACAAGCGAGCACCTTTAGGGATGGCAGAAGTGAGCCTGACCTTTGATAATAAGTCTAAAATGCTTCCAACCGACGACGAGGAAGTCATCATTACTCGTCGGCAATATCGTTCCGGGGAAAGTGAATATCTTCTTAATAAAACGATCGTGCGGTTAAAAGACATCACGCAGCTTTTAATGGGAACGGGTATCGGCGCGGAAGCGTATTCGATGATCCAGCAGGGCAAAGTCGACTTGGTCGTAAGCTCCAAGCCGGAAGACCGACGGTTTATCCTGGACGAGGCCTCCGGTATCACACGCTATAAGGCCAAGAAGAAAGAGGCGTTGAGCAAGTTGGAGGACGCGGAAAATAATCTCCTGCGCATTAATGATATCATTACGGAAATCCGACGACAAATCGGTTCGATTGAACGCCAGGCCGATAAGGCGCGGAAATATAAGGTTGAGTTTGAGAAATTAAAGAAATTGGAACTGCGTGTTGCGAAATATCATCTGGACGGATTTTCCCAAAAAAAGGACAGCTTAGTTTCTGAGATGGACGGTTTGAAAGAGAAAGAAACGCTCTTAGACCAGCAAATTGAACTGTTGTCTCAGGCGCTGACCGATCAAATTAACCTCGTCGGGGAATTGGACCAGAAGATCAATGAGATTAAATCCGAAGAGATCAAGATCGACGGGCAAATTAATGTTAACAATGGACAGATCGCGTTTAACGAAGAGCGCGTCGATAATATCCGCCGTAATGACATCCGTCTAAAAGAACAGAAACAGCAACTGATCGATCGCTGTCGTGGGCATCAACAGCGTATTGAGGAACTCAAGGAAAGCCTGATCTCCGTCGAGAAGAGTATTGTTTCGAATGAGGAAAATCTAATTAAGCGGCGCGAGGCCTTGGCCGTCATAGAAGAAACCATCGACCATGCCAAGAAATGTATTAGAGAAAGCGAAGAAAAAACATTTGGATTGACCGCCGAGCAGGTGAATTTACGAAATGACCTGACCGATATTATGAAGGAGATGCAAGGCGCTTTGGCGAGAAAACGTCGTTTGGAAATGGAAAATGAAAAGGTTGAAAGCGAGAAGCATCAGGTCGATGAGAAATTAAGAACGATGGAAGACAAACTTAGCTCGACCAGAGTGGTCCTAGGCGAGCTCGAACTCGAAAAACAAAATAAAGACCAGCAAATCGAAGAGCTTCAGAGTCAATTAGAGTCGTTAAAACAATCCATTGATACGCTTGAAAAGAAAAAGCTTTTTTTGATTTCCCAGAAAGATTTTATCGAGAAGATGCATGTGCAGTATCAGGACATGCCGGATCCTGTGGTCGAGGGGAGATTCATCACGCAAGTCCCGCCGTTAGGCCATCACACCGGGATCATCGGAAAAGTCAAGAACGTAAGGCTATTAAATCCAGAGCGCTTGGAGTCTTTGAAGGCCAATTTGTCCGTCGACGATCCTCAGTATATTCAGGTCCAGCAGCTTTATGAGATCATCTGCGAGACGAAGTTTATTGAGCTGGATCCTCAACAGATTTCCCAAAAGATCGATGAGATCAATCAGGAAATTGGCCAGCTTGAATTTCAAAAGAATAATTTGTTGGAACGCATCAAGGAAGAGCAGAAAATCCAAGTGCGTTTGGAAGAAGAATGCCAAAGCAAGGAAAAAGAGTACTCTATTCTGGAGGCCCAGCGAAAAGATATCTTAGAAGAAATCAGCAAATTGATTAATGAGCTGGAACTTGTCAGCTCGGAATTCGTCGAGGTCCGTGAACATTTGATGGAAGCAAAGAAAAAAGAAGAAGCCGCGAACGCTTTGTTGGACTCTATCAATCAGGAGATTGCTTTTTGCCAAGGCGCGGTCAAAGAAAGCCAGTTTCATATCGAAGAACAGCTGAAGGCCCGTCAAGAAACGACCATCGCCATCGCCCAGCTTGAGGCGGAAATCCAATCCGATAAGGATAAATTGAAGAGCCAGAAAGCCAACCTGGTGATGTTTATCGATTCTTTGGACAACGATTTGGGAGAGATCAAAAAGATCGACGATGAAATCGTTGCGCAACAGGCCAAGGAAGAGGACTATCAAAGAGAGATCGAGAATATTAAACAGAGAATCGAAGAGCTTAACCGTAATCGCCAGTCGCTTGAAGCGGTCTTGCGTGATTATGAGATCCAGAAAGGGTATGTCGGCCAGAAGATCAATACGGCCCGGGATAATATGAATTGTTTGCAGGACGAGCTCGACGATATTCAGAAGAACAAACATAGCCAGGAATTAAACGACCAGAAGATTTCTTTTGAGATGCAAAGCATCAAGGCCCGGCTGCTTCAAACGTATAAAATCGATTTTGATAAAGTCCTTTATAAGGTCCAGCATCCCGAAGAAGCGCTCAAAGAAGAAACGATTGATAGTTCGATGGCCTTAGCGCCTCTTGAATTGATGGACAGTTCAGATGTTTTTTATAAGCCGAATGTGTTTAAGCAGGATGACCGGCAGTCCCGGTTAGCTCAATATGACTCGATGATCCCGCGTAAGAAAACCAAGGAAGAACCTGAAGATTATAGTTTCCTTCTTGAGACCGAGGAGCTTGATTGGAGCCAGGTTTCTGTTGACGTCGAGAAAATGAAAAAGCGCTGCGATTCCTATGGCAGCGTCAATTTGGTCGCTATTGAAGAATATGAAGCGTTAAAGGAACGTTTTGAGTTTCTAACCAAGCAGCAATCCGATCTTTTAGAAGCCAAGTCGCAGTTGATGGCCACGATCAATAAGATCAACCGCTCGACGAGGCAAATGTTCTTAGATACGTTTACCAAAGTCGGTGAAGAATTCCGTATCTATTTCCGTATGCTCTTTGGAGGAGGAGAAGCCCAGTTGGTCTTGCTAGATCCCGAAAATGTTTTGGAGTCCGGTATTGATATTGTAGCAAGACCTCCTGGGAAGAAATTGCAAAGTATCAGCCTCATGTCAGGTGGGGAGAAAACCCTCACCGCTATAGCCCTGGTGTTCGGGGTATTTAAGGTCAATCCAAGTCCGTTCTGCGTGCTCGACGAAATTGACGCGGCCTTGGATGAATCTAACGTCGGGCGTTTTGGATTTTTGCTAAAGGACTTCGCGAAGATCGCGCAGTTCATCGTCATCACGCACAATAAAAAGACCATCGCTAATTCAGATGTCATGTATGGGATCACAATGCCTGAAACAGGCGTTTCTCGTATCGTGTCGGTCAAGTTTAAGGAAAGAGAAGTAGTTCAGGAGGAAGCAGTTGCTGCAGGAGTTTGACGGAGGAAGGGAAAAGATGGGAGATAAGGACTTTTAAAGGGGGAGGAGAAGACTTCTTAGAATCTGCAACATTAATCGCCCTTATCTCCCGTCGGAAATTTTAAATCTAGGCTGAACACGTTTGATTCTTGCCGCTGAATTTCGCGATATACATCGCCTTATCCGCTTTCGTAATTAATTCTTCTTTCGATTGACCATCTTCCGGAAAAGTCGCCAATCCAATGCTCACCGTTGTTCTTAACATCTCATTTGAATTCGGTTTTAAGAAATCTTTTTGTTCGATCCGCTGACGAATGCGTTCGGCGATAATATGGCCTTGTTCTTTCCATGTTTGGGTCAGGATGATCGAAAACTCTTCTCCGCCGTAGCGGCAGACATAATCTGTTTCCCGGGAAGAATCTTTTAACAGGCTCGCAATTTCTTTTAAAACAATGTCGCCGTATTGATGTCCGTGCGAATCGTTGAGTGTTTTAAAATTATCCATGTCGATCATCAAAAGGCTTAAGGATTGCCGTTCGCTTTGATGGCGCTCGAGTTCTTTGGTGATTTCTTCCTGGAAATAACCGTGGTTCCATAATCCCGTTAACGCATCGGTGTGACTTTTTTGGATGATCATTTCATAAAGCCGTGAATTTTCAATCGCCAATCCGGCTTGGTTGGCCAACATGGTAAAGATTTTCAGATCGTCGTCGGAGATCGGCTTTTGCGTAAAAAGGTTATCCGCCACAATAAGACCGTTGACCTTATCTTTGGCGCGTAAAGGCATGATGACCAGTTCTTTGGTCATGAAAAATTTTAAGAACGTATCATTCTGATACTCTTCGATATTATCTTGCGTAATGTGTGTGGCCAATCCGGTATAAAAAACATCGGAGAGAAGATTCTCGGAATTTAAAGGGATCTTGAGCTGTTTAATTGCTTTATAAAGGCTGGATTGATTGATATTATAAGAAAGCTTATCTTTACCGATAAGGTCATTAAGACCTTGGTTATATTTCTGGATATTATCCCAAATACGTTTGGCATCTTCGCCGGAATCAGGGCCGATGGCCATCTTTGGCTCTAAGCGTTGGTCTTTTTCATTGACGAGAAATAAAACGGCACGGTTAAATCCTAGACCGGTATGGGCGGTCACTCCTGTAAGGATGATATAAAGGATATGATTTAAGTCAAGCGTGGTACGCATAGCGTTACTGACCTCATAGAGAGTAGAGAGGTCTCGTTCGACGCGCTTAAGCTTTTCCGCCGCCTCGTTGATTCTTATTTCAGCTTCATCTGTGTTCTTTAATAATGAGTCTTCCATCCGTATAGGGCCTTTTTTATAAAGCGTATTGATTGATATAGGGTGTTAATAGTCCAAGTTCTATATGGCATGAAACATAACATTTAAAAGGACGGTTGTCAAGCTAATCTACAAGATGGTTTTTTAATTATTTTTAATTATTTTGTAAGATTGTAAGTTATTCTATTTCAATAGTTTATGCGAGAAAGCGCTTCCCTTGACAGGGGAAAGGTCGTGTGTTATACTTTCACCACTTTGAAGTGCTTCCTTAAAAGAACAGGGCTAATAATGATCAAATTTAGTTGGGTTGATCTTTTCATGATAGGAATTTTTTTGCGTGGTATTTCTGTCGGGAGAAGAACCGATTTTGTCACAGAAATTTTCCGTTTATTAGGAGTTTTTCTGGCGACGATTGTTGCTTTGCATTATTATATGACTTTTTCTAATACTTTGATTCGGATTACGTTTAATTATCCGATATTGAAGTTGTTTTCTTTTTGTATTTTAGCGATTTGGGTTTATTCATTCTTTTCTTTGCTGCGTAAGGGATGGAAATTTATTCTACAACTCGAAGGCCATCCCAATTTTAATAAAATTACAGGGATGATATTGTCTTTGGTCCGAAGAGTTCTTTTATGCGGACTTTTTTTAGCAGGGCTGATGGCGTCCGAGGAACCATATCTTATAGATTCTTCGGTCAATTCTTTTAGTGGAGTTTATTTTAAGAAGGTTTCTCCGGCGATATACCGGTTTGCGTATGATACGATGATCGGAAAGCTCATGCCGGGCGAACCGGTTAATTTAGAAATTTTCAGAATTCTGGCTGAGCAACCGCCCGCGCAGACAAAAGCTTTGGAAGCGCCTAAAAAATAATTAAACCGTTGACTCGATAGATTTTTTGTGGAAAGGTTTCGTTTTGAAATTAAAAGATTTTTATTCATTTTGCGTCCAAGAAGGAATTAAAGCAGATTTAAGGACGAAAGTCCAACTCAGGGAAACGTTCCGTCAGCAAAGAAAAAAAATTAAGGTAGCAAAAACGGACGGACGAAAGTTCTTTGATAAAGAGGATTTACGTAATCCTTATGCCGATACGCGTATTCTTTACGGAGATGTCTCTAAAGAGATAAAGCGCATATTGGTCGGGATTGATATCGATCCGGCTGAGATCCTTTTAGCCGAACGGTTATCGCAAAAAGGAAAAGTAATTGACCTTGTTTTGGCGCATCATCCTGAAGGCCACGCATGGGCGGGTTTTTATGAGGTCATGTCGCTACAGACGGATTTATTGGTTAATTTAGGGCTTGAAAAAAAGGTCGCGGAAGACCTCATGAGCAAACGTATCGGTGATGTGAATCGCCGGGTCCATGGGTCGAATCATATGCGGACGGTGGATGCGGCGAAACTTTTGGACATGGCGTTGATGTGTTGTCATACTCCGGCGGATAATCATGTGGCGTCGTATTTGCAAAATTTGATGGAGACCGTAAATCCAAAGACTTTAAAAGACGCTGTCCGTCTTTTAATGAAAGAGCCGGAATATCAGTCCGCGTCGACGGGCAAAGCCGGTCCTAAGATCGTCTTAGGCAAGCCTGAAGACAAAGTTGGAAAAGTTTTCGTCGATATGACGGGCGGTACGGAAGGCTCGAAAGATATTTTTGCGCGGTTATCTCAGGCGGGCGTCAAGACGCTGGTCTGTATGCATTTATCCGAGGAGCATTTTAAGAAAATTCAATGTGAATATTTAAATGTGATTGTGGCAGGGCATATTGCCAGTGATAATTTGGGGATGAATTTGCTTTTAGATAAAATAGAGAAAAAGAGTTCCTTGGAAGTTCTCGAATGTTCCGGGTTTAGGAGATTTAAAAGATAATGGGACTTATTCCTGAAGACAGCATTTCTCAGGTCATTGATCGCTCGGATATCGTCGAGGTGATCTCATCCTATTTGCCGTTAAAACGGTCAGGACGGAATTTTAAGGCCACGTGCCCTTTTCATAATGAAAAGACGGCATCGTTTATGGTCAATCCGGACAAACAGATCTTTCATTGCTTCGGATGCGGTGTGGGCGGAAATGTCGTTAATTTTATTATGAAGCATGAGCGTATGGAATTTCCGGAGGCTGTTCGATTATTGGCGAAACGCGCCGGAATTATTTTGCCCGAAGATGCGCGTCCGCAAGGCGGCCAGGATAGCCACATGCGCCAGAAGATTTTTGAGGTGAATGCCGAGGCCGCGCAGTATTATCACAAGATTTTGCTCTCTGACATATCGCCGGAAACCTCGACGGCGCGCGATTATTTAAAAAGCCGCGGAATTGATCTGGAGGCTGTTAAACAGTTTCAATTGGGTTATGCGCTTAATCGGTGGGATGGTCTCCTTGAATTTTTGAAGAATAAAGGTTATACTTTAGCTTTCCTGGAAAAAGCGGGGTTGATTATTCCCAGGGACAATCGCGATGGATATTATGATCGTTTCCGCGAGCGCGTGATGTTCCCGATCTTTGATACGTTAGGCCATTGCCGGGCATTTGGCGGACGAACGCTTAAGAAAAACGATACGGCTAAATATCTCAATTCTCCGGAGACATTTGTTTACACGAAGGGGCATCATTTATACGGATTTCATTTGGCGAAACAAGCCATCGCCGAGAAGGATTGCGTTATTATCACCGAAGGATATATGGATTGCCTGATCCCTTTTCAGCACGGCGTTCGAAATATTGTGGCCTGTTTAGGGACGGCGCTGACGGTTGATCAGATCCGCCTTCTTCGTCGCTATACGAGAAATATTGTGATGCTTTTTGATATGGACAAGGCCGGAGAGGCCGCGATGCTGCGCAGTTTAGATACGTTGGTTGAAGAAGGGATGCAGGTTAAGATCGCAAGCTTGACGGAAGGCGAAGACCCGGATTCTTTTGTCCGTAAATTTGGCGTAAAGGCTTTTGAAGAAAACGTCGTCGATGCTAGACCAATATTTGATTATAAATTGCAGGCCATGACCAAGCTTTATGATGTTAAGACGGTTGAAGGCAAGGCCCGTATCGTCGAGGAGATGTTGAGTACGATTGCGAAATTTGATAATGCGGTGATTCGTTCCGGATATGTTTCGCGGTTAAGCCGGAGTTTAAATATCAATGAGGCTTCTGTGATGACGGAACTGAACAAGATAAAAAAAGTTTCCGGTCATCCGGAAGTGAAATCTTCAGCAGCGGAAAAAAGCCCGTCGAGGGCTGTCGAATCAAACATTTTAAAAATCATCTTAGACCAACAGGATTTAATTCCTCAAATGAAAAAGGAGGTCCCCCTCGAAGACTTTCAAGATCAGGAGATTCGTAACGTTATATCCAAGATTTTCGACATGTATGCGAAAGAAAAGAAAATCAATTTTGCAAGTCTTTTAAGTTCGTTTGACGATGAGAAAATGCAGCAGATGATCAGCAGCTTAATGCAAGAAGAACAAGTGACGACGGGGGATAAGGAAAAGATCTACCAGGATTGTGTTAATCGCATCAAGAAAGATAAAAAGATGGTTCTTCGGAAAGAAATGCTGGAAAAGATTCGTGAGGCAGAACTGGCGGGGAATCATAATGAGCTTGATAAACTTAAAGAAGAATTTAATCAATTAATCAAACAATAACATCGGGAGACGGCATGAAACAAGAGAACAAAAAAAATGAGTTGAAGCAAGACATCGAAAAATTGCTTGTCTTGGGCAAGAAGAAAGGGTTTTTGACTTATGATGAAGTCAATGAAGCCCTTTCCGATAGCGTCGAGTCATCCGAAGAGATCGACAAGGTCTTTGACATCTTAGACGGCAAGGATATCAAGGTCATTGAGTCTGACGAAGAGACCCCGGAGCCTGCTGCGGAAGGCGCAGAAGAGGTGGAGGAGGAATCTCGTGAGCAAGAAATCCGACGCGTAAGAGAAGAAAACAAAGAAGACGATGTGTATTCGGATAAATTTATCCCTCTCGATGATCCTGTAAAGATGTACCTCAAACAAATGGGGTCCATTCCGTTATTATCCCGGGAAAATGAAATCAGTTTAGCCAAGCGTATTGAAGAGGCGGAAATCAAGTTCGCCGAAGCGCTCTTTAAAACGGTTTTTGCTCGAAAAGAAGCGCTTGATATGATCAACAAGGTTTTAAATGAAGAGATCAACGTCGAAGATGTTGTTAAAGATGAGCTCGAGCGACGGCCGAAACTTCTTCGGGACTTAAAAAAGATCAAAGACGAGGTCAATCGGACAAAAGTAGGGACGGACAAATCCGCTCACTTGTTGGCTAAGTTTAAGTTAACGGCGTCCTTTAATGAAGCGATTGTCGATCATTTGATGGAAATGATCGAGCGGACAGAAAAAATCGAGAAAGTTTTAAGCGGTAAAAAGAAAATTGAAAATGCCAGCGGTCTTAAATCCGAAAAAAATAAATTACAGTCAGAGCTCGGACAGCCGATCAAGGCGTTAAAAGATCATTTAAGAATTATTCGCATGCGGCAATCAAAGTTTAACAAGGCCAAAAAACTTTTGGTCGAGGCGAACTTGCGACTTGTCGTTTCTATCGCCAAGAAATATATTAACCGCGGGCTTTCATTCCTGGATTTGATTCAGGAAGGGAATATGGGCCTTATCCGTGCTGTTGAAAAGTTTGAATATACACGCGGGTATAAATTTTCGACGTATGCCACCTGGTGGATTCGTCAGGCCATTACCCGTTCCATTGCCGACCAGGCGAGAACAATTCGTATTCCGGTCCACATGACGGAAACCATTAATAAAATTATCCGTGTCTCCAGGCTTTTTGTCCAGGAATACGGCCGCGAACCAACGCCACAGGAAATTGCTAAGCAAATGAGGATTCCGGTGTCGAAGGTCAAAGAAATCTTAAAGATTTCCCAGGTGCCGATTTCGCTCCAAACACCTATTGGTGATGAGGGCGATACGCATTTCGGTGATTTTATCGAAGATAAAAAGGCTGTTTCTCCAGCGAATGCGACATTGCAATCGATGCTCAAAGATGAGATCGGTAGCATATTAAATACGCTGGAAGACCGTGAACGAAGAATTTTAGAGCTTCGTTTCGGCATCCATGATGGAACGACCCGCACGCTCGAGGAAGTTGGGACAGAATTTAATGTCACCCGGGAACGTGTGCGTCAGATCGAATCCAAGGCTCTGCGGAAACTGCGCCATCCAACGCGCTCAAGACGTGTCAAACAGTTCTTAGACATGGCGCTGCGCGATGATGAAGCTATCTAAAAATAGCTGAAAAAATGTATGAATAAAGGCCTGCTTGATCCTTAAGCAGGCCTTTTAATTAGTATTACTTATAATTATAGATATTTAGATTTTGTCATGGGAAATGTGTTGAAATTCAGAAATGCTTATGTTATGCTGGAATTCAAATTTGAGCTAGAAAATGGTATTTTTTAATATTTTTTCGGGCCCATAGCTCAGTCGGTCAGAGCAGGTGACTCATAATCACTTGGTCCGGGGTTCGAGTCCCTGTGGGCCCAGCAAATAAGTGATAAGTTGTAAGCGATAAGTAGTAAGTAAAGACAAAGATCTTTTAAAAGCCCAAAATAGGTAAGCCCACAGAATAGGATTTTGTTTTTAAGTTTTTACTTATACCTTACAACTTATTTCTTAGCACTTTTTTGGGCGCATAGCTCAGCTGGTTAGAGCGCTGCCCTCACATGGCAGAGGTCGAAGGTTCGAGTCCTTCTGTGCCCACCAATTTCCCTTATGATGTTTGTTCAGGAAGAAAGGCATAACTGTGACGGAGAATAAAATCAAGGAGCAGATTCAAAAGCTGATAGAATTGCAAAAGATCGACGGACAGGTTTATGAGTTTAAGAAGGAATTGGAAGAAAAGCCTAAAGAAGTCCAAGCGCTAAAGGAACAGTTTGAGGCCAAAAAAACTCGGTTGCATGAATTAGAAGAGAATTTGAAAAAAACGGTGGTGGCGCGCAAAGACCTTGAAGTTGATATGAAAACCAAAGAGGACCAGATCGTTAAGGCTAATTCCCAGCTTTCGCAGGTCAAGAAGAACGAAGAATATAAGGCCAAGCTTTCTGAAATCGAGCACATCAAGGCGGATAAATCCGTAATTGAGGAAAAAATTCTTTTGTCATATGATGACAGCGACCAGATCCAGGCTGAGATCAACAAGGAAAAGCAGCATGTTGCGCAGGAAGAGAAACAATATTTGGACCGAAAGAAAGAAGTGGATGATTATGTCAGAACCGTTGAAGGGAAAGTTGCCCAGTTAAAAACACAGCGCCAAGAGATCATTCCGCATGTTGCCCAGGACGTTTTAGTCCGTTATGAGAGAGTTTTGAATCACAAAGACGGCATTGCGGTTGTTCCGATTAATGGCCATACGTGCGGAGGATGTTTTTTGGGCCTTAATCCGCAGGTCATTAATGAAGTAAAAATGGGCGAGAAAATGGTTGAGTGTGAGGTGTGTTCGAGGATCTTGTATTTAAAGGAGAATCTTTGAGAGAGGCGTTGACCATATTTATCGACGGGGCGTGTAGCGGAAATCCAGGTCCGGCGGGTGTGGGCGTGGTGATCAAAGAAGGCGAGACGGTCCTTAAAGAAATTTCGGAATCGATTGGTGATGCGACGAATAATATTGCTGAATATTCCGCTTTGAAATATGCCCTGAAAGAAGCGGCCCTTTTAGAGGCGCAGCATTTAAAGATTTTTACGGACAGCGAATTATTGGCCCGTCAGGTTTCTGGTCAGTATAAAGTTAAAAATGAGAAATTATTCGTTCTTTTTCAGGAAGTTACGGGTCTCGCGTCAAAATTTAAGAAGGTCGAGATAAAGAATATCCCTCGAGAACAAAATAAAGACGCGGACCGCTTGGCAACGCAAGCTATTAAAATTAAGCAAGGCAAGATGGTTGCCTCGACGATTGGATTCGTTGGGGAGGAAAGTCCGAGCTCCCAAGGGTAGTGCATCCCGATAATGCGGGACCGTCTGGGAAATCATACCGGATGAGGATCAGAGCCACAGTGACGATACCTGAGACCGAAAGGTCGAAGGGGTGAAACGAGCAATCTCTGCACGGAGCAATGCCAAATAGGGGAAGATCCGGTTTTCCGGAGCGAAGCGGCCCGTTTCGCCAATATTCCCGGGTAGGCTGCAAGAGTTAAAGGAGCAATCCTTTAAGTGAGTTCAATAACCGTCGCTCGAAGATTTTCTAGAGAGCAACAGAACTCGGCTTATTTGCCTTGCTTGAATATTTGAAGCATCGGGATTGATGAACAAAAAGGAGGAGAAGAAATGTCGAGCACGATGAGAAGAACGTTGTTTCAAATTATTTTTGTACTTTTTGTTTCTTTTGCCTTTTTGAGCCCGGCGGTTGGGCAAACTGTTTCGGAAGATAAAGCGATTGAAATCTTGAATAAGCTCACTCCGCCGATAACGGTGACTTTTGCTGATGTATATAAGGATGGAGGGAGCATTAGAATATCACTGATTGACAGTGAAGGAAAAGATTTGTCGCTGGGGCATCCTGCTCCAATAGTAATGATCTCTCGTGAGCAGTTTGTTGAAAAAAAGATACCTAAACGCATCTTCCCGGTTTGGGTTTCATCAAAGTTCTCTGAGGTTAGTCGGAGTGAGTTGAAGCCCGGCGGGATGGCCGAAGCGAAGATATTAGAAATCTTAGATTCTTGGTTTAAAGACCCTCGGTATAAATTAGGGGAGATATCTAAATATTCTTCTCAAGAATTTGAGGAAAAGATAACTAAAGAGGTCATAAAAAATTTTTTATCTTTTGTTAAACAACAGCGTGATGGGTTGGGCAAGGAACCAACTGCAAGCAAACCATAAAAATAGAAGATAGGCATTAAATTGTCTATAAATTAGTTAACCAAATAGGAGGTAGTTAGTATGTCAGGTCATTCAAAGTGGGCCACAATTAAACACAAAAAAGCAGCGACCGACGCAAAAAGAGGCGCCGCGTTTACAAAGGTTATCCGGGAAATCACGACCGTAGCCAAAAATGGCGGTGGGAATATTGAAACGAACCCAGCGCTACGAACGGCTATTGACCGTGCTCGAAGCATCAATATGCCTAAGGATAATATCGAGAACGCCATTAAAAAAGGGACAGGCGAACTTCCGGGTATTGTTTATGAAACGTTTATGTTCGACGCTTATGGTCCGGGTGGCGTTGCAATGCTTATTTCTGGACTGACGGACAATAAGAACCGTACTACGGCAGAAGTCCGGAATCTTTTAAACAAAAAAGCCGGAAACATGGCGGGTCCGGGAAGCACCGCGTTTCTGTTCACGAAAAAAGGTTTTATTACCATCGAGAAAGATAAGACCAGCGAGGACGCTTTGATGGAAATCGCTCTTGATGCCGGGGCCGAAGATATCAGCTCCGACGGGAAATATTTTGATGTGACGACCGATCCAGCGAATTTTATGGCGGTTAAGGATGCGATCACGGCCAAAGGGATACCGGTCAATTCTGCGGAAGTGACCATGATCCCGAGTTCTTATATCAAAGTGACCGGCGACAATGCCCGTCAGCTTTTGAGCCTGATGGAATCGTTGGAAGAGCAGGAAGACGTTCAGAATGTGTATGCGAACTTTGATATCTCAGACGAAGAAATGGAAAAGATTTCTGCCGAAGCCGCTCAAGAATGAAGATCATTGGTATTGACCCAGGGACTAATGTGACCGGATACGGAGTTGTTGATATCCAAAAAGAGGGTGTCATTCTGCTCGAAACCGGAAGCATTAATCCCCGGGCCAAAGATCCGCTTGAAGCGCGTATTCATAAAGTCTATAAAGTCCTTGATGAAATCCTTTGCCAATATAATCCCGAAAAACTTATCCTGGAAAAATTATACGCTCATTATGATTATCCGATGACCGTCGGGATTTTAGGCCATGTGCGTGGAGTGATTTGTTTGTTGTGCGCGCAGAAAAATATTGTGTTAGTCGAAGAGAGCCCTAAACGGGTCCGTAAAGCTTTAACCGGAAATGGGAACGCCTCAAAATTGCAGACACGTCGAATGGTCGCCCATTATCTGAATCTTGACGAGAAAAAGTTGACATTAGACGCCAGTGACGCATTAGCTTTAGCGCTCGGTTATGCCCAACTTCAAGGTCGCGCCATATGATCGCTGAAATTACAGGAAAACTTATTCAAAGAAAAGAACAATCGCTTATTATTGACGTCGGAGGATTGTTCTATGAGGTGATTGTTGCGCTTTCTGTGATTGAGCGCGTGGACCAGACGCTTGATACAGATGGCAATATCCATTTGATCACCTATCATTATTTCCAGCTGACACAATCGAGCGGCGTTCCGGTTTTGATCGGCTTTATCCATGAGATCGAACGGGATTTCTTCCTGCAATTTATCACGGTCTCCGGTATCGGCCCGCGAGCAGCGGTCAGAGCCCTCAATAAACCGATTTCAGAAATTGCCGCCGCCATCGACCAGGGGGATTTGGCATACTTAAAGACGTTGCCCGGTATTGGAGCGCAGAGGGCCAAGGAGATCGTCGCTAAACTTCAGGGGAAAGTCGGACGGTTCGGACTCATCCGTGATGACTCTTCCGTCGAGAAAAAGCCAATTCCTCAAGCGATCTGGCAGGAAGAAGCCCTGCATGTGCTTCTTCAGTTACAGTATAAAAAGCCCGAAGCCCAGAATATGATCAGTAAAGCGCTTGAGCGTAAACCGGATATTCAAACAGCAGAAGAATTGTTAAATGAAATTTATAAACAGAAGGTGAGCTCTTAATATGGAAGAACAACCTTTAGCAGATCAAGCAGCTGTAAAGCCTCCGGCCCCGGAAGTCGACGGGCAGATGACCCACATCAAAGGAGTGATTGAATCGATCTTGTTTGTTAATGAGCAGCCTGTGGCGTTGGAGCAATTAAAGAAAGTTTTTCCTGCCGTCGGGATGGGAGACATCAAAAAGGCCTTGGGGCTTTTGCAGGAAGAATATCAAACGCGCAAAAGCGGCATGGTGATTATGGAAATCGCCGGCGGGTTTCAAATGCTGACGAACTCCATTTACGCTGAATCGGTCCGTGCGTTTTATAAAACCAAACATAAAGAAAAGTTGTCCAAGCCGTCTTTGGAAACCGTGGCCATTGTGGCATATAAGCAACCCGTCACAAGGGCGGATATCGAGATCATCCGCGGGGTCAATTCCGACGGAGTCGTGGAACATCTTTTAAATAAAGAGCTGATCAAGATCATCGGGCGCAAAGATGTAGCGGGAAAACCGTATTTGTACGGAACGACGAAGCAATTTTTAGAATATTTTGGATTAAAATCTTTGGAGGATTTGCCGAAGTTGGAAGAATTTCCAGGGCTTATTTCCGACAAGGAAACAGCCCTTGAAGAACATAACGCCGGCGAAGGTTCTCAGGCCGAACCGGGCCATCAATCAGAACAAGAATCTCCTACAGAGGACGTGGAAAAATGAGCCTAGAAGAATTACGTAAAAAAATCAATGCGATCGACGACAAACTGGTGCCGCTTTTAGATGAGCGCGCCAAGGTCAGCCTTGAGATCGGAAAGAAGAAGCTTCAGAATAATGAAAGCATCTATGCCCCGCATCGGGAAAGGGAAGTTTTAGACAGGGTCAAGGCGTTAAGTAAGGGGCCGATGAAACCAGAAGGGCTGGAGGCGATTTACAGGGAAATCATGTCGAGCTCGCTGTCTTTGGAAAAACCTTTGCAGATTTCTTATTTAGGCACACAAGGTTCGTTTTCGCATATGGCCGCCAATAAAAAATTCGGCTCTCAAGTGACGTATGTTTCTTGTACCAGCATCACAGAAGTTTTTCAGAAAGTTGAGCACAATGAATGCGATTACGGTGTTGTCCCGATTGAGAATTCCGTCGAGGGTGCGGTAACGCATACGTTTGATGTTTTGGTCGACTCCGAGCTAAAAATTTGCGCCCAGATGACGCTTAAAGTTGAACACCACTTATTGTCGAAAGAAAATTTGAAGGACATTAAGACGGTTTACTCGAATCCGAGCGTCTTTGGCCAATGCCGTAACTGGCTGGCGAATAATCTTCCCGAAGCAGGGCAGATTTGGGTCGCTTCGACGACGGAAGCCGCGCAAAAGGCGGCCAAGCAGCGTTATGCTGCCGCGATCGCCTCCAGTCTGGCTGCGAAAGTCTATGAGGTCCCAATTATCCATTCGAACATCCAGGACGCGGAGAACAATATGACGCGGTTTTATGTTATCTCCAAACAGGATGTTCCTCCAACGGGTAAGGACAAGACCTCGATCATCTTTTCAATTAAAGACAAAGTCGGCGCGCTGCATGATATGCTCGTTCCTTTTAGCAAGCTCGGCATCAATTTGACGAAGATAGAGTCCCGTCCGTCGAGAAAAAAAGCCTGGGATTATTATTTCTTCGTCGACATGGTCGGCCACCGAGACGATAAAAAGATCCAACAGGCCTTGGAAGAACTCGAGGGAATGTGTAAATATTTAAAAGTAGCCGGGTCTTATCCGGCGGATGAATCATGAAAAATATTGTTAAACAATCAGTCTTGAATGTTTTGCCTTATGTGGGCGGAAAACCTATTGAGGAAGTTAAGCGGGAATTTGGATTAAAGAGCGTCATTAAGCTGGCCTCGAATGAAAATCCTTATCCTCCATCGCCGAAAGTCTTGAAGGCGATTGAAAAGGCTGCACTCGACATTAACCGTTATCCCGACGGCAGTTGTTTTTATCTTCGTCAGGAATTGGCCAAGCGTTTAGAGGTCAATCCCGCTCAGATCATTTTCGGCAACGGCTCCGATGAAATTATCGTCATGGCAGCGCGCGCTTTTGTTCGGCCCGGTGATGAAGTGGTCATTGCTAGCCCGACCTTTTTGATTTATAAAATAGCATCAGTCCTGGAAGATGCGAACGTAAAAGCCATTGCCGTCACGCCGGATTTTCGTTATGACCTAGATGCGATGCTTAAGGCCGTGACCAAAAAGACAAGGATCGTTTTCTTGGGAAATCCTGATAACCCTTGCGGTAGTTATATTCCTCAAAAGGAATTAGAGAAGTTTATTAAGCAATTGCCGACCGATGTTCTTATTTTTATCGACGAGGCTTATTTTGAATTCGTCCAGGCTAAAGATTACGGCAATGCGATTTCGCTGGTAAAGAAATACCAGAATGTTTTGGTCACCCGGACGTTTTCAAAGATTTATGGCTTGGCGGGGCTCCGTGTCGGTTATGGCGTCGCTAGTATTGAGGTTGTCAGCTGGCTCGAGCGCTTAAGAGAGCCGTTTAATATCAATTCCTTGGCCCAGGCAGCCGCCTTGGCGTGTTTAAAGGACCAGCCTTATTATCGCAAGCTCGCCGGACAAGTCGAGAAAGAGCGGCAATTTTTATTTCGCAGTTTTGAATCGTTAGGGCTGAAGTTCGTTAAAACATACACAAATTTCATTTTAATCCGCGTCGAGGAAGATTCTTCACTCGTTTGCCGAAAGCTTTTGGAAAAAGGAGTGATTGTTCGCGATATGCGTGCCTGGGGAATGGAACATTACATCAGGGTTTCGATTGGGATGCCGGCAGAAAATAAGCGTTTGGTCAAAACTTTAAAGGAGGTCTTATGATCGTCGTCTTGAATCCTCAAGCTACAGAGGAACAGATCCAGCATATTGTCGAGAAAGTTTCCAAGCTTGGGCTTCGCGCCAATATTTCGCGTGGAACGGAGAGGACCGTTATCGGGTTGATCGGGCCTGAAGATGTTCTACGCGTAACGCCCCTCGAGGTTTTTCCGGGCGTCGAACAGGTGATCCCGGTCTTGGCACCATATAAACTTGTTTCTCGGGAATTTAAAAAAGAAAATTCTATCGTTAAGATCAACAACAAGATCAAGATCGGCGGTCCCAAGATTATCATGATGGCCGGTCCTTGCGCGGTTGAGAGTCGAGACGGGTTGTATAATATCGCCGTCGAGGTCAAAAAAGCCGGTGCGACCATCCTTCGCGGAGGCGCGTTTAAGCCCAGAACGTCACCGTATGAGTTTCAAGGGTTGGGCGAAGAGGGATTAAAATATTTGAAAGAAGTCGGAGAGAAGTTGGATTTAGCGGTTGCGACGGAAGTGGTGGATCCCAGACACGTCGAGCTTGTATCAAAATATGCGGACATATTCCAGATCGGCGCACGCAATATGCAGAATTTTTCTCTTCTTAACGAAGTCGGGCAAACAAAAAAACCGGTGTTATTAAAACGGGGCATTAGCGCGACCATCAAAGAATGGCTCATGTCGGCCGAGTATATCTTATCGAAGGGGAATTTTGATGTCATCCTGTGCGAACGCGGTATTCGTACCTTTGAAACAGCGACGAGAAATACGTTGGACATCAATGCCATTCCCTTAGTGAAGCAGTTATCTCATTTACCCGTCGTCGTTGACCCGAGCCATGGCACAGGGCGTTGGGGGCTTGTCTCTGGCGTGTCTAAGGCGGCTGTCGCTGCCGGATGCGATGGGCTTATTATTGAGGTCCATGACAATCCCGAAGAGGCTTTATCCGACGGGACGCAGTCATTGATCCCGGAAAATTTTGCCAATCTCATGAACGATTTGGAAAAAGTGGCCCAGGCGGTTGGGCGAACGATGCGGTAATTAGAAAAATTTTCCCTCACCCTTTTGGGGAGGAAAAAAAAGGAAAAGAGATTTTATGATTTTAAATAATTGGTCATTTAGAAAGGTTACGATTATTGGCGTGGGGCTTATGGGCGGCTCGCTAGGTTTGGCGCTTAAAAAACATCAGCTGGCCCGTGAAATCGTTGGTCTTTCGCAAAAACAATCAACGCTGGTCAATGCCATGAAGATGAAGGCCATTGATATTGGTTTTACCGACGTCAGGAAAGCCGTCAATAATGCCGATTTAGTTATATTGTCGACGCCCGTTGAGGCCATTAAGAAACTTCTTCCGGCCATTGCCCCGCATTTAAAACGCGGGTGCATTGTGACGGATATGGGAAGCGCCAAAGCGGATATCGTCGAAGAGGCTGAAAAGGTTTTACCTCAGTCTGTTTTCTTTGTCGGTTCTCATCCGATGGTCGGTTCCGAGAAAAAAGGGGTCGATTTTGCGCAGGAGAATCTTTTCGAAAATTCTTTATGCCTGATGACGCCGACGCCCAAAACACATGCACAGGCCAAAGACCGCGTCACTGCCTTATGGACGAAATTGGGAGTTCGGGTGAAATATTTGCCTCCGGAAGAACACGACAAGATTTTGGCTTATGTCAGTCATTTGCCGCATCTCGTGGCATTTGCCCTGATGGGAACCATCCCTCAGGAATTTCTGGAATTTGGTGCCTCAGGGCTTCGGGACACAACGCGTGTGGCGTCGTCTTCGCCGCAGATGTGGCACGATATCTGTTTCTTAAATTCTAAAAATATTGTGAATTCTTTGGATGAGTTTGTGAAGTCCCTTTCTGAACTGCGTAAGGCGATTGTGGACGATGACCAAAACGGTTTGTTGACCTATTTTACAAAGTCAAAGGAGAAACGAGATGGCCTGTTGCAACAGTAATACTCGTCGAGATGAAGGGATCCGTGTCATAGCGATTGATGGCCCGGCCGGTGCCGGAAAAAGTACGGTCGCCAAACGGTTGGCTTCGATATTACAATGCGCGTATCTTGATACCGGGGCGATGTATCGTGCGTTGACCCTTAAAGCCCTTCGGCAGGGGATTAATTTAGACGATGAAGATAAGCTGGTTGAGTTGGCGAACAAGACGTCCATTGACCTTGAAGGGGATTTTGAAAAGCTTAAGGTTTTTCTGGACGGGGAGGACGTGAGCGAAGAGATCCGGACGCTCAATGTGACCAATCATACATTTTATGTGGCCCGTGCGCCGCGTGTCCGGGAAATTATGGTCAGATGGCAGCGCTCCGTGGGGTCAAAGAAAAGCGTTGTGGTCGAAGGCCGGGACGTGACAACGGTTGTGTTCCCGAATGCGTACCGTAAATTTTATTTGGATGGAAATGTTGAAGAGCGCGCTAAGCGCAGGATCAAGGAGCTTGAAGCCAAAGGGCAGATGGTCGATGCTGCTCAGTTATTAAAGGATGTCCAGGAACGGGACGAAAAAGATCTTACAAGAAAATATGGAGCGCTTAAGAAAGCCGACGATGCGATTTATATCGACTCCACGCCCCTGACCGCCGAACAGGTGGTTGAGGAGATGCTAAAGCATATAAAGAATTGAAAAACTCCACGAATTCCTTTGTAATCTTTTCATAAATATCTATGGATAAATCACTCATTAGAAATTTTTCTATCATTGCCCATATTGACCACGGCAAATCCACGCTGGCGGACCGCTTTCTTTTGTTCACCGGCGCTATCGACGAGAGAAACTTTCATAACCAGCTTTTGGACGATATGGACTTGGAGCGCGAGCGCGGGATCACCATCAAGGCGTCCGCGGTCAGGCTTCACTATAAATCCTTAAACGGTAAAGACTACATTTTTAATCTCATTGACACCCCCGGCCACGTGGACTTTTGCTATGAAGTCGAAAAGTCTCTTAAGGCCTGCGAAGGTGCTTTGTTGGTTGTGGATGTTTCCCAGGGCGTTGAATCGCAGACGGTCGCGAATTATTATCTGGCTATTGATAACCATTTGGAAATCCTGCCTGTTTTAAACAAGATCGATATTGTTAACGCCGACGTGGATCATGCCAAACTTCAGATGATGGAGATCCTCAAATTTAAGGAAGAAGATATTCAGTGCGTGTCTGCCAAAGAAGGGATTGGGATAGACAAGCTTTTTGAAAAAGTCGTGGATTTTATCCCGGCGCCGGAAGGCAAAGATGACGAGCCTTTGCAGGCGCTGATCTTTGATATGAAGTATGATATTTACAAAGGCATCATTATTTATGTCCGTGTCATGCAGGGCGTTTTAAAGCCGCATATGGGGATCCGTATGATGCACATGAACAAGGATTATCATATTGAGGAAATTGGCGTTTTTACGCCTCAGGCGGTCAAGGTCAAAGAATTGACGGCCGGCGAGGTCGGGTATTTCACCTGCAATATCCACGAGCCGCGGGAGGTCCGCGTTGGAGATACGATCACGGACAGCGCCAATCCTGCGCCTCAGCCCTTAGAAGGTTACCGCCAACTTAAGCCATTGGTCTTCTGCGGGATTTATCCGGTCAATTCCAAGGATTTCATGGCGCTTCGGGAGGCCATTGAAAAACTTCGTTTAAGTGACCCGAGCCTCGTCTATGAGCCGGAAACGTCTCAATCTTTTGGCAATGGGTTTCGCTGCGGATTTTTGGGGCTTCTGCATATGGATATTGTCCAGGAACGCCTTCAACGGGAATATGATCTGAACCTTATTTTGACAACGCCGAACGTCCAGTATCGTATTGAAATGAAAGATGGCAAGGTGATTGACCTGGAGAATCCGTCGGAGCTTCCGGATGGCTCGCAGATCGAGAAAATGGAAGAGCCTTATTTGACGGTGATCATTTTGTCGCCGGTCGAGCACATGGATACCATCATGGAATTGACCAAAAACAAGCGCGGGATCTATGTCGGCAGCGAATTTGTCTCAGACCGTATGAAAATTGTTTTCGACATTCCGTTGTCGGAGGTCATTGTGGATTTTAATGATATGGTCAAATCCGTGACCCGCGGCTATGGGTCAATGGATTATAAATTCAAAGGATATTTACCGACGAAGGTCTCCAAACTGGATATTTTAATTAATGAAAAAGTTTGCGACGCATTTTCTTGCCTTGTGCATAAAGACCGGGCGTATGAAAAAGGCTTAAGCCTGGTCACGAAACTTAAAGATCTGATTCCTCAGCAGTTGTTTGAAGTGAAGATCCAGGCGGCTTGTGACGGCCGGATCATTTCGAGCGCCCGCGTTAAATCCGTCGGGAAAAATGTTACAGCCAAGTGTTATGGCGGGGACATCACCCGCAAACGCAAACTTTGGGAGAAGCAAAAAGAAGGGAAAAAGAAACTTAAGCAAATCGGCAACGTGGAAGTTCCGCAGGAAGCTTTTATGGCGGCGCTTAAAATCTAGAAAGAAAATTCGAAATCCGAAATCCGAAACAAATACAAAATCCTAAATCTTAAAGACATATCAAATCTTTTGTTGCTTGGGATTTAAGATTTGTTTCGAGTTTCGAGATTCGAATTTTAAAAGGATAGGGGAAAGAGAAAATGGTCGACGAAACGAAGTTAAAATATAAATCAGAAATTCGTGAGTGGGTCGAGTCTATTCTTATCGCGTTTATTCTGGCGATGGTCATCCGGACTTTTTTTATCCAGGCTTTTAAAATTCCCAGCGGATCGATGAGGCCGACACTGATTGAAGGCGACCGGTTGATGGTCAACAAATTACGTTATGGTCCGAAGATCCCTTTTACCAGAAATCGTATCCATGGATTTTCCGTCCCTAAGCGCGGAGACATTATTGTTTTTGTCTATCCGGAGGACCCCAAAAAAGATTTTATCAAGCGGCTGATTGCCTTCGGTGGGGAAACCGTGGAAATCAAAGACGGGCATATTTATATCAACGATCAGCTTGTTGATGAACCGCGCATTAAGGATAGAATATATTATAATGGCGGAGACTATGGCCAGGAAGGGAAGAAAACAAAGATTCCCGACGGAAACGTCTTTGTGCTCGGCGATAATAGCGCCTCCAGTCATGACAGTCGCTACTGGGGATTTGTCCCACAAGAAAATATTGTCGGCCGTGCGGAATTTGTTTATTGGCCGATGAATCGTATGGAAATGCTGCTTAAAAAATGAAATCTGAATATCAAAGCACGAAAATCGAAACAAATGGAATCAAATTCGAATATCAAAATTCGAAACAAATTATTCCTGATTTGTTTAAGATTTCGAGCTTAGAATTTTGGGCCTTGTCTCGGATTTCGGATTTTATGCTTCGGATTTCGTTATTGTTTTTTATCGTCTGCGTGTTTGGATGTCAGACGGTTAGACCTGTTTCATCGAAGGAAAATCCCCAGGATGCGAAGACTGCATTAACAACGGCCGCAAAGGCCTTAACGGGCAAGGACTTGACGGACAAACAGCTGAATAATGTGGTCAAAGATATTGAGAACAACCCCCAGACCCAGACAGCGGTCAATTCCGTGGCGGAATCTTTAAAAGGAAACCATCGTGTTAAATATTCTCCGTCGACGGGAAAAAGATATGCGCCGAATGTGGAATATGATCCTGAAACCGGCGTTAAGTTAAAATGGGTGGATGAATAGAGGGAATGTTCTTCATTTATAATCAGCGGAGTCAATATTGAATAATCGGATTCAATATTTTTGGCGGTTTAAGTGGGTCTTTTTTTTCGTTCTTCTGGTTCTTTCTCTTGAATTTTTATGCCGAGCGCATGATAACTTAATGCATCAAAAGCTGGTGAGAGGACATTCTGCCGATGGGACACAAACGATATTCACGGCTTCAGCTGATCCGGTATTAATCTATGAATATCGAAAAGATGCTCCCGGTGTCAATTCCGAAGGGTATCGTGATACAGAACACTCATTTGCCAAGCCTCAGGGCGTTTTTCGGATTGTCGTCATTGGGGATTCTATCGCCGGCGGGGCAGGCTTAAGCGACGGGAAAAGTTTTCCGCATGTTTTGGAAGATTTGTTACAGAAAAATGTGATCGACAGGCGTATTGAAGTTGTTATTTTAGCCAGGATCGGATATGCGATGTCGCAAGAGTTGAGAATTCTTAAGAAAGAGGCGGGATTATATCATCCGGATTTAATTATTTGGTCTTATTGCCTGAATGATCCAGCCAATCCGTTATACCATTTTGGCAACAATGACGCGGCAATATATTTCTCGCATCCCAAGTCAGCCTTAATGGCTTATATCGCAAGAAAACTTTTTTATATTCGAGAAAACATCGTCGGGATTGGCAAAAACAAGGAATATCATCAATTTTTGCATGCTCTTTATAAGGACCAAGTGAGAGCGGGCGTAGAGGAGATAGGACGGTGGTCTAGCGATCATCATGTGCCGGTATTGTTTTATGTTCATCCTGTTTTTTCAAAATACTTGCACGACTTTTCTAGATATCCGTATTCCAATATACATCGGGACCTGAAATCATTTGCAGAAAGAAATCGTCTTTTATTTTTGGACGGGATAGACGCTTTTAAACAATATAGGCAGGAGGATGTCCGCTGTAAAAGTGCCCCGGGTGCGTGGTTTGATCCGTGGCATCCTAACATTAGAGGACATGAAATTGTAGCTGAGCAAATGGCTTCATTTATCTTTAGGCAACAGTTTTTAAGTAAAACATCGTTTCAAAAATAAGGTTCTTGTTATGTCTCTAACCTTCGCTAATAAGATTACGATTTGCCGGATTCTTGCGGTGCCGTTTTTCATTGCTGCTGTCTTTTATGATTCTCCGGACAAAGATTATCTGCGATGGACGGCGCTGGGGATTTTTTTGTTTGCTGTCATCTCGGATGCGATTGACGGCTACGTGGCGCGCACATTCCGCGAAAAAACAAAAGCGGGTGCTATTTTAGATCCGTTGGCGGACAAGCTGCTTTTGATGAGCGCTTTTATCTGTCTGTATTATAAGGGAAGCTTTTGGCATGACCCGATCCGTTTCCCGGGCTGGATTGTGATTGCGGTTATTAGCCGGGATCTTTTTTTGGTCGTCGGAGGATTGATCCTTTATTTGGTCCAGCGAACGCTTGATGTGGCGCCGACCTTTTGGGGAAAAAGCACGACCTTTCTTCAAGTCGTCTCCGTTATCGGCATTTTTCTTCAGTGGCCGTTTTCTTTTATTATTTGGGATGTCATGTTAGTTTTTACATTTATTTCTGCCGTCGATTATATTCGCACCGGCATGAAAGTCCTTAACACAGGAGGGATCAAATGATGATTGCTTTAGGAATGATTATTAGTTATCTTATCGGCTCTATTCCAACGGCCTATATTTTCGGGAAGTTGCTCAAAGGGATTGATATCCGTCAACATGGCTCCGGCAATGTCGGGGCGACGAATGTCTTTCGTGTCTTGGGAAAAGGCCCGGGGATTCTAGTTTTAATTCTGGATATTTTAAAAGGCGTGGTTGCCGTGAGTGTTGTTCCCGACCTCTTGGGAACGCCGGATATTTTGCCAAGAGTCCTTATGGCTTTGACTGTTGTCTGCGGTCACAATTGGACCTGCTTTCTTCAATTTAAAGGCGGCAAAGGCATTGCCACGACTTTGGGCGTGCTCATTGGGCTTACTATTAAAATTGCTGTCATCCGGCCGGTCTTATTAGGGACCGTGTTAACATGGGTGGTATGTTTTTTGTTAACAGGATTTGTATCTCTTTCTTCTATCGTTGCGGCCACAGCGCTTCCTATTTATATGGTGTTGACAAGCCAACCGTTACAAATTGTTGTTTTAGGTATTATTTTCTGTATTTTTGTTGTCTTCCGCCACAAGTCCAATATTAAGCGGCTTTTGTCTGGCCAAGAATCCAAAGTGCCGTTTCCATTCAGAAAAAAGGCCAAAGAACCTGCAGAAACCCTATAAAATGAGTTTTTTTGCCAATTTTTCAATAATTTGGCTAGAAAACGTTCATTTTGAAATATTCTTTAATTCTTAAGAATAAAAAAATAAAAAATAAGCTTATATTTTTACCAAATAATCCTTTCTTTTTAAATTCCAAGAATTTTTAAAAAAGTTTTTTCCTATTATTTTCCCGCCTTTTTTATATCCTCGTCGCTGATAAAAATGAGAAAACGGTTCCCGCAAAGCGAGCCCGTGCTCTTGTTAGCCCTTCCTGGGGTGTTATACTTTCAATGGAGGAAGGGAAAAACAAAAGGGGACGAGAAAATGAAACGGGTGATCTTCAAAAATAAAAAAGATTTCGAAAAAGGGACGAAGGAGTTGTCTATCTGCCAAAAGATAGAGGACAAGGATTGCATTACGCATATCCGTAAAAGTTTCTTTTATCGGGTCACGGAAGTCAATAAGCTGACAGAGGAGCCTGAAGTTCCTGAATCCCCGGAGATTTTTATTACAAAATCTATTGATACAAAACATAAGCTTGAACAGGTCAATTTGAAATGCGTCGGGAGTTTTTTTATGGCACATCAGCGCATGATCCTTAAAGTGAATTTCCAGCATAATTTGAATATACAAATTTATTGGAAAACAGATATCTTCTCCCCCAAAAAGTCAGCGATTCTGACTTAACCTATGCTCGTGAGGGAAGCACGGGCGAAGCGGCAGGGTTTTAATGACCCTGCCGTTTTTTTTGTTTTTCGCCTTCCTTTCTTTAGACGAGGCGAAAAGAACACCCTTGGACGAGCGAAGCGAGGTAAAGGGTTGTGGTTTCACCCGATGGCTCAACCATTCCCTCGGACATTGCGTCCGAGGTCAGTTTCGCCCGATGGTTTCGCAGATGCTCAACCACTTCCTCAGACACCTGCCTGCCGGCAGGCAGGTTTCGTCTTCGGTCAGCCGTAGGGATTTCCACAAAATCCATAAATCTTTTCCATCAAGGGTCCAAGTCTTACTTTTAAATGTTTTCTAGCGAAGAGAAATAACCTAAAAAAGTTAATTGTATTTCAGCTTGCGCATGCGGAGAATCCATGGTATATTCTACGCATAGGATGCGGAGAATAAATGGTGTTATTTCCGCACAAAATATGGGGAAAATGATGAAATATATTCACCAGTTAAAAATTTGGCCGAAATTCACATGGGACGAAGGACAGATTGCCTCTGTGTTGGGTTCTGTAAGAAATCGTCAGGGAAGGTTGCTCGGCCGGATGGAATCTTTAGGGTTTTCTTTGCGCTGTGAGGCCGTTCTTAAAACTCTTACGCTGGATGTTTTAAAGAGCAGTGAGATCGAAGGTGAAATTCTTGATGCCGCCCAAGTGCGTTCATCTATTGCCCGCAGGTTGGGCATGGACGTTGGCGGGCTTGTTCCTTCTGATCGTCATGTGGACGGCATTGTCGAAATGATGCTCGACGCCACTCAGAAATTTGATAAGCCTCTTACCAAGAATAGGATGTTTGGCTGGCAGGCCAGTTTATTTCCTGCTGGCAGAAGCGGAATGCATAAAATCATCGTTGGCGCTTGGCGTGATGATAAAAATGGGCCTATGACGGTTGTGTCTGGTCCTGTTGGACGTGAAAAAGTGCATTATGAAGCACCAGAAGCCAAACGTCTTAAAAAAGAAATGAAAGATTTTTTAAATTGGTTTAATGGTTCGGCTTCGCTTGCCACAGGTAAAACGATGGATATAGACCCAGTGCTAAAGGCGGCAATAGCCCATTTGTGGTTCGTGACGCTTCATCCATTTGATGATGGCAATGGACGTATAGCGCGAGCGATTTCTGATATGCAGCTTGCACGTGCCGACGGCAGTAAAAATCGTTTTTACAGTATGTCTGTTCAGATTCGACAAGAACGTAGTGCTTATTATGATGTTCTTGAGAAAACGCAAAAGAATACTGATACCTCGAAAGCAGGCCTGCCTGCCGGACAGGCAGGCGTTGATATTACAGCATGGCTTGTGTGGTTTTTAGCTTGCTTGAACCGGGCGCTTGACACAACGGAAAATACATTGGCCGCAGTGTTTAAACAAGCAAAATTTTGGGATGCTCACCAGGGTGCATCCTTAAATGCTCGCCAGCAAACCATGATTAAAAAGTTATTTGAAGGTTTTGAAGGTAAACTTACTTCATCAAAATGGGCGAAAATAACGAAGTGTTCTCAGGATACAGCTCACAGAGATATTCTTGAACTTGTGGAGAAAGGAATTTTGAAGAAAGATTCCGCAGGCGGACGAAGTACGAGTTATTTGTTAAGAGATTTATCCACCTCTGCGCTTGCCTGATTGATCTGATTTTTTCAAATCAGAGGCTTCTTTTTTTTCTCTTGGTTAGTCTTTAAAAGGAACCGTTTTCCTGTTTCCATTAAAAAAGGCTTCATTTGCTGGCATTTCTCCTATTAATATTTTATACTTATTATAGTGAATCGAAATGGCAAACCCATCGTAAGGTGGGGGCGCAAAGTTATAGGGTCCTAAAGGAATAGGACAGCCTGACCACCGAAGTCGCGAACATGAGAAACCTATTCCTAATTATTTGGGAATAGGTATTTTTTTTGGAGAAAGTTAGATATGAAGGGGGCATATGAAACGGTTAAAACAAATTGTTAGCATTATTATTCTGGTTGCTTTTTGTTTGACTTCCATATTGCCACCGGCGAGAGCGCAGGAAATGCCATGGATGCCCGTGCCGGGCACGATGGTCAATTTAAGCTCAGCTTTCATGCCAGCCATTCTTAAAGGCATTACTATCCATCCTGAAGATCCTTTCAAATTCGATTTTATTATCCATCGCGGCGATCAAAATTTCGCTCCCGACCAGAAACAGGATGTTTATACGAATCTCATTAAATATTTCTTAGCGTCTTTAGCTGTTCCGGATGAGAACCAGTGGGTCAACCTTTCGCCTTACGAAAAGAACCGCATCGTGGAAGAAGATTTTGGGCTTACAGAAATGGGCCGTGACCTTTTGGCGCAGGATTATTTACTTAAGCAAATTACCTCATCTTTGATGTTCCCGGAGAGCGAGGTCGGCAAGGCGTTCTGGAACAAGGTTTATAAGAAAGCGTATGAACTTTATGGGACCGTCGATGTTCCCGTCGACACATTCAACAAAGTGTGGATCGTCCCGGATAACGCGGTCATTTATGAAAAAGATAATACGGCTTATGTAATTGAGAATCATTTGAAAGTTATGCTGGAAGAGGATTATGTGGCGCTCGAACATAATGCCATCAAGAATGCCGCGGGAGAGGTCAAGAATAAGACCAAAAATTTAAGTGAGATGTCGACGAAGGTTTTAAATGACGTCATTATTCCCGCGCTCGAAAAAGAAGTCAATGAAGGAAAGAATTTCGCGCCGTTACGCCAGGTTTACAGCGGAATGCTTTTGGCGGCGTGGTACAAGAGAGTTTTAAAGGAATCTATTTTGGCAAAAGTTTACGCGGATAAATCCAAGGTCAAAGGTGTCGACCAGAAAGACCCGAAGACGAATCAGGAGATTTGGAACCAATATGTGAAGGCCTTCCGTAAGGGCGTGTATAACATTATTAAAGAAGAGTACGACCCTGTCAGTCAATCCGTTATTCCTAAGAAATACTTCTCCGGCGGGGCGGCATCTTATGCCACGAAAGCAGGAGATAATTTTGGAAAGATCGTTAAAAGAATTCTTGGGCCAGCGTTGCTTAATAAAGACCAGGCCATGAGCGTTCAGCAGGAAATTAATGATAAGGACGATATTGTTACGGCTGAAGGCGTGCGGCATACAGCGGCGCCAGCATCCAATGAATTAGCGATAAAATCTGCCGATCCTCTCAAAATATTTGAGGAGAACATTGCTGATACCGTTCAGGTTGGCGACCAAAAAAATGTTCTGGTCCTTCACGGTATTCAAGATCTATCAAAAAATAACCGAGAATTAGAAGGCGGTGGAGCTGCGAACCGGCGTAGCGTGTTCGAGAAACTTGAGATGATGATGGCTTTTATGCCCACGCTTTCTACGTATACACGGCGCATGGATCAAAGCAATCGCCTTGTTCAGCCCAATCCAGGCTGGTGCGGGTTTGGCGCCATTTTATCAAAGGGTACCATTGTCAATGTGAGCAAAGGCGATACCGGACGTGAACCCGACGATATATATTCCGTAAGAACAGTGAATAGTGATATGAACGATATGCAAAGCAATTTTAATGCAGCGGCCGAAAGCAGCGGGGTTAGGGGTTACACGGAGGTTGTTGTGGCTGAACCCGTCGTTAGTGGTTTATTTTTCTTTGAGAGTGCCCAGGGATATTATGCGACTATTTCCAAAGAACAAGCAGTGGATGCCGCTCGAAAGAGTAATTTACCGTTGTATGTCATCAATGAAGAAGGAGAGATCCATAAAGCTGATCTTAAAAGCAGCAATATTGACGCCGAAGAACCAAACGCATTAAGCTGGGAAGATATTAACCAGCATAGTTTTCCTTTAACTGACAGCCAAAGGGCTGCCATCATGAAAAAGCAGTTTAAAGATTCACCTTTTCGCAATATGAACAAAAGAGCGAACGTGGAACAGTCTGCGAGTGTTGTCAGGGATAATGGCAGGGAGATGTTTATTTATATGCAGGCCTTTGAGGAATATCAAAGGATAAAAGATGAAGAAACTGGTTGGAAAACAGCGGATGAAACTGCATCCGCCAAGCTGGGTGTAAAGGTTGGCGATCAGTATCAGGTTGTCGGCGTTTACGAAACAAGGAACAAACTTAGGCATTTTATTGTCGTTAAAGGAAAAGGGTTATTTTATTCTGAAGAAATGAAAAGAGTGTCTTTGCTTACGGAACACCCCACATTGAGCGAGGTAGGAAACGCATCAGGCGAGCAGAAGATCGATGATAGAAAAGGATATCCTGAAATAACATTTACTGTCAGCAACGGCCAAGGTGTTTTACCCTATGAACCTCAAGGCGGGTTATCGTTAAAAGGACAATACATCGTAGGAATAGGCAAGAATCTTGAAGAAAATATGGGGTACGCCAAGTCCCAGTCGGAACAAGAAAAATGGTCTGAAAGCCCGAGAAATTCTCCATGGAGAAATGTTTTTGACACGGTCTATCATATTTATGGATTTGTCAGTGAACTGCGTAAGGCCGGCGTTGTTTTGAGCCCATCTGAAGAAGAAGCATTGGACGCATTAATGGAAAAGTGTAACGCCATAGTGCCCTTGAGTGAATACAGGCAAATGGTACACCAGCGCGGGTTGGATGAATTTGTATTCAGCGTCGATATGAACGATTTGATAGGCACAGAAACGCCGATTCCTCAGGCCATGAAAGAGTATCTGGCCAAGGCGGATCCTGAATTAGGCGCCAAGGTGGCAGGGTTGCCTTCTTTTGCCGAGTGGCAGGTCGTGCGTCAGCTCAGGAGCTTTTTTACCAATAATATGGTTGAGCGCGGGATCGAATCAGTGAGCAACAATTCGGGAAAGAATTCAGTCGATAGTTTTATAAAAATGATCACAGCTCCGTTAGAACAGGTTGTGGAAGGCCGGCAGTATAGTGAAGCCACACGTTTGGCATTTTTAAATTATTTAGAAAAAGGAAAAGGGGCTTTACCCAAGGAAGGCGTTGATGTGGCTTTGGAGTTGTTTCACAGCGCAGATATTTTAAGAAGGCTAGCAAAACAGGTGGACCAACTTCCGCCGAATAAGCGACAGGGTTATAATAAAGAAGTATTTGATAAGTGGGAGGAATTTGGCAAAAATCTTGATAGATTGCTGACGCAGGTTGAAAAAGACGCGGGCATGACAACGGCCAAGGCTGATAATGCGACAAGAAAGGCCGCGCCGTTCTCACGTTTTTCAGGGATCATTCAGAAGTTTTTGCCAGGCACGACGCGTCGTCCGGTTGGGCCGATTGTTCGTGTCACCGCCGAAGGGCTTATGGTCGGAGATGTGGCCTTGTCCAAGAACAAAAGGTTAACCCAAAAGCTGCAGGAGGCGGGCATCATTAATTTGTCAGGGGAAGCTATGAATGACAGGAAATTTATCCGGGACCTTAAGAAATCTGCCGCGTCAGAGTCGGATCTGCTGAACTTTTTCGAGCAACGGCATATCATGCCGATCAAGGTTCCGCATATAACGGTTTCTCCTGAACAAAGGGCGGAAGCAGAACAAGCTTTCAGCTATCTTTTCAATAAGATCAAGGCGCAAACAAAAAAAGAAATTATGCCGCTTCTCGTCGACTTTTTATCCAAAATGCCGAAAGAGCGAAATCGGGATGGGATAACAATGGCAGACAGATTGTCATCAAGAATTCTAAGTCTCTTGACTTCTATGGAACAGTCGGGCAAGATCCCTGTATCCTATCAGATAATTTCTATCCTTTCTCAGCTAAACCATATCGTTAATGAGATACTTCGTGATGTTGAAGATGTTAAGGCCATAGCGCCGCTTATGGATGCGTTTTTCTTTGAAACACTGGCTGCTTTCAGAGCAGATGAAGCGCAGCAGATATTGAATAAACTCCTGGTGGATTGGCGTCAGGCAGGGAATAAAAATAACGTAAATTTTTTCTTCAGCATGGCCGCAAATTCAATTGCAGGCGAAGAGTCTTATAAATGGAAATATTTTGTTGAGTTGTCAAAACACATGAAAGATCAAACCGCGATATCGTTTGACGGCGGGGATTGTCTGATTCAGGACCTTGTGTCCTACAATGATGATTCGATGAGCAAGATATCGACGGGGAAAAGCCCGATCTTTGCAATCAAGCTAGTTAATCAGAAGAGTGGCGAGATAAAAAGAGTTTTAATGAAATGGATCGAGAATGACGATATCAGCCATGAGATCATTGGGGCGGAAATATCGGGAGTTTTAAATTTGCCGACGTACCATGTGGAAAAGCTCGGTAAGAGTGCGGCTGGTGAAAAAGGCGCTTGGGCTATGATCGAGTATCGAGAAGACAGCCAGTTAGTTGCTCAGATGTCAGGGGGAGGTTTAGTGACGCCCGGGATATCGCAGGTCTTATCGGGAACGGTTGACGAGGTCAAGGCGATTCTGTACAGCTTGGGGAACGCGGCAGCAGCTTCCTATTCGCCGAATTCTGGTGACGCCTGGATGAAGCATTTTTTATTGACCAAAGATAAGGATGGCAAGCGGAGATTTATGAGGATTGACCAGGAAAGCATGTTTGTCAATTCCGGCAGCGCTGTCCCGGTTGAAAAAGGGGATGTGGGAAAGTTTTTGGCGGCAATAAAAAGGCAAGGGCAAGAGCATGGGGAGGAATATGTTGCCGCTTTCAAGGAAGGGTTTGACGCGACCATGGAACAGGCGCGGGCAAAGAAAACCGAGATCTTGAACATATTAAAGGAGAATCTGCCGCCAGATAGTTTGGAGGAAAGCGTCCAGATCGTTGAACGTCAATTGAGCAGTGGAATGACCGGCGATAAATTGGTACGAGGGTATGGCGTCGATAAGGCCATGGCGACGGCAGATCACTCACCGGTGACAACTCAAAATCTGACGGACCAGAAGCTGACAAACGGTGGTATCGATTTAAACGCTGCGAATTTGAACCTACAAATCAAGCGTGACGGAAACGGCATACCGTTACCGGTCAGTCAGCAAAACCTCGAGAATATTCAAATTGATGGGCTGGTGCCGGTCATTCTGGACATCCGGCCTGCCGTTGGAACCCTCCATTTGATTTAGTTTTCGCGTATCAGCATCCTTTTTTTGTTTTTATCCACCTCTGCGCTTGCCTGATTGATCTGATTTTTTCAAATCAGGGGCTTCTTTTTTTTCTCTTGGTTAGTCTTTAAAAGAAAACGTTTTCATGTTTCCCTTAAAAAACGCTTCAGCTGTTGGCATTTCCCCTATTAATGTTTTATACTTATTATAGTGAATCGAACTGGCAAACCCATCGTAAGGTGGGGGCGCAAAGTTATAGGGTCCTAAAGGAATAGGATAGCCTGACCACCGAAGTCGCGAACATGAGAAACCTATTCCTAATTATTTGGGAATAGGTATTTTTTTTGGAGAAAGTTAGATATGAAGGGGGCATATGAAACGGTTAAAACAAATTGTTAGCAGTATTATTCTGGTTGCTTTTGGCGTAACTTCCATATTGCCGCCGGCCAGGGCATCTCAAATGCCGTGGATGCCGACACCGGGCGCGATGGTTCCCCTTAGCCCAGTATTTGCGCCGCCTCTGTTAAAAGGAATTGTTATCCATCCGGAAGATCCAATGCAGTTTGATTTTATTGTTCATAAAGGTGACGTGCCTTTAAACAGGAAAGAAAAGGAAATCGCCTACAAACAGCTCATTAAATATTTTTTGGCTTCTTTGGCTGTTCCCGATGAACATCAATGGGTCAACCTTTCGCCTTATGAAAAGAACCGTATTATAGAGAAGGACTTCGGCATTACCGAAATGGGCCGCGATCTTTTGGCTCAGGATTACCTCTTAAAACAAATCACGGCTTCTTTAATGTATCCCGAGGGGGATATTGGCAAAGCCTTCTGGGAAAAAATTTATAAGCAGGCTTATAAAGAATATGGCGTTAAGGATATTCCGGTAGATACGTTTAATAAAGTCTGGATTGTGCCGGGTAAGGCTACCATTTATGAAAAGGGCAACACCGCGTATGTGCTTAAAAATCATTTAAGAGTCATGCTCGAGGAAGATTACATGGCTCTTCAACAGAATTCCCTTACCGATGTTAAAAGTAAAATAGCTGCTGGAAATCCAAAAATGAGCGTAGAGGCCGCGAAGGTTTTGCGGGAGGTGATTATTCCTGCTCTTGAACAGGAAGTCAATGAAGGAAAGAATTTCGCGCCGTTACGCCAGGTCTATAGCGGCATGCTTTTGGCTGCATGGTATAAAAGAGTGCTTAAAGAATCTTTTTTATCTAAGATTTATGCGGACAAATCAAAACTCAAAGGCGTTAATCAGGATGACCCAAAAAAGAACCAGGAAATTTATGACCAGTATGTGCAGGCATTTAAGAAAGGCGTTTACAACCTTATTAAGGAAGAATACGACCCTTCGACACAATCTGTTATTCCTAAGAAGTACTTCTCGGGTGGTATGGGGTCCTTCGTTCGGGAAGAAAATGGAGTATTGAAGGATGATTTTGCTATGTTAGTCGACACAGTTAAAGAGGAAGAATTAACGGATAATGATATTGCTGCTATAAGGGCGATATTATTAAGTATAGAAATGGTTCCAACTGAATTATTGACAAAAGAGAAGAAAGGCACGGCTTTGCCTGTGGTCCCGACGGTTGCACCTGTCGTTAGCGCCCAAGAAATTTCAGCCCAAATCGGACAATTAAGAGCAGAAATCAATTCTTTACCGTTTAAATTTCGTGATAGCGAGGCTATTCCGAGGGCACTTGCTGCGCTGGATAGGCTAGAAAAGTCGCAGATAAAACCGATAGAGAAACAGGTGCTTTTGAAAGAAATAAAGGTTATGATTCG
>JADFXT010000005.1 GCA_015233405.1 Candidatus Omnitrophota bacterium | reverse complement strand
CCCTTAAGAAGCGTTGGCACATACGCCATGGACGGTGTCACCATCGCGCCCGGAGTCGGCAGAATCACACTCTGCGCGTAGCTCGGCGGAATGATGGACGTGAACGTAAATGTAAAAAGAATGACCGCAGAAACGATCCTGATGCACAAACTTTTTTGGGTTTTAGGTGATGCGTTTTTCATGTGTTCTCAATCTCCTGTAAATTTTGTGAGCTTTAATGATAGGAATAGACAAAGATGCACACGCTCTTTTGTTTTAAAAAAGGTCTATATTTTTTGGCTGGATCAAAGAATTGGCCGAGGCCATTTCTTTGTAGTGAAAGTATGCCATATAATTTATAAAAAACAAGGTAAGGAGAGTTTCTTGTTTATTTTAGAAGCAGTTTCTGTTTAGGAACAGCGACGAGAATTCTGGCGGGATTAGACAAAGAAATGCAGAAAGAAAATTTTTTAAAGAAATAGCGCTATCGGCAGGCTTAGGATGTCTTGTTGCTAGGCCAGCATTTTGCGTAGGACCGTTTGGAGAATGCCGCCGTTTCGGTAATAATCGATCTCAACTAAGGTGTCCAACCGGACGGTCATGGCAAATTTTTTAATAAACCCGTCGGATGTCTTGGCCGAAACCTGAATTATTTTTCTCGGCATCAAATTGTTGTCGATGCCTTCAAAATCAAAAATCTCGTTTCCTTTTAGCCCTAAAGTTTCCGGGGACTCTCCGTCCTTAAATTGGAGGGGTAAAATTCCCATGCCGGCTAAGTTGCTGCGATGGATCCGCTCAAAACTTTGGGCGAGGACCGCTTTGATGCCTAAAAGCGCCGGGCCTTTGGCCGCCCAGTCACGGCTGGAACCGGTGCCGTATTCTTTGCCGGCTAAAACAATCAAAGGAGTTTTGGTTTCTTTATATTTCATGGCCGCATCAAAGATGCTCATGAGTTCTTTCGTCGGGAAATAGGTCGTCCAGGAGCCTTCTTTCCACGGCGCTAATTGGTTCTTAAGCCGGATATTGGCAAAAGTCCCTCGCGCCATGACCTGGTCGTTTCCTCGTCGGGAACCATAGCTATTAAAGTCGGATTCTTTGACCTCTTTTTTGATCAGAAACCGTCCTGCCGGGCTTTTTTTGTCGATATTGCCTGCCGGAGAAATATGGTCGGTGGTAATTGAGTCGCCAACCTTGACTAAGGCGCGGGCAGCCGTGATTCCTTCAATCGCACCGGGCGTCTTTTCCATCTCCAGAAAATATGGCGGTTCTTGAATATAGGTGCTTTGCTTGTTCCATTTATAAAGGTCCTCTTTATTTTCTTTGATATCTTTCCAGTCGTTGGTCCCTTTAGAAACGTCTTTATATTTTTTTGTAAAGGCGTTGGCGGTGACGTGCTTTTTGATGTATTCAGCGACCTCTTTCTTCGACGGCCAAATGTCTTTAAGATAAACACCGTTGCCTTTTTTATCTTTGCCGAGCGGTTCTTTATCAAAATCGATTCTAACCGTGCCTGCTAAGGCGTAAGCAACGACCAGCGCAGGACTGGCGAGATAATTTAATTTCGTGTACGGACAAATGCGGCCTTCAAAATTACGGTTACCGCTTAATACGCTCGCCACGGTAAGATTGTTCTTTTGGATTTCATCGACGATTTTTGAGGCCAACGGGCCGCTATTACCGATACACGTCGCACAGCCATATCCGACGATGTGGAACTTGAGCTCTTCGAGATATTTCAGTAAATCTGCGTTCTTAAGATATTCTTCAATGACCTGGGACCCTGGCGCGAAACTGGTTTTAACGATATCAGAGACCTTTAATCCTTTGCTGGCGGCTTTCTTGGCCAACAGGCCAGCTTCCATGACCAGCGACGGGTTTGAGGTATTGGTACAACTGGTGATGGAGGCAATGACGACAGCGCCGTTCTCAAGATTATCCACTGGGTCTTTTTGTGTCAGGGGAATTTCTTTGTCAAAGATTTGTCTCATTTCGGAAACAGCAATACGGTCTTGCGGCCTTTTAGGGCCGGCCACTGACGGAACAATTTGTGATAATTCCAGTTCCACGGTGTCGCTATATTGCGTCGGCTTCTGTTTCCCGTCGTAGAATAATCCTTGCTCTTTCATATAGGCTTCAATCAAATCAACATCTTCTTTGGACCGTCCGGTTAAGCGGTAATAGTTAAGTGTTTCTTCATCGACGGGGAATATTCCGATGGTTGCGCCATATTCCGGAGACATATTGGAAACGACCGCGCGGTCCGGCAGGCTTAGCGATTTTAATCCGTCGCCGTAATATTCGACGAATTTATCGACGACGCCTTTTTTGCGTAGGATATTGGTGATGGTTAAAACAAGGTCTGTGGCGTTAACGTCATCGGAAAGTTTTCCTTTAAGCTCAACGCCGATGACCTCTGGAAGAAGCATATCTATGGGTTCTCCAAGCATGACCGCTTCCGCTTCGATGCCGCCCACGCCCCAACCGACGATCCCAATCCCGTTGATCATGGTCGTGTGGCTGTCTGTTCCGACCACGCTGTCAGGAAAAACAACGATGTCCTTGCCAGATTTTTTTTGGAGGACTCCTTTAGCGAGATATTCGAGGTTGATCTGATGAATGATGCCTGTTGAGGGCGGGATCACGCGGAAGTTGTTAAAGGCCTTCTGTCCCCATTTGAGAAATTGATAGCGTTCTTTATTGCGTTTAAATTCAAGGCTTAGGTTTTTCTTTAAAGAATCTTTTGTGCCGGAAAAATCCACTTGAAGGGAATGGTCAATGACGAGATCGCAGGGAACTTGAGGATTGATTTTTTTGTAATCGCCGCCTAAACGTTTCATGGCCGAGCGCATGGCCGCTAAGTCTACGATGCAAGGCACGCCGGTAAAATCCTGAAGGATGACGCGTCCCGGTTTAAAAGCAATATCCTTTTTTTCCTTAAGGCTGGGAGCCCAGCTTAAAATATTATTTATGTCGTTTAACGTGATCTGATAGTCGTCGTAATTCCTGAGCGCGCTCTCGAGGAGGATTTTGATGGAGAACGGCAGGTTTTCTGCGTTTCCTAATCCGGCCTTCTTTAATTCCGAAAGGCTAAAAAAAGTATATTTTTTTGATTTGACCGATAATGTTTTTTGGATTGTTTTAGGATCGAATTCGTTGGGCATGATTAACTCCATTTTTCCGTTAAAGATTCGTTATTATATAAAATGTATTGGGTGCAGTCAAAGAGTAAAAATAAAAATGTTCTTGAAATTATTTTGAGATGCTCTTACTATGAAGCATGGTTGAAATTTAAAAAAATAAGAGGCTGTTTTTTTATGAGAGTCGCAATTCTTAATCCCTCCTTCGGAGAAAATTTTGTCAGAGTCGCCCGCTGGGCGGCCAAATCCCGGGGCCGCGTGCAGCGCCATCCGGAATATCTTCTAACGGCAGCTCAAGTCCTTCGAGATCAAGGCCATGCGGTCGCCTTCATTGAAGCCGCGGCGAGGAATTTCACTGAAGAACAAACGTATGCTATCGTGGAAGAGTTCCATCCGGATCTGTTAGTCATTCATGCGACAACCCCGTCGATCTATAGTGATATTGAACAAGCCAAAGTTATTAAAAACAAAACTCATTGTAAAGTGGCATTTGTCGGCCAGCATGTCACGGCGGAAGTTGGGAACACTTTTAAGATTTCCGAAGGGGTTGTGGATTATATCCTTCGCCGCGAATATGATTATATTTTGCGTGACTTGGCCAATCTCGTCCCTGTCCCGGAAATTTTAGGCCTATCTTGGAAAAACGGAATGGAGCTGATTCATAATCCTGACCGTCCGCCATTGGACGTTAACACTCTTCCTTTTCCGGCGTGGGATTTGATCAAGCCCGAATGGTATCCTGATGCCGGCAAGAAATTTCCCTTTTTAACGCTCATGACCGGCCGCGGATGTAATAATGCCTGCAGTTTTTGCCGGGATCCGCAGTTGATGTATGGTCATCATACGAGATCGCGTGATGCTGGGAAAGTTGTTGATGAAATCGAATACGATCTAAAGATCCATCCCCAAATTCGTGAGATCATGTTTGAGACAGATACTTTTGCCGCCGACAGCAAGCATGTTATCGACGTTTGCGGTGAAATTCTTCGAAGAGGATTGCATAAGAAAATCAGTTTTTCGTGTAATATGCGCGTCGATACGGATTTGTCGGTCCTTCCGCTTATGAAGCAAGCCGGAGTGCGGATGCTCATGGTCGGATACGAGTTCGGATATAATGAGGCGCTTAAAGCGGTCAATAAAGGTAATGTCACGATCCAGATATCGCGTAAATTTACGGAAACAGCTCGGAAGTTGGGTTTTACGATTCATGGGTGTTTTATGATCGGCGCTCCCGGCGAGACTCGCGAAACAGCTCAAAGGACCATTGATTTTGCCAAGGCCCTTCCTTTGGATACGATCCAAATCACCGGCATTGCTGTTTATCCGGGGACACGGATGTATAACTGGGCGAAAGAACACAACTATTTAATAGCGCATGATTGGCGGGATTGGCTGACGGCAGAGCGTGAACAAAAAACGCTGCTCAGTTATCCGCAATTGTCTAATAAAGAGATCGATGAATTTATTGATAAGGGATTAAAAGAGTTTTATTTAAGGCCGAGACAAATGTTCAATATGCTTTTGTCCATCCGTTCGTGGGGGGATTTTTTAAGGAAACTTTATGGCCTCAAGGCCTTCGTGGATTATTTTAATAAGAAAGTCTCGTCGAAAAACAAGCCTTCCTCATGTTCGACGTGCTCGTAGAATATTTTTCTTCTGAATCCGGTAAACCATTACAAAAATAAGAAACGAAATGATCGCTGCGCAAAACAGGTCTTCCGCTAAGAGTAAATAATTCCTGCCGCTAAAGCTTTGGTTAAAAATGATCAGAAAAAATATTATGCTTAAAGAAGAAAGTAAGAGCATTCCCTTTGACCCTGGCAGTCTTTTCTTCCAGAGATAATAAGAAATCAGAAGATAAATAAATTTCCAGGCCAAGGCAAGGGCTTTTAATCCTAGCGGCGTTTTCAAGACCAATAGCAAGATCAAAGCGCATCCGGAGGCGACATTTGTTAAAGCTAAATGCGTTTTATAGAGGTCGTTTTTAGGATGAGACGGGAAATTCCGTCTAATATAAACCGGATAGAATGCGCTTAAGAGAATACAAAATAAGATGATATTTGTTAACAGCATATTGTTTTTAAGGATTTTAGGGCTTTATCGTAATCTTGCCGAGAGTTTATGTTATCTAAAGCTGCTTTTTGTCTTAAAGGGATCAGCTGAGCGTTTGATTGGATAAGGATTTTTCTCGGGCAAAAGATATTTTTTTTAAGAAATTTTGATAAACATTTTTTGGCGCTAGGCTCATAAATAGCACATAATGGCTCTGGTAACCCGTCGTGAACGCTTAAATAGCTGGTCGCTATTTTTTGAGGATCGCGCGTTTTGATTAAATTCTTAAGCGTTTGCTCGGTGACAAACGGTAGATCACACGCCAGGACAATCCACGGAACTTGGTCATCAAGTTCAAAAGCTGAAAGAATCCCTCCCAGCGGCCCGATATCGTTGATCTGGTCGACAATCATCGGGTATTTTTGGAATCTCTTCTGTTTTTCTTGCTCTTCCCGGACGGATAAAAAAACTTTTTCGCAGAAATGTCCAAGAAGATGATAACAATGCTCAAATTGTTTTTGTCCATGATAGTCTAAAAGGGCTTTGTCTTTTTTCATCCGCCGGCTTCTCCCTCCGACTAGAACAAGCCCATAAAAAGTGCTTTTATTGCTCATGAATTATTCCCCCAAGAATAAAAAGGCGCCGTTGTCCCTTTGGGATGATATGTGCCGGCCTTTAGTTCAATAAAACCATCGCTTTCCAAAAGGCAAATGAGATCGCCGGAGTTGTTCATGGGAATCGGTTTGACCCTTAATTTATTGTCGTTGGGGTTAACGATTTTTACTGGCTGTAATAGCGCCCGGCTTGTGTCCGGACGAACGGGTTTCGTCAGTGTGGCCAATTGTCGTTTGACGGGATTTTTTATGCCTGTCGCATTTATTAGGTTTGGCAAAATATATCTCGTCATGCAAACTTGCACGGCAACCGGATTTCCCGGCAACCCAAAGATATATTTACCGGCCTGATTTTTTCCGAACAGAAACGGTTTTCCGGGTTTCTGATTGACCGTATGGAAAATGATTTTTGTTTTAAGCGCCTGGAGAGCGTTGAGGATGTAATCACATTTTCCTTTGGATACTCCGCCGCTGATGATAATAATTTCAAAATTTTTAAGAAGCTGTTTTAATAGGTCTTGGACCTTTTTTTGATCGTCCTTGACGTGAAAGCGCCTTGTTGTATGAAAGCCGTTTAATTGAAGTGCAGACTCTATGGCAAAAGCGTTCGAGGCGCGGATCTGATAAGACCGAATATTTTTGCGCGCCGCATCAACAATTTCATCTCCGGTAGAAACAATGGCAATCAGCGGCGCCTTTGAGGCCGCGACCATCGTTTTTCCGACGGAAGCTGCAGCGGCTATTTGTGGAGAAAGAAGCCTGTCTCCTTTTTTAAGGAGAGTCGTCCCTTTTTTTGCGTCCTGTCCTTTTTGATGAATAAATTGTCCTTGATGAATATGTGTAGCGGGCTTTATTGTAGCTACGCCGTTTAAAAGCTCTATATCTTCATAAGGGATGACGCAGTCACATCCTTTCGGGATCATCGCGCCTGTTGTGACCTCGATGCAAGTAAGTGGATTTTTTAAAAGGCGTTGGCGACTTCCTGCTTTTTGAATGCCTTTGACCGGAAAAGTTCTTACTCCATTTTTAAATGACGAAAATTTTATGGCAATGCCGTCCATCATGGCGCGGTCATAGGGTGGGACATCGCGGTCAGCAAAGAGTTGTTCTCTTAAGACATTCCCATAAGCGGATTTTAAGGAAACATTGACGACGGGAAAGATTTTTAGATTCTGACTGATAAGCGCGTCAGCTTTGGCAATAGATATCATAATTGTTTTCTAGAACAGCGGCTTTGATTCTTGAGCTGTAGGTGTATTTTTTACGTATTGTTTTCCAATGGCAAGGCAGATGATAAACAGAATAATGGGGATAAGAATAAAGAGAACAAAAATCCAAGGTTTGGGTTTCTGTGTTTTAGGATCATAAAATATACTCATAATATTTATTCCTATTTTTTTGAAACAGGGCCTAACGTTAAATTAAGAACCAATGCTTTTTGTTTCCAGAAATACGCCGACAATTCATAATAACGGGTCTCTTCGTAATAAAAAGGTGCGCCGCCCGGGACATCATTTTTGAAAGTCAATGGTTTCGAAATTGCTAATTCTTTATATCCTAGGTTTTGAATTTCATTATTAAATTGAGACGCGATCGTTTCGCACAGCTGTCCTACCGTATCAAAAAAAGCATCTTCTTCGTCTTCATTAGCTTGGGAATATCCCAGGGATTTTAAAAGTCTTTCCGCTGACTGATAATCCAAAAAAAGGATCAAAGCCCCGATAGGATTTTTGTTTTTGAGTTCTTGGGTGGACAAGAAAAAGTTAATATAGGAAACATAACAAGGAGAATTAAATTTCTCCAGGCCAAAAACGCGCATGTTACTGGCATATTCAATAATATTGTGTTCGCTAAAATCCGGCGGCTTGGAGAATTTGGAATTGCATTTGCTTTCAATAAAATTGGCAATGGCATCCGTCATAATTGACTTGATGAGTTCGGGATCAAATCCTCGTGATTTTGCAGTCATAGTAGTTATATTTAAGCAAAAAATGATTGGGATTACAAAACTTATTCCATTATTTTAATCCCTCGCAGAAGGCTCGAGGCTTTTAGCCCCTAGGATGAATGCAAAATGCCTTTTGCTCTGGAGGAATCTGCTAGCTAAAGCCCAGGGAGTTTCACTTCAATCCCGACAGGACAGTGATCTGAACCCAAGACATTTTTTAAAATAAAAGCGTTCTTGACGGATTTGATCAGGCTTTCCGTAACAAAAAAATAATCAATCCTCCAACCGACATCTCTTTCTCTGGCCTTCGTTTTATAATCCCACCAGGAATAATGTCCTCCTTCTTTGTGAAAATATCGAAACGTGTCAATAAATCCATGTTCGATGAATTTGGTGACCCATGCGCGTTCTTCGGGTAGAAATCCGGTATTCTTTTCGTTGTCTTTTGGCCGGGATAAATCGATTTCTGTATGAGCGGTATTGACGTCGCCGCAGAGAATGATTTTCTTACCTTGGTTTTTAAGTTTAAGGGCTTTTTTGAGAAATTCGTCGTAAAAAGCCATTTTAAAAGGCACGCGTTTATTCCCCTCGCCGCCATTAGGAAAATAAATATTAAAAAGAACAAAGTCTGGATATTCCAGCATGAGCGTGCGGCCTTCTAGATCAAATTCTTTTTTACCTAAGCCTTCCTCGACATGATTGGGAGCTGATTTAGTAAATACGCCGACGCCGCTATAGCCTTTCTTTTGTGCTGACGACCAGAATGTTTTATATCCTGTAGGTTCTAGTAGTTCCTGCGCAAGTTGGTCGGGCGAGCTTTTTGTTTCCTGGAGGCACAAGATATCCGGAGACTCTTTGATAAGCCAATCAATAAATCCTTTTTTGGCGACGGCGCGAATGCCGTTAACGTTCCAGCTTAAGATTTTCATAAAGAAACAGGCAGTCGTTTTGAGCCCCACTCGCCCGGCTTGTCACTAAACTGTCCGGCACAAACGGTCTGGCATTTGGGGCATTTATTTTTGTCTTTGAGTTTATAGGTTGTTATCTCAAAACCATATCGTTCAATGAGGAGTTCTTTGCAATGATGGCAAAATGTCGTTGAACTTTCCGCGTCGACGATGTTCCCGGCATAAACGTAGCGTAATCCTTTGGATAAAGCGATTTGGCGAGCTTTTAAAAGTGTTTGGACCGGTGTTGCTTGATGGTCCAGCATTTTAAAGGCTGGATGAAACGCTGAAAAATGCAGTGGAATGTCTAGGCGGAGTTCTTTCGCGATCCATTCGGTCATTTGATGGATTTCAGATTCGTCATCATTCTCGCCGGGGATGATAAGGTTTGTGATTTCAAGCCAGACATTGGTTTCTTTTGCCAAATATTTCAAAGTTTCTAAGACCGGCTTTAGCGATGTTGAGGTCAATTTGTGGTAGAACTCTTCCGTGAAGGCTTTTAGGTCTACGTTCGCAGCGTCCATATATTTAAAAAAATCTTTTCGTGGTTCTTCGGTAATATATCCTGCCGTTACGGCCACGGTTTTTATTCCGATGTTTCGGCATGCCTTGGCAACGTCCATGGCAAACTCGGCAAAAGTGATGGGTTCGTTATAAGTAAAGGCGACGCTGTGACAGCCAAGTTCTTTGGCCGTTTGAGCGATTTGTTCCGGGCTCGCTTTTTGTTTCTGGTTCGTGATTTTTTCAATAGCTTCCGGCGTTTGCATGTGCCAATTTTGACAGAATTTGCAGGCGAGATTACATCCGGTCGTGCCAAATGAAAAAACCGATGTTCCCGGATAAAAATGATATAGAGGTTTTTTTTCAATCGGGTCGACGCAGAATCCGCTGGCCTGTCCATAGGTGGTTAAGACCATATTCCCTTGGACGTTTTTTCTGGTCCAGCAAAATCCGCTCTTCCCTTCGGTTAAAATACATCCTCGAGGGCAAAGATAGCAGGTTACTTTATCTTTTTTGGTGCTTTTCCAGAATTGAGCGGCAGGATTGTCCATATTTTTCTTAAACAGGTCAGAGTAATGATTTCGAGGTGTTTTTTTATTTAGAGCTCAAAAGTTCATTAATGGACTTGGCGGCAATGCGGCCTTGTCCCATGGCTAAGATGACCGTAGCCGCGCCGATGACAATATCTCCGCCGGCAAAAACGCGGTCCATGGATGTTTTGCCGTTGGCGTCAGCGATAATATTGCCCCATTCGTTCGTTTTAAGGTCCGGAGTGGTTTGTTTGATTAATGGGTTCGATTCATTGCCGACGGCGACAATCACCGTGTCTACTTCAAAGAGAAATTCGCTTCCCTTGATGGCAATGGGACGTCGTCGTCCGGAGCTGTCCGGTTCGCCTAATTGATATTTAAGGCATTCAATGGCCTTGACGCAGCCGTAATCGTCGGAAATAATGCGTTTCGCATTTTCAAGAAAATGAAATTGGACGCCTTCTTCTTTGGCATGTGCAACTTCCTCGACGCGGGCAGGCATCTCAACTTCCGTCCGGCGGTAAATCAGGTGAACTTCTTGGGCGCCTAATCTTAAAGCGGTGCGCGCGGCATCCATCGCGACGTTACCTCCGCCTAGAACCGCGACTTTATGAGATCGGACAATGGGCGTGTCGGCATGTTCACGATCATAAGCCCGCATCAGATTTGACCGGGTTAAATATTCATTGGCGGAAAAGACCCCTATGGCATTCTCCCCTTCTATCTCTAAAAATTTTGGTAAGCCAGCGCCGGTGCCGATAAAGATGGCGTCAAATTTGTCTTTTTCTAAAAGTTCTGGCAATGTTTTTGTCCGGCCGATGACAAAATTTGTTTTAATCTCAACGCCCATTTTTTTAAGGGTTTCGATCTCTATCTCGACGATCTTTTTGGGGAGACGGAATTCGGGGATGCCGTAAATAAGAACGCCACCAGGTTTATGAAAGGCCTCGAATATGGTCACGCTATGGCCTTCTCGTCGAACATCAGCGGCAACAGTAATGCCGGCAGGCCCGCTTCCGATGACGGCAACTTTTTTATGCGTTTCAGGTTTGACCTCTGGGGCTTTCATTAAATGGTTGTCCCGTTCCCAATCCGCGACAAAACGTTCCAATCGCCCGATAGACACCGCTTGATTGACGTCTTTTAAAGATTTCCCGATGGTACAAAGTTCCTGGCATTGGGTTTCTTGCGGGCAAACACGTCCACAGACCGCCGGCAAGAGGCTATTGCGTTTAATAATATCAATCGCGAGCTTATTGTCTCCGTCGGCAATGGCTTTGATGAATCCTGGAATATTGATCTGCACAGGACATCCTTTAATGCAAGGAAGATTTTTACATTCCAGGCAACGAAGCGCTTCAAGCTTGGCTTGCTCGGGAGAATATCCAAGAGCTACCTCTGACATATTTTTTATTCTTTCCAAAGGTTCTTGCGTCGGCATTTCCTGCATGGGAATCGAAATCTTATCTTTAGTCGATAAGGGTTTACCAGTGAACTTCTCGAGCAGTTCTTTGGCTTTGGATTTAAATTGTTCAAAAGATAAATGGGTCATCGGATATTTTTTAGTTTACACTCGTGATATTTGAGCTCTTCTTGTTTTTTGTACGCGCTCAGCCTTTGCATCATATTTTGAAAATCAACCAAATGTCCGTCGAATTCAGGCCCGTCGACACAAACAAATTGCGCTTTGCCCCCGACACTCACACGGCAGCCGCCGCACATGCCCGTTCCGTCGACCATGATGGTATTGAGTGAAACAAGTGTTTTAATATGAAATGGCCGTGTCGTTTCCGCACAGAATTTCATCATGATCGCTGGGCCAATGGCAACAACCAAATCAGGCTTGGGAGTTTTTTCGCAGAGTTCTTTTAATGGCTGGGTGACCAATCCTTTTTGTCCATAACTGCCGTCGTCGGTGCAAATAATAAATTCATCCGAGACGGCTTTCATTTTATCTTCGAGGATAAAAAGGTTTTTTGTCCGAGCGCCTAAAATGGTAATCAGGTAATTCCCTTTTTCTTTGAGCGCCTTGGCGATTGGATATAGTGGCGCAGTCCCGATCCCGCCACCGATACAAATAACTCGTCCGAAATAGTCAATGTGCGTCGGATTGCCCAAGGGCCCGACGACATAAAAAATACTCTCACCAGATTTTAATTGGGACAATAAATGGGTCGTTTTTCCTGCGACCTGGACAATGAGCGTTATCGTCCCGGCTTTTATATCGACGTCGGCAATGGTTAAGGGGATTCGTTCGCCATCTTCGTGGACCTGTAGGAGAATAAATTGTCCGGGCTTTCTGGACTCGGCGATCATTGGCGCTTCAAGAGTGATTTGAAAGACGTTCTCTGACAGCTGTTTGTTTTCGATGATTGTGTTCATATTTTCATCCCCCTCCGCAGAATACCACATCGCCCTGCTACGGGGATGTTCGCGAGGAAAAATTTAGAAAAGATAGAGATATAACGAATTTATCTGTTAAGCTCCATGATATCAAAAAGCCTGCGTTTAAAAAAGGCAAAAATGAACCGTTAATATAATAACGTAACGAGGTCGGATTGCCAGTATTCTTTTGTGTTTATATCCATCATGGTCAATTTTCCCGTCCAGCCAGCGCCGGTGTCCATGTCCCAGAGGTTGCAGACATGCAAGGGTTTCGTTATCCCGAGAAATTGAACATTGTTATGTCCGATAAAAATTTCTTTGTACGTGCTGATCTGACATTGAGGGTTTTGAGCGTTTAGGGCAATGGCCGAGTGGATTAAATCGCGGTCCCAGATGAACGTTTCTTTGTCTTGTTCTGATAGGGATATTTGAGGATCAAATCCGCCATGAATGAATAGATTCCCGTCGATTTCTAGCCACCAATGCGCGTTTTTTAAGAAATGAATATGGCTTAAAGGCATCGGTTGATTTTTATAGGAGGCAATGGTCTCAAATCCTCCTTGTGTAAGCCAAATGCTTTCTTGAAAACCCTCTTCGGCCCATTTTAACGTCCAGAAATCATGATTACCGAGGATATAATCCAGATGTTTGATCTTAAGAAGCTCATCAATGCACTCTTTGGTCTGAGGTTTACGGTCGCAGACGTCACCTAAGGCAATCAGCCGGTCGTTGTTGTAATCAAAATGGGACCGTTCAAAGCACTGGAGAAGGGCTTTATAGGCGCCATGAATGTCTCCGATGACAAATGTTTTCATCAAGGGCTCCTCTTTAAGAGATAATTATAACGGGAAAATCAGGCTATTGGGAATTTTCTTCGAGGTTTTATCTTGAGGCAGGAATTTTTAATAAGTAGTCGCTAAATTTTTCAATTAATTTGATGGTGTCTTTATCCAGCAACTCGCCGTATTTTCCTTGGGAATTGTAAAGAACACCGTAAGGCGAAGAAATTTTTCCGGGCACGGTCGTGGTCGGAATAGAAACAGAGATCATTCCCATATGTTGACCATAGGTATGGATAGATTGAAGGCATAAGCTCCCTCCACTCTCAGAATTTCCATATGAGGTAAAGGCGACAAGTTTTTTGCCGGCCAATTTTCCTTCGAACCAATGGCAGGACGTCGCATCCATAAAAGCCTTCATTTCCGCGGAAACATTACCAAAATAGGTCGGCGCGCCCATCAGGATAAGGTCTTTATCGAGAAGGACTTCCGGTGTGGCAACAGGAAGACTGAACATGTCGCTTAAATGTTTTCTGGTTGCTTCAGGAAGGTCCAGCTGGTCTTTCCAGTCGTCATCTGAGACGCGATAGAGTTCAGTATCTTTTTGTCCTCTTTTGATAAAAGCTTCAAAAAAAGTTCGAGCAAGAAGATAATCATTCCCACAGACACTGTGAAATATGATGGCGGTTTTCATAAGAAATATGCTTGGTTAGATTCTTTTAAGGCTACGGAGTTGAATTTTTGCGCGAGACTTGTAGGTTTTCGCTCTTCTTGTCTTGGAATTCTCGAGGAACTTAAGAGCAATAAGGAAATAAACGCCGGTTTTTTTTCTTTCGATGCGAACGATTTTTCCATTTCCTTTAAAAATGTCCAGGAGTCCGGACATAACAACATGAACTTCGAGGACGTCTCCGATGCGATATTCGACATCAGAGTAAAATGCAAGCCCTCCAAGGCTCATATCATAGGTAGTAGATAAATGCCAAGGATTGTTCGAGGCGTCATTCTGGGGTTTTGCCAAACGATGCTGAACACTCAAAACCCTTTTGGCTCTTAGCCAACGTCTACGTTCTGCATTTGCTTGTTTAACCATAATTCTCCTTAAAAAAGTGACAAGGGAAAATAAGTATATACGGTAGATCGGAATTCGTCAAGTAAATTGTTATGGGGCAAAAGGTTACGAATGCTTCTTAAGGATGGAGCATCTTTCGAGGGTTTACGAGGGAATCAAATTCTTTTGCAGTGAGCATTTTAAGGGAAACAGCGGCTTGTTTAAGCGTGAGATTTTCTTGATGAGCTTTCTTTGCAACTAACGCGGCATTATCATAACCAATTTTGGGAGTAAGCGCTGTAATGAGCATGAGCGATTTATCCAGATTGTCTTTGATTTTTGTTGTATTGGGCTTAATCCCGACAATGCAGTTATCGTTGAAGCTATTACACGCATCGGATAAAAGTTTGATGGATTGAAGCAGGTTATAGATGATAACCGGTTTAAAGACGTTGAGTTCTAATTGTCCACAAGCGCCTGCGAGTGTGATTGTTGTATCATTACCAATGACTTGAGCGCAGACCATGGTCATGGCTTCACATTGTGTCGGATTGACTTTTCCAGGCATGATGGAGCTTCCGGGTTCATTCGCTGGTAGAATGAGCTCTCCTATCCCACATCTTGGACCTGAGGCAAGAAACCGGATATCATTGGCGATCTTCATCAAAGAAACAGCTAATGTTTTCAACGTTCCGCTAAATTCTACAATTCCATCATGAGAGGCTAACGCTTCAAATTTGTTTGGTGCGCTCACAAATGGTTTCTTTGTCAGTTGGGCAATTTTCTGGGCGGCCTTTTTAGCAAATTGCGGATGGCTGTTTAATCCTGTGCCAACAGCTGTCCCGCCTAATGCAAGTTCATACAAGGATGGTAAAGATTTCTCGATTCGTTTTAACCCATTCGTCATCTGTTGGGCGTAGCCGGAAAATTCCTGCCCTAACGTGATTGGGGTTGCATCCATCAAATGGGTCCGTCCGATTTTAACGATCGTCTTAAATTCTTTATTTTTCTTAGTTAGGCTATCGCGTAAATTTTTAACGGCAGGAACAAGCTCCGCATAAATTTCTTGAACGGCTGAAACGTGCATGGCTGTTGGAATAACGTCATTGGAAGATTGACAGCGGTTCACATCGTCGTTGGGATGAATACGGACTTTTCCTCCGGCTAATTTCATGGCGCGGTTGGCAATGACTTCGTTGGCATTCATATTGGTTTGCGTGCCGCTACCGGTTTGCCAAATGGACAAGGGAAAGTGATCGTTGAGCTTTCCGTCAATGATTTCATCAGCAGCTTTAACAATGAGAGAAACTTTTATTGAAGGTAAAATCCTGAGCTCTTGGTTGGTCAGTGCGGCCGCTTTTTTGATAATCCCTAAGGCTTGGATAAATTCAGATGGGAATGTTTCTCGCCCAATAGCGAAATTTTTTAGAGACCTGGCCGTCTGCGCGCCGTAATATTTTTCTGCCGGCACTTTGATCTCGCCAAAACTATCTTTTTCAACGCGGTATTTCATTCTACCTTCTTTTGTCATCCCCGCGAAAGCGGGGATCCATTGTTTCTTTTGAATTTCTATTTAGGCTTAATCCATATCCTGGATTCCCGCTTTCGCGGGAATGACAGGAGTGAAGCATTAACTATTTATCAGAAAATGAGTTAATAATCGCACGCCGAATCCGGTCGCGCCATAACCGAAATACAAACGGCTCTCTCCTTCGACAAACGCTGTTCCGGCAATGTCCAAATGCGCCCACTTGGCTCCATCGGCAAACTGACGGAGGAATTCTGCGGCCGTAATTGTTCCGCCGACGCCTTTGGGAAAACCTAAGTTTTTGATATCGGCAATTTGGGATCTGATGGAATCCTTGAGCTCTGCATAATTGGGAAGCTGCCAAATCCGGTCGTCCGTTTCTTTTGACGATATGATTAATTTCTTTAAAAGATCGTCGTCTGTTGAGACGATTGCCGCATAATCGTTCCCTAAAGCGACAGAACACGCGCCAGTTAAGGTGGCGATATCAATGAGCTTGGATGGTTGATAATTTTTTTTAACGTAAGCAATGGCGTCGGCCAAGACCAATCGGCCTTCGGCATCCGTATTGGCAATCTCGACGGTCTTTCCGGCATAGCTTTTGATGACATCGCCCGGTTTATAAGATCGCGAGCCAATGGCATTTTCAGCAATCGCACAGGCGAAAATGATATTTTTCTTTGAGGCTAGCGACAACGTATTTTTAAGCGTTCCAATGACTGCAGCCGCACCGGCCATATCATGACGCATAGTTTCTATACTTCCGGACGGTTTTAAATTAAGCCCGCCGGTGTCAAAGGTGATCCCTTTTCCGATAATGGCGGTATAATTTTTATCTTTAGCGTCGCCGGCGTACTTGACGATGATCAATTTCGGCTCTTTGGTGCTTCCTTGATTAACAGCCAAATGAAGGTTAAGACCTTTGGCCGTTAACTCTTTTTTATTTAAGACTTCTATCTGGATATTTTTTTTGCCTTTAATGATCTCACGGATATTTTTTTCTAGGAAGTCGGACGTGACAATATCGGCATTGTCGTTCGTGAGGTCTCGGGTAAGATTGACTCCCTCACAGATTTTAATGATTTCTTCATGATGAGGCTTCTTCTCAGCGACGATAAAAATAGTTTTCTTTTCTGCTGTTTTATCTTTCTCGTTTTGTGTTTTATGTTTTTTCCAAATATAGGTGCCGATCAGGCAGCCTTCTATCGCTGCGGAAACAGCCGCTTCTTTCGAATCATGCAGCAAGAGTTCCAGAGAAGAAATATTTTTTAAGAAGGATGACAATAGAGCTCGACGGATAATGATACGTAAGGCCGTTAGAGACAATCCCTCTTCTTTTCCAGCTCCGGCAAGAAGAATGAGTTTCCCATCGATTAGTAAAGGGAATTGTTCGCCATTTTCCCCTTTGAATTGCCCGGATTTAATGGCCTCGAGAACTTTTGCTTTGATCTTCCCTGTGATGTGAAGAAGGCTTTTTTCTTTTGCCTGTTCTTCCGTTAAAAGAATGATAACGGCTTGTTTATCGAGATGAAGCGTTTTTGTAAAATTGATAGATGTGGCTGTCATAAATTAGCTTCTTTTCTCGATAGGGATGTAATGTTGATTGACTTCTCCTGTATAGATTTGGCGCGGACGGCCGATCTTATTTTTTGGATTTTCAATCATTTCTTTCCAGTGTGCGACCCATCCCGGGAGTCGTCCGATAGCGAACATGACCGGATACATATCTTCTGGAATACCGATGGCTTTATAAATGATGCCGCTATAGAAATCGACATTGGGATACAGTTTCTTCTCGATAAAATAGGAATCTTTCAAGGCCACTTCCTCAAGGCGTTTGGCTAAATCAAGCAGCGGGTCATGAATTCCCAAATCATTGAGGACCGCATCAGCTTTCCTTTTGATAATTTTTGCCCGCGGGTCAAAATTTTTATAGACGCGATGGCCGAAGCCCATGAGCCGAAATGGATCATTGGAGTCTTTGGCTTTGTTTATAAACTTATGGATGTCTCCACCCTCTTTTTGGATTTGGGTGAGCATGGTAAATACGCTCTGATTGGCGCCGCCATGGAGCGGTCCCCATAACGCGTTAATACCAGCGGAAATGGACGCGAAAAGGTTGGCCTTAGAACTTCCCACAAGACGCACCGTTGATGTGCTGCAATTTTGTTCATGATCGGCGTGAAGAATGAATAACGTTTGAAGCGCATCCACGACAATTTCATTGATTTCATATTCCTTGGCCGGTGAAGAAAACATCATATTTAGAAAATTCGGGATATATTTCAAATCATGGCGCGGATAAACATATGGTTCGCCTCGGGATTTTTTATAGGAAAACGCGCTGATGGTCCGCACTTTGGATATAAGTTCGACAACGATGCTGTCGACTTCTTCCCGAGAAGGATCGGGCTTGACTAGTTCCGGGTAATAGGCGGCCAGAGAACCGATCATGGCTGATAAGATTCCCATCGGATGTCCGCTCGAAGGATATCCGTTAAAGAATCCTTTAAGGTCTTCGTGGATCATGGAAAAACGTGTCAGACCATCGGAAAAACGGTTCAGTTCCTGTTCATTTGGTAAATGGCCATAAATCAAGAGAAATGCCGTCTCAATAAAGGTGGATTCTTCTGCCAATTCCTCAATCGTGATGCCGCGATAATTCAGAATCCCATTCTCTCCGTCTAAGAACGTAATGGCGCTCTTACATGCTCCGGTGTTGGCAAAACCATTATCGAGTGTGATGTAACCGGTCATGTCTCGGAGTTTGGAGATATCAACAGCCTTCTCTCCCATGGTCCCGACGACAACAGGAAGTTCGTAAGTTTTTCCGTCTAAAATGATTTTGGCGATATTGTCTGACATGTCTTCCTCCAATTAAGCAGATAAATTAGTAATATTATCTCTTATTTAAAGCGGCGTCATTATAATATGAAAAATTCCGTATTGCAAGGGGTTCTGTTTTTTAAGCTTTATATCGGCACCGAGAGTCACCCGGCCAGGTTTTGTGGAGAATATTCCTTAAAGGAACACATTTAAACGGCTTACCGTTCTTAGTTTTATGCAAACCAAAGCGGTTTTCATAAATTTGGCAATAATATTCGTCTTTATCAGCCAGTTTCATCAAATATTCACAAGGGTCGCCATCTTCAGTCCCACAGCAGGCTCCGCAGCGAAGGCATGATGCCTCCCATTCTTTAAGTTGAGATTCTTGAAGGTTCTGGTACTTCTCGTCGTCTTTCATTAGAATAAAGTATAAATAAACGGGGATAAAGCCGAGCCTTGCGTTAAAACAATTAGGATGCTGATAAGCCCAAGGATAATAATGATAGGCAATAGCCAGTAACGTTTTCTCACCTTTATAAAATCCCAGAATTCTTTTAGAATGGCCATTTTAGACATGCTTCTCTCCTTAAAATTGTTGTTGATAACGGTTAAGATCTTTATTATGGATAACTTTCTTTTTCCAATAGGATTTTGCTTTGATGTCAATTTTTTCTTGAAGCGGGTCTTTTTTAAGAATCCGCAGGATAATTCCGACGGGCGAGAAAATAAATGTAAAAATAATGATAAAAATCGCGTGCGTTATTATGTTGCCGATGGTCTCTGCTACGACCATCCATTTCTTATAAAATGGTTTGATAAGTTCGACTTTGATCAGAGAAATAAAAAAGAAAATTCCCGCGAGGATTAAGAGAATAATTTTGATCGGACTAATCCCGTGTTTGATCCAAAGGCGAATCGCTATAAAGCTTAAGATGACGGCGAGGCCGTAACCAAAGACTAAAAGATTTTTTCGTTCTTTGTTCATGCTAATCCATCACCCTTGAAATGTGTTGAAGTTGATATTTATCGCGATTGGGCTGCTTGAGCCTTTCAAACAGATAATTTCCAATGACCAGATAATCCATTTCCGTACACATAAAACAGCGGTAAGCATCTTCGGGCGTACAAACGATCGGTTCGCCTCGCACGTTAAAAGATGTGTTGATGATAACAGGACAGCCGGTCAGTTTGTCGAATTCTTTGATAATGTTGTAAAAAAATGGATTTTGTTTTTGAGATACCGTCTGAATCCTGGCGGAATAATCAACATGCGTGACCGCCGGAATCACGGAACGCTTGATCTTAAGTTTTTCAATGCCTTCTTTGGTCGTGGTTTTTGATTCCTGAAGAATTTTATCTTCTTTGACATCGGCGACAAGAAGCATATAGGGACTTGTGCCGGTTAAATCAAAATACTCCGGACTTTTTTCCTCTAGGACGCTTGGCGCAAACGGACGGAAAGATTCGCGGAATTTGATCTTAAGGTTCATGACCGACTGCATGGCCTGGGAGCGAGCGTCTCCGATGATACTGCGAGCGCCCAAAGCCCGCGGGCCGAATTCCATTTTCCCATGGCAAAGGCCGATAACATTTTGATTGGCAATAAGCTGGGCGATTTTTTGTGGTAAAGAAGTCTCGTCGTATTTCTCAAAAACAGTTTCTGTTGTTTGGATAAAGTTTTCGATTTCCTTTTGATAATCCGGTCCCAAATAGGAGCCTTTCTGCGTATCGTCAATATTATTCGCTTGGCGTGGTTTGTTAAGATATTGATGCCAAATGAGAAGTGCCGCGCCCAAGGCCCCTCCGGCATCGCCGGCCGCCGGTTGAATCCAGATATTTTTAAACAGTCCTTGTTTAAGGATCTTGCCATTCCCGACGCAATTAAGCGCCACGCCGCCGGCAAGACATAAATTGGTTTTCTTGGTTATTTCATAAGCATGCGCCGCCATTTTTAACATGATCTCTTCGGTCACTTCCTGAATGGAATGCGCGATGTCCATGTCTCTTTGCGTGAGCTCACTTTCCGGCTTACGCGGCGGAGCACCGAAAAGGTCGTGGAATTTTTTGTTGGTCATGGTAAGTCCGGCGCAGTAATTAAAATATTTCATATTCAGCTTAAATGAGCCGTCATCCTTCATGTCGAGGAGATTTTTTTTGATGACATCGACGTATTTCGGATCGCCGTATGGGGCTAAGCCCATCAGTTTGTATTCACCGGAGTTGACCCGAAAGCCGGTGTAATAGGTAAATGCGGAATATAAAAGTCCTAATGAATGCGGAAAATCCAATTCTTCCAGAAGTTCCATCGAATTGTCATTGCCGACGCCAATTGAAGCTGTGGCCCATTCTCCGACACCATCCATCGTTAGAATAGCGGCTTCTTGATAAGGGGAAGGGAAAAATGCGGATGCGCCGTGCGATTCATGATGCTCGGCAAACAGGATTTCACCGTCGTAATTTAATTTTTCACGAATGGTTTCTTTTAAAAAAAGTTTATCTTTTAGCCACAAGGGCATGGCTTTTAAAAAAGAGATAATTCCTCGAGGAGCATACTGAAGATAGGTCAAAAGCAGCCGCTCAAATTTGAGGAACGGTTTGTCATAAAACGCGACATAATTGATGTTCTTAACCGTGATGCCGGCTTCTTTAAGGCAGAATTCGACAGCGTTTGTCGGAAAGGAAAAATCGTGTTTCTTACGGGTAAAACGTTCTTCCTGTGCCGCGGCGATGATCTCTCCGTCTCTGATTAAGCAGGCGGCGCTGTCGTGATAAAACGCTGAAATTCCTAAGATATAAATGTTCATGCTGTTTTTTGTTTCCGTTTCTTAAGCCAGAAAATTACTGCAACTATAAATACCGCAACAATAGAATATGTTTTTGCCCAGCTGATCAAAATAGAGCGGCGCATCTGGTCAACCTCATCGTGCCATGCGGGCCCAAGGTTTTGAGGGCATTCATTGGCGGTTCGTTCATCAACGGTTACCGCTTGGTTATACCTGGCATTCCAGTTTAGGCTAAAACAATACATTTCAATTTTTTTCAAAGATTCCAAATATTGCCAAGCCTTTCCTAAATCGGATTGCTTTAAAGAAATTTTTGCTAAAGAATAAAGAGGAACATAATTTTTTCCGCCGATTTCAAGAGCTGCTTTATAACGGCGTTCTGCTTCAAATAAATCCCCTTTTTGTTCATAGAGTCCCGCGATCTTCATCAGCAAATCAAAATTTTGCGGCTGGGCGGATAACATTTGTCCAAATATTGTTAATGCTTCATCAATTTTTCCTTGGGCCAATAAAATTTCCCCTTGCATTCGTGCTCCCTGTAATGACTTTGGGTCAATTTCAAAAATTTTATCAACATACTTTTGAGCTTCTGAAAATTGTTGTAAGAATAAATTAGCGCTCACAAGAGATCCATACAATGCTTCTGCGTCTTTGTCGGTGTTATCTGACAAAAGTGTTTCAGCTTGTTTTAAATAACCCACCCCCGTTTTTATAAAAGACGTGTTTTTTAATGAGTCTCCTTTTATGGAAAGCAATTGGCCCAAATCTGCCAACCCCCAGAAATAATTCGGGTCTATGAACACGGCTTTATTAAAATCATCAATGGCTTCTTCCAAATAGTTGCGTGAATTGTTGGCATAAACACGATTATCAAACCATAAATTTTCACGGCATCGTCCACGAAAATCAAACAGTTCGGGGTCATTTGGGTCTAAGGCAATGGCTTGGTTATAAATTTCTTCTGCCTTATCCCATTTATTTGCATCTAGAAATTGATTTGCTTGAGTTTTAAGATATTCGACCTGGCTTACTTTGCGCACAAATTCTTCAAACGGGATATTACGGTCTGTCTGCAATAACGGTTTTAATTCTTCAACATCAAGCGCGAAATTTAAATTTTGTCCATCGACGAGATAGAACGTGTTAACGCCGATGGCTTTTCCGGATTGGTTTAAAAGCGGGCCTCCGCTGTTTCCCGGAGAGATGGGAGCTGTAAATTGTAGGTATGAAATATGATATTTGTCTCTTTTACTTGAAAATAATCCGTTGCTGACGGAGTATTCGAGCCCCAAGGGGTTTCCTACGGTATAGATCGGGGCGCCTGCAGCTAAGTCTTTAGTTGTCCCCAGTTTAAGAGCCGGCAGGTTAGACGCACCAATACGTAAAATGCAAATATCGCGTTTTTTGTCATAATTCATAATGGACTGCGGAGTGAATTCTCGACCATCTTTCAAACGAATGCTCATGGCTGCGCTTGAATTGACGACGTGATAATTCGTTACGATGACTCCGTCAGAAGAAACAATGAACCCGCTGCCGAGCATCTGGTCCTGGTTTAAGGTTTTGTTCCTGATAAGAACAACCGAATCAAATGCTTTAGTAAACATATTGCTGGGAGAAGCCGCTTCCGGGTTAGAAGATGCGACATCTTTAGAAGTAGGATTACCGTTCGTTTTGGCGTCCACGGTCTGCACGTCGTCCCAGTTATACCAGGTAACCTTGCCATTTTGGGATACTTTTAGATATTTATCTGACCGTCCGATGACGGCGCCTTCAACGATTTGACCGTTTTTTAAGACAATAGTTTCCGCCCAGGATAAAGAATTGCCGAGAATCAAGCATACAAAGAATAATTGGATCCTAAATAGCCGAAAATTTGTCATGAGAGATTCTCCTCTTATGATTTGAAAGCAAAGTTTTTTGTTAATTGCTTGATTAACGCTTCTTTGGGGTTACCGGACATTCTGATTGAGTTTTCTGAAGGGTTTCTGTTAAGGAGCGAATTTCCGCTTCTTTTTGTGCCAAATCCTTGGTTAAGGTGTCCACCTTTTTTTCTAAGGCGAAGATTTTTTCCTGATAAGGAAGTTTGATCTCATTGATTTTTTCCGCAAGGGCGGTCTGGACGATCTCTTCCGTCGGTTCAAGAGCTATAAGATCCTGCGAGTTTTTGACGGATTCCTGCAGTTCCTTTATTTTTTCTCTTATTGGGGAATCTTGATCAAATTTTTCCGTAAGCAATTTTTCTGTTTCTTGGAGTTTTTGCTTCACAAACTGTAATTCTGAGCTAATAACATCTTTATTTTTATTAAGAGCTTGGATTCTTGCGGCTAAATTTTCTTTTTCTCGGGAAATGGTCCCAAATTGAATAATTTTCTTGGATAGATCCGTCTGGGTCTGATCAAGCTGCTGGTTTAGTTTTTCAATCATCGCCAGATGCTCGGCTTTTATGCGTTCGGTTTCTTTTCGAACCTTTTCCTCTGTGGAGTTTTCTTTGGCCTCTAATTTCTGTTCTAAAGAAGAGATCTGTTCTTTAAGCGGTTTTTGCGCCTCCTCAATCCGTTTAGAAAAGTTTTTCTTTTCCTGCTCGAGAATTTGATAATCTTTTCTTAAGTTTTCTAAAGCGTTTCTCCCGTCGATAATTTTTTTCTGAGCTTCTTCCTTGTAGGGATTAAATTGGCTGTTAAGCACATCTAAAGAGATTTTAGACGTCTTAAAATCCACGGCCAATTTGTCTTTCTGTTGGGTCACAGAATTAAGCTGCTCTTTATTTAAGGCAAGATCGTTTTTAAGATTCTTTATTTCATTGTCTTTGTTCTGCAAAGTCGTCTGATATTCTTTTTGCAGGTTTTCAGATCTCTTTTTTTCTTCGGCCAGCTTTCTTTCAGCTTCTTCTTTGTAGGGAGTAAATTGGCTATTGAGCACATCCAAAGAGATTTTAGACGCCTTTAAATCCTCTGCCAGTCTGTCTTTCTGTTGGGTCAAAGAATTAAGCTGCTCTTTATTTAAGGCAAGGGTATTTTTTAGATCCTTTATCTCGTTTTCTTTATCCTGCAAAGTTGTCTGATATTCTTTTTGAAGGGTTTCAGATCTCTTGCTTTCTTCGGCCAGTTTTCTTCCAGATTCTTCTTTGTAGGAGGCAAATTGGTTGTTGAGCACATCCAAAGAGATTTTAGACGCCTTATAGTCAGCGGTTATTTTTTCCATTTGTAGTGATAGAGAACTAATCTGCTGTTCTTTTATCGTTAAGTCTTTTTGAAGATCGATTACCTTTTTTTGAAGTAGTTTCTCCTCTTGGGATTTTTCTTCGGTATTGGATCGTTTCATGTCTCCGAGTTGATCTAGTAAGGAGACGATATTTTTATTAAGGGCTTTGATTTTATATTGTTGGTCTTCAAGCGCTTGTTCATACCGGTCGCGCTCTCTGGCCGCTATGAGCAGTTCTCTTTTAAGAATTTTCATCTCGTTCTTTATAGATAGCAGGTCCTGAATTGATGCCGATCCCGCTGCATTTCTTCGAAGCATATTTTTTTTCTGGATACGTTCCAGCTTGTTTTCCAGTGTGAGGATTTTTTTCTTTAATGTCTCAGTCTTTTTTTGAGCCAGGGTCAAAGTTTTCTGTTCGTGGAGTTTATCTGACGCATCATTTAACTCGGTCTCTTCTGATTGGGATTTTAAATCTTGCTCTAAGGCGTCTTTTTTAATCTTAAGACTTACAGACTCTTCCATTTTTCTTTGGCGTTCCTGTTCAGAAATATTTAATTTTTGCTGAAGGACATTAATGTCTTTCTCAAGGCCTTTCTTTTCTTTGGCTGCCTGAGCTGTGAATTTTGATTCTTTTTCACCCAGGCGTTCTTTTGCCAGATCTAAATCATTGCTTAAGGTCTTCTTTTCCAGTTCTATGTCTGCCAAATTCTTTTTCAGGAAATCCTGGTCTTCTTTATATTTCTCGATAAGGTTATTATTTTGACGAATGGTTTCTTTTAGCTTGGCTACTTCCTGCTCTAAGGTTGATAATTTTTCATCATAGGAAGATTGGGCATCCTGCAGTTGAAGCTGACGGCTTAAATTGCTTTCTTGCAATTGGCCTTTCAGGTTTTTTATTTCATCGGCGAGTTTAGTGTTTTCCTGCCGCATAAAAATAATTTGGTTCGATAGAGATTCTTTTTGCAGGTTTAGGTTTTCGATCTGGACGATTTTTTCATATAATTTTCCGGAGAGATTGGTCCCTTGTTGATTTTCTAGAAGCTTCTTTTGGTCGGTTAAATTCAGGATTTCTTTGTGAAGGGACCCATTTTCCTCGGTAAGTTCTTCAATCAGGACCTCTTTTTGTTTGATCGTGCTTCTTAAGAATTCTATAAAATCATCTGAGGAGATCTTTTTGTCTTGAAAATCTTTTTCTTCTGAGATTTGCGCCTCAAGGCTTTGAGCAGACGCGGGGACAATGATTTTAGGGTTAGCCGAAAATAAGCCAATGGCTAAACAGATTATTAATTGGATCAAGAGTTTATTTCGCATAGTTAAAAAGTGAGGATTGTGGAAAAATGTCAAGTTATGAAAACAATAGCTCGAAAGCCCTATAAAATCAACGTTTTTTTAAAGAAAATAACATCTATTTTGGGGTTTTATTTAAAATTCGCAATATTTGATTTATTAAAATTATTATGATAATGTAATTACTCATTATGATTAAACTATTTTATAAATTTCTAAAATATTATAAAGATTATAGAGACCTTTATTTTATCCTTATTTGGAAACAATTTAGCGTTAGGTATAAGCAGGCTATTTTAGGGGTTGTTTGGGCCGTTATACAGCCTTTAAGCTTAATGGGGATTTTTACGCTTGTTTTTTCCCGCATTATGCCTGTTAAGATTTCCACTCTTCCTCAGCCTATCTTTTTTTATTCAGGGCTTTTGCCGTGGGCATTTTTTTCTTCTTCGGTCAATTATTCTATTCCAAGCCTTGTAAGCAATTATGATTTAATCCGAAAAATTTATTTCCCAAGGGAAATATTGCCGATCGCAGGGATTGCCATTGCTTTTATTGATTTTATGATCGCTGCCGTCATTTTTATAATCCTCCTATTTCTTTACCATATTCCAATAACCTGGTGCGCGTTGTATTTTCTTCCTCTCGTAGCACTCCTTTTATTGTTTACGATTTCCTTTTGTCTGATTTTAACCGTAGTAAACGTTTATTATCGGGATGTTCAGCTGGCCATTAATTTCCTTTTGCAGTTGTGGTTTTTTGCGACGCCCATTTTTTATCCGATCGGGATGATCCCTGCGAAGTATAAATTCTTTATTTATCTCAATCCGCTTTGTTTTATTATTGATAGCATCCGCAAATCAGTTATCGGAGGTGCGCCCATTTCTCCGTATGCTTTTTTATTTATGTTTTGTTACGCGATAATCCTTTTTGTCATAAGTTTTAATTTTTTTAGGATCGCAGAAAGAAAGTTCGCCGATGTCCTTTGATGAACCCATCATAACATTCGATAATGTGTGGAAAAAATATTCCAAAAGCGGCATCTTCCATCGCTCATTAAGGGAAGATGTCATGAGGATTTTCAGTTTAAAGCAAGACAATTTAAAGCTAGCAGGAAATGAGTTTTGGGCGTTAAAGAATATTTCTTTTCAGATTTTTAAAGGACAAACCTTAGGCCTTTATGGCCCTAATGGGGCGGGTAAAAGCACAATCTTAAAGTTGATGTCTGACATTACGTATCCTAACAAAGGAAGCATTTCTGTTCAGGAATCCGTTGCTCCTCTTATCGCGATGGGGGCGGGTTTCCATTTTGATCTTTCGGGGAGAGAAAATATTTATGTCAACGGGGCGATCTTAAAGATGAAGATCAAGGAAATCAATAAGAAGATGGAATCGATCATTAAATTCTCAGGGATCGAAGAATTTATCGATATGCCGGTTAAGAATTATTCGTCGGGGATGCATCTTCGTCTGGCGTTTTCTATTGCTATTCATAGCGAGGCGAGTATTTATTTGTTCGATGAGATCATCGGTAGCGGCGGAGATGAAGAATTTCGGAAGAAATGTTTTGATAAGATTTTTGAACTCAAGGAAAAAAAGAAAACCATTGTGCTGGTTTCACATGATATGGAAGTGCTCAAGAATTTTTCTAACCGCATCCTTTTCCTCAATAAAGGTGAAATCACGTCTGAAGAAGTATTATGAATCTCTTCGTTCTTTTCTGCTAACAACGCTTATCAAGAAAAGAAAACTGTAAGAAAGCTTTCCCCAAGAATGCGCAGTGCTTCTGATAATAATCCCTGGAAGGGCTTTAACAAAGTTTGGGAAAGAGTGCGTCTGTTTCTTTGCGCTTGAAATAGCGATACTTGCCAAATAAAGAACAATAAAAAAGCAAAAGGCATTCCTCAAATCTGGAATCCTATATTTTTTTATTCCCCAATATGAAATGGCAATAAGGATGCACCAGAGCGCATAGCTTATAAAAAATTTGTGGTCTTGGTTTTTTATGCTTGCATAGGCGTTAGTAAAGCCGTACCGGTATTGTTGTAAAATAACGTCTCTAAAGGTATTTCTGTGAAAATGCGTTACGACTGCTTTATCGTGATAATAGACCTTGAATCCTTGCCGACCGCAATTAAGACATAGGTCTAGGTCATCTGCTCCATATTTGAACTTTTCGTCGAATTTATTATTCATGAGGAAGTTTTTTCTGACGGCCATATTACATCCAATGACCGCTTGAACGGTCCCGCTGGTATTTGAAATAAAATTGACGTCTTGGCTCGCGAATTCCCAGTAGTTTGCGGCGGGCGGGTCTATAATACGTCCGCCAACGATCACGACCTGGTCATCAGAAAACGGTTTAACGAGCTCTTCTAACCAAAAATTATCCGTAACGCAATCCGAATCCGTAAAAGCAATGATTTCTCCGGAGGATAAGCTTGCCCCCAGATTTCTGGAGAACATGAGCCCTTTATTTTCCGGATTTCTCTTAATAATCACCCGCCCTCCTTGATATGGCCTGAGCAATTCTTGTGTCCGGTCTGTTGACCCGTCATCAACAATAATGATTTCGTAATTTTTGAAGCTTTGGATTAATAAAGAATCCAGGCATTTCAGAATAAATTGTTCACGGTTATAGGTGCAAACAACAACGGAAACTCTCATGAATTTTTTCTCCCAGAAAATTGTATTAAGTCTTTAACCGCTTGGAATAAATAAAATATATTTCCCGCAAAGTTGGCGAGGCATCCCATTAGAAATCCGGGGTAAGTCATAATGACCTCCGGCCATGTTTTCAACTTTGGACGTAAGCTTACATAGGATACCAACGTCAAGTAAGAGCATAAGAAAAAGAGCGGAATCAAGACCGGAAGTTTTAATAGAAAAGCGATGAAACTTCCGATAAGAATCCAGCTCCCATAATTTATAAATGGAAAACGCTGATTTTTGATATTGACGTAGGTATTCCAATAGCCGTAGGAGAATTGTTGACGAATCGTATTTCTAAAATTTGAACGTCGGTAATGAATAACGGCGGCGTTGGGGTTGTAATATATCTTATTGCCCGTTTTTAGACACCGCTGGCATAAATCAAGGTCTTCTGCGGCCGAAGTTGGGATTTTTTCATCAAAAGGATTAGATTTTAAGAATTCTCGACGGATTGCCATATTGCAACCAATGGCATTCTTTACGGCCCCTTCTATATGTGCGATGAAATCGCCGCCCTTGTTAACACATTCCCAATAATTATGTGTTTTAGGGTCGAGGATCATCCCTGCAGCTATCATGATGGTTGGATCTTGCTTAAACGGTTTCATAAGTTCTTCGAGCCAATGTTCTAACGCCTCACAATCAGAATCGATGAAAGCCAATATGGTTCCCTGGCTTAGCGCAATTGCTTTATTCCTTGCATAAGATGGACCCATGTTTTTGTCATTATAGAAAATTCTAACTTGTTTGTGACTCTTGAAGTTTTCGAGCTTTTGTCGTGTTGAATCTGTTGAGCCGTCATCCACGACAATGATTTCATAGTCGTCAAAATGTTGAGACAATAGCGAGTTAAGGCATTTTTGGATTAAAGATTCACGGTTATAGACAGGAACAATTACAGAAGCGTTCATAGTGAAAATCCCAAGGATTAATAGGTGTATTTCTTTTTTAAAAATGGCGCCGACAGAACGCCCAAACTTATTTTAAACCATTGAAGCCGTACCGTGTCGGGAAAAAGAATGTAAACAAGATAGCGCAAGGCGTTTAAATAAATCGCCAGCCATAAAATAAAAGAATATCTTTTTCTTAAGGACAAGATCGATTGGCCTATGCAATAAGGTTTCTGCATGGTTTCAAAATATAACGGCGGATGATAATATTCAAGGCTGTCGTCTTCTTTGATGTTCGCGTTTTGGAGTATGGACCGGACCCCGAGCTCAATATCGTCATAACAAAAAAGCTCGTTTTGAAATCCGCCGATTTCCTTAAGAAAGGTTCTTTTATAAAAAATGCACCTGGTTGCAAAAGAAAATTTATCCAGAAAACAATATTTCCTTTTCATTATTCCATAAAGCGGCTTTCCGGCGGGGATCAGAATGTCTAGCTTGTTATTTTGAAAAGTTTTAACCGCTTTGCTTAGAAAATCATTCTGAAGAATCCGAGCATCGTCATCTAGAAAAAGCAAAAAATCACCTTTGGAAAGTTGAACGCTTAAATTGCGCGAGGTTCCAAGTTTGAAAATAGTAGACGAGTCTTCTTTGTATATAATGTTTAATTTTGCAGAATATTTCTGACAAAGGAGCTCAGTTTCGACGTTACGTTTATTGTTTTCTACAATAACGACTTCAAATTGAGATTTATTCAAATTTTGGCACGACAGATCATATAAAAGGTTTTCGAGTTGAGCGCTCCTCCCTTGGGTCAATATAAGACAGGACAAGAAATTCTCTCTGGGTGAAGTTAAATCGCCGAGATCTCCTTTTAAGCTAAAAGGATGAATTTTATATAATGTTCTTAAAATAGTTTTCTGTATGTTCATGGGCGTCTTCTGTACAAAGATATTTGTTGTGGCAGATGGGGATTGTATACCCAAATTGTGTGCAAGGAGAACAGGGCAATCTTTTATATATCAGGTGGTCTTTATATGAAAGACGCAACCATTTAGATTGATTTCCTGGTCCCCAAATAGCGATAACAGGCGTTTGGAGTGCTATGGCAATATGCAGCATCCCTGAATCATGCCCGATAAATTTTTTCGATAACTTAATAATGGCGGCGCTTTCTTTAAGCGTTGTTTTTCCGACGAGATTGATTAGGCCTTGGTTCTTATATTTTAATTCCAAGAAATTCGCAATGTTAATATCCTTCTTCCCTCCGATTAAGACGACTTTTTCGTCCAATCGTAAGATTTCACCAACAATCTTATCAGCTTCAGGCTTGTTGAATCTTCTAAGCCGAATGCTTCCCCCTAAAAATATGGTTACGGCATTTTGTGGGATTTGGGACCGAAGTGATGCGAACTGATCTAAATCAATTTCAATGGCGTTATGAATATTATGGAGAACGCTGGCTTCAGGAAGAAAAGAAGAAAAAAGTTTCGTAAAATTATTTAATTCATAATCATTTAATCCGTATTCGACAGCCGCATTAAACAATTTTTTCCTTAACGGGCGAGTGGCAAAACCGATGCTGTAGGCGTTTTTCATAAAATATGTGACGAGCGCACTCGCGTAGTGCCACTGCTCTGTGTCGATAACGACATCATAAGAGTTGGTAAAAATCGTGCGAAATGATTTTAATGACTGCCAGGAAAAAATATTATTTACAATGTTGGGTTCAAGCGAGAAAACGGCACTGTTTCGTTGTTCACACAAAACATCGATGATAATCGACGGGAACGTTTTTCGAAGGTGTTTGAGGACAGGGAGAAGAAATACAGCGTCCCCTATTCCTCCGGGACGAATGACTAGAATGCGATGGAATTGAGTGGGAAACGGTTTGTCTTTTTTTTGAGAAAGAATCCGGGCCAGGACGCTGCCTAAAAGATAATCCAAGAGTTTAATGGCTTTTAAAGCAACCGTTCCTTCGGATTGCAGAATTTTTTTGATGCCGATTTTAATTGTCCCAGAGTCTGCCATTTTAGAATTAAAAGTAAAGGACTAGGAAATTAAAAGAAAGCCATAAAAGGATATTGACCAATAGCCACTTATCAGAAAGAATCACTTCACAAGGGTCGTCGCCCATTTTCTTGATATAGACAAGATATAAATACCGGGCCATTCCATAGACAACAAAGATGAGTGAATAAATGATGTTGTGGTGAGTATGCTGCGCCAAAGAAGAACTGATCTTAAGAATATATGACACATAAAAAATGATGGCGCAAACAAACGATCCGAGTATCAACTGATCGAACATGTTTACATTGTAATATTTTAAGACCGGCCGATGCAGGGAAGATTCTTCTTTTAAGACCAGTAGTTCGTAGCGTCTTTTTGTGAAGACTAAGAACAACGCTAGAAATAAAATACAGGCTTGTATTAAAAACGATGGCAAAACATTAGCTGCGGTCGACCCGATCCATATGCGCAGGAGAAATCCTAAGACGATAGAAAATATTTCGATAAAGGGAATGTTTTTTAAAAAAGTTGCGTAAAAAATGTTTAGAAATATATAGGCGAGCGCTAGGAGTGCTGTCGCGCGGTTAATGGTTGAACATAAAACCAGACCGGTAAGAAATAATAATAGCCCTAGCAATAAAACAGTCTTTATGTTTGTGTTATGACTTACAAAATAACGGTATTTTTTTTGAGGGTGAAGCTTATCAATCTCTTTGTCAAAGAAATCATTGAGGATGTAGACTCCGCTTGTGATCAAACAAAAACCGGAAAAGGCCGTCAATGTGCGCAAAAATTCAGTATTTTTGAGGAAACATCCGGAAAATAATAATGGAGCAAAAATAAAGAGATTTTTAATCCAGTGTTTGGCCCGAAACATTGCCGCTATTTTTTTAAGAGAATCGATCATTGTTTAATTTGAAATAGAAAAATGTTCTAATGTGACGCGCTGTTTTTGAATAGTTCTAAGCGCTGTGTCTGTTTTTTTGAAATCCGAAGGGTTAAAAATAACGACTTCTAGCGTGTAATCCCCTTTTTTTAATGGCGGCAGAATTAAGTTATAATATTCTTTAACATAGTCGCCTTTTTCCCAGCAACTTGTCGGATAAATCGCATATCCTATCATCCGCCGCTGAAGAAATATGGGAGCATTGTTTTTCTTTAAAACAAAAAGCATCTGATAATTGCTGGATATTTTTTGTGTGTGCGAGAGCCAGAAAAAACAAAAAAAACGGTTTAGTCTTGTGTCGGATAACTCTTCGTCTATGTAAGCTTTTTCTAAAGTAAAAGCCCCTCCTCCTGCGGTTTCTTCTGAAAGTTTTGATGGAAATATTTCAACTAATTTCTTTGGGTTTTTCTGATTGCTGCCAAATAAAACAACGCTATCGGCAGAATCAATCACAGAAAAGTTGTTCCTCTGGACAAAGTCTCTTACGCGTAGGCTCATCTTCTTAGGCTGTAGATATAATCCATAAAAGAAGCCGCGGTCATTGAAATCAATTAGGGCATAATCCACATTGTCAGATACGTGTGGTTTGTTTCGGATTATTCTATGGAAAGAGTATAAATGGTCTCTAGATGATAGCGCAGGCAAGAAGCTAAATGTAGCAATTACGGATTTATCTGCCGGGATTCTTTGAACTATTTCCCATTTTTTATGATTTAGCTGAGTGTGTATGCTGGTGGTAAAAATGCGAGGAATAAATCGGCGGTTGTTTTTAAGGAAATTTATGGCAGAGATGGCTATTAGTAACAAGATGACAATACTAAAAAGCCAGTTTCGTGTTCTTTTTTTTATAAGCTCAAGAGAAGAAACTAGGGCAATGAATAAAAAAGGAGAAATTGATAATACGTAATAGAAAAAAATCATTTTTTCTTGAAGAACTGATGATAAAAGGTGCTGTAAGAAGATTGGAAGAACAATGAAAAGAACTGCTGGTTTTAACAAAGGTAGAAAAGCTAAAGGCCAGAAAATGTTCCATAAAAAATTTATATTCATTTTCTGGGTAATGATTTTGGCGACGCTCCCGGGTTTGGTCACGAAACTTTTTCCAATATCCATAATGGTTTTGGAGCCCAGTGCCTGATAATGTGATAAATACGGATGTTCGCTGCTGCCTTTAAAAAACGGGATGACAATAGATGTGAACAAATAAAAACTTGTTAATCCGGCGATGATCGGAACAAGTCCCCAGGTTATTTTATTGCGGCCCTTTTGGAATAATGCAAAAATTCCAAACGCTATAATAATAAGCGGCATGTTTTCTTTAATGCTGATAAGGATTAGGGCGCAAACGTAAAACGGGATTAATTTATTCTTTGTATAGTAGAGATATGACAAAAAAAGGAACAACGGCGCCAGACTTTCAAAGTCGAACTCATAAAGCAATCCGTACATGTTTGGCAGATAAAAGAAATAAAGAAACATGACGATGATTGATAACCCTTTAGATAATCGTTCTTTCGCAATGATATATAAAATATATCCACTTAGAGTAATGCATAAAATTTTTAACGATATCAAGGTTAGAGGATGCGGAATGATTTTAAATAGCGGAAGAATAAGAAAAGCGATGAAGTTCGAATGATTGGCGAGAAGTTTTGTCCCGAAGAGCGACGCATATTGCCGTCCGTGAGACATCTGCCACATGGATTGGGTGAAAAAGGCTAAATCCCAATCCTTATATATAAAATAGAAATAACGGTAAGCATGAATGAGAAACCAGGCTAAAAAGAACAAACAGCAAATAAGTTTTGCAAAAGAATCATAGCTTAAAAGCCCTAAATCTTGATTTTTGGATGATCTCATTGTTTTATTGCTTCTAATTTTTCCGATAATTTGTCAATAATTTTAACACTTCCAGAGGGAAATGGGTATTTTTTTAATTGTTTAACCGACACCCATTTACGTAAAGATGTCTCTCGGGGATAATTTTTCAAAACACAATTAAAGACATGTAATCTTACCCGAAATTGAGTATAAAAGTGCGTGACATTTAGGAAGTGTTCGGCTTGAACAACGTCCGTTTGTAGTTCTTCTTTGATTTCCCGCTTTAGAGCGTTTAAAATCGTTTCTCCTTTTTCCATCTTCCCGCCGGGGAATTCCCATAAGTCGGCTAAAAGCCCTTGGGAAGGCCGTTTTTGAATTAAATATTTGTTGTTATTACAAATAATCGCAACGGCAGCGTCCACATCGCTAATGGTTTTTATTTTTGGCTTAGGAATGATTTCCTGAATACCTTTCTCGTAAGCCTGGCAGAATTCTTTCATAGGACATAAAATGCATTGGGGATTCTTGCTTTTACAAATAAGCGCACCTAACTCCATTAATCCTTGGTTAAAGTCACCCACGTTCTTGGCCGGCAGCGTTTTATCTAAGAATTTATAAATTGTATCGTCTTGAGAAGGTTCGGCATAGCCTTTTAGCGCCAGAATTCTCATAATGACCCGCCGGACATTTGCATCGACGATAGGAAACCGTTTATCGAAGGCAATGCTTAAGACCGCTCCTGTTGTATATGGCCCAAATCCGGGCAAGCTTCTGAGTTGTTGGTATTCTTGAGGGATTTTTCCGTGAAATGATTGGCAAATCTGTTCAGCGGTTTTCTTGATGTTTTTAGCCCGGCTGTAATATCCTAAGCCTTGCCACATGTGAAGAATTTTTTGTTCCGGGGCATTGGCAACAGATTTTACCGTCGGAAATTTTTTGATCCAACGGTTGTAATAAGGAATGACTGCGTTGACCGTTGTCTGCTGAAGCATCACTTCCGAGATCCAAATTTTATAAGGGTCTTTAGTCTCGCGAAACGGCAGGTCCCTCTTATTTTTTTGATACCATAAGATTAATTTTTTAGAAAAACCATGAAGGCTGTTCATCGCGGATTTAGGAATCAATTTTAATGAACTTTGCTTTTTGTTTTAATTCTTTGAGAGATTGAAAAACAGCGTCAGCGTTTTTTAAATATTTCTTAGGGAGTGATGTTTGAATGGCAAGGCATTTTAACCCGGCGCGTTTTGCCGACTCAATGCCAAACGGCGCATTTTCAATCACGACGGCTTCCTTGTTATGGATGGCTAATTTCTTAATACACAAAAGATATGGTTCAGGATGCGGCTTGCCTTGACGCACATCGGATCCTGTGACGATTACTTTAAATAGATCATAAATACTATTGGGAAGTATTTTATGGAGCTCATGTCGGGAAGTTCCTGTCACTAAAGCCAGAATGAATCCTCGGCGATGTAAATCTTTTAAAAAAGTCCGTGCACCAATGATAAATCGTTGTTGAACGATTTTCTTAAAATACACTTCTTTCTCGTCCAGGATTTGATTGGCTTCCTGGGAGGTGATCTTTTTCCCGTGTTCGGCGAAGATTTCGTAAACAGATTCGATGCCTTTTTGGCCTTCGCGTAGATAGACCTGAAGATGCGTGGCATGAATTCCATGGCGGGCGAATACCGCATGCCAGCAGCGGTAATGGTCCGGCATGGTGTTGGTAATAACACCGTCCATGTCAAAAATAACGGCTTTTGTTTTGATGGTTTTCATAGGTTAAATTCCGTCTATAGAATATATTTTGTAATATAACTATTTCTTTATACGTGTAAAGCTTTGTTTGTGATATTTTTGCTGACGGAAAACAGGAAAGAATGGGTTTCTATGAGTGGAACTCTGACTGCGAATCTCTGGTCTTTTTAGAAGAATTATCGGATTCGTTACCTTGGTCTTTAAATTTTCCATCGACTTCTAGAAGTTTTCGTTCTAGGTCTTGAAAAGCCTGTTGGGTTTTCTGTAGGATCCTATTCTTCTCAAATAATTGCTTTTTAACAAGCGCCAATTGTCTCTGCAAAGAAAGGATATCGTAGGATTGTTTGTGAGCATTCTGAGACGATTGGCCGAGTTTTCCTTTATAAAGTTTAAGAATGCCGCTTAACTCGGCGAGTTTTTTTTCTTTGGAAGAAACTAAGGCGATAATCTCCTTCCTTTCCTTGATTGCTTGCAGCTTAAGATCTTCAAAATCAGCTTTTAATGATGTAAAGGCAGCATCTTTCTCGTTAAGAATGCGGTCTCTTAATTCAAACCGGGATTCCAGCTCCGTGAGATGATCGTTGAGCAAAGCGATTTGCTCGGATTGTTTCTCAAGGGCAAGGTCTTTCTCTGAAAGTTTTAAGACGGAATCAACTAGCTGCCGTGTCAATTGTTCAATACGCTTATTGCGATGCTGAACCTCAGATTGAAAATCATTCAGTTTTTGCATGATCAATGACAATTGTCGCTTATAAAGTTCATTATTCCGGCTGATTAATTCGGAATTCGTCGAGTCTTTTTCAATAATAAGCGAGGCATAATTTGCATTTAATTGTTTCAGACGATTAAATTCTTCTTGTAGCGCCAAAATTTCAACTTTGAGCTCTTCACTCTTGGCGGATAATATTTCGATGGTGGCATCCATTGGGTCGTGCGTCTTTAGATCTTCTTGGGACCAATGAGCTTTGGGAGTAAAACTCTTTTGCCAAACCGTGGCCCGTTCTTTGGACAGTTCTTCGGTTAAAGCATATCCATCGTAACCGTTTTTTATAAGCTGTTCCTGAAGCTCATCTTTTTTGGCTTTAAAATAATTAATTTTCTGATTAAGATTCCCGAGATAGCTGATCAAATCTTCGATGTGAAGAATCCCGATTTGCTGTTGGGAAGTTAATGACGGTGTTTTAGAAAATTCGTCGAGAAAATCAGGGATTTTGGGGTTCAAAGGATTGCTTAAGATCGTTTTGCCAACAGAAACCATGGCTTCTAGGGTTTTACCGCCGCTAGAATATTGATAAGCTTCTATAAGAAAGCGATCAGATGAGTTTTCGGATGCTTCTTCTGTCGGACTATTCTCCCCCATGGGTAATTGGGGAAGCGCATTGATTTGGGCAGAGCTAATTTGAGGATAAGCGAACGGAAGAATGAGAATACTTAAAATGAGGCTGCGAATTGCTTTTGATTTCATCATAGTTGCGGGTAATATATCACTTAAAAATGTTTTTGGCAAGCGGCTGAAACTGGAAATATAAAGAATTAATTTAGGATTTCTTAGAGACCTCTATCGCCTTTTCTCGAGGGACTTCTAAACCGAGAAGCGGAAACGGACTTTCGATAGGAGTAATACGGATAATGACGGGCACGATCCCGGAAAAATCTCCGCGCTTAAACTGTTCCACCATCGCCGGGTCAAACTTTATCTCAATGCCGTTCCCTTCCTTGGACACATTCATGTCGAGGTTTTTCGCATTTAAGTCAATACCGCCGGGGGTCGCCATCGCCTTGTCTGTTGTTTCGGAAATATTTTTTGGCATTCCTTGTTTATACCATTCCTGCAAAGCTCGATGAGCGCTTAACCCAAACTCCGGCCCTCGGGCGATTCGTTCAATAGCTAATTCTTTAACTTCGCCTGTTTGAAGCTGACGGAAATATTCAAGGGCTTTCTGATCTCCTTTTGCCCAAGCAGTCTCTTTCGTAGGCGTCGTCTGTAAAGAAATACGTTCGACATTCACAGGTTGCCAATTGACATAAAACCCTTGCCCCACTTCAACGTCATTTAAATAAAACGGACCCTGGAATGAAAGATTCCCTTCAGGAGCAAATTCTGCAATGACTTTAGCAGCGCGGGCATCAATCTCATTTAAGACGGTGTCTGGCAGATTTTTATTTTTTATGCGGAATAAGGTCATGGTAACTTTAAAGAAGTTTTTGGTACCTGGTTCATAGATGCTCCACGCGCTGTTATTAAAACCTTGTCGCAAGCTGTTTACCCACGTATCAAACGGGCTTCCTTTATCTATCGTCCAATAAATTACTCCCGCCGGGATTCTCGTTAAGGAACCTTTTAACTGTTGGGATGAAAAAGGATTCGGGTTCGCTATATTCAAAGCTTCTTTTGCTTCCTGCATATATTTTGCTAATTCTTCTGGGGTAAACGGTTGAATTAAAATAGACGGATTTTCTTTAAAGGGTCGGCCATGAATATCTGTTGGTCGAGATGTCATTGTAAAATGAAGTTCTCCCAATTCAGGAACATCGACGGCATCGGGAAAGTCTTGTGCAATATTTTTTAAAGCCTGCCACAACGGACGCAATCTTTCATCTAAACCTTTAAAATATTTAACTTTGGCTAGGGCGCTTGGATACGAATAAATGCCAACACCATAATTAAAGGAAGCTTGTTGTTTAACAGCATCCGCTCTAAAGACTGGCGTCGTGGTGTTCAATTCCGTCGTCATCGCTTGGTCGGCAGGAGCTTTGACAGAAATTTCAAGAGTCTGATGAGAAGCCTCTTTAGAAATATTGGAAGGAACATAAAAAGCAAGTTCATAATCGGACGGAAGAATCTCCCTCATCTTTTCGATCAAATATGTCGCATCCGACTCTAAATCCAGTCCTGGCGCAGAACCGCTAAAACGGATATAAAAAGTTTTTTGATCTTCTGAAAATCGAGTAACGGCCTGAGGATAGGCATTGGTAAATCCGTGCGGCCTCGATAAGGAGATTTTATTATATGGACTGACAAATGAATAAGGCATCTCTTTTGCCAAATTCCAGACGTCGGCAACGACCTTTGCTGTCATGGCGGAGTCTGTCTTCTGATCAGCCTTATTTTTTAATTTAAAAGCTTCTGCAATTTTTTGCTCGACATGATATCCGGGAACCGCGATATCCCATTCTTGTGCTAATTTTAGAATCTCATCGGTTTTCTTTCTTAAGTAGCTTTCCCTTAAAAAATTCAGAGCATCTTGATTCCGCGGATGACGAGGGTTTGCGATTATAGGAAATATGCTTTTGATGGATAACAATGCATTTCTGATTGCTGTTTCAACATGAGTCTGATGGTCCGCATCCCATATTCTGGCTTCTTTTAATAAATAGACAGTCTCCATCGGGGCTATAAACAAACGATTAAGCGTGTCTTCTCGTCTTGGATCTAAAGGATTCGCGATGATTTTAAGAATCAGCTGAATTCTTTCTTCTGCAGCAGCGTCAATCTTTAAGATATCAACATTTTTTAAATCAACCCCATTGGATGTCCTGATGAAATTCTCTTTTTGGATTTCATGGGCAGCTTCTAAGACGCCGCGGAGCTTTAATTCGAATTCGCTGCGTTCTTCTTCTGTTTTCAATGATTTCTCTACCTCTTGCAAAATGTAACTTACCCCGAAAGTGCTGACATTTCTGGCGCGTTTAATTAAATTTCTTATGTCAAGCTGCTGATCGGGTGGGTATAAATTTACAAATGTGTCGACGTCATTTTCTTTAAGTGTGCCAATCTGTTGTAAGACATCAAGAAGGTCCTTTGATTTTTCTGTCGTCATGGCTTTATCAATTGCGGATTGCGATTGGGGCGGTGTGGATTCTATCTTTTCTATAAGAGCTTCATTGTTATTTAAGAATTCGATAGCGTCCGATTTAATGCCTTTATTTGTAAATTTATTATCCGGGGCAAAAGACATTCCCCTTAAGGCAACTACGGCAGCCAACTGGGAATACTTGGTGATTAACCAGGTTAACGTCGTAAAAGCTGTATGATTGCCCTGGTAAGCAAGGTTTTCTATAAGAGAAAGGGAATAAAGGTCATTGGCGCGAGCGGAGAAATATAAATTTGTTAAAGCATCTGCGCGTCCATAACCAGCAAGAAGGGATAAAATTTTCTTAAAATTTTTATCCTGGGCTCTTTTATCTGCCGTCGGGTCTTGAGCATTTCTAATCATTTGGAAATTTATGGTGTCTAGAAATTTTTTGGCAGCTTCGGCTTCGGGATTGTTCTTCTCTCCTGCAATGACAATTAATTCGCTCATGGCGATGTCATTGCGTAAGGCGAGTTTGATCAATTGAGAAACAATCTTTTCTCCTCCACCAATTAAAGCAGAAGCCGTTTTTTGCTTCAGAATAAAATGTTTCGTTCGACTCATATCGACGGAAGATGTTGTCTGTCCTGTCGTTACTGTTAAAGGAGCGTTGACAACCCCACCACCAGAGCCAGAGGCATAAGAATTGCTGGGTAGATTAAAATAAGATGCTAAGAATACCAATATCCCGAATGGCGTTAAGGCATTGCCGGACATCATGGCTTTGTCAGATTTTGTGGTCGAATCAATTTTTGCCGAATTATTATTAAAATATATCATCCAAGGGGCCTTAGGATGCCGTTGATGATATTGGTAGACGATCGACCGGGCAGCTAAATTTTTTAAGAAGATCTCGTGCCCCATTAAAAATTGATAAGCATCCAGGTTATCATAAGACACAAGGATCCCTAGACCATAAATATATTCTTCTTTGGCCTCTTCGCTGATTAATTGAAATGGAAGAAGAAGGATTTTTTTGTAATGTTCAATAGATAACATTTCTAAAGTGTTTTTAGCATCCTCTGCAAAATATTGTCCGCTATTTGCAATAGTATCTAAGGCTACGATGGCGCCGGGATATTCAAGGGCTTCTTTATTCAGCAGGTCGTAAGAGCTGCTGTCTTTATATTGAGAAGCGCGTCGGGCTACTTCAAAGAAAATATTTGCATCTTTTCGCAGGTTCGTTTGTCTACGTAAATCTTCATTGCTTAATTGTTCAAGCGGATTGACCTGTTTCTTTAAGTTCAAATCATTCAAACTCGGCGCTGCTCCCAAAGTTGATGCTAAGGCCATTAATAAGAATGGTTTTGTCAAAAAACTCGTGAATCTATGAGTCAACATCGCATTATCGGAATAGGTGAGTAGTCCGGAAATGGATTCAAATTCCCTATGAGCTTCCAACGCTTGCTCAATCGCAGATTCAAGTTTAGGGGAAAAGTCTTTTGCATAAGAATCTGAATTCACTTCCAGGGATAAATTCTCGTCGCCAAATACAAAATTATTGCTTTCATTAAGCTTAACAGGAACACGGCCATCGAATGTTTTCTGAATAAAAGAGACAATCTCTTCTGGATGATCTGCTCGTGGAGCTTTTGCTTTCTTTAAATTATATTTTAGAGAATCAATGAACAATAGTCGATTGCCATTTTCATCAAGCCATTTAGTGACAAAAGTATTCCGCATAAAATTCAGGACTTGAGGTTCCGGAAAAACAAATGGCTCTTGTGGGACTATAACTAAATCAAAATATCCATTTTCTCCAGGTTCTTTATAGACGGCGATATGAAATCTTCTTTTTTCATGTCGGGAAGCATATTTGTCCAATATTTTAGATATAACTTTTTTTAATGCCATTCGGATGAGAAAGTTGCTGCTTAAAGGGATGCTTTCCCTTCTCCCATCTCTTCTTTGTATATAAAGAAGAGAAAATGCAGAGGATTTTTTTTCTTTTTGAGGTTGGTTAAGAGCTTCTTTTGCCAAGCCCGTCCAAGATTTTTTGCCTTTTTCTTGAAGGATATCATTTAAGATGTCCCCAACATTTTCTATATCAACGGGGAGATCAAAAAACGTCTCCACCTGAGTTTCTGCTACCATAGCTTTATCAGGGGATTCTTTGACGACCCGCGCGCCTTCGGAGGCGATGACGTCGCCGATAACAGATACGACTTTATGGGTCTTGCTGCGTAGCTTAACTTCGTCGATGATCTTCTGGCGCCATTCGGGCGTATCAAATTCTTTCTTCACCAAAAGGATAACAGAGCCGCCGCCCCCGCCGCCCATCATGCGGGCTGCTGCCCCGTTTTCACGTAAAACCTTCACTAATATGTCCAAGGTGTCGTCCAAGACGTTTCCGTCTTTATCCACATAAGCGCTGATTTGAAAATCACCGTCCATCATTAGCCCGTCGCCAGTTGCATTAAGCGCCCGCATCATAGCTTCAACATCTCCAACTTTGGCCGCTGCGATAAAGGCCAAGGTTCGTTCTTTCTCACCTAAGACATAACGGACACGTTTAAAGATCGTCGCGTAGCTGACGGTGTATGTCTTGCCATCTCTTTTATCCACATAAGTATAATCACCCGTCGGCCATTGCGATTTTACGCGTTCTAAATCAGCCAATGTATACGCACTGACATGTGGCGCCCAGGCAGTCCCCAGTAACGCGGATAATATTCTTCCCCCCTCCGGTAATTCATAATCTGCCCGGACATTATAATTGGTCGCGCCAAGTCCTCCAGCGGGACGCTCGACGTTACTGTTAAACAACATAAACTTATAGCCTTTATCCAAGACCGGCTTCATAGAGATATTTTGAATTAATCGGTCGACGTCGGCATCGGTAGCTAAACCTTTCTCCAGTTTTTCGAGGAAAACAGGAACTTCGCCGTAATCGATCAACGTGATATGGTCCTTCTTCCCGAAGATCGACGCTAATTGGTCCAGATATCCGCAGCTTGAACCAACCAACTCTGAACGTTCGGCATCGCGGGCAAACAAAGCTAATTCGACTTTCCCGACTTTGCTGTTATGTAAATTCCAACCAAACATTTGCGAGAACGCAATGCTTAAAGCAACACTATAAGCCGACGAGGAAGATACGCCGCCGGACGTTGGGACATTTCCTTCTATGACAAATTCCGCGCCTTTAAATGAACGGCCTTGATTTTTAGCGATTTGATAAGCTCCAAGTAAATAATTCGCCCAGAATTTATCACCTTTTAAACTGTCGGATTTCGTCAATTTTTCTAAATCATTGAGATCAAATTCATATCTGGTTTTGTAATCTTTCGCCCAAGCCACGATTTTATTATCGGTCCTGGGTTTGGCCGAGATTAAAATATTGTTTTGAATGGCGATCGGCGCGGAATAATTGTGCGGAATGATGGTGGCTGAGCCGTCGGGACTTGTATAGATTCTAAATGTGGGGTAATCGACATGCTCTCCATCCCCATTGGCTCTTCCCGGCGCCAGCACGACGACCGTTGGCTTCTCATGATATTCCGCTTCAAAAGACCCTTCATTGCCCGCGACGCGGACGACATCAGTCTCGGTTAAATTGGCATCAGCCGTCATGGCAAGGTCCATCATATTCAATGGACTCAAAGGACTCAGAGGATTGGCAGGATTTAAAAGTCCACCCAAGCCTGTTATAGACCAACCAGAGTCTCCACTCGAAGTGCGGCTTCCTTCATCAGAATTTCCTTCACGATATCCTCCACCATAATGTCCTCCAACATAATCTCCAAATCCCCTTTCGTTACCACGATTATCTTTTTGGGCATAGTCTTCTATGTTTTGTCTCGCTATCATAATGACGGCCAAAGAAGAGTGATTCATCACTTCCTTCATGACCTGTGCTTGTATGCCGACGTCCTTCATCGCACGTTTTTTTATCGTATTTTCAAACTCCAGCGCTTTTTTCTTGCTGATTTTGTTTTGCCATCTTTGTATCTTTGTGGCCTTTTCCCTTTCCTCAGACATCGCCTTGTTTATAGCATCAGGCATTGTCTTGTTTATGGCCTTTTGCAAAACATTGTATGACGCCTTTGTCACGCCAAGGGCCTTAAAATAATACTCTGACTCTTCGGGCGAAATATGAAGCTCAGGTGCCATAAATGACTCAAAGATCGTCGGGCTTATGCCCTCTGATCTTTCTCGCAAAATAGGATGTTCAGGTGCCTTTTCATTCTTTATGACATCCGACACATCTTTTAAATCACCTACCCATGACTGACCGGCATAGGCTTCCATCAATATTATCTGTCTGGCCATTTTTATGGCTAAATCTTCTGGGGAATAATAAGATGATGTCGAGTAACTTTTTGCCCAAGAAAAAAGAGTGTCCTTTGCCCAAGCATTTCCTTCTCGTGCCAAAGCAAGTACGGCCTCCCAAGCCCAGAAACAGTTGTCTCCATGATTATTATCCTCCAAGAGTTTGTATAGAAAGTCTTGTGCCCCTTTTGGGGACGCTTTGACTTCCTGCACAACCACATCAACAAACCATTGTCTGTTCCACAAATAAACTTTCAGGGCCTCCACTTTTCTCATATCAAGCGCACTATCTAAAATCTCTCGAAAATTAGATTGATTCATAAGGCCATGCTCGGCCACAGCTTTGCGGGCCCATTCTTTATTATTCAAAAGGCCTTCAACTACCGCCTGTGCTAACCACCTTCTGTTCTCATCCAAATCCCTTTCAAAGCGCGTAACAATTTCAGGCTGACGCAATTCTATCGCCTTTACCGCATTACTCGTGTCAAAACGGATATCATCGTGTTCGTCTATGAGGCGGATCAACTCATTTAGATCTTCTTGTGTGAGGACCTCTGTTGTCGCATCCTTTTCCCTATCCGCCGTCATGGCCTTGTCGGCTTCTTCAACTTCACTTAAAAGCCCTTGGGTATAATAATTTCTCCAGGCCTTATAAGATGAAGAATCATTTTGGTTGACCTTAATTTGATCAAGCACGGCATTGATAAGGATCTTGGGGTCTTCGACGCTTAAAAGATATGGCTCTATCCCTAAATAAATATAGTGATGCGGAGAAGACCGACCATCACCAGGCTCAATCATCGCGCCAATCGATTTAACGCCGTTAAGGTTAAAAAGAGGTACGATCATATATTGATAGATTGGACTTCCGTCTTGAAGTTTCCCTTGGTATAACGGCGTGCGTAGCAAGAATTCGTTGATGCCATTTAATCGTTTTTGCCATTGATCTGGCAAGTATCGATAAGGCATTTTTCTGTATTTGTTATTTACGACTTTATCTAAATATAGTGCGAACTTTTGGGCCAATGTCTCAAGGTCCCCGCCTGATATTTTCAATTTTTCCGAGTAATTGAAGTAACTATTTAGGCCTGGCGTGACCATAGCGTGGTCGGACAACTCGGCGCCCATGGCTTTATCAGCATTAACGCTACGCGTGGCCGGACTCGCCGTTACCTTCTGGAGAGCATGAAGATTAGCCAGATCGCTCCAATTATCAGGTCTCTCCTTATAATCATCCGCCAATAATATAGCTCCCAAAAGCGCGCCAATCGGGCCCGCGATCAAATACCCGATGGCTGCCCCGCCAAGAGAACCGCCACCTAGAATAGCTCCTAGCACTGGCATTCCAAGAAAAACAGCACCAAGAATGCTTCCTGCCACAGGGCCTAACGATTCGTTAAGTGAATCTACGCCAGTAAGATCTTTGTTAAAGAATTCGGGGGCCATCCCGACAATGACCATTCGTACGATCAGCAAACCATCATCTAGGATGCCATGGCTCCCCACTTGATCATTCACATATCGGTATGCAGTCGCAAATGCTTTTATGTTCTTGCCTGTAACGACGGAGGCGATAGCCATCTGTACGCGGCCTTCATCGTTGAGATAGAACAGCTGGTTTTCGCCGTCCTGCAAATACTTGAAGGCCTCCACAAAGGCCTTTTTATTCTTGCCTGAGAGGATCGCGGCAATAGCCATCCGCGTCGCTAATTCGTCACTAAGAGGGCTGGTTCCATTCTCGTATCCTTTCATATATTGAAAAACCATTACAAAATCCGCTATGTCTTTGCCCGTTGTGACTGCAACAACCGCCAGCTCTGCCGCTATTTCATCACTGATAAGAAAATCGGGCGGCACGTTGTCTTTTGAATACCTAAACGCTTTGGCAAATGCTTCAGGATCTTTGCCCGTTGTGACTGCAACAACCGCCATCTGCGCCGCTAATTCATCGCTGAGCCCAGTGTTTTTTATATACCTGAACGCCTTGGCCAATGCCTCGGGGGCTTTGTCCGTTGCGACTACTGCAACCGCCATCTGCGCCGCCAATTCGTCATTAATATTAGTTCCAACATTATTATAGTTTGTCATGTACTCGAACGCTTTGGCAAATGCCTCCAGGTCTTTTCCTGTTGTGACCGCGGTAATCGCTCTTTGCACCGCCGATGACTCACCGGATGCAGCCCGAAATTTATCATAGCTTTTCATAAACCTGTATGCATTGAGAAAAGCCTGGGTGTCTTTACCTGTTGTGACTGCAGCAACCGCTATATCCACCATCGACTCTTGGTGGAGGCCCAGAGTGCTGTTGGTGTTCTTATCGTCTATATATTGATAGGCCTTTACAAATAACCCTATATCCTTGCCGGACGATACCGAAACCATGGCCATTCGAGTGCTCAGCTTGTCGTCAAGCAGAGGGGTCCCTAACATACTTATGGCACTGGATGTATAGCGGAAAGCATCCACAAGAGTGGTTATTTTTTTATCGGTGATGATCGTTGCCGCCGCCAGCTTCCCTCTATATTCCTTCAAGTCTGGGATTCCTCGATAATAGGGCATTTTGATCTCCGCCCAATATGCATCCACCATCTTCTGGATCCTAAGCCCTTCAGGGGTCTTAACAAATTCATTCCACTCCTTTGAAAATTTTTCTTCTTCCTGCTTCGCTATCTTGTCTACCGCACGCACCCCTTTGTAAACCAAAAATCCACCACCACCCAAAACCGCACCTGCCGTAACAAGCCCACCTAAGGCGCTAAGGAACTCGCGTCTTTCCATTGAGGTCATAGCACGGTCGATATTTTTATCCAACTTGGTCGTCACCATGGCCATGTCGCCATTTGGTTTCATGGCGTTGTCGGTTTCCGGGGTTTGAATAGCTTGACGGGCGAGGACTTTCCCGACGCCGATTTCAAGACCGCCGGAGAAATATTTTTTAGGTGTTACTTGCTGTGTCGTAGGATCGTATTCTTCTTTAATATAGTTGTAGGCGCCTTTCTTAAAGGCTTCGAGATACTGGGCGTAAATCTTTTCTTTAATATTTGGGTCGTTATTTGTAACTCCGCCAATTTTAGCTTTGTCACTGTAAACTTGATTTAAAAGTGCATCTTTTAAGGCTTGTTTATACCAAGTAGCTAAAATCATCGAATAGAACATCTGGCGAAGCGTCGCGAAATTCTTTCCTTCGTTGACTTCTTTTTCGATGGCGGGGATGATGATTTTTTTGATGATCGCCGTAGGGGCGCGGTTACCGCGCCCTTTATGATCAGGGCGGGGAAACCCCGCCCCTACATTATGTGAAGCCGCCAAATCCCTCGCAGTAGCTCGGGACTCCGCGCTCGCTTTGAGCGCTTCGTAATCCTCTTCCAACATTACTTTAAGATGCGCCCCGACAACATAGGCTGCATCGTTGTGTTCGAAAATTTTTGCTTTATCTGCGACGATCCAGACTTTATTAAACGTGTCCGTAGGAATATCAGTAGTTCCAAATTTCTGTTTCGCTTCAGCGTAAACTTTATTCCAAAAATCTTTTCCGATTTCCTTTTCTGGATACATAAGCGAGGCCGTGAGCTGTTTGAGAATATAATCTTGCGCGAGCATGTCACGGCCAAGCTCTGTTTTACCTAATTCATCAGTCGCAATTCTATTCTTTTCGTACGGAGACAAGTTAACCCAAAGATCGGATTCTTTGATCGTCATGGACGCTAAGAAATATTTGATGAGCTTTTCGGATTCGGATTTGAATTCAGGAGTGTTGACTCCAATGCCAGATTTACCGGTATCGAGAATGAAATCAAACAAAAGCGGATTCTCCGGATGGACTTTTAAGCCCTTGATGAGCGTAGGCATAAACGCAGGCGTTAAGTCCACCATGCTGCCCGGCTGCGGCAACCCGCCAACCAGTGAAGTTGGCGAGGCCTCGCCGCCAATCGCGGCGGGGTTCATAACTTGTGCATAGCTCGGCGGTATAACAGTTGTGAATATAAACGCGACAAGAATAGCCGCGGAAATGATTCTTTTTACCGTTTGCCTCTGTGAAATAATATGTTTATTGATGTTATTTTTCATTAAGACCTTTTAGATATTTCTATTGCCTGTTCCGTCGGAATTTCTAATCCTAATAGCGGAAACGGGCTTGAAATTGGCGTAATACGAATGATGACGGGTATCACGCCTGTAAAATCTCCGAGTTTAAATTGCTCCACCATAGCCGGATCGAATTTGAATTCAACGCCTTTTCCATCTTTAGAAATATTCATCTGAAGATTCTTAGCGTTTAAGTCGATACCGCCGGGGTTCTTCATATCAGCGTTCATGGCCTTGTCATGTGATTCAAGAAATTGCGTGATCTCTGCCAAATAAGTCTTTGTTGCATTGTTTGTATCCCATTCTGGATTTTCAAGCAATGCCGGAGTTTGCAACAAATACGTTAATCTATCAAACACAAAATTGATCGTTTCCGGCGACAATTTCTTCTTGCTATCTATGGTTACCATTATAGGTTGTTCATCTTGAATACCTAAACCTTGAATATGCATGGTCAGCTCTGCCTCAGATTCATCATAAATTCTCACAAAATCTCCTTCAGTTTCAATGGCGACAAAGACGCCTTGCTTGGCAAACGCTTCTGCCGCTCGATAGATAGCTCTCGAGGGTTTCATGTGTATTCCTAAGACATTTTTTACTGTGATTTCCCGTGTTTCGTTTGTCTCCATTCTCATTCTGTTGGCGCGCAAAAAGCTGTCAAAATCGTCGTCCCCCGCCGTCATGGCCTGGTCTTTTGCTTTCTTACTGCTATCAGGCACAACAGCAGTCGTGTCTTTATGCGTGTTGCTAGTGTCTGCTGCAGGTTTCTTGGGCGTTCTTTTCAAAGGAACGTACTTGTTAACGTTTGAATTCCATATGTATGTGTTCCCATCCTGGCGTATAGTTTGTCCTACATAATATCCCATTTTTGTCGACGAAATTTCCATGGAATCGGCTTTCGGATCTATCCAGCTCGCCAAAGGATCGTTCGCTGCCATTCCTTGACCGGTAAAAAGCAAACTGCCCGTCAGTGCACCTATGAATGACAGCACTCTTAGGTTCCCTGTCATCATGGCATCATCTTCTCCAAACAAATTCATTGCGAGATTTTCATAATCCGCTTGCGCTTCTTGGTGCCTTCTCTGGTTCCGTCGCTCTTCTTCGTCTCGTTGTCGGATGCGTTCCTCCCAAGCAAGCTGTCGTTCTTCCCAGCTAGAAGTCGAATTATCCCCCGTCGTCATCGCGAAGTCGGATATCCCGGCCCCTTTTAAAGCCTTCTGAGATTCAAGGGCCTTATTCAGAAGCCATAGTTGAGCGGACATCATCATTTTTTGAGTCATCTTCTCGTTGGGGGCCTTCCAATTCAGATAAAAGCCCGGACGAAATCCATTTAAGCTCGGCGTGCCGTTTAAGGGCAAAATCGCAATATCAAAAGAAACTGTATCTTTTAAAAATTTTTCAAGCTCGCGGAACAAATTATAATCAGCGACAGGACTTTCCTTGGCGCGCTGAGTGAAATGATTTAACCGGATCATCTTCCGTCCATAGACCAATTCATTCAAGGTGTTGCGCTCGTCTGTGATATTAGAGAAAAGCAAATCCTGCTGCAACGCACTAATGGTTTTCAAGACTGATCTGGCAGGCATATCTTCTCCCAAAACTTTGACCGTTGCCGTCGTCATGGCAGCGTCGTCGTTTCCAGCCAACTGGGTTGTGCCAGCGATATATCTCGGGTCTAAGTGCTGCATGCCAATGATATAAGCCAATGACGCCTCCACAGAAGCATAGGGAAAGCTGAGCGGCCACATGTCGTTAGGATTATCACTGACAGCCTCGGGAATACCGCCATCAGGTGTCTGTAATTGAGTCAATGTTGCCAACAATTTATCGGCTTCAAGGTCCCTGCCGACTAACCTCAAGGCAACCGCCATTTCACCGGTGAATTTCGAATTAATAGATCTCGAACCGATCCATCGTGGCACGCCGGAAAGATTGACCTTCTGGCCATTTTTATTGACCACGATCGTGCTTTGATGATTGAGGACCCAACCGAGCCCTCCGGCATAATCCTTTGGATTTAATCCGGCGACCCTTGCCATAATAGGAACAAGATATTGGGGATAAGCCCACATGCCATGCGCCCAATATTTAGGATTTTCCTTTTCAAAATTACCCCAATCTTCTGGGATCAATTTTTCTTTTACAGAATCCGTGTAGCCATATTCATAGTATCCTTGATTTTTGTTCCACATTCCGGATACCCAGTGGAAAACCTTCTCTGCATCCTTTCGGAGAGATTCACTTAAAGGTTTTGAACTATCAGGTGATATGATCTCTTCAATCGCTTTCTTATTCGGATGGTTGGGGTCTTTAAGCTGGTTAGCAAATTGATAATAAAAAGCAGCTGCACGTACGTTATATTCCGTCCAGACAGCGGCTTTGTTTTCTCCGCCGGAAAAGTATCCATAGTTTCCCTTATCATGATAATAACCCGCGATCCAACGCATCAATCCAAAAGAAGCTTGCAACAAATTGATGGCCAATTTCTTGTCTTGGGTCTTTTCCAAAAGGTTTAGAAATGAATGCCCGATAGCCATGTTAAAACCAACATAGCTAAGTCTTTGCTCGTCGATATTTGTAGCGATCTTTCCGGACTGAGTATCATAAGCGCCGACCCATGCACCGTTGTGTTTTTCAAGTTTTAGCATGGCTTTGGCAAGACTTTCCGCTGTCTTGATATCTCCGATCGACAAAAACACTTCAATAGCTTGTGCTTGGTTATACATCCAAGTTACTCCAGTTGAAGGGTCGCCTGCAGGAGTTCCTTCAAAAGAGGCAATGAGACCGGTCTGGGGATTAATTTTATGCTTTAACCATTCGACGGTCTTTTTTACTTCAGGGCGGAGGTTGGGTTTAATAGCCTGAGCCAACAGCATCCCTTTTCCGGCAAGCAATCCGGCCGTTATGACAGCACTATTCTTAAGAAAATTTCTGCGTGATTGGTTCTCCGGTTGTTCCGTCGTCATGGCGAAGTCGCCGCGGGCAGCTAGGGAGTTGTATCTCATCCCAATGCGCTGGCCCATGTAGACAGATGCCAAAGAAGATTTCTTAATAATCTCTGTCAGAGCAAGTTCTTTGTTGGTGATAGATTGGGCTGCTTGTATCGTAGCTTTATGGTTCTCACGCGATTCCATCGAAAGGCCTTTGCTGCCGTCGTCACCCCAAGACCACCTAGGCCCATTCACTGAATCACTGTATCGGTTCACTATCATTGATCTCTGCTTATTCAGCAGGTCTGAAGAAAACGCGGAGATCACCCGGCGAAGGCTTGATAATCCTTTCGGATCTGTCTGTTCTAAATCCTTAAAAATTTTCTCCCTCACTTCCGGAGGAAGGAGAGAAAAAACAACGGCGACGGCTACATCCAGGCGTTCCCGATTATCGAAATTATCTTGAAGCCATTCAATCATCGGATTGACCATCCATGTCAGGCCGGCGTAAGCATCTGCCATAGCCATGCCCATCACAACATAATCCGAATCATCATGCCCATTTAATATGACATGGCGGATCTTCTCAGAAAACGATTGAGCGCTCTGGGCGTTTTTACGGGCATCGATAAGCAGATTTTCCAGGCGCATCAATTGACTGTCTTCTTTTCCAAAAACTATTTCCTTCGCCCAATCATTGCCGGGTAACTTTGCGTTCTCAATAATTACGTCCTTCAACCAGGAAAATTTCCCTTCTGCGCCGCCGGAATAATAGCGGTCTTTCACGACCTGTTGTAACCTATATTGGCCGTTTAAATCGCGTCCGATAATTCTCTTTTTCGCCCAATCCCTGTTGTTCTGAATACCGGCATCTAAAATATACGCCACCTTCTCTAAGTTTGCATTCTTTGCCAAATCCCTGTCTAAAATATCCAAGGCCCATTGCTCGCCCTTGTCCAGAGCAGCCAGGATCTCATCCGGAGTCCCTTCGTCGACAACGCCCGCCCAGATAGTTCCGTCTTTGATATGACTGCTTACCAAAACATAATCATCTTTCTCCTCAAGGACGACCGTATCCCCGCCCATCTGGACTTCTTTCGTCTTCTCTTTGTCTAAGGTAACATGGACAACATCCGTTCCGTTGCCGAGGACGATTTCCTTTTCCTTGGGAAGAACAATACTGTTGACACCTGCCGATAAACTACCTGGTGAACTCGTATAATCACCAACCGATAGCAATAAATCTTTACCATTCTTGTCAATAGCTAAATTTGCCCCTGTAGGGCCTTGGTTGTGTATAATTCCAGCATCAGCATCTTCAGAGAATCCATCAGAGTGCCACAAAGTCAGGCCATGAGGTAAATAGATTTGGAAACTGTCGTAGAATGTCTCGTAGTCCATTTGCCGCGTCCTACCATCATAATCTTTAGAAAGAAAGCTCGGTAACTTGAAAGGACTTGCCAGCAAATTACCGTCTTTGTCCGCCGATAAAAGAAAAGAGTGATGACGATAATATCCTTGCCATGCATGTGATGAAACATTCAAAACAACACCCTCGCCGGGAAGAAGAGACAATCGCAGGGGATTATTTTGTAGAGATCTTTCGCTGGCATTGATGAGTATCGCGTTTGTGGGCCGATCCATGGCTTCCCCAGCCTCGGAAATAATGCCTTGAAAAGCCGTGTACATTTCTTTTCTCAATTGTTCTTTGAGGAAATTATCATAAGAAAACACGGATTGCGGCTCACGCCCTGCTATTGCCTCTATGAACCCTGTTATTCTTGACTTGTCCTGTGCCAGGCGTTCAGATATTCTTTTCCAATCAGCCCTTGTTTTGGCTGAGTACACATCTTTCTCGACGTTGTTCGCAAACTCCGCAAGTGTTGCCATCGTCGAGTTATTAACAAACGGAGCAATAAGCAGGCCCTTCATCGACGCGACAAAGGCTTTAATCTTTATCTGGGCATCAGCCGTCGTCAGGAGACGGTCTTTGCCCACATCAACGCCAGCCTGATTCCGAAGTCCGTTCAGTAACTGTTTTAATGGATCTTCTATGCCCGTTACTTTTAATTTAGAAGCAATAGCATCGACCGCGGCCTGGGAGACAGAACTGTCCTTATTCCCTGCCACCTCAAACAATGCCTGAGCGATCCTGGCCTGCTGTTTAGGATTATTCTTTTCGTAAATTCTAGATAGGATCTTAATAGCCCGGATTTTTCCTTTTGCTGAAAACTGCGGAAAAAGATGTCTGATATGCCAATCCACCGTGCCTGGTGTAAATGCCTTGACCTGGTCCCAGGTCGATTTTCTTTCCGTCGTCATGGCCTTGTCTTTTTGGATATCGTTCTTCTTCAATTTCTCTTCAAACCTAGGCCTGAAAGATTTTTCATAATCTTCACCTAAGGTCGTATCCATAACGACCTTAAAATTCATGCCCTGGTACTTTCCTTCAGCCTCCGTGACACCCCTGTCTTGGTTCTTCTTAATTCCTTCCTGCAGTAAATCAAAAAGTTCTTTCAATGTCATGTGCGCAGATTCCGACGCAGGAATCACCAACAGGGTCGTCATGGCACGGTCGAGGGATTTCCCTTGTTTTTCCAATCCCTGAAGCCGTTTATTGAGCTTATTCAGCTCATCGGAATATGATTTAATTTTAGGATAAATCTTCTTCTGTTGCGTTTTGGAAAAGAATTCATAAGTTTCAGCCGCGACATGAATCCCTACGTACTCATGCCTTGACACAATATTCTCCGTTACCAGATCCTTCGCCCACACCTGCCCGTTACGAATGGCCTGGATCAAGATTTCTTCCACTTCCTCTTGGCTGCCACGGTTATCACTATTAAGCTTTTTGCTTATTACTTCCCGAAACTCCTCATCATCGCCTGACAAAATCGCAACCTGTTTGATGGCCCAGTCCCAACCATGCTTAGCACTATCGAACAAAGCAAACTTCGCCCAGCGCATATCATCATCGGAGTCATCTTTGGCATCCCTGACAATTGCATTTTGAGCCCAGACATGGCCAGAACGTGCAAAAGTAGAAAGGACTTCACCTGCCCAGTTTCTTCTCGAGATGCCGTCTATAGCAAATCTATAACGGGCACTATCAACCAATTCTTGTCGAGCTGAGACATTTCCATTAAAAGCTTTTTTAACAACAGCTGAATCTCCACCCAAAAACTTGACATCCGAAAGGGCGGAATATAATCCTCTTTTTTTATTATTTTTTTTCTTCATTTCCTGGTTTTTCTTCACATCTGCCTTGATCTGCTTCAAATTATGGATATTTGTCGTTACCATCGCCATGTCGCCATTTGGTTTCATGGCGTTGTCGGTTTCCGGGGTTTGAATAGCTTGACGGGCGAGGACTTTCCCGACGCCGATTTCAAGACCGCCGGAGAAATATTTTTTAGGTGTTACTTGCTGTGTCGTAGGATCGTATTCTTCTTTAATATAGTTGTAGGCGCCTTTCTTAAAGGCTTCGAAATACTGGGCGTAAATCTTTTCTTTAATATTTGGGTCGTTATTTGTAACTCCGCCAATTTTAGCTTTGTCACTGTAAACTTGATTTAATAATGCATCTTTTAACGCCTGCTTGTACCACGTCGCTAAAATCATCGAATAGAACATCTGTCTTAATGTTGCGAAGTTCTTCCCTTCGTTGACTTCTTTTTCGATGGCGGGGATGATTATTTCTTTAATAATCGAAGTACTGATGTCATTCCCGCGAAGGCGGGAATCCACTACTGGATCCCCGCTTAAAGATTGCGGGGATGACAATGGGGAGATTGTGGAATGACTGGAAGAAGCTTTACTGGCTGCTACGTAGTCTTTTTCTAGCATGACCTTTAAATGCGCCCCAACAACATACGCCGCGTCGTTGTGTTCAAAAATCTTCGCTTTATCAGCGACGATCCAGACTTTATTAAACGTGTCTGTAGGAATATCAGTGGTTCCAAATTTTTGTTTCGCTTCAGCGTAAACTTTATTCCAGAAATCTTTCCCGATCTCTTTTTCTGGATACATTAAAGACGCGGTCAATTGCTTTAGAATATAGTCCTGCGCCAACATGTCTTTTCCAAGCTCAGTCTTGCCTAATTCGTCAGTCGCGATTCTATTCTTTTCGTACGGTGACAAGTTGACCCACAAATCAGACTCTTTGATCGTCATTGACGCTAGGAAATATTTGATGAGCTTTTCAGATTCGGACTTGAATTCAGGAGTGTTGACTCCAATACCGGATTTACCGGTATCGAGAATGAAATCGAACAAAAGCGGATTCTCCGGATGGACTTTTAAGCCCTTGATCAGCGTAGGCATAAATGCAGGCGTGAGGCCCACCATGCTGCCCGGCTGCGGAAGGTTCAAAACCTGTGCATAGCTCGGCGGTACGGCCGTTGTGGAAATGAACGTGATCGAGAGAATTGTCGACACGATTTTGATGAAGAAGTTTTTCTGTCTTTTGGGTAGAACGTTTTCCATTTTATCTCCTCAAAGGTTTTTAAGAGCCTGCAAGAGAGAAAATCAAACGATGAATGCTCAATTGTCTATTCAAAAAAAATTTTGGCTGGATAACCTTATTCCACACCCGGTGTGGAAATAAGGGGTATATACAAAGATTAGAGAAAAGATAGCATATAATTTGGAAAAAACAAGGGCACGGGGCAAGAAATGTTTTTAAGGGGTTGTTGATAGTGTTTCTTGAGGCGGGTCGTTTCTAAACATGGCAAATTGGGGCTTACGAGGTAATACGGAAAGAGTCTCCGTGGCTGGAGGGGTTCTTTATAAATCCTGTCAAAATTAATTTAACATAACCAAATTCTCTTCTATGGAATGAACCAAAACATCAAGAGAGCTTGGTTTTGCAACAAAAAAGTGTCCTCCAATACGGCTTCCTTGATCTCCGACCTCGCTTGACCTGATAGTTGCCGTCAAGAAAACCACCGGGATGTCCTTTAATAATGGATTTTCTTGTAGCGCTATCGCCACATCGGGCCCTTCCATGTTCGGCATAATGATATCCAGAAGGATAAGATGAGGCATAAAATTTAAGGCTGTATGCACGGCGTTCTGCGAATCGTTTTCAATAAGGACTTCATATTTCCCTGTCGATTCGAGGTTCAATTTGAGCATGGCCGTAAACCCTTTTTCATCATCAATAACAAGGATTCTTTTCGTTGACATATGCGAACCTCCTTTCTAAAGAAAATTTCAAGAATGTTAAAGCAATTAAACGCGTTCTCGTTTTTATTAAATTTTAAATGTCAGCGTTGCTCTGGCACCTCCTTCCAGGCGATTCTTTAGAAAAATTCCTCCGTCATGAAGTTTCATAATATTTTGACAAACAAAAAGACCTAATCCCACCCCGCCTTGAGACCTGCGCGTGGTAAAAAATGGGTCAAAAATTTTACTTAAATATTTCTCTTCAATTCCGTGTCCCTCATCGTCAACCTGAATAAGAACAGTATCGTCCGCGTCCGGGTCTCTTAAAGATCGAATGGTGATCTTTCCGCCTTTTGGCATGGCATGAACAGCGTTCATCAGAAGATTAACCAACACCTGAACAACCCTATTGACGTCAACCATCACCGTCGGCAGATCGCTGCTGAGCTTTTCTATGACCTGGATGTGTCTTTCTTGGAAATGATGATGGGTTAAGGACAAAGATTTTTTAACAGCGTCATTAAGATTGGATTCCACTTTGTTTAATTGGTTGATATAGGAAAAGTCTAAAAGGTCCGTAATGATATTGTTCGCTTTTTCGGCAGCTTCTCGGATGCTATCCATGACATTTTTAATGCTCGCATCGTCCGATTCAACTCGATTATAAAGATAATTGACCCCATACAATACCGTGGCTAAAGGATTCCGCACCTCATGAGCGACTCCGCTCGCGAGAGTTCCGATGAGCTGCATTTTTTCTATTTGAATAAGCTGGTTTTGTGTCTCTTTGATTTCTTCACAGAGGCTGAACAGTTCGCGCTCTAAACGTTTTCTTTCGATGGCATAATAAAGGGCTTTGTTTAACGTGTACCCATTATATTTTCCCTTTATAAGAAAATCCTGTGCCCCGATGCTTAAGGTTCTTATGCCGAGTTCATCCTCATAAGAGCCTGTGCTCACAACAATGGCAACTTTGGGGGCTTTCTTCGTGATATCTTGAATTGTTTTTTCGCCTTGAGAGTCAGGAAGGTTTAAATCTAAGGTTAGAACATCAAATTCATAAGAATTAAGGAGATTTAGAGCTGCTTGGATAGTGTCTGCGGTTTGAACAAAAGAGCGTCCCTTAGACTCTTCCATAATCATAGCAACTAAGATTGCCTGATCGACTTGGTTGTCTTCAATTATAAGAACCCGTAAAGGATCGTTTAACTTTATTTCCACTTTAAGGCCCTCTTTTCTCTTCTATTCCATTGTATTGCTTTTACAACAAAAAAGCCACGACTTTTCGCTTAGAACGAAAACCGTGGCTTGATTTTCAATGATACCCGTTTAAGAGCAAAAGTCGTTAATGGTACTCAGTCATCAATAATAAAATGCCCCCATCACGACTAATAAAATTTTATTATCTGTTATAAGTATATACTATGATTTAGCATTTTGCAAGCGCTTGCAAAAAATATTATCCTCGGATAATCTCGTCCATCAGGTTATTATGGCTTGCGATAACCTGCCAGATATCTCCAGCCTTCTTCCAAGTCATTGTATAGCGGCGAATCACTCTTTTGCCACCGTGGTCATTCTTTTCAATCGTGAATATAAAGTATTGCAATATCGCGATATCCGAATGAATTTTAATATCAATGGGCCTTAGTTCGCAGATAACAATCTCTGTGGATTTTGTCCAGAAACCTACCCATTTTCCAAGCCAAGGCTTGTCAATATTAATTGGGCTCTCATGTCCGAATCCGATAAAATCGTCGTGAATATATTTTAGAAATTCATCCACTCTGGCATGAATCAGATGATCCCAATGGTCTTCCAGGCATTTCCAAACATGCTGTTGTTTTTTACTCCAATTCTTCGGCATGGATGATGTTAAAACGGACATGCGGCCCTCCTTTATAGATTTTTCTTAATTTGTTGGGCAACTTTTGCCAAATCCTCATTGGGCGTCGTTTTCGCATTGGCAAAGTTCAAATCGCTGACTTTATTAATAGGAATTAAATGAATATGGCAATGCGGCACCTCAAGGCCGGCAACCATGATGCCGATTTTGGCACAAGGAACGGTTTTTTTAATGGCCCCTGCGATTTTTTTGGCAAAAAGCATGAGTCCCGAAAGAAGCTGGTCATCGACGTCAAAAATATAATTAATTTCCTTTTTGGGGATGACAAGGGTGTGCCCGGGATTGATCGGACGAATATCGAGAAAGGCCAGATAGTCTTTGTCTTCGGCAATCTTATGGCAAGGGATTTCTCCGGCAATGATTTTTGTAAATAATGACGCCATTGTATTGTCTCCGTTTAAAATTTATTGATTTTAAGGTTAATTTTTTTAGGAAAGATTTTATTTATGAGGTCTTTTTTTTCTTGCCTTGAGCTAATAGGCGATATCCGCCTAAAACGCTTTCCAAGACTTCACTCCATAAAACGTTATAAGTTTTGTCAAAATAAACTGAATTTTCTACGGGATGGCCTTCGATGGTACTTAATTGGACACCTGTTTCAAATCGCAATTTTGATATAGGCCGATTCGTTATTTCTATGGGCCGGCTCCAACGGACCAGCCCTTCCATACGGATGGGCTTCTTTTCATGCGGCAAGTACAATTCAAGGTTTAAAATGTCCCCCTGTGTTAATTTCTTTGAGGCAACAAATCCAAGCCCTTCTATGCTGATATTTTTACTAATAGCAGGATATTTCAAAGTTTTGACCGGAGAATTTTCCTGCTGCCCCTTGACTTGAAACTGCAATTTTGTCGTTACATCGTACATAAAATCATATCGCATGGCCACTTCAGCGACATAACGACTATTCTTTCTTTTTTCAGCGAGGTCCCCCATTAAAGCGTCCTTTTTTATTTGCAACAGGGAATATTCCAAATTTCTTGGGCATATTGACGAATGGTGCGGTCCGACGAGAAATGTCCGGTCCTTGCGACATTCGCGATAGATTTCATGACCCAAGCGTCTTTGTTCTGAAACTCTTGAGATACGGCTTCCTGTGTTTGACAATAAGAATCAAAATCCGCGCAGACTAAATACGGATCTTTAACAAAAATATTGTCAATGAGCTGGTCAAAAAGGCCAGGAGCGTTCTTATTAAAAGTTCCGCTTGTTATTAAATCATAAACTTTCTTTAAAACTTGAGACTGAGAAATATATGGTTGAGGATTATATCCTTTTGTCCTGAGCTCCTGGACTTCTTGATCTTTGAGCCCGAAAATAAATATCTCATCTTTATTTAATAGTTGGGCCATTTCCACATTTGCACCGTCGAGTGTTCCGATGGTCAACGCCCCGTTAAGCATAAATTTCATATTTCCTGTTCCGGAAGCCTCTGTTCCTGCTGTAGAAATCTGTTCCGATAAATCGGATGCAGGAAAGATTTTCTCTGCCAAGGAAACACGGTAATTCTCGAGGAAAAACAGTTGAAGTTTATTCTTTGTTTTTTTGTCGTTATTGATAACCTCGGAGACATTATTAATAAATTTAATAATGAGTTTAGCCAAGGCATATCCTGGTGCGGCTTTCCCGCCGATAATACAAACTCTAGGCTGGCTAAAACTTTTCGGGTTCTCAATGATGCGAACATACTGTGCAATAACGTATAGCGTAAACAACATTTGTCTTTTATATTCATGCATGCGTTTAACTTGCACATCGAACAGCGCCGTCGGGTCAACTTTGATATTGTGATTTTTTAGAATGTATTCCGACAGGGCCTTTTTATTATTCAACTTAATCGCAGCCCATTGATTTCGAAAAGATGCGTTGTCTTTTAAGGGGAGAATTTTATTAATATGCGCTAGGTTGGTTGTCCATTCATCTCCGATTGTTTTAGTGATCAGCGTCGATAATTCTGGGTTTGATTTAAGAAGCCACCGGCGCTGGGTGATCCCGTTGGTTTTATTGTTAAACTTCTCCGGATAAAATTCATAAAAATCTTTAAACACGCGGCTCTTTAAAAGTTCTGAATGGAGCGCAGAAACGCCATTAACGGAAAAGCTTCCCACGACAGACAAATAAGCCATGCGGGCATGCTTCGTGTAGCCTTCTCCGATCAATGACATCCGCGCGACACGGTTGTCATCGTTGGGGAATTTTCGTCGGATTTCCTTAATAAACCAATCATTGATTTCATAAATGATTTGAAGGTGCCTCGGCAAAACGCGTTCTAGCAAGTCCACCGTCCAGCATTCCAGGGCTTCCGGCATCAACGTGTGGTTCGTATATGCAAAAGTTTTTCTGGTAATGCCCCAAGCCTGCTCCCAATCTAACCCCTCATCGTCTATTAAGACGCGCATGAGCTCTGTGATAGCTAAAGCCGGATGGGTATCGTTGAGTTGGATCACGGCTTGGTTAGGAAGTTTTTTGAAATCAGCATTCTCAACTTTAAACCTTCTGAAAATATCTGAAATCGAAGCAGCGGTGAAGAAATATTCCTGTTTAAGTCGAAGTTCTTTGCCTTGGACCTGAGAATCATTCGGGTAAAGGACTTTGGAAATATTTTCTGAAAATATTTTTCGATAGACCGCTTGTTCGTAGTCGCCGGAGTTAAAGTATTCCAAATCAAATTCTTCCGTGCTTCTCGCCGACCAAAGTCGTAGAGTATTGATGACATCATTTTTATATCCAGGAATCGGGATATCATACGGCACCGCAAGGACATCTTGGGTGTCGATCCAGATTTTTTTCCGGGTCCCATCTTTTTCCCGAACCTCGTCTACACGGCCGTAAAAATGGATTTTGACCGTATATTCCGGGCGGGCAAATTCCCAAGGGCAGCCTAAGCGAAGCCATTCGTCGGGAAGTTCGACTTGATAACCGTTAACGATTTTTTGTTGGAAAATTCCGTAATCATATCGGATGCCGTAACCATGGGCAGGAATTCCCAGCGTTGCCATAGAATCCAAGAAGCAGGCGGCAAGCCGGCCTAAACCACCGTTCCCTAATCCGGTATCGACTTCTTGCTCTCTTAAATCCTCCAGCTTCATTCCCATTTCCGAAAGGGCTTCAGGAACAACTTTTTCCAGTCCCAAATTATAAATATAATTTCCTAAAAGCCGTCCGATCAAAAATTCCATGGACAGATAATAAACTCTTTTGAGATTGTTTTTATGATATCTTTGCTGCGTCTTCGCCCATCGTTCTACGATGCGGTCTCGAACGGTAATAGCCAGAGCAAGAAAATTATCATGCTCTGTCGCGGCGTATTCATCTTTCGCCAGAGGATATAGCCGATTATTCCAGAAAGAACGCTTAATCCCTTCTAAAGAAATATCTTTATGAAAGTCCACCCATTTTGATGACTCAGCCATAAACACCTCTTTTTTCTTTAGCTGTCGTTATTAAATTTGATTCAGAATTGGCCTTATTATACCTATAGAAGCGACTGAAGACAATTATAGTTTTTTAATTTATCTTTATTTGATTTTAAGGGAGATTTTTTTAGCAACACGAAGCTTTTCTTTCAAATAATATGTTGCCAACCCTGAATCGCCAACTTTTTCATAACACGCACTAATAAGATTATAGAGCGTTCCCTCTTCTGGGAATTCGATTAAAGCCAGCTGAAGGAACCCGATCGCCTCTTGATAAGACCCGAGCGCCATATATGTATTTACTAAAACTAAATAAGTATTAATATCTGTAGGATTTTCTTTAATGGCATTGGTGAAGTTCTGAATAGCTTTTGAAATATTTCTAATGTCTTCATGCCCTTTCTTTAAATATTCCAGCCCCTCATTTAGCAATTGCCGGCTGTTTTCTTTACGGCTGTCATTAATTTCGATCTTAGCTTTGGAAGGGTATATTTTTAATTCGCCCTGGCCCTGCACTTGCCGCAATCGGTCCTCGACAATGGGCCAAAAATTATTAATACCTTCTCTCGTGTTCGAATAAGAAAGGATCGGGCTTTCGTCGGTAATGCCACTTGCCCGTGGTTGTTTAAAAAAGGAAACCGTTGCCGAAAAGAGGTGTGCCACTAAGCAGAACATGATCCAATAGCAGAAAAATTTTAAGAATTTATTGATCCAGGATGATGATGGCGGCTGTTTAAGCTCTAAAGATAAAAATAAGGCAGCGCCAGCACAATAAAAGGTTAAAGAATAAATCATATAATAGATCCGAATATAAGGAACATCTCCTCGGAAACCGGATACCGTGTCCATGATAATGCCCGTTGCTAAAAGAGCTAGAACGACCAAATAATGTTTTGTGAGAACAGATCCTTTTTTCGTGATTAGTCTCAAGAGACTAAGGGTCATCAATCCCAACATAACATAAAAAATGTTTGTCCGTATGAGAGTGTTAAAACTTCCGTTATATAAAATAACGATTTTTTTCCAAACATCACTTAGGATAAAAGCTTTCGTATTGGCATATCCGCCGTAGGAAATGTTTGTGAGCATCGAATAAATCAGGTGGTGCGTGTTAGCCAGATATTTGGCAAGGTTCCCAGAAATTGGAAGAAGAATAATATATATGGAGATGATCAGTCCGGTCACAAAGCAGTTACTAAAAAATATTTGATAAGATAACCTTTGGGCGAAGATGCCGACGGTAGATTTTTTTTGAGCGAATACCAAGAAGACAAGAGAAACAACGAGCATGCCGAAGAGGATTATAAATATGGGAAAATAAAAATTGTCTTGGGCTCGTCCATAAACAAGAGTGTTGAAAAGTCCTGCTTTATATTTTAAATAATCCGGAGTTATAAATGCTGGGCGTTTAAGCATCCACCACGGCATCAGAGCCATGTTTAATAATGAAATGACTAAAGAGGTTTTTAATCTTTTGGACAAATACTGTGAAGTTTCGTTTGTAGAAACAAAAAAAACATGATAAATCGCGAAGCTTCCAAAAAGAATAACAACGGCAGGGATAATTTGAATCTTAGCAAAAATGGCAAGACCGTTTAAGAGGCCGATTAGCATAAACAATTTTATCGTGGATGTCCAAGAACAAGACGTTTGTGGTGTTCGGGAGTAATATAAATACAGCGAGGCGAAAATAAACAATAGAGCCAATAAATCCGGGCGGGACCAATAACTATAATAAAGAAATCCGCGCATGTTGATTAAGCAAAATGTGACTAAGGTGGCAATGATTCTGGAGCGGGTTAATCGGTAGAGGAAAGAGAAAAATATAGCAACAAAGACGAGAGAAAATAATAAGTTAAAAATCCTCGACGCGCATACGGCTAAATCCAGGATCCTTAACGCGTCAAAGAAGCTGGTTATCTGGTTCAAGTGGAACAGTTGGTTATACTGCGGGCTAAAAATGGCTAAAATATGATAGCCTATTCCATACAAGGAGCATAAAGAAGCTGCCGGGTGCATGAGAAAGCTTAAGCTGCTTCCATTAAGCAGTCCGATGGTCGTTGCTGCAAAAAGTCCGTCGGAATCGCATCCGTTAGAATGCCACCAAGGATAAGAAGAATATTTGCCGATTATAAAAAAATTAGTTACGAGAAAGAAACACAAGAAACCAATACAGAAGATGTTTTTATCCATGAACCAGCAGGCCGCGGATTTCAGCCTGTGGAAGAATGGTTCTTGGTTCAGGATGTCGCCCCAACGGGCTAGAAGATGTGGACCGCGGGATTTAGCCGGTTGGGCTCCATTTGCAGGGAACCGTATATTTTTTATTTGCTCTGGCATGAAAAATAACCGGTTTTCAAAAGTGGCGTTAGAAGAAACTTCTTAAGGAATTAAACGCTGAACCTGAAGAATACGACATCGCTGTCCTGGACCACATATTCTTTGCCTTCAAGGGAAATAAGCCCTTTGGCTCGCAGTTCTTGTTCCGACCCGTATTTCATAAGGTCATCATATTTGTAAACTTCTGCACGAATAAACCCACGCTCGAAGTCGGAATGGATCTTTCCAGCGGCTTGCGGGGCTTTTGTTCCTTGGGGAATAAGCCACCCGCGTGTTTCAGTCTCGCCGGAAGTGTAAAAACAAGCGAGATTAAGGAGCTTCTTGCCTTCCTGAATAAGCGTCACTAATCCGGGCTGGGTAATACCGGCTGAAGCGTAATAATCGCTTCGATCTTCCGACGGAAGCTGGACGATCTCTGCTTCGATCTTGGCGCACATGACCACAAGCCCGGCTTGTTCTTTTTCCGCTCGCCTTTTTAAAATTTCAATAAATTCCGGGGCCGTATTCGTTTCATCCGTATTGGCGACATAAAGAATAGGCTTGGCTGTTAGAAACTGGTATTCATTTAAGAACTCTTGGGGCAATTTCATCTGTCTAAGAGATTTGCCGTCATTAAGACTTTTTATGACATCTTGGACAAGGAGATATTTGTTTTGAGCTTCTTTATCGCCGGATTTGGCCATCTTCTGGACTCGATCCAATGTTTTCTCGCATTGCTGAAGGTCTGCTAAAAGAAGTTCGGTTTCAATAATTTCAGCCGCACCATTCGGGTCTAAACTATCCATGACATTGACGACGTTTTCATCCTTAAAACATCGAACGACATGCACAATGGCATCAACCGTACGGATATTGGCGAGAAATTTATTGCCCAGTCCTTCCCCCTGGCTTGCCCCTTTGACAATCCCGGCAATATCGACAAATCGTATGGCGTCCTGCGTAATTTTTCGGCTATTATTTTTATCAGAAAGGAGTTTTAATTTAGGGTCAGGAAGAGGAACGACACCGATATTCGGGTCAATGGTTGTAAAAGGAAAATTTTCTGCTGCCGCTGCCGCGCCCGTTAACGCATTAAACAATGTCGATTTTCCGACATTCGGTAATCCAATGATGCCAATTTCCATAAAACAAACTCCTTAAATTTACTTTTCTTGAGTGGGGAATTTTCCTTTTAACGCATCTTCCATCAGTATCTTGACTTCTTCGCTAAAGTCGGCGGAGAGAATCCATTCCAAATATCCGGGGTCTTTTTTCGCGACATCTTGGAGGCTATATTGACGGGCGTATTTACCGAACATCATATAAAGCTTTCCATTCCACCAACGGATTTTACGGTCTTCGTCGTAGAATTCGGCGTTAGTTTTATAATCAAATTGGTCTAATTCTTTAATGCTGTCGCTTCCTTGCCCATATTTATGGACTTGGGCTTTCAAGATTTCCAAAACAGCTTGGGTATCTGCCAAAGCGCTATGGGCATTTTCAAGGTCTTTATCACAATAAAATTTATAGGCAGCTGTGAGATCGCGCTTTTCTTTGACATGATACACTTTTTGGGCGTCATAAATTTTTCGTATTTTCCAATTAAATGATTGCCCTGCTTGAATGAGCTCTCGTTCTAAAACCGGCAGGTCAAACCGTTCCACATTAAAACCGGCTAGATCAGCATCTGCGATAAAATCTAGGATCTCTTTGGCTACTTCTTTAAAAATGGGAGCTGTTTTTACATCTTCATTCGTGATGCCTGTTAATTCGGTCACTGCTGGGGGAATCGGCATTTGAGGATTGATCTTTTTCTCATAATTTTCCGTCCGTCCATCAACGAAAAGTTTAATCATGGCAATTTCAATGATCTTGTCTTTCTCAATCCAAGTTCCGGTTGTTTCCAAATCCAAGACAACTATTGTTTTATCAATCTTCATGCACGTTTCTTTCTGAATTTAGCGGATAAAGAAAACCCCGACAAAATTGCCGGGGATTTTCTTTTAAGAATAAAATTAGGTTTAACCTAATGATTATATTCTAGTAACGTTTGTAGCTTGTTCGCCCTTAGGACCTTTAGTGATTTCGAATTCCACTTCTTGTCCTTCTTCAAGGGATTTGTAACCTTCACCTTGAATCGCTGAAAAATGGACGAATACATCTTTGCCATTTTCAGGGGTAATAAAGCCATAGCCTTTTTGGTTGCTAAACCATTTTACTTTACCTTTAGCCATTACCTACTTCCTCCTTTCCAACTGTTAAACAATTACGAGTAAATAATGGCTGTGTTTCAGGTTTCTTAAGCAAGTATTATATCTCTGAAGCTAGATCCTTCAACATTTCCATTTATTTACTGCCCTGATTCTCTGTAAGTATGCCTAAAAATTCTTTAATTGTCAACTAAATAAAATAATAATATTTACGTTATTTATTTTTATTCATTAAAGCTTTTATCTGCGGTAAAATTTTGGGATCAAGAGGATAACCGAGGTTGCGGGCATTCATAAAATCGCTTAAGGCCTTGTCATATTCTTTTCTCTGGGAATAAAGGATTCCTCTCTGAAAATAAGCTTTAGTATTATAGGGATCAAGGGTGATGGTTTTTTGAATATCCAATAGGCTTTTTTCAACAGACCCCATGCTCATATAAAGAGCTGCGCGATTTTGATAAAAAAATGGAACATTAGGCATTAATTCGATCGCCTTGCTGAAATCGTTCAGGGCTTCTTGGGTTTTTCCTTGTCGGTAATAAACGTCTCCCCGATTTTCATAGGACGGAGCATAAAATGGGTCGAGCGAAATAGCATTCGTGAAATCATAAAGAGCCAATTTATATTGTTTTTTCTGGACGTACAAAGTCCCTCTGTTCAAAATAGCTTGAAGGTGCAGGCGATTTTGACTGATCGCGCTCGAAAAATCCATAATAGCGCCGTCGACATCTCCCATGGCATAACGCAATTGTGCGCGGCAATTATAGGCGTGGGCATCACGGCTGTTTTGGATGACTTTCGTAAAGTCGTCGTAGGCCTCTTTATATCGTCCTAAAGTTTGATAGCCAATCCCGCGATTAATATAAAGCGCCCAGGTTGTAGGATTGATGGCGATGCCCCGATTAAAATCTTCAATGGCTTCCTCCTGTTTGCCCATTTCCGCCAAGGCCTTTCCGCGATTATTGAAGGCCCGAAGTTTGTTCGGAGATTTTTTAATGACATCGCTCCAAAGCGTATAATCATCTTTCCAGACGAAGTTGCGTTTTATCGTCGCAGCAGCATAGAACATAGATATAACGGTTAACCCTATAATGAGATGTTTAAAATGTTTTTCTTGGAATAATGTGAACAACGCGCTTACCAGGAATAAAGCATATCCAAACATGGGAAGATAAAGGCGATGTTCATAAATAAGACAATCAATCGGGACAATCCCTCCTTCAATCGAGATTGTTATAAAGAACCAGAATATCCCTAAAGATAAGAAGCGGTGCTTTTTAAATAATTTTATGGCTCCAAAAATGATCAGGAGTAAACCGGCAAATCCTAAAAATGTTTTTAGCTCAAAAAAACTTTTCGACACGTGATATTCATAGTCCAGATTTTGATGCATGGGGACAAACAATAGCCGGATGTATGTCCATAAAACCCTGAATTGGGAGATAAGATAATTTTTCCCGCTGATAAATTCTCCGTCAAAAGATTCCGACGGAGCTTTCATGCCATAATCAGCGAAAAAGCCTTGCAGGCATAAAAATGGCAAGAACAAAAGAAGAATTGCTAATACAATGAAAATATTGCGGTGTCTTAAAAATGTAGTTTTAACCTTAGAAAATGTTAAGTGAAATAGAGTCCCTTCAATGACAATAATCATGACAGGCAATGTGGCAGTCATCTCTTTGGTGAAAAATGCTAACATTGCCAAGATTCCGGCTAAAATAAAAAATCTTTTTCGATTGTTTGTGAGTCGCGCTTTTAAATAGCAACATAAAGACAAAAGGTAAAACATGGTCGCTAAAGATGCACATCTCTGCCAAATGTATGTAACGGATTGCGTTTGGACAGGATGCGCGACAAAAATTAATCCGACAAAAAATGCAAGTAGCTTTTTGTGACGGTTTAAGACATCTTCTGCCATCCGAGGAGTTGATAGCAAAAGGTTCGTTAACCAATACGCGGCAAGTGCGGCAATAATATGGATAAAGATATTCGTAATGTGCCAACCAGGTAAGCGAAATTGATGAATGGCGTAATTAATGGCCAAGGAGTAATAGGCGACAAAGCGTGTAGGATCATAGTGCCAGACCCCCACTGGGTCGGCTAAATGGCGGATGGCAGGATTTTTGATGAGAAAAAATTCATCATCAAAGTGGAATGTGTAATTTAAGGTGTGCCCGTAGGTTATCCATCCGACGGATATGATAGCAAAAGAAAATAACAGAGATTGGAATCGTTTCAAGAAGGAAATCATATGGGTGTTATTCTACAATAAAAGAATCGTTTATCAAATATTACTTTAGAACAAATTTATTAGCGGGCGTCTCGTCCTGCATTCCAGCTAAGGCACAAATAAAACTGCCCATTTCATAGCTTCCTTTAAATTGTTCTCCTAAGATGTGTAAGTTCCCGTTGGCCTCCATCACGCGAACAGGCAATCCAATTCCGCTGATATCGAGAAGGTTCTTAGATAATGGATTTTTCCCCCATATCCAGTTAAGGGCATTTAAAGAATATTGCGCGTAGCGTTCTGATTTAAAAAAAGATTGGTAGATCCTTTCAGCAATAACAAAAAAACACTGATGACATTCATAAAAATACTGTGATGTAAAAGGAATCGCAATTGGCACCGGAATCCCCCATCGATTTTTGACAAAATAGGCTTGTGGATGCCACCAAAAAGCGTCATAGCTTTTGTCCTGTCGGTTATCCCAGACGTATTGAATAGTCTTTTCTATCGAAACACGGATTTCTTCTTTATAAACAAGCTCTGATGCGCAGGCCAATCCCCATAAAGGATACATTATTCGGTGGTGATGATAAGCGCGGATATCGCCGGTCTCAAAAAAGCCTTGCCGATTTTGCGATTTAAGTAAATTTTCGATGAGATTCTTTAAGAGTGCTTTTGCGGTTTGGTTATCGGGAGAAATCTCTTTCAAATAAAACGACAAACCAATTAATGCCAAACTATCTTGATTGTCTGTGATACGCGGCAAAGAATCGCGTAAATAATTTATACCATATTCGATCTCTTCTTTTGCGTTAGAAAATCCTAGAATCTCGCCGAGCACTAGGGCATTAAAAGCTCCATAAGTTAGCGTGTCTTTGTTGAAACGGGTGAAGTTTGTTTTTATATGCTTAAGATATTCTTTTATTTTTGTCTCGTGTTTGGCAATGTTGAGCTGAAACAATCGGTTTGATAAAAGAACCATGGTCAGACAAAATCCACCGTAATAATCTGAGAATTCCATCGACGGCTTCCAATTCCAAGCGCGGTCATGATTTAATTTGCCGTAGAGTTGATGACGTTTATCATCCCAAAAACCCAGATGATTTTTATCGTTAAAAAGGACTTCCAACGCCTGGTCAGCGACATTTTTATAATTGATTTTATTCATGAAGTTGTTCGACGAAAAAGATTAATAAGTTTTATTAAGGGTAAATTATAGATCGTAGTATTTTCTTTAGCGAGCGAAGACATTTTATCGAAAAGCATCTTGGCGTCGAACGTAAAGAAATCGACCCCGCGGATTTGGAAATCTTGCCCGATGCTTGCCGGAATATGCTGTTTCATAAACCCTTTTACATTTCTTAAGGCAATGTCAGGATGAGCAACGAGCGTTTCGATTTGCTGTTTTTTCCCATTCCCATCGATAACTGTAACGCTATAAATTTTATCTTTGCGTGTTTTGATGGGAAAAGCATCTTTAAGGGCGTCTTCTATGCAATGCACAAAGGTCAAATTGTCTGAATTTACGCCTAACCCGATAAAAATTCCATTAAAACCAATGATCTTATAATAAGGACTTTTTTCTCCACAGGGATAAACAGAATTCGTATGCTCATGGACCAAATCATGGGCATGTTTTCCTATGGCTACAACAGAATTTGTCGGATGCATGGAGCGAGAAGCATTTTTATGCCGACGTGCGAATTCAGCCAATAGGCCCATTTTGGTCGGCGTTTTATTAACATCAAAGCAAAAAGATTCATTTAAACAATTTTCCGTGTCACCCGTAATGTGCGTAGATGGGAATAGAAGCGTCCCTTCTTTCCCAACGATATCAAGTAACATGGGAATAACTTTAGAGGCAGGAAAACCGATATTTAATTTATCGACAGAGGAATGAATAAAGACTGCGCTTCCTGGTTTTACGCCTAAACGGTTTGTTAAAATATCGCGAAACTCTGCTTCGCTAAATTTAGGATGTTTCGACAGTCGGACGTGGGCATGATTTAAAGACCATCTTTTGATTTTTCGCTGGAAGGATTTAGGCAATAAAAATTCCGCAATGGAAGTTAACATGGCCATGGAATTTGTTGGCGATTTTTCGTAAGGTTAAAATGAAAAATTAATGCTGGCAGCAATGGCTTTGACATCAACAAATTGCCCTTCAACATTTAACCAGATCTTTTTGTTAAAAGGAATATCCATGCCGGCCACAAGCCCAACGCTCTTTCCTGAATCGGATTTCACAAGATTTCGTTCTGTGTCGATCCAATTGATATAGTTCATTGTCGAGAGTTTGACGCCAGCGTACGGGTTAATGCAATGTAGATCATAAGAGATCAGCGTCGATAATTGCCAATCATCTAAAACGGCTTTGTATTTTTTTCCGTCCCTGTCGATGGTGTAGGGATGGTCACTAATGTGTTGAAATCCGAATACGGCCTTTAATTTTTCCTGGTCCAGATACTTGATGCGAAATCCGTACCCTCCGGCCAAGAAGGAATGATAATTAAAGTCTTCGCTGTCTGTTTTATGCAGTTGGACGTTGCCTGCTCCCCCTTTTAGGTCAAGGCTTAACCAATCTAGAACACCATAAGAGATCAAGAAAAAGTTTTGGGAGCTCGACATCTTGCCGTTATCCTTCTCGAGTTCCCTTTGCTGGACGATATGCGTTTGTCCTCCGATAAAGAAATTCCCTTTTTCCGGCATTTTGGTCCCATACGCCGGCGCAGCAAATGCTTGACGGGCAATGAGTACTAAAAAAAGAATGATAAGATAGTTTTTTTTCATCGAAGAAATCCTTTCCTATGATCTATTTTTCATGGATTTTTGAAGGAATCGGTCAAGATCAATATTTTTAAAGCGTTGAACCTGGTCATTTCTCATGTGAGTAAATTGATAATTAATACCTAAGAAAAATGGAATAATCAAGATGGCGATATTAATATTTCTTTCAAAAGGCAACATTTGATAAAAAATATATGCGCCGCACAACGCCGTTGCGAAAATAAGCACAAGTTCAAAGAAGATCATGAAAAATGCGGCAAGGATAAATCCACCAATAATAAAAACACCCCAATAAGATAAACTCGTCATGGAAACATGAAGAATCGTGCAGATTTGCGTAAAAGCATATCCCCCGACGATAAATCCAGCGATCATTACAAGGAGGTGTTTGATGAATAACGCCACCATGACTCCTATAAGTCCAAAGGCAACGGCGCCGATGATAACGGTCTGGTTAGATGGATGCGGAAATATTTTAAATATAAATTGAATGCCAACCCAGCAGCTAGATAAACCGGCTAGCGCCCAATAAAGTTTTCTGCCCCAAAATAGGCTAATAGATGCTAATAGGAATTTTGACCAAAGGATCATGATTTCTTAAGAAGTTGTTTGATTTTGTTGTTATAACGGTTAAAACATAATTCCACCGTCTCATCGATGGAACAGTCGTTTTCTAAAAGAATCTCAAAACATAAGATAATCAAATCCCCGGTTTCGACTAGAAAGTGAGCATTTTTGGTTTTATGTAAATCCTCAATTTCATCGATATGCTTTCTCATTAAATCCAGAAGCTTCTTTTCATGACGGGATTTTGTTTTTCCGTTGAGCTTGCGAGAAAGGACGTGGATTTTTTTAATTTTATCTAACGCGTTCTTTTGTAAAACCGTCATTTCTTTACCGTTTTTCCGGCTGTAAAAGCTTTGTCTAAAAATTTTCCGAATCCATAATAACCCCATGTTGCAGGATCAAAAATCATGGGCTTAAGTTTAACAATATCGGGCTTACCTTCGTTATTTAAACAAGATTCTTCGACCTTGACATCTTTGATCTCGCCGACAAACACCGTGTGGGCCCCGAGTTCGAGCGTCTTAAATAGTGAGCATTCTAGGACAAATGGAAATTCTTTAACGTAAGGCGCGTCGACAATATCGCTTTTGACCGGCGTTAATCCGGAGACTTTAAATTTATCTTCATTCTTTCCGGAGACAATGCCGAAATAATCCGCTTCTTTAAGATAATCCGACGATGGGATGCTTACTGTGAAAGCCTTTTTGGCCATAATGTTGGCATGTGTTTGCCTCTCCGGCCTGATGGAGACGCTTACGCATGGCGGGATGGAACATGCAATCCCTCCCCATGCGGCAGTCATGACATCAGCAACGCCTTTATTATCATAACTTCCGACGATAAAAACGGGTGTGGGAAAAACGATCGTACTTGCTCCAATAGATTTTTTCATGATATTTGTCCTCAAACTAAAATTTTTAAAAAGTTTGTCATTCCCGAAATTTTTTGCCTGCCTACCGTCAGGCAGGTCGGGAATCCATGCCTTCAACCTCTATGGTTCCCCGACTAATGCATTCGGGGATGACATTGTGAGGGGACTACCACTTTCCTGTTTTTCGGGCATTAGCTTTAGGGAAGCCTTCCAATGTCTTTAAGGTGTCGATCAGTTCATCTTCCGGTAAGCAATATCCTTTTAGTTGCCCGGATAAATATTTATCATAGCCGACCAAATCCATTAATCCGTGGCCGCTATAGTTAAAAAGAATGACTTTTTGTTTGCCTTCAGCCTTGGCTTTCTTGGCCTCGTCGATAACGCAGGCAATCGCATGGCTCGTCTCCGGCGCACAGATAAAGCCTTCGGTCTTGGCCCACAGAAGCGCGGCTTCATAGGCCTGGGCTTGGTCATAAGCTTTAGGAGTTAAAAGCCCTTCTACAATTCCTTGGCTGACTAATGGCGCCATAGCATGATAACGAAGCCCTCCGGCGTGAATCGGCGCAGGAATAAATTGGTGGCCTAATGTCATCATGGCCAATAGCGGCGTCATTCCGGAAACATCGCCGAAGTCATAGGAGAATTTGCCGCGCGTCATTTTAGGACACGATGCGGATTCGACCGGAATGATTGTGATCTTCTTGCCGTGAATTTTATCGTAGGCAAACGGAAAAGCGATGCCGCCAAAATTACTTCCGCCGCCGGCACAGCCGATGACAACGTCCACCTTTTTTTCTTTGGCAATGGCCAGCTGTTTTTTGGCTTCAAGTCCAATAATGGTCTGATGTAATAGAACGTGGTTTAAAACACTTCCCAAGGAATACCTGGTCTGACCGGTTTTATCCGAAACGGCGTCCTCGACGGCTTCGCTGATGGCAATGCCTAAGCTTCCCGGAGTATCCGGCATTTTCTTTAAAATGTCTCGTCCGGCTTGCGTAAATTCCGACGGGCTTGCCAGACATTTCGCGCCCCAGACCTGCATCATGGTTTTCCGCATCGGCTTCTGTTCAAAACTGACACGGACCATGTAAACTTTACATTCTAATCCGACCAACTGGCAGGCGAACGCTAGTGCGCATCCCCATTGGCCGGCGCCGGTTTCGGTGGTTAATTTCTTGATACCAAATTTTTTGTTATACCATGCTTGAGGAATAGAGGTGTTGGTCTTATGGCTTCCGGCGGGACTGACACTTTCATCTTTATAATAAATTCTCGCCGGGGTTTTTAAATATTTTTCCAGATAAATAGCTCGTCTTAGTGGAGTCGGCCTCCAGCGGTAAAGTATTTCAAGGATTTCTTCGGGAATATCAATCCAACGTTTGGTACTCACTTCCTGTTCGATAAGATTCTCTGGAAAGACCGGCTTAAGCATATCCGGCGTTATAGGTTTTCCGTCTGGGCCTAAAGGCGGCAATAGCGGGGTCGGCAAATCCGCAGCCAGGTTATACCACTTTTTGGGAACATCCTTATCTTTTAAAAAGAATTTTGTTGTCTGCACTTTCTTCTCCTTTTTGTTAAAAAATTCGAAATACGAATATCGAAAACCGAAACAAAACTCAAATTCCAAAATTCAAATTTAGATTTTTGTTTCGAATTTCGTGTTCCGGATTTAGGATTTAATCTTTAAATGGGTCGAAAACGTCTTCTCCTGCCATTGCTACCCCAATCGGGGTAAGCGTATGGAGAATTCTAATGGTTTTTTCATGATATTTCAAGACTTCCGGTAATCTTTTATAACAATGCGGAGACTCATCTGTTCCTGCGCCGATAAGCGTAACATTTTTAGAATCCACCCACTCTTTCATCATCTCGCGCGTAATTTTTCCGCCCATACGATAACGGCCTCTTTTCCTTCCGGCTGCGGCTGTCCGTGAAATCAGGCGTCCGGCACCGTGGACGGTCGAATACATGGCCCGCCGGCTTTCATCCGAGTCAATTCCTTCGACGATCACGGAAATATCTCCCATGCTCCCGCCGATAAAACCTTTCTGTCCCGGAAACGCCGGGGTCGCGCCTTTGCGGATGACCCAAAGTTTTTCTCCATTATGTTCTTCGGCCCAAGCGTAATTATGATGGTTATGGACTTCTTCCAAGATATTTGCCTGCAATAATTGAGCAATGCGTTTACAAACCCAATCTCGTCCCGCATAGGCATAACGCCCGGCGAGTTTCATACCTAAAAGATAATCTTGCGCGAGATCGCTTTTCACATTAAGCACCACCGGGTCTACGTTCATGCCATCTCGCCCGCCGCCTTTTTGGATAAAATATTTGGCTAATCTATGGCCAAGCCCGCGCGACCCAAAATGGATGCCAAGCCAAACCCTGTTTTCTTCGTCGGTAAATAAATCAACGTAATGATTCCCTGAACCGATGGTGCCCAATTGTTCCTGCGCCAGTTTTTTTAATTTAAGTTCTTTGGCGACACCAAGCTGCCATGCCGCGTCATCGTGAAATAATGGATGATCCACGCGTTCATTATTTTTTAGGCCAATGCCGAATGAGAGCGTTTCAAAAATGTCGGTCATGATCTCTTTGATGTGATCTTTAACTTCGTCGGCAGGAATATCAAGGCGTACGGCTTTATTACCGCAGGCAATGTCATAGCCAACACCCGACGGGCTGATCTTATCCCTATACGCCACAACGCCGCCAATAGGCACGGCATAGCCAGGATGATGGTCCGCCATTAAAGCGCATTTGTCTGCAGTCTTAGCGCAGTTGATAAGTTGATTAACCGCCTCGTCAATGGGTTCGCCCCAGACAGGAATATTGTGGATAAGTTGAAAGCTCATGGATGTTTTTGATAACGACAGGCAGGAAAATCCGGCCTGGGATGCCTAACACATGAATGTAGTATATTTATGAAAAACGACAGTGTCCACCATTTTCCTACATCATATGCCAAACACCCCAGGAAAGGTGAGGCAGGGGGCCACCTCACCTGGGAGTTTATCTGTTAGAGTTCCCCCTACTTACAACCCCTTTCTCTAGACCATCGAGCTTTTTCATTACACTTCTTAAGCTCAAATGGTTATATGCTTACTCCCCCATACTTTTTACCCTTTGAGTCCTTGAATAGATTTTAGGATCTCAAAGGGTCTTCTAGTTGCCTTTTCCATCATAATGGAAGGCAACTAATAAAAACGCGCCTCTAGTAAAGGGGCGCGATATGTTTAACGAAGCCTCCGCTTCGGCAGCCAGACAACCATTCCCTTCCTCCAGAAGGTTTTAGGTTCACGGCTTTGCGCCCTACTCTTTCGAGTAGTTTACCTTTACCAAATTCTATTACAAGAATAGCATATGATTTGCTTCTCGACAAGGTGCCGGCAAAAAATATTTATCTTTTTTAGAAATGGTTTATTTCTTCGTTTCTCCGTCGATAAAATTAAAAGGGGCTGAAGACTCAGCCCCTGATTTTATAAAATATTTTTAGGATCAAACGATTAATTTTCCGCTTTTGCTAGTTTTTCCGTCGTATCTTCTTTAAGTCCAAGAAGCGGCAGAATGCTTGGAATCGGCACGATATTGATAATCACCGGAGAAAGGTTATCGACGGGCACATCTTTGAATTGTTCCATTACCTTTAAGTCGAACTGGAACGTAAACGCAGTGAACGTCCCCTTCCCATCGCCTTTTAAATTAATGTTGTTCATGTCAATACCACCGACGTTTTTCTTGGTCACCAGCGCGTTGTCGACTGCCCCGATTGAGACAATGACCGGATTATCAAGGTCATTTCTTCGATAATAAATCCAGGGATTGGAATACTCAGGAATCTTGAAATCGCACCCTGACAACCGGATGTCCAAGGCCTGCCTAAAAAATAGGCCGAATGTTTCTCCAGGGATAGGAGAAGAAGATATCCTGTTACTGACTTCTTGGAAAATTTTAACTTGAGGATGTCCCAGCGCAGCTAACTGTTGAATGGCTTCTTTAATGGAGGCAGACCAGTCAGAAGTTTTCATGACGTCCAGATAACCGGTAATAAACAGTTCTCTTGTATCGTCCGATTTTAATTGTCTTAACTGTTCAATCGCTTGTTGGAGAATATAAGACTCCAATGGGGTTTTCAGGACGTTCATGTTTTTGGTAATGAGTGTTTTTGGGGGAACATGAAGTTTAGTTAAAGCAATCGTTGCTATCGTCGGGTATATGGAAAAATATTTAAGTATCAATGGTATTGCCCTTGGGTCTTTCAAGTCACCCAATTCTTTAATGGTTTCTTCAATGGCACTCCCGTTCCCAGGAGTTTTGAGGACTTCCAGGTACCCGTTAATAATTCGTTCTTTTGTGTCCTCCGATCTTAAGTGCCTCAACCGTTCAACCGTCCCTTGGATTGCCAACTCAGTGGAAGACGTAGTTTTCAGGACCTCCAGATAACCGTTGATCAGCGGTTCTCTTGTGTCGTCTGACTCTAACTGTTTCAACTGTTCAATAGCTTCCGGGATGGCCGGATCAAACCAAACAGTTTTGAGGACGTGCATATTCGCAGCAATAATTTCTACTTTTGAGATATTGAGTTTAGCCAACGCGGCTCTGGTAGCTTCTCTCGCCTCTTTTGAGAAATCGGTCAGCATATTGAACAGTGCTTGTTTTATTATCTCCCTATTTTTCGGACTTTTGAGATAGCGATGGGTAAGGATTTTAATTGTTTTGATATGGATTTTCGTGTTTTCCTTGGAAACAATATTGATATTCAGCCCTTTTTCAATATACCAATCCGTTGTCCAACGAACTAGCATCGCCTTGTCTGTCGATGGTAAAGCGTCCGGCAATTTTTCTGTTTTAACGATTTCAATCGGATGCGCCGGCACGTCAATGATTTTCCTTTCCCTTAACAGCAGGCCGCCCCCATCTCCGGGATCAACCGTGTATTGCTTCAAATGGCTCTTTTCTTCATTATAAATTATTTCAAACTCGTATCCTGAGTTTTGGATTTCCCAAGCCTCTTGAAATCTTTTTTCATATATTGTGCCGGTAACAAAAATTTGTCCAAAGGTTCTAGCCCCTAGTTTTTCATAAAATTTCTTAAAAGTTTTTGCCTGAGGATGTCCCAGGACCTCGAGTTGTTCCAAGGCTTCCTGGAGAACATAATCCGCCATTTCCGGGGTTTTGAGGATTTCCAAATACCCATCGTAACGTAATTTTTTGGCCTTGTCGGAGTTCAATTCCCTTAATTCGGCCATAGCGTTTTCGGCGATGTGTTTTTTGCCGTTAAGCATATTTTCTTTGATATCGGCCTTCACGGCGGCGAAATACCCGGGAACATATTTCTCTTCTGGAGCTTTGAGCTTGACTAAAGCGGCCCTTGCCGCAAAACGCGTATTTGCGCCTATGCTAAAATAAAACTTAAAATCCAATTTATACATCCAGTCGGCCAAATAATCTCTAAAGTCATTTTGTGGAGGATATTTTTTCTTCAATGAAGCCAAAAATTGGGCGTCTCTTTTTCGTAACCCGCCTAAGTAATCGGCAATGGTATCAATTGCTTCAGTCTGCCTGATACCTAAATTGGCCAATTGTTCAATGGCTTCGATCATGGACCCTATATGCATAGAATTTTTTAAGACGTTCATATATCCGTTAAAAAGTCTTTCCTTGGTGTCTGGGGTACCTGGCCAATCCTGTTGGTTCCTTAAGAAATGGTTCGCTTTCTCTAATGACCGTTCTGACAAAGGATTTTCTAACATGGACATGGCACCGTTAATGGTGTGGTAACGGAAAAATTTTCGAATGCCGATATACGTCGCTATAACACCAAATCCAATAAGGCCTGCTGTGATTGATATCATCGCCTTGTCTGTAGTAACGGAAGTCGCGGGGGTTTCTTGAATTTCTTCTCCCGGGATGCCCATAAAACGTAAACCGTTCCACGCCCGTTCGCGCATGATGCCGGCTTCTGTACGAAAGATTTCCAGAAGAGTGCTCTTTACTCTGTTTAGCCTCTCTCCTTTGCTTTTAAGGATCAAAGGATACATCTTGGTATTACGTTGTTCATAAGAAAGTGTTTGATTTTTTAAAGCAGCTAAGTCGCTTTCAAATTCTTCTGGAGTTTGTTCGATAAGCTCTGATTTGATTCTTCTTAAATCCATATCGATGGCTCGGGTGGCTTGAGCTGACGGGACTTGATAAATATTGGGCAGCATGATTTTTTCTATACGAGCTTTCTCTTCTTTTAAGAATGCCGCTAATTCTTTGGCAAGCCGTTTGACTCTTAATCCAAACGGATCAAAAGAAAATCGCAGGCCAAAATCCGTAGGGCTGACGCGTTCCATTTGAAGAGCCAAGGATTCCGTTTCTGTGGAAACAGATTTTACGGAATTCGGATGCTTGGCACGGATGAATTTCTCGATAAAAAGCCGCGCGGTTTCTCGTTTCTTGGATTCTGTTTCCTTGGCCGGCAAAGTTAAATCTAAAACCGGAGCAAGGTAAGGATAGCGTCTAAAAATTGCTGTTGGGATTTTATAGATAAAACGTTCTTTGACGGGCTTTTCTAATAAATTTATGGCTTCGAGCGCTAAATTTTTATCGACTACAACGCCATTCACCAAAACGCCTTGGGCTGCTACCATCGCTGAATCAGAATCTGTTGTTTTCATTTTGGCAACATCGTTGACAAATCCGGCTGCACCCAAAACTCCGGCTTTAGCGGTATCCATCTTCGGAAGGATCAATTGAACATCGACCAATCCTTTGGCGGCTAATTCTTCCCGGGCTGTTTTTTCAACAATGGTTCCGAATGACCCTTTCGTAACGCTCCCGCCCAAAATGAAATTCTTGGTCCCTTTGACAAAATCCCTATCCTCTTGTGACCAATCTGCCGACGGGTTCCATTTCCGAATATCGCCGTTATAAATATGTTCAATAATGAGAGCTAACATTTGACCTTCAAATGCGGCTATCTGTTGAGCGATTTCATAGCGAGAATCAGCTTTTCCTGCAACAAGAATATCGCTCAAAAGTTTTCCTCCTGATGCTTTCATAAAACCAATAATTTCTTTTTCATTCAACCCTTCCTGATAGGAAAAAGGTTTTTCCAATCCCATATCTAGGGCTTTTTGATTGATCCTCATCATGAGAGTTTCTCCGATCCCATTGCCGCCGGAGAATAAGTCTTGTGCCATTTCAAATAAAGGAATTTCCATTTTTTGTCCCTGCCAGTTCAAAGCAAGGGTAACCGGTTTATCAAGGATCTTCATGTCATAAATATGTCCGTCAGTTTTCGTCGACAAATGCAAATCCGCCGCCAAGACCGGTTCCCGGACCAATGTAAGCAATGTTTTTATTCAGGAAGGTTTTTGCAATATCGGGAAAATTTTCTAATAAGTTTTGATAGGCATACATCATCTGGGCAATGGCATCATTATGGACAACAACGGTTCCCCCCAGGCGATCAAAGAGCTCTTTTTGGCAATTGACGCCATTAAAAGCCCCAGGAGCGTCTCCTAAATTTTCAGCGGACCCGTCTGCGATCACTTCTTCATTGTTAGCGTTCTTGATAAATCGTCCCGGAGACCCAACGCCGACGACATCAAGCATCTTGATACTATATTTCTCTTGGGCTTCCGTTTTAATCCCGCGGATAAATTTTGCAAGTTTATCGAAGAATTTTGCCGGGTCTCCTTTAATTTCTGACGTTGCTATTTTTTGAGAAAATAGAACTTTCGTAAAATTCCCGTGTTCATCCTGAGTGACAACTGCCACTTCGACCTTTGTCCCTCCAATGTCGATGCCGATGAGCGCAGGCCTGCCATTAGTGACAAGAGCGTTGTCAGCTGCTGGCGTGATCGTCAGATTGTTAAAAAAGTCCGGGCCGGCAAGAACCATATCCGATTTTAAATTGTTGAAATGTTCGACGCGCTCTGCTGTATGGGCAACGGCCATAAAAGGTTCTTGAAGATCTTGGGCTACTTCTGATTCTCTGTCCCCATCGCCGGCGATCAAAATTTTGCCCCCAACAGATGCGTAGTCGTCACGGATCCTCTTAAGGACATCATTTTTGTTAAAATTTTCGATCAGTTCTTTTTGACCATCTTGATGCATAAATTCTTTGGATTCAGCGTCATAAACTCCGGTCACATAGTTCGATAAGCCTAAAACATCTAAGAGATTATATTTTTCCAAATACGAATTTCCGGTCACAACATAAACGGGCACTTTGGATTTATGCAATTCCTTAATAAAATTTACTACGCCGGGAACGAAGATGCTTGTCGGAAGATTCTTTTTCCATTGCTTTATCAAATCCGGAAGCGCTTCAGCGGTTTTTTGTTCGCGTATCGCAATCATTTCCGAAACTGTTTTCCCGCTAAGATTATGGCCTTTTATTTTTATAGCTGTTTCAAGGAATTCTTCCGCGGTTTGGCCTTGGATATCTCTTAAGAAATCTTGCGCTTCTTTTATTTTCGACGGTGTTAATGGCTGATTAGGTCCATACCAAATACTTATCAACGATTTTATGTGCAGATTCGTCCGAATTACGGAAACAGGATTCTCTTCCATGAAAACAATCGTATCGTCGAAATCGAAAACAGCGGCTTTAATATCAGAAAGCTTCTGCCCTTTTTGATTTGTGATATTTACTTGTGGGTGATCTTTTTTATACAGCCAGGCAGAAATCAGGTTAAATAACTTATCATCGCTGACTTTTTTTTCGGGAAAGTTTTGTTTGATCCATCCTTGCATGAAGTCCACCATGCCATTAATAAACATGGAACGGCCAAAGAATGTGTGTTTAGCTCCAGCGGTCTTTGCATCGATTAAAAACTGTGTGAAAGTGTTACTGATAAGATCAGAGATAATGACGTCGGGCTTGATGCCTTGAAAGAGTTGGCTATCGACTGGATCTTGCCCAAGAGTTTTTTCGCGTCCAATGCCTGTCGAATTAACGATGAGGTCTGCTTCTTGAAAGGCTTGGTGTAATTTTAAAGAATATTCGCTATCCGTGGATAAAAAGAATTCCGGAGTATAATCAACGCCCAAATCTTTAATCATAGATTTAAGACTATCGCTTTGCTCCGCATCTTTGTCGGTAAAAATGATTCTTTTGATTCCTTTGCCATTAAGAATTTCTGCCAATTCTCTGGCAGCGCCACCGCTACCGATAATGACAACGGTTTTGTCTTTAAAATCAATATTACTATGCAGGTCTTTAATTAATCCTTTTAGCCATGCATCTCCGTCGATTGCTGTACGAGTAAGTTTTCCGGTTGTGTCTTTGACAATATAATTAATGGCGCCAATTTGATTATCTTTTGGCTCAAAGAATCCATCTTTCCCTTTAAATGGGCTAGTCACAACAGCGCCGACCAGCTGTGGATTATTGGCCAGCTCTTGTTTGATATAAGCAATTCTTTGCGTGTCTCCTTTTATTATGGAATAAGGAAGATAAACAATGTCGAGGCCAAGCGTTTCTTTCATAACTTGATTAAATAAGTTGTAATAATAGCCATTTTCAATATGGGTCTCGCCGATAAAAACAGTAATTTTAGTTTTATCAGAGATATTAATACCAAATCGTTTGGCGGTTTGCTGAATTTCTTCGTTAAAAGGCTTAATGTTTCTTATATTTTGTCGGTCTTTTACTGCAATATCAACCGACATGGCGAAATCCTGCCCGACGACAGAGTTGGCAATATCCGCAGCATTGGCGGTTTTCATGGCCAAATCCGCATCCTTAAACCCGCCGGAGAAATATTTTTTAGGTGTGATCTGCTGGGTCTTGGGGTCATACTCTTCCTTCATATAGCTATAGACACCCTTTTTGTAGGCTTCCATGTACTGCGCGTAAATTTCTTCCTTGGCTTTCGGATTATTTTCATCAATGCCTGTAACTTTATTTTTATTGATATACGACGAGGAAAGAATGCTGTTGCGGACCTTCTCTTTGTACCACTTGGCTAAAATGAGCGAATGATAGATTTGGCGAAGTGGGGCGAAGTTTTTACCGGTGTTTACTTCTTTTTCTATTTCAGGGAGGATGATTTGACGAATGATCTGAGAATTCATCATATTTGTGTCATTGCGAGCGTCTTTTTGCGAAGCAATCCCTTTTAAAAAAGATTGCTTCGTCACTTCGTTCCTCGCAATGACACCCTTTTGGGGCATTGCTGCGTAGTCTTGATCCAACATCACCTTCAATTTCGCATCAACAACATACACCGTGGCACCATTTTCATAGATCGTCGCGGATTCGGGTAAAATCCAGACTTTGTTAAATGTGTCCGTCGGAATATCGGTTACGCCGTACTTTTCTTTTGCTTCCTTATATATGCGATCCCAAAATTTTTTGCCTAACTCCCCTTCCGGATACATCAATGTGGCAGTCAATTGCTTTAAAATGTAATCCTGGGCTAATAAATCCTGGCCTAATTCAGTTTTGCCTAATGCGTCGGGGACAATGCGATTCTTTTCTGCCGGAGACAAGTTAACCCAAAGGTCATTCTGCGGAACGGTCATGGATGCGAGGAAATATTTGACTAAGCGTTTGGATTCATTTTTAAGAGCGTCGCCTTGAAGACCGCTTTGGCCGTTATCGATAATAAAATCAAACTGAAATGGATTGTCCTTATGTAGCGTCATGCCTTTTAAAAGCGCTGGCACATACGCCATGGACGGTGTCACCATCGCGCCCGGAGTCGGCAGTGCTATGCTCTGGGCATAGCCCTGAGGAATGATGGTTGTGGATAGAAAAGTCGCGAGAAGAAGAAACGAGATGGATTTAGTAAATAAATTCAACTGTCTTTTCTTAAATGTGACTATCATTTTATGACCAGCCTCCTAAAAATAAGGGTTAGCACGTCTGGATAAAAAGTTATGAGAATAACAGTTAATTATTCCAGAACTATCTCTTTGGCTGGATAAAATAATGAAAAGATAGTCTTATAGCTTACTTGGTATAAAAGATAACACATGTTTGGGAAAAAACAAGGCGTGCAGGCAAGAAAGTTATTTTGACAAGAAATCAGTGATATGGGTTTCGGGGTGGTGGTATCGCTTATGTTTTAGGGTGGATTTTCCAAAAAATTGAATAGCTTGTGTTGGACACCAATGAAGGCAGGCCAGGCATTGCTCACAATGGTGTAACCAAACAGGTTTATGGTCGACAATCCTGATATTAAAGACAGGGCAAACTTTTTGGCAAAGTTCACAGCCGTTACATTTTTCGTCAACCCAGAAATGCTTGTCCATAACAGGGATCTGCGGCGAGCAGATTTTGTGAATAATGGAAAGAATGGCTGTCAGCAAAAAAAATGTTTTTTCAATTTTTGCTTCTTGTCTGTTTAAAATAATCGGCGCGATTTCCTCCAGGCGTTTTTCCGCCTTTTTAAACATTTTTTGCTGCCTATCTTCTTTGACGGCCTCAAACAACGGAATATAGTTGTCGGGCATCCGAACAAAGAATCCCGCATTTAATTTTAATCCCAAAGGTTTCAATTCTTGGTTCATTTGGCCTAATGGGTCTCCGGCCGCGCCTCCAAAATCTGCAATGGCAAAAATATATTTATTTTTTAATGGGTTTAATTTCTTAAGGAATCGTAAGACGATTAACGGTAACCCGAACATGTAAACAGGAAAAATGATCCCGACGCACTCGACATCGACGACAATATTTTTATTTATAGCTTCAGCAATGGAAATGATTTCAGCGCCATTTAGCTTTGCGCTGAGTTTTCGTGCTAAGACTAAGGAATTGCCGGTCCCGGAAAAATAAAACAATGCCGTTTTCATAAGGCTTTCCTCTCTTCTGTTTTATCAAGCAGATATTCGTCTTTAATATTCTGAAGGCTGTTAAAAATATTCTGTTTGATCTTGGGGATCTTGCTCTCAAGCTGGGCGAGGGTTTTCTTCATAAATATCCGCATGGTCGTGTCATTATGCGGGCAGGTATATTCTTCAATGACAGGAATGCATTCTTTTTTTACCATCTGAATGATTTGGCTTTCATAAATATATGCCAAGGGCCGGATAATGGCCAGCTTGCCTTTAAAGAAATCCTGATTCGGCTTCATCGCAGAGATCTCGCCTTTAAAGAACATATTCATCAGGATTGTCTCTACAATGTCGTCCATATGATGACCTAAAGCCACTTTATTGAACCCAAGCTTATCGGCGAGCTGAAATAAGGCTTTCCGTCGATTCCAAGAACACCAGAAGCAATTAAGCTCTTCCATGGTCTTGTCTTTGAGAATATCAATTTTCTCTCGATGGAAAGGGATTTCGAGCGACTGACAGTAGGATTCAATCTTCTCGACCGGGAATCCGGGGATGCCATAGTCCACATGAACAGCAAGGATCTCAAAATCAATAGGGATAAATGTCTGACGATATTGAAGCAGCTTTAAAAGACACAAGCTATCTTTGCCGCCGGAAACAGCAACGATAACCTTGTCGCCTTCTTTAAGCATTTCATAGTCAAAAATAGCCTGTCCAACTTTCTTGGAGATTTCACCCATCACCCGGCTTATTTTTTGATTCTTTATTGTCGTCATAAGGATTTATTCTTAGTTAAATTTTTCGCATTACTATATGCATTTATCTTAAACGTGTCCAATATTTTTTCTAAGATGACTACCTTTTAAAAAGAAAAAGAGCGCAATCAGGTTTTTTAACGATCCCTTTCTGCGCTCTTCTTCAAAATAAAACCAAGGTGGTCTTACTTTACTTCGATAGCGATAGCACTTGCGATTTTTTTGCCTTCTGCATCTGTCGTATATTTGACAGTAACAGAATCTCCGACTTTTACGTCAGCCAGAGTCATTTTCGCTTCAGCCTTCATGATTTCTGTCGTAGCGCTAAGATCAAAGACTTCTGTTCTTTGAATATTTAGCTCTTTATCTACAACATATTTCACGACTAAAGATGACTTTTCTACGTCAGTAGAAACGACTTCTCCAACGACCTGTTCGACAGCAGCGGCTACGGCAGGTTCAACAGCCGGAGCAGCTTCAACGGCAGGAGCGGCAGCTTCGACAGCTGGAGCAGTAGCTTCAACAGCCGGAGCAGTAGCTTCGACAGCTGGAGCAGCAACTTCAGCATTAGCAACTGCAGGTTCAGCCATCTTTTCTTCTGTCTGAGCCATCACAGGAAGAGCAACCATCACAACAGCGGCGATGAGAGCTAATCCCAATAATAGTTTCTGAGTTTTTTCCATTTTTTCACCCCCTTTCTTTAAAATTAAATTTAATAAAAGTTAGCAAACTCGCAATTAAAAAACCATTACAAAAAGATTAATTTTTCTTAATGACTTTTAAAGCAATGATTATCCCGTTCCCCTCGAGGAGTCGTTATTAATGGCTGGAAGGCTAACAGTAAAAATGCTCCCTTTTCCCAGTAGGCTATCTACTAAAACTGTTCCTGAATAAGATTCCACAATAGATTTTACAATGCTTAACCCTAAACCAAACCCGCCTAAAGAGCGGCTCCGCGAAGGGTCCCCTCGATAAAAACGGTCGAAAATTTTTTGTTTATCTTCTTCTGAGATCCCAACCCCAGTGTCCGTTACAATAATCTCTATAACCGATTCTTTTCTTTGTAGTTCGATGACGATGTTCCCTTGCGGACGGTTATAGCGAATGGCATTATCAATTAAATTGGAAATCACTTGTTCAATGCGCCATTTTTCCGCGTGAAAATATATGGGGTCCGACGGGATCTTTGTTGTTATTTCAACTGTATTTTCTTTAGCTACAGGCTCAAAAAGTTCTGCAATATCTCGGACAATTTCATTTAATTCGATGGTCTCTATATTTTTTTTCTGGGTCGCTTTAGGGTCTTGCGACAGGAACAATAAGTGGTTTACCAGCTTTTGCAATCGCGAAAGCTCTTCTAAGTTACTCATAAGGACCTGCTGATATTTCTCCGAGGACCCTCGACGTGAAAGGACAGACTCGATCTCCCCAATGATCGCCGTAATCGGCGTGCGTAGCTCATGGGCGGCATCAAAAGAAAACTGGGAAAGTTTTTCATATGCCTGCTTGATACGGGCGATCATATCATTAAAAGTTTGGGCAAGCCTATCGAGCTCATCCTCCGCGCCTCTTACCGGCAGGCGCTCATCCAAATTAAAGGCCGTAATGTGGGAGGCCGTTGTGATCATTTGGGAAAGAGGTTTTAAATTCCGTCGCGCAAGAATGAACCCTCCGCCTAAAGAAAAAATAAAGAAAAGCGGCAACGCGATCAGGATATTCCTTCGAAAATTATCAAGGGTTTTTCGGATACGGGTAAGATTCATGCCGACTTGAATATAGCGGATAAATTCGTTCTCCCCTTCAAATTTTTTAGTTAAGATCCTGACGGCATCATTGGTTTTTTTATTGCCCAGGTTATATTCTTTGATGTCTGCCGCCGGAAAAATGGAGGATTTGACAACAATCGGCTTAACATCCAAAAGCGTAAACTCACTCGACTGGATAATAACTCTTTTTTCGGCATCCAATATGCCGTAGAATACCTGATAATCTTTATGAATCGCTACGGATTCTTTTTGCATCTGGCGTTCTATTAAGGAAAGATTATTTTGATGGTCGGCGACGTACTGGCTAAAGTCGCTCATTTCATAGTTTAAAAAGAAGTCTACTTCCGCATATAATTGGCGCTGAAGAAGCTGATAGAGAAAGAATGAAAACATGAGGCTGGAAAAAAGGAAGAGAAACGCATACCATAGCGTGATTTTCCACCCGAGGCTTTTAAACCATTTTCTTTTTGCCGGAGATTTTTTTGATGACATAACCCATGCCCCAAATGGTGTGAATCAGTTTTTCTTTTTCATTGCCGTCGATCTTTTCGCGCAAACGACGGATATGGACATCAACGACGTTAGACATCAGGTCGAAATTATAGTCCCAGGCGGATTCCGTGATCAATGTGCGGGTTACGACCTGCTCGGAGTTGATCATCAACAACTCTAAAATGCTGAATTCTTTAGCGGTCAAAACAATGATGCGCCCGTTTCTTTCAGCCCGGCGTGTTTTTTGGTCCAAGACCAGATCTGCATATTTTAAGACTGAATTCTCCAAATGATTTTGGGTACGCTTTAAGAGTGCTCTGATACGAGCTAAAAGTTCGGCGAACATAAACGGTTTAACGATATAATCATCTGTTCCGGCGTTAAACCCTTCTATTTTGTCTTTAAGATTGCCTTTGGCGGTCAGGCAAATGACGGGCGTGCCGATTCCTTTTTTACGGATACTTTTTAAAATTTCCAACCCGCTGATCTTAGGCAACATCAAATCGAGGACGACGATATCATACTTTTCATTCTCAGCCAAGAACAGGCCTTCTTCACCGTCAGGAGCAATATCGGCAGCAAAATTATTTTCAAGCAAGCCCTTTTTGATAAAATTGGCAACTTTTTGTTCGTCTTCGACGATTAATGCGCGCATATTAAAAAGGTCTTTCTTTTTATAAAATAAAGATTTCTGCAGCGAATAAAAAAGCCTTGGCCGGAAAATCCGGATTCAAGGCTTTGGGATGGGAATATTTTACGTCAAAAGAACAGTCACGTTATTTTTTAAAACCTCCAAGAAGCCTTCAGAAGAAAGATCAATCGTATTAAGATCCCCACTCTCTTCTTTTATGGTAACTTTGCCTGGGACAAGGGATGCAATGAGCGGCGCATGATTCGCCAAGACGCCCATATAGCCGGACTCCGCCGGGACAATGAGCGAAACCACGTTGGCATCATAGATTGTTTTTTCTTGCGAAGAGATATTTAAATGAAAAACATTCGCCATATGGCTTAGATACCTTCTTTTTTAAGGCGTTCAGCTTTCTCGATCGCCTCTTCTATGGTCCCGACCATATAAAATGCCTGCTCAGGAAATTCGTCCAGTTTGCCTTCTAAAAGCGCTTTAAATCCTTTAATAGTCTCTTCTAATTTCACATAACGGCCTTGCATACCAGTAAATGCCTCAGCGACGAAGAACGGTTGCGAGAAAAATTTCTGCATCTTTCTGGCGCGGGCGACAATAAGCTTGTCCTCCGCTGATAATTCGTCAATTCCTAAAATGGAGATAATATCCCGCAAATCTTTATAACGTTGTAAGACTTTTTGTACGCCTAAGGCCACGTCATAATGTTCCTGGCCTAAAATTCTCGGGTCAAGGATGCGGGATGTGGAATCAAGTGGGTCGACTGCCGGATAAATACCTAATTCTGCGATTTGACGTGAAAGAACGACCTTTGCATCCAAATGCCCAAAAATAGTAACGACCGCAGGGTCGGTTAAGTCATCTGCTGGAACATAGACAGCCTGCACAGAGGTAATGGAACCGCTTCGGGTTGTCGCGATTCTCTCCTCGAGCTGGGCGATTTCTGTAGCTAAGTTCGGCTGATATCCAACGGCCGATGGCATACGGCCTAAAAGCGTTGATACCTCGGAGCCGGCTTGGATATAACGGTAAATGTTATCAATAAATAATAGAACGTCTTTTCGTTCTTCGTCTCTAAAATATTCGGACATAGTGATGGCGGAAAGTCCGACGCGAAGTCTGGCGCCTGGAGACTCGTTCATCTGGCCAAAGACAAGAACTGTTTTATCAGATACGCCGGATTCTTTCAGTTCCAGCCAAAGTTCGTTTCCTTCACGGGTGCGTTCGCCGATCCCGCCGAAGACGGAAACGCCGCCCAATTCTTGGGCGACGTTACGCATAAGTTCCATAACGATAACGGTTTTCCCGACACCTGCCCCGCCGAAAAGCCCAACTTTTCCTCCTCGGGGAAATGGTGCCAATAAGTCGATAACTTTAAGACCTGTTTCCAAAATTGTTGAGATTGGAAGCTGTTCTTTAAAAGACGGTGAAGTTTTATGGATAGCGGACTTCATCTCTGGATGAGCGATTGCCCCTTTTCCATCAATTGGTTGGCCCAAAACATTGAATAGTCTTCCTAAGGTCTGTTGACCGACCGGCACGGTAATAGGAGAACCCGTATCATCGACTTTCATTCCCCGGACAAGCCCGTCCGTTGAGCCTAAAGAAATACAGCGTACCGTATTATTCCCGATGATCTGTGCAACTTCCAGGATCAGTTCGGACGCGGTTTTCTCGTCGGTAATTTTAACGGCATTTAAAAGTTGCGGAACTTCCCCTTCGGGATAACGAACATCCACAACCGGGCCAATAACTTGTATGATCTCTCCAGAACTCATAAAACTATCCTTTCATTGCCTCTGCCGACGACACAATCTCCAAGAGCTGGCTGGTAATAGTCGATTGCCTTAATTTATTGCGCTGCAAAATAAGGCTTTCCAGCAACTCTTTGGCGTTGGTCGTCGCTTCTCCCATGGCGATAAGCCGCGCGCTGTGTTCCGCGGCATAAGCGTTTAATAAAATGATTTTAATTTTTCCAGACAAATATTCTAAAAGAAGTTTGTCCAAGATCTTGTCAAAATTAGGTTCGAGAATAAGCTCTGTTTTTTTGGTTGAAAAGCTTGGCTCGATATTTAAGAATTTTTCCACGACAGGAGTTCGCCGTGTGGCCGAGATATGCTTGGTGTAAGCGATATAAACTTCGCCCACGTCATTGGACAGGAATTTATTTAAAAGTGTTGCCAGGATCTTTCCCGCGGTCGTTTTGGAATAACGGCCATGGAGCTCTAAAAAAACGTCCGTGGCGGAAACGCCTTTTCTGGAAAAATAACTAAAACCTTTTTTCCCGACGGTGATAAGCCGGACATTCTCTTTCCCGTATTGTTTGATAAACTCTTCGGCCTTTCGGATGATGGTATTATTATAAGTTCCGCATAATCCGGTGTCTGAGGTTATCAGGCATAAGGCTTTTTGTGTAATAAGAGGCTTTTTTTCCAAAAGCGGATGGCTATAGCTTTCCTGGCTCGACAACAAATGATCGAGCATAGAATCGACATTCGCGGAAAACCCTTTAAATCCAGCCAAGATATTCTCGACGGCCTTGGACTTGGACATGGAAACCATCTCAATGGCATGGGTCAATTTTTTGATCCCCTCCACCGCCCGGATCCTGTTTTTAATATATCTTAGCGATACAGCCTGCATTACTTGAGATGTCCTTGTTTAAATTTTTCCTTAAAAGTCGCGACAGCGCTGTTTAAGGTTTTCATGAGCTCGTCGGTCAATTGTTTTTGTGATGCGATTTCGATAGGAACTTGCGGATAATCGGAATCGATAAACTGATAAAATTCCTTTTCAAACACCGCAATGAGGTTAGTTGGGATATCGTCCAGATACCCTTGTGTCCCGACGTAAATGATCATGACCTGATGAGCCAAAGACAACGGCTCATATTGCTTTTGTTTTAGGATTTCGACCATTCTCTCACCGCGGACAAGCTGGGCTTGGGTTGCTTTATCCAACTCAGACCCGAATTGGGTAAAGGTGACCAGTTCGCGGTATTGCGCTAAATCAAGTCGAAGCTTTCCAGCAACCTTGCGCATGGCCTTGGATTGGGCCTTGCCGCCGACGCGGGAAACTGAGAATCCGACGTTAATGGCTGGACGTACACCGCCGTAAAATAAATCGCCTTCCAGATAAATCTGTCCGTCGGTAATGGAAATAACGTTCGTTGGAATGTAGCTGGTAATATCGCCGGCCTGTGTTTCAATAATCGGAAGAGCGGTTAAAGACCCTCCGCCCAAATCGTTGGATAACTTGGCGGCGCGCTCCAAAAGCCTTGAATGGAGATAAAAAATATCGCCCGGATAAGCCTCGCGGCCTGGCGGACGACGTAACAATAAGGAAAGCTGACGATACGCCATGGCGTGACGAGAAAGGTCATCGTAAATAACGAGCGCGTGCTTGCCGGAATACATAAATTCTTCGGCAATAGCGCAACCGGCATAAGGCGCTAGGTACTGTAAAGATGCCGACGCCCGGGATGAGGCGCTCACGATCGTCGTATATTCCATAGCCCCATATTTCTGTAACGTCTCAGCCACAGCGACGATATTCGACATCTTTTGCCCGATAGCGACATAAACGCAAAAAACACCTTTTCCTTTTTGATTGATGATCGTGTCGATGGCAATAGCGGTTTTTCCGGTCTGTCGGTCGCCGATAATAAGCTCTCTTTGGCCGCGGCCGATCGGAATCATAGAGTCAATAGCCTTAAGCCCGGTTTCCAAAGGTTCAAACACTGGCTGGCGGTCAACAATACTTGGCGCATTAGATTGTAACGGTCTAAATTTATCTGTGTGAAGTTCGCCTTTTCCGTCGATAGGTTTTCCTAAAGTTCCAACGGTACGTCCGATCAAGGCATCACCAACAGGAATCTGAACAATTTTTCCGGTCCGTTTGACGACATCGCCTTCTTTAATGTTTCGGTCGGGATTATCCGAACCAAAAATAACAGCGCCCACAGTGTCTTCTTCCAAACTTAAGACCATGCCCATGACATTGTCGGAAAATTCAATCAGCTCGCCGACCATGACATCATCAAGGCCATAAATCCGCGCAATAGCGTCGCCGACCTGAATGACCGTTCCTACGGATTCCACGGAAAGCCGGGTGGTATATTTTTCCAATTCTTTTTTGATAATTGACGTTATTTCTTCGGGCCTAATATCCATTAAAACACCTCTATCGCTTTTAGCTTTTTCTTTAATTCGTTAAGCCGGTATTTCACCGAGCCGTCGATAATTTTATTGCCAATAATGACTTGGATCCCGCCGCATAACTCCGGAGCGAGATTGATATAAAAATTCATTTTTTTCTGAAGTTTTTCCTGTAATTTGTTTTGCACCTTTTGGATCAGCGCATTGTCGAGAAAAAACGTGGTTTTTAAAACGACATTGACGACATCCTCATGCGAGTAAGTTTCTCTGATATGATCCGCAATGCCGACAAAATAATCCATGCGGCCTTTGTTAATCAGGAGCTTTAGGAAATTCCGCATATCTTCCGAAAAATCGTTTTTCAGAATATCATCGATAAAACGGGTCTTTTCCGGACGGCTGATCTGTGGGCTCGCAAAGAAGATATTGAACTCTTCGCTTTCTTTAAGAATTCTTTTAAGGGTATTGGCTTCTTTGACCGCCTGCTCTATGCCGATGGTCGCTCGCGCCAGGCTAATGAACGCATCCCCGTATCTTCTTGCTATAATGGAGTTCTTCATTTTTCGATGTTATCCATTTTGTCCAAAAAATCCATGACCAACTTCCGGTCCTGTTCTTCGGTCAGTTTTTGTTGCACGATCTCTTCCGTGGCTTGAATCGTCAAATCCACGATGTCTTTTTTAAGATTTATTCTGGCCTTGGCCACTTCAATCTCAATGGAGACCTTGGCATCGTCGATGATGGCCTTAGCGGATTGTTGGGCGTCCTTCTTGATGGCCTCCGCTGCTTTTCGGCCTTCGTCGATAGCTTCCCTCATTTTCTCTTTGGCAACTTCTTGAATAGAAGACATATTCTCTTCATATTCGGCCTTAAGGCCAGCCACTTCTTTTTTCACATCTTCGATCTGCTTAAAATCATCCGCTATTTTGGCTTTCCGGTCGTCGAGCATCTTAAGGACCGGTTTCCATAAAAGGAACCGCAAAATAGCAAGCAGAACTAAGAAACTGATGATCTGCGCAACAACTTCATTGGCGGCAAGTAATTTAAAAAGTTCCATGGTTTTCTCTTTTTATAGTTTTCCAAGGAAATTGAACACAACAACAAGGACGTAAATCGTCAACGCTTCGATGAAAGCGCAACCTGTTGCCATATTGATAAGGATCTTTGTTGATGCCTCTGGCTGACGGCCAGTCGCATCCATAGCAGCGGCAATAGCCTTTCCTAAACCCAAAGCACAGCCGCAAGCTGCCAAACCTAGCCCTAAGGGCAATGATAATGCTAACATGCTCTTGTAATCCATTTCACTTCCTCCTTTTTGACTTTAGATTTCTTATTCTTCGTGAACAAGAACTAATGCAAAATAAATGGTTGTTAAAAGGCAAAACACCACCGCTTGAACTAATGCAGCAATGAGCGCCAGAAAGCTGTTAAAAATTAATAGTGGAACACCTTGGAGTCCGAATCCTGCCAGTACACCGAATAAGACTTCGTCTCCCCAGATATTGCTTCGTAAACGAAGCGACAAGCTCAGTGGTCGGACGAATTCTGAAACAACGTGCAGGACGAACATTAATAGTGGAATAACAACGGAAAATGCTATGACACCCTTCGGTTTTCCCAAGAGATGATAAGTGTATCCTTTAAATCCGAGTTCTTTTAAGGCTGTATATTGTAGATAAACAAAAACGCATAAAGCTAAAGCCATGGTCGTTGACCAGCTGGCCGTCGGAGATTTAAAATATGGGATAAGTCCGAGCAAATTCATGAAAAGGATATAGATAAAGAGCGTTCCTATAAACGGCACGAATTTTCTTCCGTGATGCCCTAAAATACTGCAGACAAATCCATCAACTCCCTCCACGAAAATTTCAACAACGTTTTGGATCGCGGATGGGATAAGGCCGTTCTTTCGGATGGAAGAATATACTGCAAATGAAATGAGGATAAGAATGGAAATAACGATTAAAGAAAGAATGACATTCTGCCAGGTCAATAAAAATTCAGCCACGGGGCCAGGGAAATGCTCGGCTAGAACAGTAATAATATTGGGAAGTTCTTTATGCATGTTTACGGCTCTTTATCAAATTTAAGAGCAAGTTTTATAATTTTAATCGTTTCTTTAATGCTCACTACAGTTCCGAGCAACAAAGAAATAACAACCACATGATAATTAAACCCAAACTTGCTTCTAAGATATTCTCCTAAAAAATAACCACTCACAGGTCCTATGGCGACGACAAAAGGCATAACGGATAATACGCAGGCGATTTTAACGCGTTTATGGAGCCCTATTGATTTACCTGCTGGCCGATCATTTTTTTGAGATTTTTCATCCACGCTGCTATCGGAGGAGTTGGTCTTCTGCGAAGGAGGATGAAACTCGGGATTGTCCATAATTAAAGGGTAATTATAGCACTATTTTCTTCTATGGCAATGGTTTAATCGTTGTTATTTATTGGAGTTTATGCAGGTTCTGGATGAACGGTGACATCTGCGCCAGGAATGATTTTTTTAATAGATCGTTCAATCTCTTCTGTAAGCTTATGAGCTTCCCTCAGGCTAATATCTCCACGCATCCGGACGTGAAGGTCAATAAAACATTGATGACCCAAGGAACGGACCCTGACTTTATGGCAGTCTGTAATATTCGGCAAAGATTGAACGGTCAAAATTATTTTTTCTTTTAATCCAGCGGGCGCGGTATCTAAAAGAGCATTGATTGTTTTTAATCCTAAATTTAAACTAAGACGAATAACAATAACCCCGACAATGATGGCGGCAACAGCGTCGGCATAATGCAAAAATTTATAACCATGAAGCCAGTCGCTTAATTTTACGCAAAAAAGCCCTAAGATAACAACCGCCGAGCTCCAGATATCCGTGCTGAAATGAAGCGCATCGGCTTCCAAGGCTTGGCTTCCGAATTTTTTAGCCGCCTTATAGAGCATGCGAGACCTAGAAAGATCTACGGCAATCGAAACAAACATCACAATAAACGACCAAATTGTAACTTCAATATGGATGTTTCCGGAAAGGATCCGTTTAATGGCGATAAAAATAATCCAGAAGCAGGTGATCAATAAAAGTGCTGTTTCAACAAATGCCGAAAGATTTTCTGCTTTTCCGTGGCCATAAGGATGTTCATAGTCCGCCGGATGTCCGGATATTTTTACGGCAAATGCCGTGATGAGGGCGGCAACTAAATCCAGCCCTGAATGAAGCGCTTCGGCCAAAAGCCCTAAGCTTCCGGTAAGAACACCGACGATGATCTTAAAACTCGTCAAGCCTAAAGCCGCAATCGCAGAGCTTGTGGCGGCCCATTGTTTTTCTTTTAAATCAGCTGCATGCATAATTTAACCTCGCTTATAAAACCTTAATTTTCTCGACACAATTCTGCGATCTTTTTTTGTAGCAAGCTGCGGTGCTTTTGTTCTTCAACGACTAAGAAATAAAGCAGGTCTCTTAAATTCGGATACTGTTCAGCTAATTGCTGATATGTTTTTATGGCCGCTTCTTCTTGAGTTAAAGCTAACTGAAGAACCTCGACATCGATCATAAACCCCTCCTTTTTTTACGCCCACGAAATTCTAGCAGGATTCCGTAGTGGAATTCGGCGATATTGATATTTAGGATAACCAAACATCATGGCACCAAAGCAATTTTCACGGGAACGAAGGCCAAGAAATTTCTTTACTTCCGGATCCAAAGAGGCCGCCATACCTGCATATCCTGCCCAACAGGCGCCAAGCCCCGACGCTGCCGCGATTAACTCAAAATAGGTGAGCGCGATGGTGCTAGCTTGGGCGGCTGTGCCGTCATCTTTTAGCCCATAAGCAATGACAATATGCGGGGCCTTACGGCAAATCCGGTCCTCTCCCTTATCCCAAGCGGCAACAATTTTTTCCATCCGTAAGCCTTTCGCAAACGGAGATTCTGCCTTAATCTGAGCGATCATCCAATCAATAACTCGTTTAGCTAATTCTTGGACTTTTTGAGGTTCATAAACAATTTTCCACGACACCGGTTGAAGATTAATCCCCGAAGGAGCATATCTGGCCGTATCGACCAATTGTTCAATGATTGCGCGGTCGACGAGCTGTTCTTTATAAAGCCGAATAGACCGGCGGCCTTTTAAAAAATGTTTAACATCCTCTGACGAAAGATTCCAATTATTGCGTAATGGTTCGCAGTCTTTAATGGGCATGGCGGAAAGAGAAATCGCCCCTTGAGGGCAGACCGCTAAACAATGTCCGCAATTGATACAAAGATTTTCCGCGCCTTCAACAGGCACAGGCATTTGGCCTGATGCATCCATTTGTAGAATTCCTATAGGACACACGTCAACACAGATTCCATCAGAACAACATTTAGATTTATCCACAGTAAAAAAACTCATAACATCCTTTGTTTTTGTTCTAACTAGGGCCAGTTAATTTTCCATTTTAAACGACTAAAACAACCCTGTCCAACATAAAAAGTTTTACTTATATCCTAACAAATAATAACGCCTGCTATTCCATAAAGAATAACAGGCGTTAAAATTAATTCTGCTTCCTTTAATTATTTGGATTTCTTGGAATCTTTTTTCTTCTCGGTTTTTGTAGGCTTTTCTGCTTTTTCAGTTTTTTCTTTTTTTTCAACTGGTTTCGGCGGTTTGCAAACGCCACATGGCGTCGTTGATCCAGCTTTGACAGCCTCCTCGGGAGAATCAAAAGTTTGAAGATTTTCTGGTTTAATATTTTTCACGATGCTGCATTCAGGAAGGTGGTATTTATCAGAACCTTTGCTCGCGACCACTTTAGTATGTTCAGCCGGTTTACAAGCTCCGCAGGAAGTAAATTCGTCGGAAATTGCTTCTTCAGCGTATTTATAGCAAAGTTTATTTTCTGCTTTAATTTTCTGAACAGTAGCGCAATCTGGCTTATGATATTTGTCTGATCCTTTACTGGCGATAAAATTACAATTTTCCGCCATTGCCGCGCCGCTAATCATAGTAATAAGTGCCGCAGCAAGAAGTCCTGTGATGATTTTTTTCATAGTCTTCTCCTTTTTAAATATTATTAAGAGTAAAGCTGGTGTCGTTGATTTTTTATGGCGTCATCCGACAAATATTCATCAAACGTCGTGTGAACGCGGTCAATATATCCTTTGGGTGTGATTTCAATGATCCTGGTCGCCACCGTTTCAATTAATTGGTGATCATGTGAAGAAAAAAGGATCGTGCCACGAAATTTTTCAAGTCCTTTGTTAAGCGCCGTGATGGACTCCAAATCCAAATGGTTCGTCGGCTCATCTAGGACCAGGACGTTGGGCTGGGCAAGCATCATGCGTGCGAACATACACCTAACCTTTTCTCCACCGGAGAGCACATTAACCGGCTTTAAAGATTCGTCGCCGGAGAAAAGCATGCGGCCTAAAAATCCGCGCACAAAGTTTTCATCTTGGTTCGGAGAATACTGACGAAGCCAATCAATGATACTGAGATCCCTTTCAAAATATTTTGTGTTATCCTTTGGATAATACGCCCGATTCGTTGAAGACCCCCATTTAAAACTTCCTCCGTCGGGTTGGGCTTCGCCCATCAGGATCTGAAAGAGCATTGTTTTCATCAAATCGCTTGGCCCTAAAAATGCGATCTTATCGCCTTTTTCAACGGTAATGGTCAAATTTTCAAACATCACCTGTCCGTCTACAGATTTCGATAAATGATTAATATGCAAAAGTTCGTTACCAGCCTCGCGTTCCTGCTCAAAACCGATATAAGGATATCGACGAGATGACGGCTTGATGTTCTCAATGGTCAATTTTTCAAGGATTTTCTTTCGGCTGGTGGCTTGCTTGGATTTTGATGCGTTCGCGCTAAAACGGGCGATAAATTCCTGCAGTTCTTTACGTTTTTCTTCAATCTTTTTATTCGCTTCGCTACGTTGCCGTAAAGCCAATTGGCTTGATTCCAGCCAAAAACTGAAATTTCCCGCATAAAGCTCAATTTTTCCGTAATCAATATCTGCGATATGCGTACAAACTTTGTCTAAAAAATGGCGGTCATGGGAAACAATAATGGCGGTATTTTCGAAGTTACATAAAAATTCTTCCAGCCACATACATGTTTCTACGTCGAGATGGTTCGTGGGCTCGTCTAAAAGCAAGATATCCGGATTACCGAACAGCGCCTGGGCCAAAAGGACTCGCACTTTTTGTCCGGACTCAAGCTGGTTCATCTGCATTTGATGAAATTCTTCCGGGATCCCTAAATCGCTCAGCAATTTCGCTGCGTCGGACTCAGAGTTCCAACCATTCAAATCGCTAAATTCTGCTTCTAGTTCAGAAACGCGAATACCATCGGCGTCAGAAAAATCTGTCTTGGAATAAAGCGTATCTTTTTCTGTGATAATATCGTAGAGCCTTTTATGGCCCATGATAACGGTTGTCAATGCCGTATAGGTGTCGAAAGCAAACTGATCCTGTTTCAGAATAGAAATACGTTTGCCCGGAACGACGTTGACCTCTCCAGCTGTCGACTCGATCTCGCCGGAAAGAATCTTTAGAAACGTTGATTTCCCAGAACCGTTGGCACCAATAAGCCCGTAACAATTTCCCGGAGTAAAAACGATATTGACACCGGAAAAAAGTTTCCGCTGCCCGTATTGAAGCGATACATCATTAACTGAAATCATGCTGAGATCCTTAAACTATTCATAGTGTTATTTAATAAAGAAAAAAGTGTACACAAACCTTCAAGGTTTGTAAAGGCTTTATTATCCTTTTGTGTTTAAATTAAACCTTGCTGATGACCCATCTGCCGACAAGGTGACTTAAAATAATCACAAAGATTGCTATGCTAAGATGCTCAACGATTGCCAGGAATGGATTCTTGTTTCTGTCTTTGGCGATAATATAACTGATGCTGGCTAATAAGGTCAAACCCCAAACAACCGAACAGGGCACGGCTAAAGACAAGGGCAACACCGCGATCAAGAAAAGAAAACTTAGAGAAACGCCCAATCGTGTCAGGAAATTTGTCAAAGTTGAAATCCATACCTCTTTTTCATTTAAGTGCTCTGATTCTTGATAAATATGAATCCCCATGGAATCTGAAATATTATCTGCCAGCGCGATAACTAAGATCCCTGCGAAAATACTTGATTTAGGATGTGTTAAAGAATCCAGGCCGGTAATAAGCCCTAAAATGGTGATAATCGCCGACGTGGCACCAAAACTGAATTTAGTTTGATTAAAACGTTTGTCCTGTTTTAATTTATTTAACATCCTTTGTGCGTCCTTTCTCTACTGCGCCTTATTTAAGAAGTTTCTTTTTCATCAAGAATATACTTAAAAAAGTACAGATAACTGCAATGGCTAAAAGTCCGACGATTTGTATGATGTGCGGCTGATAAAAATGTCCCATAACCAAAGCACGCAAAACAGAAACTAAAAATGTCAGCGGCATGGCCTGGGCCACGTACTGCGTCCAGCGCGGGAGCGATTCAATCGGAAAAAAGACACTGCTAAAAAGAAACATCGGCGTGATCAATAAAAATACTGGGAAATTAAACATCTCAATATTTTTGACTACCGCGGTAAAGCACATCCCCATTCCGGAGAATGCCATTCCTGCGAGAAAAGCAATCGGTAGCATCATCAAAGCGGCCGTCCAGGAGATTAAGCCCCAAAGACAAGCGATCACGAGCATAAAACTTCCTGCCAAAAGCGCTTTGGTCGCACCCCAGATAATTTCTCCTAAAATCACATCTTCGAGCATAAGCGGCGTCGATAAAATGGCGTCATAGGTCTTTTGAAAATACATCCGCACAAAAGACGCATACGTCGTTTCAAAAAAACCGTGGTTCATGATGGCACTCGCCACAAGACCAGGGGCTAAAAATTTTAAATATGTTACGGCCTGTCCTTCGTAAGTAACATTCTGGATAAGGTTCCCAAATCCAAAACCGAAAGCCAAAAGATATAATAAAGGCTCCAATAATGGCGGGATAAAATTCACTTTCCACGTGGCTTTATAGACGTCAAAATTCCTTTGCCAAACCCGCCAAGAGCGCCAACTGATATTTTTAAGGATTGTTTTCATGTGTTATGATTCCCGTAATGCCCGGCCGGTTAATTTTAAGAAAACATCTTCCAGCGTTGCCATCCTTAGGACGCAAAATTTTTCGCCAAATTTTTGAGAAATCTCGGGCCACAGAGACATAATAGCCCGGCCATAAATAAAGAAATGCGTTGGATTTCTTTCAAATTCAAGCCCGTGGGCCTTTAAATAAATCTCGACATCTTCTTGATCAGATTCAATTTCAACGATAGAAGAGCCGATATGTTGTTCAATCAAAGCTTTGGGTTCCCCTTCAACAACGATTTTGCCTTGATCCATAATCACTAATTGATCACAAAGACGCGCGGCCTCTTCCATATAATGGGTCGTTAAAAGAATCGTTGTCCCTTCGTTTTTCAGTTGTTGAAGCTTTTCCCATATTTGGTGCCGGGATTGAGGATCAAGTCCTGTTGTCGGCTCATCTAAAACTAGCAATTTAGGCCGGTTTAATAAGGACCTTGCGATGATAAGACGGCGTTTCATACCACCAGACAATTCTTCAATGGTTGCTTTTCTTTTTGAAAACAGTCCCATAAAATGAAGTAATTCTTCCGAACGCAAATTCGCTTCTTTCCCTACAATATCAAAATATCGGGCAAAAACGCGCAGGTTATTTTCTACGGTCAAATCAGGGTCAAGATTGTCTTCTTGAGGGCAAATTCCAATGCGTTCTTTAATATATCGCGGTGATTCTTTCACGTTTTTGCCTAAAACTTCAAGCACGCCATCACTTGGTTCCAGAAAACAGGAAATCATTCGAATGGTCGTTGTTTTTCCGGCGCCATTAGGTCCCAAAAAACCAAAGCAGCTCTGCTTTTTGACTGTAAAATCTATCTGGTCAACAGCCTGGACATCTCCAAAAGCTTTTGAAAGCCCTTTAGCGTGGATAATATTTTCTTCAGAGTTCTTCATAATACCCATGTTTTAATAACTCCAACATTGTTCACAAAAAACCCTCTGCAATATGTTCTACTGCAGAGGGTTCTAAAGCCAAGAAACTAGTTTTATAAATCGCTAGCATCAAACAAGCAAGTAAAAATCTTTATGGATGCAGCTTAAATTTTTTTAAGAAACAAATGTCCTTAAAATATTCTCTTAGCTTTTCTTGTTGCGGTTTTTTCTTCTTTAGCAGGATGGGCTTTCAGCCATTGCTTTGAATAAAGCTTGATCCAGCTTTCTGCAGCTTTATCAAAACCGATGTCATATCCGGCCTTCTCGCTTTCAAACCACTTGTGGCGTTCGATTTCTTGTTTGACGCCAGGTTCTTTTAATAATTCTGAATTCTTTGAAACAGCCATTGCTTCCTCCTTTTTTATTTTCTCTATTGTATCAAAAAAAAATTTATCTGCAATAGAAATACTTCATCCCCCAAAAACCTTGATGAAATTGTCTTATTTATCTTATAAGAAAGTCCCAAAAATTAGAATGATACTTGCCACCGTCTGAACGGCGATGGTCATTTGAGAGGATTTTACCAGCTGGTCTTTATCGGCAGGCGATTTCTTCATAATTAGGGCGGCTTTAACAATTGGCACTGTTAAAATAACAACTCCGCCGAGTGAAAACATTTTCAAGAATCCTAATCGAAAAGCCAACGCAACAGAAGCAACCCCAGAAAACATCAAGACAAGATAAAGAATATAGGCTCGGTCAACTCCCAAAATGCTGACCCAATTGAATTTATGAGCTTTTTGATCATTATAAAAGTCCGGAATTTCATTGGCATACAAAATCGCTGTTGTAAAAAAACCGAATGGCAACGACAGGACAAAACTTTTCATATCAGGGAATACACCTGTTTGAATAAAATATCCCCCCATAACGACCGCTGGGCCAAAAAGAAGAAAAATAATGATTTCTCCAAGTTTATGATATGAAAATTGTAATGGTTTAGTCGAATACGACCAGCCTAAGATTATTATAATCAGATAATAAATAACAACGGCAGAGCTTTTCAAAAGAAATGCTAAACCTAAAACAGCCGTGGATGCAATAATGGCACAGACAATTGCACTATTAAGATAAAATTTCTCTGACAAGACATTCTCTTGGATAAGTTTTGATCCGCCGAACAGTCCATAAAACTTCTTATCCTGCCAATCTGCTCCGCTTTTTGAATCCGCATAATCATTAATCAAATTGGACCCTAAATGTGTTGCCGCTGCCGCGATGAACCCCAAAAGAAAGCCCGCCACTTGAAAATGGCTTCGATTAATTAAAGAGCCAAAAACAAACGGCAAAACACTTGCTGTAATAAAAGGTAATCGTAAAGCTCTGATAAGGTTTTTCATCATACTCTTCTTCTTGTTATTCGTGAACCGTAGAACAGTTAAATTTGCATTTTTTATTCTTCTCATCAAGAGCCAAAGCATTTAAAGGATCGATCTGAATAGCTTTGTTTAAATGCTCCTGGTATTTCTTAATATCCCCTTTGGTTTTAAAAGCTTGCGCTAATCGCACATGAGCATCAGCAAAAAGCGGGTCTGCTTTGACAGCTAACTCAAGATAGTAAATAGCTTTATCCAGATTTCCGCCGGCAATATGAGGTGCCAGAAAATAATAACTCCCTAGCCCAAACAAAACCGCAGGCGAATCAGGCTGAAGCTTCTGTGCTTTTTTTAAAAGAGGCAAAACAGCTGTTCCATTAATAAATTTGGAGAATAAGCCTCCGCGACTAGCGATCATTCCCTTACTGCCAGCTAAAATGAGATGGGCGCGAGTATAATTACTCAAGTCCACATTATCTTTCCCTTGATCGATCACTTTTTTGGCCAATTGTGCCGCATCATCAAATTTCAAAAGAGTGTACTGAATATACGCCAGAGAAATCAGCGCTGGAGAAAATTTTGGGTTGGATTTTATGATTTTATTGAGGATTTTATTGCTTTCTTCAAGTTTATCCTGTCGACGGAGAACCTCGGCTTGTCCCCAGAGCGCCTCCAATGATTTTGGATCCAAACTTAATATTTTAGTATATATACCCTTGGCGTCATTATCCTTGTGAAGGTTCAAATCAACCAAGCTTAGTCGGTACAGATCAGGTATCGAATTGGGATTCTTGAGAACGGATTTTTGAGCCTTCTGAAGAGTTGTAGCATCAGCCTCATTATGTATTTTTTTCCATTCTAAAGCCGATGATAAACGTGTAAGCATAAAGAAAAACACCATTACCAATAAAAAGTTTTTTTTCATAGCAAAAAAACAACACTCTATTTCATATTAATATGCGATTGCAGATTCTAGATCAGCATAATGATAGTTATCAATTATTTGCTGGTTGCCTTATAAATTGCGTAACCCGCCGCGGCGCTTAAAGCGGTTCCTATTAAAGAACAACCGTAAATCGAGGTTAAAAATACTCCAGCCACAATAAAATAAAAAATTTTCTTTAGCATAAAACCTCTTTTTTTATCGCAACTTAGAAAAGAATGCGACCAAAATAAACGCGGCCAATGCAATTCGATAAAACACAAAAACTTTCAAGCTGGTTCTTTTGACAAGATTTAGGAGGAATCCAATGGCAAAAAATCCACTTATGGCAGAAAAAAGAACTCCTGCCCAGAACGAAACGGTTAAATCGCCGGGATGTAATTTGGAAAGCTTTAATAGCCCTGCGGCAAACACAATCGGCGTGGCCAATAGGAATGAAAATCGTGCGGCTGCTTCTCGGGAAAATCCTTTTAATAGGCCGGCGGTTATGGTTATTCCTGATCGAGATACTCCCGGAATGATCGCCAACATTTGCGCTAATCCTATAAAAATCGCGGTCTTTAAATTAACTTCTTCCAAGGATTTTTGTTTCGTTCCCAGGGAATTATCCGCCCACCAAAGAATAATGGCAAAGAGAAATAACATTCCGGCTAAAATCAACGGAGACCTAAAAGCAAATTCTGCTTTCTTTTCTAAGATTAATCCCGCCAACACCGCAGGGATCGTCCCAATGACAATACAGAGAAAAAGGTTATTTCTCCCCTGTCCCTCTTTTGCAAAAGCCCCTTTGATTATTTGAACCCAATCTTTAAAAAAATAAATACAAAAGGCCACTGCTGTCCCCACATGTAAAGCGACATCAAATGAAAGCCCTTGATACGGCCATTTGAAAATCCAGGGGATAATCACTAAATGAGCTGAGCTTGAAATGGGAAAAACTTCTGTTAATCCTTGAACAATCCCGAGGATAATTGCATGCAAAACCGGCATGGTGTGTGCATCCTATTCTTTATTCTTGTTTCTTATCCGTAGTAAGTTTATTTGTAATTGCTCTTGCCATGTCCATGATATCTACAGGAACGGCGATGACAACAGTATTGGATGCGGTCGGTCCAAGCCCATCGATAGTCTGAAGAGTCCTTAGCTGCATAGCCCCCGGAGACAGGGCCATTGTCTTAGCGGCTTCTGACAAATTAATTGCAGCAAGCTTATCACCTTCAGCTTTTGTAATCGTGGCGCGTTTTTCTCTTTCAGCAGAAGCCTGACGCGACATCATTTTCTTTAAGTCTTCTGGCATGTCAACATCTTGAATTTTAATCGCCTTGACTTCCAAGCCCCAGGATTTCGCCTGTTTTTGCGTTGCGGCTTCAATTTCTTCGCCGATTTTTTCTCTTTCAGCTAAAAGCTCGTCGAGAGTTAATCCGCCAACAACATCTCTTAATGCAGCCTGAGCGTATTGCGAAATGGCATATAAATAGTTTTGAACTTCAATAACCGCTGTTTGAGCATCTGCGACTTTAAAATAAACGACGCCATTAATCGAAACGGGGATATTATCCTTGGTTATCACCTGCTGCTTTGGAATATCATTGGTGGAGATTCTCATGTCAATGACAGTAGAATATTCGATAACCGGAATAATTAAATTTAACCCAGGCTGAAGGGTTCGAGAATATCGACCAAGCTGAAAAACAACCCCGGTTTCATATTGTTGGATGATCCTGATTGAAAACATGAGGAAAAAAATTCCAGCAAAAATTAATACGGCCAAGATCCCCATAACTCCCCCTTTTCTTTTCATGTCTTGCGGCCTAGACCCCATCAGCAATATGCATAAAAGGGTTTAGCGGCTAGAACATTGCGCCCAAAATGCGAGCTTAATTAAAATTTTAATTTAATCAATCTTACTCTAAAGAAAAATCATTCGCAACATAAAAAGCAATCTTAATAACGGTCAAATTATCGAACCTCCAACTTTTTAATAAATGGCCCGGTCCACTGATAAGCGCTATCCCAAATATAAATTTCAACATCATATTGGCCTTTTGGAAAATGCGGGAGAACATAATAAAAACAATCCTTTATCTCTTCGTCTTTCTTAAATGGCAAAGAATACAGAATACGTCGAGTTTTATTCCAAACGGACTTTCCTTTTTGACTGATTGTCATAATAACCTTGCCAGCTTGGGGCAAATCTTGGAGGGCTTTCCAATAATAATTGACAGGAAAAACAGTTGTCTTTGAAGAAATAACAGCCGGAAAATCAAAAGATTTCAATTCTAACAGTGGATTATCTGGAAAAACAGAGCGGGCAAAAGATTCTCTAGAATGTTCTTGGATCCCTTCAATCAGCGGATTCCCTCGATAAAAGTTTTTTCTCAGCAAGACCACATTTTCAATCGCGGCTTCCACCGTCCAATGTTTGTTTAGCAACAATTCTTTTACTGCAAATTTATCAATAATTTCAGTAGAGAAATCAATCAACGCATAATTCACGGAGTCGGGGACGTTCTGATTTTGACGCGTAAAAAGCACGAACGTTCTTCCAAACAAATACAAATCTTTTCTTTGAGATAAAAAAGGAAGGAAATTGTAACTGCTTAAGACTCCGGCTTGCGGGGGGATTTTAGCCAAAAGCTGACGACGCCTTATATATAGTTCTTTATCTTGCCATGGAATTCGCTTGTTCCACTCACGAATGTAACAAAAACTGAAGAATAAAACAGCAATGATCATTAAAAAAGAAAGACGTCGTCGCTGTTTTGGTTCAAGGATAGATAAAGACTGAATCGCCGCTAAGAAAACAAAAACGGCCATAGAGCTTGCATAATAAAAAAATATGGATTGTTGCCCAAAAAAATTAGACAAAAGGTTTTGAAAGAATAACGGTAATCCTAGAAATAAAATTTGAGGGTTTAATATGGCCAAAAGCAATAACGGACCGAATAATTCGCTTAAAAATAAAATCTTTTTAAGAGTAAAAAAGTTCTGAAAAAAAGACAGTGGATCGGCAAGGAAACTTTTTCGATAGAATTCAAAATATCCGCTAGCATGAAAACCAAGATTTTTCGTCAGCCAGGGATAAACAAGGAACATCTCAACCAAGAAAATATCGATACTCAAGACAAGAGGACAAAGTCCCCAATAAAAAATATCTTTCTTGTTATTTCTTCGTGTCAAAAGGCCATAAACACCAAACATACCGACAACGAACGGCATATTTTCTTTAACAATGCTTAAGAAAAAACAAGTCAGGAGAAACGGCCCGATTTTTCGTTCTTCAAAAAAATAAAACACCAAAAAGATTAGCGGTAACGCCAAATTTTCGAAATTAAACTCAAAAAGCAACATCGATATATTTGCCGGATAAAAAAGATATCCTAACAAAAAAAGGATCCCCCACAGCCCTCCTATTTTTTTTAATGTAATCAGATAGAAAATATATGACCCGATAAAGAAAGCGGCCAGCTTAAAATACAAAAGAGCCATTGGATTCTGAAAGAAAAAATAAAATGGCGCCAAGAAAAAAGCAATGTAATTGGCGTGGTCAATTAGAAAATTGCCGCCGAATAAAGATGTTTGAACAGAGCCGCGGCACAAATTCCACATCAGCTGGTCATACAAAGGCAGGTCCCAGCCCCAATATCCAAAATGATAAAATTTAATTGTTAGAATCCACGCCCAAGAACAAAAACCCAAAGCGCACATCCATAAAGCAAGCGAGTTATATTTGGAATTATTAATAGACATATTTAGGCGATAAATTGTTTTTTATAAAATAAGTTGTGCGGAAATTACTGGGCAAGGATCGTTCGCATTGATAGAATCTTTTCTTTTTCCCCATCGGTAAGGATAACAGCCCTGTCGGTGATTTCTTTAACAGTCATACCATTGATCTTAGCTCCGAGGCCGACAACCTCATTATTGATAATGGCGCTTGGCCTAGGGCCGCTGGATAAAATCCCCATAAGTTCAAGCCCATTATCCCCCGCCGCGGTCCCGTGAACCTTTGTTCCAGGCTTTAAAGATGATGCTGTCGATGTTTCAATAGTCTTAAATACGCTAACATCAAAAGGATTTCGGCTACCCCAATTGACCTTAACTGATTTTTCTTGCCAATCCTTGTCTTCTTGCATCAACGTCGTCAATTCTTTTTTATTAGGGAATATTGTTGCCGTCGTTGAAGCGGGCGTTGGCGCCTTTGTTGGTTTAGAGTTGCTCCCCCAAAACAAAATCGCCGGCACGATAAGAAACAAGACAATGCTGATGATTTTTTTATTTTTATCCATTGTTAATGTCCACAAACAACATAAATGTGATCCTGGCTTTAATGTGTTGAGAGTTAAGGTCATCTGGACCTACATGTAAGCCGTTGATATCTACAATCCCTTCTGGAGTATCCCTTACCGCAGCAAGAAATAATCCGAAATCTTTAAAAGAAGCCCTGGCTTCCATATCAAAAATAATCCGTTGATAATAATTTTTCTTCTTCGCGGTTTCTTTAACAACGGACGGCGGCGTCAACACGGTCAAGTCCACATTGTTTTGCCCAGCAATTTTTATTAACGTGTCTATTAAAACATCTACTTTCATCGGAGATATCAACTTGGCATCTGTCCAGGAACCATGCTTGGCGGTAAGCAAATTACGGGCCGCAAGATTTTCTTGCATGACATTTTTTCTCAGTTCAGTCATTTGATTGATTTCACTATAAAATCGTACACACAATAAACCCAGCCCAACAGCCAACAAAATAATTCCTGCGGCGATAGACATAAAAAGCGTTCTTTGTTTTTTGTCCTTTATATTCATCAGTAGCATCCCGTCGGGCTTAAGCAGCCTTCTATTTTAAATTCTGTCGCATTTCTTTTTTGCATTCGTTTTGTCCACAAAGGATTCGAAGACACCAGGAATCCTTTCTTTTGTAAATCTATGCCAAGTTGAGCGGGAATTCCCTGGACTTCGTGGCTTTCCCCCATAACAAATCCCGTGATCTGCACTCTGCCGGAGGTTACGCTTAAGTCTGTCAAATAAATATTTTCCGGCAAATTGCTCAACTGTTCAAATAAAATGCCTACATCCGGACGGTTACGGACAAGCCGCTGAGTTAACAGAGTATTTCTTAATTTATCAATACGTGGGGCCAACTCAGGAAAGTCACTTTGAGCAATCTTCAATTGTTCGCGGACTAACATCATTTTTGTCAGCAATCCAAAGAACATAAAAACCAGAATCCCTACGATGATAGCTGCTGTTGATATAATAGACATCCTTTGAATTAATATTTTCTTCTTCTCTTTTAAATGAACAGGCAAAAGATTAATGCCTTTTGAATTATCTAAGGAAGCGCCTATAGCCAAGACCAACCTTTGTGCGTCCTCCTCATGAGCCACCACATCTTTAAAAAGAAGGTCTACATCTTGCAAAGGATTCCCCAGATGAACCGGTAATCCAAGTTCTGCATTGAGAAAACCGGCTAATCCTTTAAGCTTAGCTCCTCCGCCAAACATAATGAGCCGCTCAATTTTGCCCACAGGTCTTTTCTGGTGATAATAGTCAAATGTTCTCGAAATTTCCGCCACAAGTTGTTCTAACCGAGGACGCAGTAATGAAAGAATTTGATTGGAAGATATTTTTTTGTTAATAAGAAAATTGTCTCCAGCAGAAGGAATGCCGTATTCTCTTTTTACGCGTTCGGCTTCCTCAAGGGTCATTTCAACCTTTCCAGTCTCCGTAAATAATGCATTCGTTAAGACCTTTGTTAAATCAAAACCCGAAACAGGAATTAGACGGGAGAATTCCAGTTGAGAATTGCGAAAAATATTTAACTCTGTAGAACTAGCTCCAATTTCAATAACTGCGATGATCTCCTCTTCCTCTGCGTTTAGTTTTGATTTCTTAATGATATTCTCCATGGCAATCGATACGGGAATAATAGCCGTAACTTCTACTCCTACAGGGGATTCTTCGAAGGATTTTTTCTCTAGGCCGGTTAAAAGTTTGGCTTTTTGAGGTATAAATTTTGCCAAAAGCTTGTCAACGACGGTTTTCGATGTTGCCGCCACAATCACACTTATTTTTTCCAAACCCTTATCAATAATGCGTCCCATAATTTGAAAATCCACAATGGGCTTTTCTTTGGCAAAATGTGGAGAATGGCTGATCTCCAAATAAACGGCATCAGAAATTTCTTTTGGCGGAATGACAGGCATGATCATATGTTCAATCTGCGTCTGGAAACTGGGGATAACACAAACAACATCGGATTTCTTTGTGTTAAAATAAGCTAAAACACGTTTTAGCGCGGCAAGAGTTGCCTTTTCGTGTTCTTTCTCATTGGCAGAATTAATACTCTCAATCGCAGTTTTTATAATCGTTGGTTTACCTTGATAATTCGCCGTTTGGACCACGCCAATAGAGCTTACACCGATATCAATACCGATAACAGTTTTCCCTTTAGACAAAGCCTCCTGAAGTTTAGAAAAATCAGGACCTGCCGCCTTTTTCTCGTCTAATGTTGTTTTTATATTATTTTTATCCATTTTAATTACTCTAATATATTATGGACAAACAAAAGATGCTGTCCCACATTCCGCCCAAGATTGGGGCACTACGGTCAACTTGCGGTTGCCGCTACCGCCAATGTTTCCAAGACTGTAAAGACTTGTAACTTCATCGTCGGATAATGGCTTACTGTAAATACGAATATCATCTAGATATCCGTTAAAATTCCAACCGCTCCCAGCATATGATCCTATTGCTTGTGGAGCGCCAGGAATATTTGGACTTGTCGCTGGAAAAGGCGTATTGTTAAAAGATAATGATTGCGGTGCACCATTTAAATACAATTTTAAGCGATTGTCATCTCCATCTTTTGTGCCATCAAAGACTCCTGAAACAAAAGCCCATTGATTATCTAAACTCGAATTATTAACAAATCCCGTGCTGTCGTGATCAGCGCTATTATCTACTTGCATGAACCAATCATGGTTACTGCTTACCATTAAATCTATATCATGCCAATAATCGCTAAGTTTTCCGAAAATTGCGTTCCCGCCGTTTCCCCAATCACCTTTTATATTTGCCCATCCTGTAATACTAAATTTAGAGGCATTGTTTAAAGCTATTATATCTGTAGGGATAGATACGTTTTGATTTGAGCTAGTAAAACTTAAAGCCCCGCTGCCAACTTTTCCGGAAACCTTTGTCGGGCCGTTGTTCAGTGTTCCATCATAATTGCCCATGGAATCCGTAGCAGTCCCGTCGTCAAATGTCCAATGCGCGACTAAGTTCGGGTCTCCATCCAGGTAAATCCCTTTAATTTGTGCGGTGGATAAGGCCGTGTTATAAACACGGACGTCATCAATAGCTCCATTAAAATAGCTCCCATTATCCAATCTAGCCCCGATATAAGTATTGCCTTGACCTTGATAATTTCCATCTGCCACATCATTAGCTACAATAACTCCATCCCGGTAAATGCGCCGTTGATTGTTGTTTGCATCCCAAGTAAGAGCCCAAAGATGCCAATCAGTATCCGGGTAGGAAGTAGTACTATGTAAATCATCCCAACTACAGTTAACACCAAAAGTATCACCATAAAAACCAAAACTGATCATCTTATTATGGTTGTTTTCTCCCTGACAAAAAATGATATCATCAGGGCCGCTTCCCCGTCCGTTACGCTGCGCCCAAGCCGTGATCGTAAGCGAAGAATTACTAACATTCGGCGCGTTTGGTAAATTGACATAAGAATTGCTCCCATTAAAGCTAAGCGCATTTTTAATTCTTCCGGAAATCCATTGGGGGCTGTGAACAAATGTGCCGTCATAACTATTCCCGCTTGAATCCGTTGCTGTTTCGTCTTCCCCTTCATCAAATTTCCACCAGCCTACTAACTCGCCACTTGCAGAAGAAAGATTAACTCGCTGATGAATCGTCTTTGTAAAATTATTATAAGTCCCACTCGCCGTAATTAAAATCGAACCATCTCCATAATCCTGAACCCACATCGTATAAGTTCCGTCAGCAAAAGATTCTTTTTTAGGATCTGTAGCTCCAGCGCCGGATGCCGCCGGGTAAGCGGTTGTTCGCCAGGAACCATTAGTAGTTCCATTGGGCGCGGTATGAAGCAAATACCACATAGCCTTATTCAAACCTGCTTCCGCCAAATATAGAGCTTTGCTGTTCGTGGTTTGATTGTCAACGGTCCTGTTATCATAAAGAACGCCTGATAAAAAGCTTGTGACAAAAACAGTCAAAGTGATCATCAATATCAAAGTTATCAGCAGGATACTGCCGCGCTTCTTGTTAATGCCTGGACGCATAAACATTTTCATTGGGAAGAAATATTTCTGAGCTTAACCTTAGTCCGCATATGGACTGTTTCTCCGGAATTCGTTGAAGTCAAATCAATCGTTATTAAACCGTTATTTCGACTAAATGCTGGGGTTCCCGTTGACTGTATTCCGGTCGCCATCACTGCTCCATCGCCGGCAGGTTCACTCGCTAAACTTCTCAACAGGTCGTAAGAACCTTCTTCCTCGGAATCCGTTGCATTATACAAATAAAAATTATATTGAACGGAATTCTCGCCAAAAAAGGATACGCTGTTGTCTGTTAAGGAATCTATTGTATTCGCCTGCCGTAAATCTTCAGACATCAATTCCATGGCCTGCGACAATTTTGTCCTCAGCGAGGAACGATTCTGGCCTGAATCCCAGACCCTAAAACACGCCAAATAAACAAATATCAGCGTGACTGTCAAAATCGCCATTAATCCTACGGCGATGATCAGCTCAACAATCGTAAATCCAGTCTTCTTCATTGGCTTTCAAGGAAATTTCGGTTTTTTTATGATTGGAAGAAAATATCCTTATTTTCTTAGACATTTATTACGGAGACGGGTTGGTCAAAAGCGTGACTAAACTGACCTTCTGCTGAACTCCTTTAAATGCCCAATAAACATTAACGGTCACTTCTTTGGGATCATCACCGGAAACAAGAATCTCTTGATTGTAATCCGGAAAACCAGAAACTTGACTTTGTCCTGCCGCAGAAACAGATGCCCAACTCGAGTCTTTAAGAGTTTCCATTTCTTCCTGGGCCAAGGTCAACGCAATTGCTTGTCCTTCCACGCTTTGGTCGGTGGTTACACCTGCAGACAATGCACTTACCACAGATACAACTCCTACGACCAACAAAGCAACGGTTAACAGTAATTCTAATAATGTGAATCCGTCGCCATGAACCCCTGGCCCCTTTCCCATAAAAAACCTTTCCTTAACACCCACTTCCATTGGTTACGCATATAGCGCCACTGGAAGGAGCAGCTGCGCCTGTAGCATCAACAGGTGTAACTGTACCGTTTCCATTAACTCCAACGGAATATATAACATAGTACTGATCATTATCTCCGAACCGCACATAATTATATTCGGTTCCCGTAGCCGCAAAAGGATCAAATAGAGCTACTGTCCCAATGATCTGTGGAGTTGCTGATTGCAAAGAATCAACAAATATGGTATCAGAGGTGCCTGGGTAAGCATGCGGACTTTTATGAATATAATACGACTCAATAGCGGTTTGAAGGGTCTTTAACTCACTTTTGGCTTTGGTGGAATTAGCTTCATCCTGCATACCTTTTAGACGGGGCACAGCAATTCCTATGAGGATTGCTATGACGGAAATCACCACCAGGATTTCCAGAAGTGTAAAACCTTTTTTGTTCATTTCTTGACTCCTTTCTTTGTTAATACGTTGATTTCTTTTTTTGTCCATTTGTTAGCTCCTTTTTGTATTATTACGGTTAGTGTCTAATTGTTTTGATCATATCAAACATCGGTAAAAGAACGCTGGCCATGATGCCGCCAACGCACACTCCTAAAAAAGAAATAAAAACCGGTTCAATGAACACGACTAAGCCTTTAATCGAATAATCCACTTTGTTTTCATAAAAATCAGCCGCCTTATTGAGCATCTGCCCCATTTTACCGGCGCTTTCTCCGACGGAAATCATATAGACCACATCTTTAGGGAATTCTTTATGTTTTATCAGCGGTTTATGAACCCCCTCTCCTTTCTCCACGCTAACCCGAACTTCCTGGATGATATTAGAAAAAACACAATTATCAATGATCCCTTTTAAAATATCCAATGACTGTAATAACGGCACACCTGAATTTAACAAAGAACCTAATGTCCGAGTAAAACGCGCAATAAGAATATTATTTGTTACTGGACCAAATAACGGGGTCTTCAACAAAAAACGCTGCCAAAGATCCTTACCAGATTTTGTCTGTAATCCTATTTTAATAGCGGCGATGAACGCCCCCAAACAAAAGAGAAACAGAATCCAGCGCTGCTGAATCAGCACGCTTAAATCATACAAAATTCTCGTCGGCAATGGAAGTGGTACGCCGGATCTTGTAAAAATCTGGACAAATTTAGGCATGACAAAAGTCAAAATAAGAAGAATGACGCCTATACCAGCAGTTATTAATATGGCCGGATAAATCAGTGCGCCAATGACCTTTTGCCTTAAATTTTCCTGCCCCTCCATATAGACCGCCAATGTTTTCAAAGAATTGTCCATGGTCCCGGACATTTCTCCAACGCGAACCATATTCACAAAAAATTTTGAAAATATCGTCGGAAATTTTTCCAAAGAGTCGGAAAACGTAACCCCTTGTGAAACAGATTGAGCGACCTTGCGAATAACCTCAGAAAAATAGGGATTAACCAATTGGTCCGCCGTAACATTAAGAGCGCCCATTAAAGGAAGCCCCGCGCTAACCATGCTCGAAAGATTGATACAGAAAAACATCAAATCGCTGACTTTCACTCGTCCGGCTTGGCTCATTTTAACTCCGGGCTGAGGCGCTTCTTTAGCGCTTACGGATGTTTCCTCGCTGATCTTGATGGGAATATACTGCATCTGATGCAACTGATTGATCGCTTCAGCCTCTGATGAGGATTCCAATTTTCCCGTAATCAGCTCTCCGGAATTATTTCTGGCTTTATAAGAATAAATTGCCATTTAAATATTCTCTTTCATCTATTCCTGGGTTACGCGAAACACTTCTTCTTTAGTCGTAAGCCCCTGGGACGCTTTATCCAACCCGTTATCCCTTAAACTCTGCATACCGTCCGCTAGCCCTGCACGATTAATTTCATCGGCAGAAGCTTTACGTAAAATCAACGCACGGATCTTTTCATCAAAAACCAAAAGCTCATAAATTCCTGTCCGGCCTTTGTAACCTGTCATAGAACAACTTTTACATCCACGTCCACCACAATTTTTGCAAACCAAGCGAACCAAGCGCTGAGCCATGACGCCAATAATTGATGAAGACAATAAAAACGGCTCCACGCCAATATCTAAAAGACGCGTGACAGCTCCTGCGGCATTGTTGGTGTGAAGCGTTGCCAAGACCAAGTGTCCTGTCAACGCTGCTTGAATAGCGATTTGCGCTGTTTCTGGGTCGCGAATTTCACCAACCATAATAATATCCGGGTCCTGTCTTAAAATGGCTCGAAGCCCTCGAGCAAACGTCAAATCTACCTTCGGCTCAACTTGGGTCTGACGAACACCAGGCAGGCGGTATTCCACGGGATCTTCAATGGTCACAATGGATTTATCCGGAGAATTAATAGTGCTTAGCGAAGAATATAATGTGGTCGTTTTTCCGCTTCCCGTCGGACCTGTAACCAAAATGATACCGTTCGGCCTTTGTAAAAGGCTGCGGAATTTATTAAGATTTTCTTTTTGGAGGCCAATCTGATCAAGCCCTAAAAGAATATTACTGGTGTCTAAAAGTCTTAAGACCACGTTTTCTCCATACACCGTCGGAATAAATGAAACGCGAATATCAATTCGCCGGCTGTCGATTTGCATCTGAATGCGCCCGTCTTGAGGCCGACGATGTTCCGCAATATCCAAATGAGAAAGAATTTTAATGCGTGAAATAATCTCGGCTCGGAATTGTTTGGGCGGCTGTGGTTGCACATGCAAAATTCCGTCGATACGAAAACGGATGCTGAGCGAATTTTCTTCCGGCTCCACATGAATGTCCGATGCCCCTTCGGACACGGCTTTTATAATCATCAAATTAACAAATTTGACAACAGGTGGGGCATCCTCCTGGCTGCCTTCTAAATGGATGACATCCATGTCCTCCAAAGCAGGTTCATCAGTCTTCTGGTCGTCAAGCGTATTAATAGCGTCCTGCATGCTTCCTTTAACCATGTAAAATTTATCAATGGCCCTTTTAATTTCCTCTTCTGTCGCAATCGCAGGTTCAATCGTCAAGCCTGTCTTTAGCGCCAGTTCATCAAGCACATAAATATTGAATACGTCGACCATGGCACAGGTCAAACTATTGGCGATCTTTAACACCGGAATGACTAAATGTTTTCGTGCTAACTCTTCCGGGATTAAAGCAATGACTTTCGGATCGATGATTTGGTTATCTAATTCTATTCGTGGAATACTTGTTTGTTCAGCAATAAAATTAACCATCTGTTCCTGGCTTATAAACCCCAGCCGCGGGAGAATTTTAAACAAACTCTCTCCGCTATTACGCTCCTCATATTGGGCCTGATCCCACTCACGCTGAGACAGGATCCCTTTTTCCAAAAGAAGTTCACCAATAGATTTTTTAGAATAATTACTCATATGTTTCCTGCCATTATTTATTGTTAAAACTATTTCCGCGAAATCAGTTCTTGAATCTTATGGATCAATTCCGGTATATTCACTGGTTTATTGATAAAAGCATCCGCTCCAACTTCTATGCTAAGGTCCTGGTCAGACTTTTCCGCGCTTGCGGTCAGCATAATAACAGGGGTCTTTAAAAAACGCGTGTCCGATTTTAAGAGCGCGCAAGTTTTAAGACCGTCCATCTTAGGCATCATGCGGTCTAAGATAATCAAATCTGGAGCCTCTTGTTTAACAACGGCCAGAGCTTCTTGGCCATTGTAACCTTTCAAAACAATATAACCAGCAGCCTCCAGGCGCGATGCTAATAGGGTTACTGTTCCCAAATCATCATCAACCACAAGAATCTTTTGTTTAATTAGATTTTCTGTCATCGTTGTTCTTCTTTACATGGCTGACTGCTTCTGATGGATCTAAAGAGACATCATTTGCAAAGTTCTCTTCATCCAAGCAGGTATTAACGAGCTCTTCTGCCACTTCGATATACGGGCTATCTTCGAACATGTTTTTTAGTTTTGTCAAAGACGCTTGAGCGGCATCGCATTTGCCAAATTTTTTTACATAGATCTCACAAATTTTATACAAACAAAAATCGCTTTTTCCTGACAAAGGGAACTCTTCAAAGATCATTTTATACGTTTTGATCAATTGCGCATTACGATAGAGATCGTCGGAAGGGTTCTCAGCCAGGTCTTTTTCCAAATCTTCGGTATACTTTAAGAGTCCCGAAAGTAAATCCGTATCTTTGCCAAAACTCTTTGGGTCCACATAAACTTCCCTCGGCTCACTTGATTTGACGGGCAATTCCTTCGGCGAGCGAATAATATGCGGAGTAATAAAAACGGTTAGTTCCGTGTTATTAACGGTTGAACTATGCTGCCGAAATAACCACCCTAAAATAGGGATGGACCTTAAAACAGGCACACCATTTTTTTCGCGTGTATCTTCTTTTTTAATTAGTCCGCCGATAACAATCGTTTCATTGTCCTTAACGCGGATCATGGCATCGGCCTCTCGCGTGTCAATCTGAGGGCCAGCGCTGGTGACGTCTACGACTGAAGAAACTTCCGGATGCACTTTCATCGTAATCCACCCATCGGGGGAAACCATGGGGATGACCCTAAGACTGGTCCCCACGTCCACAAATTGAGTGCTTGATGTCGAAGTGGATCCCGTTACAGAAGTTGATTGAGTATAAGGATATCTTTGACCGATGATAATGCGCGCCTCCTGGCCATTTAACGTTGCAATCGATGGAGACGCCAAAATACGAGCTTTATTTTCCTGGACCAATGCGTCAATGACAAGGTCTGTAGAAAAACTTCTCCACTTGGGAGATAAACTAAATTGTCCTGTTCCCGTCGTATCGGTAGGAGCAATACCAAGAGCATTGACCGTAGCATTTAGAGACCCGAGATGTCCGCTAATAGGATTATAATGAACTTTCAAAGATGTTCCGATGTTCTCAAATTCTTTCGTATCAATGTCGACGATCCTCGCTTCAATGAGAACCTGAATCGGCGCGGTATCGATATCCGCAATCAACTTCCGGACTCTTTCAATGTTTTGAGGGAAATCTTTGATAACCAGACTATTCGTCGACTCATTAACCTCAATGTCCCCTTTGCTTGAGATGGATTTACTTAAAAGCTGTTTCGCTTCTTTAGCAGGAAGATAACTGAGCGCCACCGATTCCGAAACTTGTTCCACCTCGGATTTGGGCATAATATAAACAATGTTTCCTTTCCGAGTAAAAGCATAACCATTAACGCTCAGGATTGCATGCAACGCTTCATCGAGAGAAACGTCCTTTAATTGGGCAGACACTTTTCCAATGACGTTTTTGGTAATAACAATATTGAAGTTGTAAGAATACGCGATGGATTTAAGAACGGAGATCAAGCTAACATCGTTATAATCAAGGGAGATTTTTTCTGATGGTTTTAAGGAAACAATTTCTTCATCAGCGCGCAAAGATATAGCGCTTAAACTTAAACCCAAGGACAGAACTAAGACGAAGTAAAGTTTAAATGACAGCCTCAAAAATTCCTCCCCTTTGCATACTAAACATGAAAACCTGATCAATTTAGATGGCAAGATAGTTTCAATATACTTTTATATTTTAATGAAGATGTATTATGAAAACAATAAGAACTTAATATATTTTAACTATCATTTTTAAGGAGGAAACGACTAACTAATTTAAGTTTATAATCATAATATTATTATAATAACAAGACATTAAAAAAATAAATAGTACATAAAGGCACTTATTTTTGACTTTTTTCTCCTTTTTTTTCATAAAAAAACCCCTACATTTTAGGGGCATTTTCATATTTATAACGAAAGATTTATCGCTTGCGCTTATAATCGCCTTTGGAAAAGGAACGTTCAAGCCAGACATAAAGGACAATAAAAAGATACCGGCTACCCATTTCTTCAATCTTAAGCTTTGACATTCCGGTCTTTCGGTTTGTCCAAGAAATCGGGACCTTTACATACCGATACCCCCGAACAATGGCTTTTAAAGGGATCTCAACGGTTAAATTAAAATGGTGGGACAAAAGCGGCTGAACTCCTAACACAACTTCCCGTCGATAAGCTTTAAAAGCGTTAGTTATATCATTGTGATCAAGACCAAAGAAAATCTTGATAAACCAATTAGCCATACGGTTGAGGATATATTTATGCGTTGGATAACTGGAAACTTTAGCTCCTTTGATAAAACGGGAGCCAAAAACGCATTCAGCGCCATTCTTAAGTTCTTTGTAATAAGTAAGGATATCCTCCGGCGAATCAGAAAGGTCAGCCATGGCGATCGCAACGGCTTCGCCTTTAAATTCTTCAAGCCCTTTACGGACGGCAAAACCAAAACCGCTCGGCAAAGTATTGTTGACGTAACGCATCATCGGGTGTTTTGTGCATAAGGATTGCAGAACTTTTTCTGTGGAGTCCGTACTATTGTCATTCACGACAAGGATTTCATAATCTAAAACCTCTTCCCGCGCGAAGCGTTCAACGATCGCCTCACAGGTCAAGGCAAGACATCCCTCTTCATTATGTGCTGGAATAACTATAGAAAAAAAAATATCCTTGGGCATTTTTTTAAACGGAACGGGATTCTTTAAGCCAACGCTCCCGGTTGTAATTGTAAATTTCGGTTAATATATTCTCAACGTTCTTCGTTAATTTCCAATTCGGATAATGCGATTGAAATTTGGATACATCGCTGATCCACCATATGTGATCGCCGACGCGATTGGCTTCGACATAATGCGTATGCATTTTTTTCCCAACAATATTCTCGCACATCCCAATAGCTTCCAGGAGCGAACAATTACTGAAACGGCTCCCTCCGATATTGTAAACTTCTCCGACGTGGGGATTTTTAAAAAAATGATAAAATGCGCTTACTAAATCAAAACTGTGGATATTATCCCGCACCTGTTTACCTTTATAGCCAAGGATCTGATACTCTTGCCCAGTCACCGCGCATTTCATCAAATAGGCCAAAAATCCATGCAGCTCGACGCCCGCATGACGAGGTCCGGTCAAGCATCCGCCGCGGAAAACACCGGTCTTCATTTTAAAATATCGTCCGTATTCCTGGACCAGAATGTCTGCCGCGAGTTTCGATGCGCCAAAAAGAGAATGCGTAGAATGATCAATAGACAGAGACTCGTCGATGCCGTTAGCATAGTAACAGTGTGACGGATCAAGCTCCCAACGCGTCTTAAGCTCGACCAAAGGAAGCCGGTTGGGCGTATCACCATAGACTTTATTCGTTGACGTAAAAATGAAAACAGCATCCGGACAGTGTTGACGGGCAGATTCCAGAAGGTTGAGCGTTCCCGTCGCATTGACTCCAAAATCCGTGAACGGTTCCCGCGCTGCCCAGTCGTGGCTGGGTTGGGCCGCGCAATGAATGATCAGGGAGACATCTTTGTTATATTCCGAGAAAACACGCGACACGGCCTTAAAATCCCGGATGTCCACGTCGTAATTAATGAAATTGGGGCATTGGGTTTTAAGCGCTGCTAAGTTTTGCCTAGTCGAGCCATCCGCACCAAAGAAATATTGGCGCATGTCATTATCAATCCCAACGACCTGAAAGCCCTTATCATAAAAAAATCGGACCGCCTCAGAACCGATAAGCCCCGCTGAACCAGTGATTATTGCAATCTTCATTTGCTCTTTCCTCACCTAAAGATTTTTTTAAAATCTGCTTCATCTTCTTTGAGCCATCCGAAGGTGTCTTCCAAGATTTTTTTCGCGGACCGTTTAGGAATCCAATCAAAAATCTCACCGGTATTGCCGTTATCTGTTATATACCAAATCACATCTGCTGGACGAGTTTTTAGATTTTTTCCTATTGCTAGTTTATTCCCCGTCAATTCCGAGCAAAGGGCTGTCGCCTCTTGAAGAGATAAGTTCGAATGGCACGAGCCGCCCACATTAAAAATATCTCCTCGATATTTGGGATTATCAACGATAAGACATTGCGCCTGTTTAAAGATCAGTTCATTTAAATCCTCAACATGTAAAAGGTCGCGTACCTGCTTACCTTCACCACCGAATCCGATATATTCCAAAGGCTTTTTGAAATAATGACTTGCCAGCCAAAACGTAAAAACGCCCTGGTCAACTTTGCCCAATTGCCAAGGCCCGGCAATAACCCCAGAGCGGTTAATAATCGACGGGAGATCATAGAGCGCTGCATATTCTTGTAAAATTAGCTCAGCGCATAATTTGCTTGTGCCATAAAGCGATCTCACGCCTTTTAAAGGCATGTCCAACGATACTCCTTTTGCTGAGACGCCCGCGCAGCCATCAACAAACTCAAAACGCGTCGAGGTTTCTTTATACTGACAAGCATTCAACTGGTCATAGGGATAAACTCGAGAGGTCGATAGAAAAATCACTGGAACACGCCGCTCACGAGCCCATTCAAAACAGTTGATCGCGCCTTGAAGGTTGACATCTAGAAGATATCGGGCGTCCTGTCCATTTGTCCCGACCAGAACAGATGGCTCGGCGCTGCATTCGACCATTAGATCAAAATTTTCCTTAAGGGAATTTAAATCTTGAGAACGGCGGACATCACCTAAAACAAACTTAATGCCGCGAGCCTCGACGCGGTCTCTTAAAAGCTCGGAACCTCGACGGCTTAAATTATCCAAGGCCGTCACTGTATAACCTTGATCCGCAAAATAAACGGCCAGGTTAGAACCAATGAACCCACAGCCCCCTGTAATCAAAATATTTTTCATATCAGCGTCTGGATTTAAGCACCTTTTTTAAAAATAACAGAATATTTACATGGTAAACCAAAACATTTCCTTTGTCTAGCAGATATCCCGAAGAATATCCCGCTGAATTTTATTTGAAAAATCAATCATAAAAAAAGAAAATCTGGCATAATTTTACTAAAATAATGGCTGGCCATGAATAACAAACCGATAACCAATCAAATATCTTTCCTAAACATATTCTTCATCTTTGTTCTGTATTGATTACAACAAAAAAGCTACGGTCGCCGTGATACGTCTTTATAAAAGAGACGCTTCTTCCGTCGGCAAAGTACGCTAGATGGGATTAAAATGCTATTGCTTGCGCAAGAAATACATTTTCTTTAACGATTCCACGAGAACAACTCCGATGAGGATGATCATGACCGCACAAAGCGCGGCATTAAGGTTTCCCTGGAAAGTGTGTTTAGGAAGGTAGTTGTCGGTAATATTGAGTATTCCAGCATAAACCGTTGTGACAAACATAAAAAGAGCCGGCAGAAAAGTGATCAAGCAGTACACCTTTTTCTTTGTTCGTTTAAGGATATAGACTGTTCCCACCAACAAAGCCAGCGTTGCTAAAAGCTGATTCGCCACGCCAAACATCGGCCATATCGTCGAGATATCACCGTTATAAACCAAATATCCCCACAAAAGGCTTATGATGCCTCCGCTGAGCATGATGCCAAAAAGGGATTTGTTAGGACGGGCTCTGGGTTTAACAAGTTTAATCAGCTCTTCAAAAATGTAACGTGCAACACGCGTTCCCGTGTCGATCGTCGTCAGAATAAAAAGAGCTTCGAACATAATAGCGAAGTGATACCAGTATCCCATGAGCGCCTTCATTCCGGGAATCGAGGAGAGAATAACTGACATCCCGGCAGCGAGCGATACTGCGCCCCCGGTCCGTCCGGCCAAAACTTCTCCGGTCATTTTTTCTATCTCGCCTAAATGCACAGGATTTAATCCTAATTTTGCAAATACGGCCACCGGTACGTTAATGGCAAAGTAATCGCCGGGCAAAAGCACCGTCGCCGCAATGAGTGCCATAACGGAAACAAAAGCCTCGACGAGCATGGCGCCAAACCCGATCATGCGGATATCCGCTTCACTGTTGATCATCTTAGGCGTCGTGCCGGAACTGATCAAACTGTGAAATCCGCTGATCGCCCCGCAGGCGATCGTGATACAGACAAACGGCCAGACTTTCCCTGGAATAATCGGCCCTCCTCCGTTTATAAATTGGGTCACCGCCGGCATTTGAAGGTGCGGATTGACCCAAAATATGCCGAGCGCCAAAAAACCGATGGTCCCGATTTTCATATAGGAACTTAAATAATCTCTCGGGCATAATAAAAGCCATACCGGCAACACTGAGGCGATAAAGCCATACATGGGAAGAATTATAGAAAGCTTCGGCTTTGAAAAAAGAAATAAATGGCCAAAACTTGATTTGGAAATCGGTTCGCCCAAAACAACGCCGGCCACAACAATTGCCACACCGATCAAAGACGCTTCTACGATCTTTCCAGGACGGAGTTTATACATATAAAATGCGACCAGAAACGCGGCAGGAACCGTTAGTGCAATAGTGAACGTCGCCCACGCGCTTTCGCTTAAGGCATAAACCACGACGAGAGCTAAGCCAGCCAGCGCCGTGATAATAATAAACAGAACCGCGATCCCTGTAATGACTCCAGCGGCAGGGCTGATATTTTTTCGGGCAAGCCGCGTTAAGGATAACCCCTTGGTCCTTACCGACGCAAACAAAATAACCATGTCATGCACGGCACCGCCTAAGACTGCACCGATCAGGATCCACAAGAATCCGGGGAGAAAACCAAATTGTGCCGCCAAGACCGGCCCGACCAATGGCCCGGCTCCGGAGATGGCGGCAAAATGGTGGCCAAACAGCACGAACTTATTCGTCGGATGATAGTCCCTTCCGTCTTTTAAAGTATGGGCGGGCGTGGTTCTTTGCTCATCAAAAACGAGGACTTTGGTGATGATAAATTTCGCGTAAAAGCGGTAAGCTAACGCAAAAACCAAAAGGCTCGTAATTAGTAAAGTTAACGCATGCATGAAATTATTTTATCCAAAACGATAGTCTCCGCAAGACATTCTCCTGATTATTCAAAACAATTTTAACCGATCCGGTTCGCCTTTTTAATGCCTTCAACAATCAAGTGTTTTCCGAGCAGCATGTCTTTGGAAAAGATTATTTTATTCATTCTCCGAAAATCAACACCGCCTGTTTTCTGAGCCCGCAATTCTTTTATTCTTGCCTGAAAAAACATTAACGGAAATAATAAATAAAATAACAAGTAGAAATTTTCTTTCCTCTTATCGACAGAAAAACGGATCACTTCTAAATTGTTCTGAGCCAGCAGATATTCAAGCTCCTGATATCGCCAAGGGATAACGTGCATATTTTGAATGGCTAACGGAAAGCATCGAGAGTAATCTAAGGTTGGTTCCCGGAAAAAATCAAAATTCCCTTCAATAAAAAAGCGCGCTCTCGACCCAACGTTGAGGATATTGGGCGTTGATAAAACAATTCTCCCCCCTGGACGCAAGATACGGCTTATTTCGGAAATGACAAACTGTGGGTTATAAAGATGTTCGATCACTTCCATAAAGAGCACATAATCGAATGAATTATCTTGATACGGTAGCCGCTCAGCCAAATTCCCCGAGGTAAAACGGATCTCGTTATGGAATTCAAATCTGTTCTGATCCATATCGCACGCCTCGACCTCAAAACCTAAATCTAACAACCTTTTACCAGTTTTTCCATCGCCGCAGCCTAGATCCAAGATCCGACCTTTTTTGTTTGAAGCAATAATGTCGACGATCTTTTCTAATAAATAATTTTTCTTACCCATCTTTTTGTCTCCTTTAGATCAAAAAATATCCCGTTTAAGGTCAAAAATATCCTTAAAAACTTTATTGGTCAAAATTTCTTCCTTGACCCCTGTTAAATAAGTTTTTCTATCTTTTAAAAGAAGTCCGTTTTTGTAAGAGCTCGAAATATCGTCGATATGATGCGTCACAAGAATAATGCTGGGCGAATGTCCTAAGTCAGCCCATTTTTCAATGAGGTCATACGCCTGCATGCGGGCGCCAATATCAAGCTGAGAAAAAGGTTCATCCAACAAGAATAATTCCGGATCATTAATAAGCGCGCGGGCCAGGATGACTTTAAATTGCTGCCCGGACGATAGCATGCCAAAAGGCCGTTTTGCTAGTGAAGCGCAATGGAAAAAATCTAGTTTTTCTTCGACCTTTTTGATCAAGTTTTCTGGAATGTCCCCCCAATATCCGACGGAGCCATCCGTTCCGGAAGCGACCACTTTCTCAACAGGGACTTTATGACCCATACGCTTAAAGATCCAGGGCGAAACATATCCGATCCGTTTACGCAGCTCCGGGATAAACGTCTGTCCCAATTGCTCGCCTAAGACGCGGACGGTTCCTTTCTGCGGCCAAAGATAACCCATGATAATTTCAAGCAGACTCGTCTTTCCGCAGCCGTTATCTCCCATGACGAACCAATGCTCGCCTTGCTTAACTCTCCAGGTTAATTCTGTAAAAACCTCGGTCTCACCGCGTTTTAAATAAATCTTATTCAAATCTATGGCAAAATTATTTTCCATTAAGAATGAATCCTTTTAGACACCTTTCAAATAAGCCTGGCGCTTAGGTTCAGGGAACCGTTCGATAGCATATCGCAGCATCGTCCTAGGCATCACTGAACAATGTTTCTTTAAAAACTTTTCCTCGATGAAGATATCCTTCTTTCCGACTTCCCGCAACATCCATCCGACGGCTTTATGGATCAAATCATGTTTGTCCAAGAGAAGGATTTGCGCGATCTTAAGCGACTCCTCAAACTGATCATGTCCGATAAAATAAAATGTCGCTAGGATTGCGATTCTTCGCTCCCACAAAGACGTCGATCTTGCCAATTGCGATAAAACCACTTTATCTTTATCCATGAGAAAACCGCCAACAATATGTTTTGCCGATACATCGACGAGGTCCCAATTATTGATAAATTTGGTGTTCGACAAATAAAGGCGGTAAATTTTTTCCTTCCCCAAATCGTCTGCCTTATGATATTGCGAAATAAGGATGATCAGCGCTAAGAACCGCATCTCATGAATGGGAGACTGAAGGATTTCTACGACACTTTCTAATGGAAGGTCTTCAAACTTTTTGGCCAATCGTCTCATTACGGGAACTTTTATCCCTAAAAAAATATCGCCTTCGGCGTATTGGCCGGGACCGGTCTTAAAAAAACGCTGGAGAAGCTTAGCTTGTTTTTTATCCGCGTGTTGTCGTAATGTTTTCTCAACTATTTCTATATTCATAATATTTTTTTACTTTGAAAAACCGAGCAGATTTACGCGCTGACTCCAAAAAATTTCCTTATGGCCAGGCCGATAAAAAATGTGATCACCGCAATGGTTAAACTTAAGCCTGCCATTTCCAGAAATCTTTTTTTGAAAGAAAGGTCTTTAGCGACGGAGATATAGAATGTAAAAATAAGAATCAGGAAAAGGGCGTTTAAGATGGCCAAGCCTAAACAAACAAAAATATTCTTTAAGAAAAAGTACGGCGCGACTAATAAAATCACTGTGCCGACATAAGCCACACCGGTGTAGAGGCTTGCCTTAATGGGATCTTTATCTGTTTGTTCATGTTTGGTGGCCAAATATTCGGATGCGGCCATAGATGTTGAGGCTGCTATGCCGGTAATGGCTCCCACGACGCCGATGAGCCTTGAATCCTGTAATGCCAGAGTAAATCCCGCCAGACTGGCGGTCAACTCAACCAGCGCATCATTTAGCCCGAGGACAACAGAACTCATATACATCAGCCGTTCTTCGTCAATCATGTCTAAGAGCGCTCGCTCATGTTTTTCTTCGTCTGAAATTATTTTTTCGATATTAGGATATGCAGGTTTTAAACTTTTATAAACGCCTTGCGCGGAACCTTCCCCTCCCTCCATTAACTTTAGTCCAAAATTTAAGCCCAAAGTTCTAGAGATCGTCGTATACCAAAACACTTTAAACCTATCCGGACCAAGTTCTTCATTGGTTAAAGTTTTGAAAAATTCATAATGCTTTAACTCATCCTCGGCAATTTTCTTAAAAATCTCCGCATGCTTTTCTTTTTTAGCAATGGCGGCTAAATTTTTATAAACGAAATGCTCAGTGATTTCCATCTTTTGGGAATGTAAAATCTTATTTTTGATATCCCGATCTATCATGGCGCCCATCTTCCTTTTTATTTTCGGTTTCTTTTATGTTTTTTATAGTTTATTGTGACTTTGTAGAGAGCCAGGACGGAAATGATGATACAAATTAACGCAAGCGGAAACAATTTTGGAAGCAAAATTATGGAGCCGATTAGTAATATCCCAAACATCAGCCAAATGCCACAAAGAATGATCGGAGAAGTTGGCCGGGATACGGCCTGCCGATATGTCCATCCTGACCACGGTTCTCTTTCTGAAAAATTATTAGCACTCATGTTCGTCTCCTTTTTTCAGTATACCACTTAGGTCTTTTCGCCTATAATACAAAAAAATCTTTTTGAAAGGTAAATCAAAATTCTATGAGCGACCAACTTATCAGCGAACCCATTGACCCTATTCCTGGGTCCTTCGACACAAACTTTATGTCCAGCGGTACGCCCGGCTTACCCCGCGAATTTCTTTGGCGAAAACAAAATTTTATCGTCGAGAAAGTCATTAAAACCTGGCGTACGACAGGCCCATGCCATCACGGCAGCGGCGAACAATATGTCCGCAGGCACTGGTTTGAAGTAATAACCACATCACACCACGTTATGAAGCTCTATTTTGACAAAGGCAACCACGGCAAGAGCAAAGAAATGGGATGGATTTTGTTTACGGTAAGCGAGAAAACCCCGTCGGATTAGTTTCTTTCCTTTAAGCGTTTATCATCTACATCAAAATGAAATCGATGAAGAAGCCTGTGGAATAATGGCGTGATTAGGATAGCTAAGATGGCATAAAAAAACAATGCGCTTAATAATGCATAGCCTGAGGTGAACAGCTTTCCATAAGGAGTATTAACGCTATTAACAAGCCCAAGGCCGGTCATAATTAGCACAGAATTTAAAAACGCATCGATCAAAGAAAATTGCTCTATGTTATGGAATCCCGCCGTGCCAATAAGCAAAATAAGAACAAGCAAAGAAAACGCAAGACCAACGGATTTGAACATTCTTTTAATGAAATCTTGACGGGAAAGCAATGGCTGGTGGCGATGTTCGAACATGATAAAATCCTTTCCTTTTTTCGTGCAATTCCTGCCCTACGAAGATTTAAAATATCCTCTCTCTCGCCCTTTGAGCGCGGAAAAGTTAATCAGTCTGGAGGTGCTTTCATCCCATAAAGCGAGATGCATACACTTAAAGCCACCCAACAGCGTGAGCGGTTTAACCTGCTGAACTTCAGGTGTTTGGTCATAACAATCTTTAAGATTGAAATTAGGTACCCTAAAGTTCAAATGGTGTACGTGATGATAACCTATATTGCCCGTGAACCAAGCTAACACTTTTGGTAATTTATAGAACGACGATCCCTCCATTGCGGCTTTAAATATATCATAGTTCTTATTATCAGCCCAATAAGTATCTTCAAATTGATGATGGATGAAAAAAATCCACACCCCGAAACACGAAGCCAGATAGATGACCGGCAATTGGATCGCGGCATACATTTTTAATCCTATCGTCCAATGAGCAACCAAAAGAATCAGCGCGATCATGACGTCGGTAAAAAGAATGCTTAAGATCTCTTTCCAGCGATCGATTCTTTTGGGAATCCTATTGAGGATAATAAACAAGATCGGCGGCGCAATCAAAAAAAGAAAAAATGGATTTCGAAACACGCGGTAAACAAATCTTTTCCATAACGGTGAAGAACGATATTCATCGACCGTCAAAGTCCAGATATCTCCGACTCCCCGTTTTTCCAAATTTGAAAAAGTGGCGTGATGTATGACATGAGAACGCCTAAAAGCAAAAAGAGATGTAAAAGCCAGGATGCCGCAAATATGCCCGAGGATAAAACAACCGTTTAAGGACCGGCCTAAATAAGATTTGTGTGAACAATCATGGAGAATAACGAAGATTCTGACCAAAAACAGGCTGGCAAGGAAAGCCAAAACTAGGACGAACCAATAAGGAAACCCGCGCTTTAACAGAAAGACCATCGCACTTAATAAAGCAAAATACGGGATAAAGGATGTTAGAATCTGTTTGATGCTTTTTTTGACATCCGTATCTTCAAAACGACTTAACTGTATAACCCAATCTAGCCTTGTCATTTCAATCCTTGTGATGCCTTGTCTAAAATTTTTTGTATTTTAATACAAGAGAAAAATTCCGTCAATATGCTCTTGATTTTCTTGTCTTAATTTTTTGAATAAAATATGGAGAAATAAAATACCCGACGATTTTTGTCCGTCGGGTATTTTATTTAAATGCTTATGATAAAAACTTTTTTAAAACTTAAAAAGCAATTCTACTCGTGTAAACAACGACGGATCCGATGCCTTATCATAATAATTGCCAGGAATAAGATATTCTCCCATGACATAAGCCGAAACATTCTTGTTAAACGCGTAATCTAAACGCAAGCCCGGCAGATGTCCTCTGTTCTTCCCGCTCCCAAAGGCGATCGTAGCCGAAGCCGGCGGGTTATCCATGGCCTGCAGATAATTATACATTGCAGTAAGCTTTGCCTTTTTGGTCAGGGCAAGTTGTAATTGCGTGCGATACATCCTTAAGTTAGTCCAATACGCCGTACCGGTTTCGTTATTATAACTCTGGTTATAAAGCTCAGACATCCACGGATAACGCGAAAAAAGCGGATCCCACCCTTCATTCGTGTTGGTATTAGGATCGTCGCCGGAGAGTAAAATAACCCCTGCGCATAATTTAGGGCTGAACTGCATATCGAACGTTTTATCAGCAAAAACATATCCACCCCAACCTTGCCGTTCATAATCGCCATAGCTACCGGTCTGATAGGCGAATTGCGTACGTAACGCCAAACTCTTATCAAATTCATACCGGTTAAAGACACCCAACGTATGGATATTGCTATTCTGTGCCTGCGCAAGCTTCCCACCGTCGTCATCTTCGGTTTTATAAATATAATACGTTTCAAAGGATGAATTTTTCCAAAAAGAGTTTTTCCAATCTAAAAGATATCCGATTTCATCCGTCTGATTCAATGCTTGGTTCCCGTCCATACGGTTAATGATAGGCAGGAAACTGTCATCCTTAGGGTCATTGATATATACAAAGTCCACGATGTTAGTTTCATTCGGATGGAAACTTAATTGTGCGGCGTTAAAATACATGGTGCGCGAGCCGTCTAAAGGCGTACCGTCCGCGATCAAAAATCCGTCGGTGTATTGCCCTAAAAGATCCTGGCGGCCAAACCGCATATTGACGGGAAGTCCGGCAAAATTCTTGACGCCTAGATACAAATTATCAATGACTGTTTCATTAATGTCAAACTTCAGTCCTTTTTGTGAATTAGGATAATATGTGTAATCCTTAAATTCATCCGTCAACCGGGTGTAGATATCGACGCTGTCACTGAATTGAAGGTCGCCTGAGAAGCGATAACGGGTACGGAAATAATTGCGGTTATCCTTAGATTGATTTTCTACGTCCGTGATATTTTTCCAGAATTCGTGACGGATTCTTAAATCAACGCCTGGGGTGAATTTAACCTCCGCTTGAGCGATCGCACAAACAGCCAAAAAGATAAACAAAAGGAACAAACTGATCTTCTGATAAAACTTCATACACTTAACCCCTTTCTTTATTTTGAAAAAGAGTGTTCGAAATCCATTAATTCCCGTCCGTATAGCTGTAATAATGACAATAACTTATCAAAGCCACTATTCGCAATCAAGAAATTTCTTTAAATTTAATAATTCAGTGTGGTTTATTAAAGAGACCCTTTCCTTTAAGATTTACAAAATTACGAAAAAAACGGGGACAGATACCTTAAAATTGGTATGTGTCCCCAGAATTTTTCCCAGATTTTTTGAATATTTTTTATTATCTTCTTATTAAATGCTGCTAACCGGATTTTTTACATCTGAACTCCTATCCATTTCCCATCTTTTCCTTTTGTGACCTTTAATTTCGCTCCGCAGCGTGGACAGATATAGATATCCCCTTCTTTGACGCCCTCTTTAAGGATGATCTCTTGCTTGCAGACAGGGCACGCCAAGGTTGAGTTTTCAGCATAAATGTTTGTAACGGGTTTGGGAGCCTGAATAGAAATGATGATCATCTCCTTATCCCCGGAATTAACAAGTCCATGAAAAACATTGGCCGGTCCATAAACAGATGATGACGGACCAACAATGACGCTTTCATTCCCTACCGTAAATTGCCCAACACCATCAACAATATAAAAAAGCTCGTCGCTTGCGGGATGTTTATGAAAAGGAAGAATTTGACGAGGATTGAAATAAAATACGTTATATACAAATTTATCAGTGTTAAACGGCGATTTCTTTATGAATTTATCCACATTAAACTCTTTGATGTCCGTAACCTTTACTGCCTGGATTTTACTTGCCTCCTGCTTCCCTTCTGCAAATGCCGGTCGCAGGGTAAACGCAAATAATAAAACAACACTCAGAAACAATATTCCTCTTCGCATCTTATTCCTCCTTGGTTAATAATGTTTTTTAATCATTTTACCTTTATTTCCAAAATGTCATACCAGCACATTCCACTTTCTTCTGACTTTTTTCTACCGGACGCAAATAAAAAAAATAAGCCCTTCTAGCTTATTTAGCTACAAGGGCTTATGATTTAATATTATTAGAAAATATTTAATGGTTTGTAATGTCTTTTTCTTCCAAGGCCTCGGCCAAGAGTTTGGCGTGCCTATCCTTTACTTCAAAACGGGACATGAGGCTGTAAAAACAAGGAACCACATAAAGCGTTAATAGCGTCGAGAAAATCACGCCTCCAATAACGGCAATGGCCATCGGGATGCGACTTTCGGCGCCAGGGCCAATGGCTAAAGCCGCTGGCACAGCGCCGGCAATGGTAGCGACCGACGTCATCAAAATTGGCCGTAGGCGAATTGGACATGCCGTCAAAAGCGCTTTATGGACAGAAGCTTCTCCTCGTTCTCTGACTTGATTTGTAAAATCTACTAGGAGGATCGAGTTTTTCTTAACAATGCCCATCAATAAGATGAGACCGATAACGCTGTAGATATTAATAGATCGGTGAGCGAGAAATAACGCCACCAGCGCACCGGAAATGCTAAAAGGGAGAGCCATCAAAACAGAAATGGGATCAATAAAACTGTTAAACTGTGATGCTAAAACCATATACGCAACGACGATACCAAGCAACAAAACCCAGATAAGGCTCTTAAGAGATTCCGCAAATGTCTGTGAACTTCCAGTCAAGGCAATATGATAATCCGGTGGTAAAATATGTTTGGCGATATCTTGCACGGCCAGCAAGGCTTTTTGCTGAGATTGCCCCGTCTTAACGTTGGCATAAACCGTAATGGAGCGCTCTCGATTGCTTCGTGAAATCTCGACCATGGATTTTTTCTCTTCCATTGTGACGAGATTAGAAAGTGGTGTCAACTCGCCGCGATTATTGCGGATAAAAAGACTGTTAACTTTTGTGCGCGGGTCTATTTTACTCTCTTTAAGTTTCAGACGAATGTCGTAACGATGGCCACCTTTTTCATAAGTGCCTACCAAAACTCCACCGATCATCGACTCGACCACTTGGGAGATGCTAGCAACACTCACGCCATACTGAGGCGCCTTCTTGCGGTCGGGCACCACGTGGAGCTCCGGCTGGCCGAGAGCATAATTGGTATCAAGATCAGTCACAAGACCAGTCTTATCTAGTCCGTCGACCATTTGCCTCGAATACTCCGCCAGTTGGTCCCAATCCGGACCCTGAATGGTAAACTCAACCGGAAAACCCCGGGAAGAAGTAAAGGCCCGCGTAGAAAGGTCCTGGATAACGGCACGCACGTCGGGAATTTTATTGAACTGTTTACGGCAGACGCCCATAAATTCTTGCTGGCTTAGCTCGTGTCCAACGGAAAGATCGATCCCTCGTTTACCCGGATCTTTCATCGTGACAAGGACAGAACCGCTATTGGAATCTCCTGGAGAACCTCCTCCTACCTGCAAAACGTATCGATCGACCTCCGAACGTTGTGATAGAAATTTTTCAACCTCGCGAAATTTTCCGTCGGAATAAGAGAGAGACGAACCGACCGGAGTCTTAAGACGGACATTAAACCGACTTTGGTCCTCAGAAGGAATGAATTCTTTATTGAGCGCCTTTAGGGCAGAAAAACTAAGCGCAAAAACAATCATCGCGGTGACAATTACCAGGACACGGTGATTCAAGGCTGCTTTCAAAGAACCAGCATAAAGATCTCTTGACTTATCCATAAACCATTCGACTCCTTGGCCAAATCTCGTCGTGCGTTTTCCAATATCAACGAATTGCGAGCAGCGCATGGGAGTCAATGTTAAAGCTTCCAACAGAGACAATAAGACGGCGACCGTAATGGTCACGCCGAACTGAAAGAAAAATTTTCCGATAACACCGCTCATAAACGCAACCGGTAAAAAAATAGCGACGACGGATATGGTCGCCGCCATGGCCGCAAAGGTGATTTCCTTAGATCCCTTTAAAGCTGCTGAAATCCTGCCTCGACCTTTTTCCTGATGGCGAACGATATTTTCCAAAACCATGATGGCATCATCGACGACAATCCCAATAGAAAGACTTAATCCAAGCAAAGTAAAAGTGTTTAAAGTGAACCCCGCAAAATTAAGAACGATAAAAGTTCCGACAACCGACGTTGGAATGGCCAACAGCACATTAAGTGTGGATTTCCAAGATCCCAGAAACATCCAGCACACTAGTCCAGTCAAAAGCGCTGACAAAAGCAAAGTAAAATTAAGCTCGTGCACCGCTTGTTCAATATATCGGGTGCTATCAAAATTGACGCTTAACTTCATCCCCTGAGGGAGTCCTTGCTGAACCTCGACGATCTTGGCCCGTACCGCTTTAGCCACCGCAACAGCGTTAGATCCGCGCTGTTTGAGAATATTAAGCGCCACACACGGCGTCCCCATAGCACGGCTAATCCTTAAAGCGTCAGCCAAACCTTCTTCAATGTATGCGACTTGATTTAAATGCATCGGAATATAATTCGGTTGCCCACCGCGCTGATTAATAACGAGATCGCCAAACTCCTCGATGGTCTTAGCCTCACCCATGGTCCGAACATTTAATTGCCGTGTCCCCTCCTCTAACTGGCCTGCCGGAGTTTCCATGTGTTCATTTTGAATAGTATTGATAACATCATTGACCGAAAGCTCATAAGTACTAAGGGCCTTCTCATCCACCCAAATGCGCAAATTAGGGTCTCGATAACCGCCTAAAGTAATGTCACCAACGCCTGCTACCGTCGAAAACTGGTCTTTAATACGGTCATTCGTATAGGCCATTAAATCTTTTAAAGGATACGTATCGCTCTCAAGGGTGAGCAGCATGATCGGCTGATCTTCGGGATTGGACTTGCGGATAGTTGGGGATGTGATGTCCTTAGGCAATTTCTGTAAAACCGAAGCGATTTTGGCCTGGACATCCTGGACGGCTAAATCGATATCACGGTTGAGTTCAAATTCAATTGTCACAGTCCCTTCGCTATTTTCCGATCGCGATGTGACGCTACGAATGCTCTGAATACTCATGACCGCATTTTCGATGATATCGACGACGGAGGTCTCGATGACCTCTGGGGCTGCGCCTTCCAGACGGATATTGACCGAAACAACAGGATAGTCCACGTCAGGAAGCTGGCTGATGCCCATACGCATAAAACAAATTCCACCGAAGACGATGAGGCCAGCCATTAGCATCCAGGCAAAGACGGGGCGCTTGATCGATATTTCTGATAAACTCATTTTGTTTCTTTACTTTAAAATTAAACCTAATTTAAATAAAAATTTCATTTATTTTTTATATTATAACTTGTTTTCTTGAAGATATTACAAAGAAATTAATTTGTTCCATTATATGAATCACTATCCTCGAAGATCCCCTGCCACAAAAATAATTAATGGGCCGAAGCATCCCTCCGGCCCATTAAAATTAATCTTCAAAAGCTGATCCCTTATTCTCCAGCACCTTGATCAACAACATTCTTTTTTTGTTTTGTTTTCTTTGTTTTAATTTGATTATGTTGTCTATGCTGATGATTGCCTTTGCCCTTATGAGAATGTAGTGCTGGTTTCGTTGTGGACGTTTGGGTCTTTAAATCAGCAGCCCATGCCGTTGGCACGACTAGAAGTCCCAAAAGCATAATAATGATTATTTTCTTCATTCCGTTTGATCCTTTCATTTAACGTATTGTTTTAAAAAATGCTCTAAAATTTATTTAACATACATAACCTTTAATTGCGCAACGCTTGGAAACAACGAATAAAATTCTCCTTGCGGGCCGATAAAACCATTACCGGACCTCTTAATGACCACGGGCGTGTATCCGCCTTGGTTATTGGGAATATTAATAGTGAATGATTCCTCGGATGATCCTTGGGGTGTTGATGGGGCTGGCTGTGCGGCCGCAACAGGCGCAGTCGTAACAACTGGTGTTGGAGCAACAACGGCTGGAGCCGGTTGGATTACTGTCACAGGTCTGGAAGCTTCCTCATTAGGGATTTGCGCCCCAATAATGCCGCCGGCGGTAGCGCCAGCAACTCCACCTAAAAGAGCAGCTCCCGCAGCATGGTTCCCCTTCATCTGATACCCTGTTATTCCGCCTATTATGGCGCCCATAAGTCCTCCCAGCCAAGCTCCTTCAGCCACTTTGGTCTGATTACGGGGCTCAGCAAAAACTTCTACCGGACGTGCCACGACCACCGGCGGAGGAACAACTTGATATCCGTAACGGGTATAAACATAATAAACGCCGCTATCGGTATAATAAGTCACGCCATTGATAATGACCGAATGGTAATCCGGCGGGATCATGGAAACAATGGCTCCCACAGGAGGAGTAACAAGAACATACCCAGCGCCTCCTGGGACATAATATAACCCATCATAATAATAGTAGCTGGCCCCACCGACTACGACCGGGACATAATCCCTGGAAATCAAGTCAATCCTCATCCCAAATCGTGGATGCTCATGATAACGGTAAAAATGATCCCGATGGCCGCCCTCCCAGGCATAAGAAAATCCCGGCGGAGAAAGAATCGCCAAAATGCCAAGAATAGCAACGACCTTTTTGTAATTAGATTTTCTATTCATATCTCCTCCTTTTAATCTATTCGTTTCGCTCTACAGATTAGACATCCGTAGTTCGCTAAAAGTTCCCGCGACTAAAAGAATAGATAAAAACCATTGAGCATATAACACGCGGCAATAAGACCAAAGACGGTGCCGATAATCCACAGCCATTTGCGTTTTAAAAGCGCACCCACGGAAGACATCATGATCGCGATCTGAAAGAACATGACCGCAAGCCCTAAATTCCCGCCGTGGCGACCCGCCAACGTCCCTTGTTTCGAAAGAGCCAGCGCGTCATTCTCAATTTCTTTTTTTTCTTTATCATATCGGGCTATATCTTTAGTGCAGGACGCGAGTTTGTCTTTAATAAAATTCGACAGCTCAGCGTCATTGGATGACTTCTTTAGTTCAATCTCCAACAGATCACTCTTGGTTTCCATAATATGCTGCTTGACGCTCTTGGATTGAAAATATGCCCACTTGTTATTCTCTTGAGCCGTTAAAACTTGCACACGGCTGCCGAAGCCGCCGCTTTTTAAGGAAGAGATGGCCGTTAAAACAGCCAAGACCGTGGTTAATAACGCAGCCCATTTGACCCAGTTTTCCTCGAGGGGATTTGAAGAACTTGCCATACGTTTTGATCCTTTCTTTAAGTATGTTTTTTACGCCCGCCAAAGAAGAAAGACGCCTAGGAACAAGAACATGATCGCCATTAAGATCTTTATGGCACCCAAGTTCCCTTTGAGCAAGGCAGCAAACCGTTCTGACGTTGTCCCGGCCAAGGCGAACCCAAATATCACCAACAAAGGCAGGACGAATAAAAGGTTGTACAATAAAAGATATATAAGAGCTTTCATCTTTAAATGCGTGGTCTTTAGAACAAAAACGATCGTCGGAAGATAGATTTTTACGACGCACACCGCTTCTAAGACGGAAACCAAAAATCCTGTGACCAACGCTGTGATGGCCAGTTTCAGCATCGGTCTTTTGCCGGAAGATGCAGCCGTTCCCTCTTGCTTCGTGTAATGGGTCCTGATGACCGAATGGATCAAAGACTGAACGGATTTTGGCAAATGCAAAAGCATATCATCAGTGCTTTTGGTCTTGCGAAATTTGATAAAATCATATGTGGCATAGCAACTAAAGAGAATGCTGATCAGTCCGACGGTGATATTGATGATCCTTGAAATGATCCGAAAACCTTGCATCTGATACAAAAACCCGAAAATCCCGAGCCCGATCAGCACATAGGTCAGATAAACCGCACCGATAAAAAGAAGGCCGATCACGGCGATCTCTCGTTTTTGGTAACCCCGAAAGGCCAGGAAAGACATAAAAAACACGATCACGGTAATCGCGCAGGGATTAATGCCGTCAATAAGCCCGACGCCGATGATCGCCCACGTCGTAAAACTATTAAACTGTTGGACCAAATCTACCGTCTTGACCGCACCTTCTTCTTCAACAGGTTTTTTGATAAGCGCCGTAATAAAAGTTTCGAGATTTTCTTTGACCTGTCCTTCGCCGTTTAAGAATTGTCCGTCGGCATAAAAGACCGGCAAGATGTCTTTGAGGGCAAAATGATACTTCTTCTCAAGGCTTAAAAGCCTTTTATAATTATCCATATCGCCAATTTCACGATAATCAAAATTAACTTTACCTTGAAATTCTTTTTCTATTGCCGGCATGACCTTTTCCCTGACCTCGGCGCAATCCGAACAAAGAGAAGAATAAAAAATAGTTAAGGTGTGTCGCTGGGGAGATTTTTCCTGCGCATATGCGGGAACAAGTATCAAAAAGAATACGGCGCCAAGAATTGCGGCTAGTTGGAAAAATTTTCGATTCATATTTTTAATATAATAAAACCAAGATTAAAAACTTATTAAAACAACATTAATTTATTCTAATATTCAGTAATTTTTTTTAACTGCGTTATAAAGTAGCGATATTAGGTGGGCAACTACAGGCAGGTCTTAGCGGTTGTTGGATTTTATTCCAATCCGCTCTTTCTTACACAAATGGGCAACTATCAATTCTAACTAAATATCCTTAAGCAACCGGTTATCCATTGAGTTTTCGATTTGCGTCTCAAAATTCTGCAAAGATTCTGACAGCTTCACCAATTCTGCGGTCTGGGCGACGGGGATATCTCCCACGCCTTTCTTATCCAGCGCGTCATTCACGAAACAGATCGTCAAATCATTAATATCACGCGCCGGTTGATAGGCCGCTTGTTTATCTGTCGAATCCATGAGCTTAGAAATAATTCCCGCTTCGCTAAGTTCAAAGAGGATATCCCTGACCAGTCGGATGGGAATATCAAGCTCGTCGGAAATTTGGCTCTCCGTCAAAGCCGGTTCCCCGACCGCGAAACGCTTGACCACAACACTTGCGACGTGAAGTGTTAAAAGCCGCTTAAAAGCATAGCTCACGTTTAAACAATCATGTTCGAATTCATATGTGTCGACGTTTTGATGCGCAAAAGCAACCTCGGTACCAAACAACACGACCCTCCAGCTTAATTGTAACCAGATGAGGAACAAAGGTAGCGCCGCGAAGCTTCCATAAATAGCATTCGCACTGGCCACTCCAACTTGAAATTTGATGTAGACAATCTGCAGGATTTGATAAATTGTCCCGGCCACCACACCGCCGATAATTCCAGAAGATAATTTGACTTTGGTATTCGGCATAAAAATATAAATAAACGAAAAAAGGATCCACGCCATGACATACGGCAAGAGGTGTAAAGAAAATAATATCGCAGGCCCTAAAGCGCCGAGGAAAGATAATTTTTCGACGATCATGTCGATCTGTGTGGTCAAGAAAACCGTGACGCCGCTCGAGGCGATCATAAAAAACGGGCAGATGAGCATAATGGAAAGGTAATCGCTCACCTTACGGCCAAAACTTCGTCCGATCTTGACACCCCAAATATCATTAAAGGAATCTTCAATACTGTTTAAGACCTTGATCACCGTCCAGAAGAGAACAATGACGCCAACGCCAGCGACCAAGCCGCCCTGGGTGTCTTTTAAAAGATTATTGGCAAACCCGATGACCTGGTTTAAGGTCTCTTCATGCCCGGGGAATTTGACCAGAAGTTGCTGCTCAAGCAGCTTGTCAAATCCAAACCCTTTAGCGATACCAAAGGCCATGGCCACGACCGGCACAATGGACAACAGCGTATAGAACGTCAACGCCGAGGCGTTGAGCTGGCATTTATTGCCGCGAAATTCCCGAATAGCGAGCACCATCACGCGCAACTGTTTGATTAAAAATGATTTTCTGGGAGGCAATTTCCTGGTATGGATACGCCAAATATCCCGATTTAGATAATCCGTAACTTGCTTAACGACTTTAGGCATAAGAACTCCTCTCTATTTAATAAGCTCTTTTTTTTCAGGCGCTTCTTCCTGACAGGATGCGACCCCGTCGCCAACCTTGGCATGGCCGAATTCTTTGCTAGCGGCTGCATATTCTTTAGCAAATCCCCACGATTTAATGAGCCGGTTGGCTTCCCTTTCCGCTTGGCAAGACACATGATTGTGACGAATGTGGTCCAAAACCCTATGGGCGAGCTCATGGGCCACGATTCCCATAATGGCATCTGAGGATCCGCTTGCCAAAGAGTCACTGATCTTGATAATGGTCATGCCTTGCTGAAACGCAGGGACATCTTTTTCGCAAATAATAACCTCCGACGAAGATGCAAACTTTGCCGTTCCAGAGCTGCAGACTCCGACAAAAAGCACAGGCCGGCGCCGATTAAGGATTATTTTTAACGCATCCTGTGGCATACGCATCAAAACCTCATGAATGGCCGGCCCGATCTTGGAACCTTCAAAGGAATCACTAAACTCGGCGAGATAGGCGTCGACGGCCTTAGCACGATATTCCGGAACACTCAAATCCCTCCGAGGGAATGTCGTGCAGCTACAACACGCAATCGCCAAGACAAGGCAAAGAATTATTGAAAAAAAATGTATGTGCTGATTTTTCATTATGTGTATCATTACAAGCCCTACTTTTTATTTCAAAGACGACATATCAATAACGAATCTAAACTTTACGTCCCCTTTAATGATACGCTCGTACGATTCCTGAGCTTTCTGAATGGGAATCAATTCAATGTCCGAAACAATATTATGCTCTCCGCAGAAATCAAGCATCTGTTGGGTTTCCTTGATCCCGCCGATAAGAGATCCTGCCAAACTGTGCCGGCCGAAAATGAGGCTTGTCGCAGACACCGTCGGAGCCTTGGGCGGCGCCCCTAAGATCACCATGGTCCCATCGCGCTTAAGAAGCGCTAAATATTGGTTCCAATCGAGATCGACAGAAACCGTACAAATAATAAGATCGAACGTCTTGACCAGCTTCTCGAACGTCCCTGGCTCACTGGTGGCGTAATAATGATCCGCGCCCAGACGCTTGGCATCAGCCTCTTTTTTCCGGGAATGACTTAAGACAGACACTTGGGCGCCCATAGCTTTGGCGATCTTGACTGCCATATGCCCTAAGCCGCCTAAACCAATGATGCCAAGATTGGTGCCCTTGCCCGCTTTCCAATGACGTAATGGAGAATAGGTCGTAATGCCGGCACACAAAAGAGGGGCGGCCGCATCCAACGGCAAATTTTGAGGTATTTTAAGAACAAATTTGTCGTCGACAACAATGCGGGTGGAATAACCGCCTTGGGCCAAGGTCTTTCCGTCTTTTTCATAATTATTGTAAGTAAAAATCGGGTGAGAACAGAACTGTTCAAGCCCTTCCTGACAATCGGGACAAGTGCGGCAGGAATCAACCATGCAGCCCACGCCAACTTTGTCGCCGGGCTTAAAAGTATTGACCTGATTACCGACCTCGGAAACGAGTCCGGTGATTTCATGGCCGGGGACCATCGGATAAATGGAATGCCCCCATTCATTACGGACCTGATGAATGTCCGTGTGGCAAATCCCGCAGAAACGAATGTCGATTAGAACGTCATGGGGCTTAAGGTCTCGCCGAGAAAAATCAAACGGAGCCAACGGCTGCGTTGCTCCTAAAGTCGCATAAGATTTTACAGGATACATAAAACACCTCCTCTTTTTCTATTAATCCATGCCTGGCCTACGTTGTCTGGTGATACATTATAATATTTGCTGGTAAAGTAGTAAATGCACGCAATTCACTTTTTTCTGACTTTTTTCGTCGTAAAAAACAAGGGCACAATTTTTAGACTAGCCCAATACTGCACACTTTTTGTCAAATAACCTCAACAACCGTTTCTTTCGCCAAGAGGTCCTTAGTCTTTGCCCTAAAATTGCTCAGATACTTCGAGTTAAAATGGATGTCCAAGGCCTCCTGGTCCGCGTATTCTTCATAGAATAAAAAATCTTGAGGGCGGGAAACATCTTGAAATAGACTGTACAAAAGGCATCCTTTTTCTTTTCTAGTCTTTTGAATGATCTCGCCGGCGAATTTTTTAAACATTTCAACAAATTCTTTTTTAATATAAATCCGAGCGATCACTTTCTTTTTCATATTATTCTTCCTTTCTTAAAGATCGATCAAGACTTCGGCAAGTTCTTTTGGCTAGACACCCTTCCATTAAAATCAGGGGGCGTCCCGGGGATCCATCAATCATTTTTAATAAAGGTTCGACTGAAAGAATCCTTGATCCGTCCTCTATGAAGTTCCCGAGCAATGACACTGATAATAAGACGAGGCCCGAACAAAAACAGGGACAAAAGCTCCTTAGGTGTAAAAAACTTGACGATAAAAATATTTTTCCAAAGGATCCGCACATATCGCCCCGGCGTGTAAAAGGCATATTTGATTCTTTTGCCGATCTTTTTTAGTGCCGCATGGCTGTACTTATCAGAATACAGTTCGCCTTGTTGTGTCACATGATAACCGGGCGTTGTTTCCGCGAGAGCCCTTAAGGAGGAAAATTTTTCAATTCGTAATTTATTGCAGGAGATCGCATCCACGCCGATCTCTTTGGCGAATTGGGCGATATAAAACATCTCTTCTTCGGTTTCCCCGATATTTCCATAAATAAAATAGCCATTATAAAAAATGGGATATTTCTTAAGGACGGCAAAGGCCTTACGGATAGTCTCCTGATTAAACCCTTTGTCTAATTGTTCGAGGATCCAGTCATGCGGGGATTCAATGCCGATGAGGAGCGATTTGAACCCAGCCTGGACCATTTTTTCCAATAACTGCGGATGTTTTGCGATATCAATTCTGGCCTGGGCCAAAAAACGTTTTTTGATATTGCGCTTAATAATCAAATCACAAATATCTTCCGTCCGCCGGGGATTAGTAAAAAGATTATCGTCGCTAAACATGATCACCTTGGCTTTTAACCCCTCAATTTCATCGACGACCGATTTGACGCTGCGCTCAGCGTAACTTCTTTTCTGTCCGAGAGGATTCAAGCTGAAGGTGCAAAATTTGCAATTGAATGGGCAACCGCGCGCACTTAAAACAGTATCAAAAGAAATATCCGCAAAATTGATGCCATTGACCGAGAGCAGATAGTCATTACGTCGAAGGGCACGATCTGGCGCAGCAAATTCATTAACATCAAGAAGGGGCCGGTTGGGATTATGAAAAATATTGCCGCCGTCCCGGTAAGAAATGCCCAAGATATCTTTCAAAGCCATCGAGCTCAATATATCCTGGACCGTTTTTTCGCCTTCACCGCGCACGATGATATCGATCCGTGAGCAGGTTTTAAAAAACTCTTCCACTTTTTCCGTGGCCGTATACCCTCCGACAATTAAAGGAATATTCTCCGGCAGGCCGCTGAGCAGTTCAAAAATTTCGTCGAGCTGTCGATTCCAACCAACGCTAACGAAAACAATATCAATCTGGTTTTTAATAAAATCCTGTAATTTTTTTGGGTCCGACAAACTTTTTTCATACCTTAAATCTAAGAGGGTGATTTTGTCAACAAGCCCTTTAGCGCTGGTCGCAACATATTCAAGGCCCGTCGGAGGAAAAAGCATCATGTTGCTGGTGGCACTTTTTTCCTTATAGGGATTTAGAAACAAAGCGTGTTTGTATTTAATGAATAGCCCCCTTTTGTTTGTCTAAAAATCTTGTATGATAAAAATGAAAAAATGCTTACTCTTTAGGTTTCTCGAGATTAAACATCCAGTGGATGCCGAACTGATCGGTTAGCATCCCGAATCGGCGGGCAAAGAATGTTTCTGCAAGCGGCGTTGTGATTTTTCCATTCTCGCTTAAGCAGTTAAAAATCCTTTCAGTTTCTTCAATGCTTTCACAGCTGACAGAAACAAAAAAATTGTTACCCTGCGTAATGGCGACACCAGGCCTGGTGTCGGAAGCCATAAGCACGACGGATTTAATGGTCAACCGCGCATGCAAAACCCAATCTTGGCATTCTTGAGGGATATTCTCCGCACCCGGCATAGCGGAATATGGCATCGTATAAAGCACACCGCCTAAACATTCCTGGTAGAATTCCATAGCCTGACGGCAATTCCCGTTAAAGATCAAATAGGCATTTATATTTTTCATAACATCTTACTCCTTAGAATCGCTACGCCATTGACACAATAAGACAAAGGCATAATCTTCACCTCTGGAGACAAGCTGGCTGGCCGGCGCTCCTGCCAAAGGAGGGAAATCCAAAATAACAGAATCATTCACAGTTACACTTTCCAAAAATTCTTTTAAATAATTTATATCGAGAATTACCGTTAAAGGTTTCCCGGCATATTGCACGTCGATTGTTTTTATAGCATCCTTCTGATTTTGAGGTGGGAAAAACGTCATTTTATCATTAAAGATCTCGATCTTTATTCCATGGGCGTCATCTGCTAAAGGGGCGGCCTTCTCTATTGCCTCAAACATTTTCTTCTTATGAACAACTGTTTGAATACCAGAGGCTGCAGGAATAAAAGTTTCCAGTTCCGGCAATGTGTTTACATTGAGGTATTTGGATCGGGCGTCAATGGAATCAAATTTAAAAGAAATAACGTTGTTGCCGATCGAAAGTTGCACGGTTTTATATCCAACACTTAAATCAATATTAGCCAGCTGTCGGATCACATCAAAAGGAACGACTAAAGAAAATTTGGCCGGATTCGGCGGGCCCATCATTTTACCGTGCATCGATAAAATCCTACGGCCGTCGGTGGCAATGAATTTCAAAATCCCATTGTCAACTTTCATAAGGACATTTTTTAGGTCCTCTCGCGGCGCCACTTTAGCGATACTAAATATGGGAGCCGAAAGCCTTTTGATCAGGCTTTTTTCAACCGTAAACTCAGCCGAAATATTTGAGTCATCCTTTTTAAACCACATGAGCAATTTCTCCAAGAAATTATGGACAAGCCGTACAAGTACAGATTCCACTTGCATTAGGCTGGCTAGTACAATATCCAAGTTTAGGAGGGTTATCTGTTGTTAAGCAAGTCGCATGCCCTCTTCCTGCTTGACAACCTCCATAAGAAATGGTCCCCGACCCAAGATATAAAGTTGTGCCTGGATTTGTTGATCCTATTCCCACATTTCCGCTCGTATCCTGGGATAAACCCTGCGCTCCGCCGGTTGTTCGAAACGAGACTGTCCCATCCACCTGTAACGCATTTGTCGTTCCCGTTGTTCCTATGCCTAAATTTCCGGAAGCTGTTACAACAGATACAGCCGAACCGCTATTATTTAACCACTGCTGCATATTCGCGGTCTGATTAAGAAACGGCCTAACAGCCAATTCCACTTTGGTGGTAGAGACGCTGCCTATAACCTCCAGAACTGCCGTTGGCGCTGGAGTCTTGGAGAAAGTGATATCCGTGATCGTCGTTCCCAAAGAGTTAAATTGCAACCTGTCTAAAGACACATCATTCCCATAAGTACCGCCCATAAAAGAAAGGTTGTTATTGCTACCGGTTTGCGACTGGAAATAAGCCGTGAGCTGGCTGTCTGCCCAAGCGCCATTATTGGCAATGATTCTCAACTGCCCATAAACTCCGGTATCATTTCCCCGTAAAATCAATCCGGCGCCATTTTTCGGATTATCTATAGAAACATTCGATGTGGTTGACATAACGCTTAACAGGGCAGACGGAGCCGTGGTGGCTATCCCCACATTACCACTTTTATCTTGAAATAATCCTTGCACCCCATTGGACTTAACATTCAACGCCGCTTGACCGGAATCACTGCTCACCGATAACCCAACATTGTTTGTCGTCGTGCCAAGTCCCACATTGCCTTCCACCAATAATCCGGTCGTCGGGGCGCTCACGTTAAATGCCGACGTACCAATCGCGACCGCTCCCACAACCTGCAAATTATTTGTCGCTGTTGCCGTGCCTATCCCGACGTTACCGCTGATAGCCATTCCACTTGTTGGTGCAGTTCGAACCGCAGAACTCGCATAAGTTCCAACCGCTATAGCTCCGTTAACATCTAACTTATTCGTCACGCCGCTCGTCCCAATCCCCACATTTCCTTGCACGATCATTCCATTCGATGGTGCCGCAACATTATATTCAGTTGTCCCGATTCCAACAGTGCTGACAACCTGTAAATTATTCAACGGTGCTGATGTCCCGATTCCCACCTTGTCCGATAATGTCGTGTTATAAACAGTTGTCCCTCCATCCGTCCAGCCGCCGGCTGAAAGGTTCGTCAACTGAGAACCATTACCGTAAATCAACCCGTCAAACTCAATATTCCCCGTTACATACAAGTCATCTGATGAGCCTCCATTACCAAAACTGCCTGTCCCGACCAAGACGTCTCCGCCAACGACCTGAAGTTTGCCTGCTGGCACCGTCGTCCCTATCCCCACATTTCCACTAGCCTTTAGAATCATTTGAGGCGTAGCACCATTATTTGTGACAAATTTAATATCACTACTGGTAAGAGATTGCACCCAAAAACCACTAGTTCCCGCCATTATTTGTCCCACGATTGAATCAGATGTATCTTCAACTGTTATTCCTACATCTCCTGTAGAATCAGAAACCGTAAGCTTTGAATTATTATAAGCAGAAGTACTGTAAGTAAGAGTCGTTGTTCCAATCCCCACATACCCGGAAGAATTTTGATAAATCCCCTGTACGCCGTTGGATTTTATAGACATGCCTGCTTGACCCGAAGAGCTGCTTACCGATAAACCGATATTATTTGTCGTCGTGCCTATACCGACGTTGCCTTCCACCAACAACCCTGTCGTTGGCGCGCTGACGTTAAATGCCGATGTCCCGATCGCAACTGCCCCAACAACCTGTAAGTTATTTGTCGCTGTTGCTGTAC
>JADFXT010000004.1 GCA_015233405.1 Candidatus Omnitrophota bacterium | reverse complement strand
CAGTGTCATTATATTTGATGAAGCGCAAATGCTCCCCGTTGATTTACTCAAACCGTGTTTAGCGGTTATGAAGGAACTTGTTCGTAATTATCGTGTTACCGTAGTATTGAGCACGGCCACACAGCCAGCGCTTAATTACAGCGAAGAATTTAAGGGTGGCTTGAAGGGGATCAAAGAGATTGTCGAGAATCCGGCAGAATTATATCAAGCGCTTAGAAGGGTTTCTGTTGAGAAGCTTCCATCAAAGAACGACGCCGAAATCGCCGCTGAAATCGGCAAACATCGTCAGGTTTTATGCGTTGTTAACACGCGTAAGTATGCACGGCAATTATATGAAGCCATTGCCGACAAAGAAGGGTTGTATCATTTAAGTGCGCTGATGTGTCCGGCGCATCGAAGCGAAACCTTGGCACGTATCAAAGACGCACTAAAGGCGGATGAACCTTGCCGTGTTATCAGCACACAGCTTATTGAGGCTGGCGTTGATATTGATTTTCCGGTAGTTTTTCGTGCTGAGGCAGGGATTGATTCTATCGCGCAATCCGCCGGACGTTGTAATCGTGAAGGCAAATTACCGAATGTCGGGAAAGTGTTTGTATTTTCGCCAGAGAAATCGGCTCCGCCGGGATTCTTGCGCCAGTCGACGGAAGCCGCTCAAGGCGTCATGCGCAAGCACGACGATCTTTTGTCTATTAGTGCGGTGAATGATTATTTCAGGGAGCTCTATTGGCGTAATGAAGACCGACTCGATAAGAATAAAATTCTGGAGCGCTTGGGCGAGGGCGCAGGCGCGTGCGATTTTCCGTTTAAGACCATTGGCGAAGAATTTCACTGGATAGAGAACGGCATGCAAACCATCGTCGTTCCTTATAATGAGGAAGCAAAAAAGCTCATCGTTGCGTTAAAGGCATCGGATTCAAAAATGATAGCCCGTAAACTTCAGCGATTCAGCGTGCAGGTGTATCCGAATGTTATAGCAAAGCTTGGTCGTGCGGCGCTTGAGCCGTTACAGGAACGGTATTATGTGCTGATCAACGACCATTTATATAAGGAGGACATCGGACTGGACTGGGATGATCCTTGTTTTAGAGATATCGAAGGCAATATTTGTTAGAAAGGAGATTTATGTACGGAATAAAACTGAAAGTTTGGGGCGACTACGCATGTTTTACCCGGCCGGAGATGAAGGCGGAGCGTGTCAGTTATGACGTGATGACGCCGTCGGCTGCGCGAGGGATTTTAGAAGCTATTTACTGGAAACCGGCTATTCGCTGGGTTATTGACCGGATCCACGTATTGAACCCGATTAAACATGACAATGTTCGGCGTAATGAACTGGCTGGCAAGATACCGTTTCGTAATATTACTACCGCTATGCGTGACGGTGTTTCCGCGCTTGAGACGTTTATAGAAGATGATCGTCAACAGCGTGCGGCTCTGGTGTTGCGTGATGTAGACTATGTTATCGAAGCGCACTTCGAGTTTACAGGAACAGAAGATAATAACGAAGGCAAGCATCTGGATATGTTTAATCGCCGGGCCCGTAGTGGCCAGTGTTTTCATCGACCTTATTTTGGATGTCGGGAATTCCCGGTAAGTTTTGAGTTGTTGGAAGGCGACGTTCCTTGTTCGTTAATACAAGGCGATGTTGATCTTGGCTGGATGCTGCACGACATGGATTTTGAGAATAATATGGAAGCAAAATTTTTCAGAGCGCGTATGGTCAATGGCGTTATTGATGTGCCGCCGTTTAAGGAAGGAGGTGCGGCATGATTCTTCAGGCGCTGAATGAACAGTACGAACGGCTTAAGGATAATCCGAATGAGCATATTTCGTTGCGAGGCTTTTCTCCTGAGAAAATACAATTTGAATTTGTTTTAAATAGCGAAGGTCGATTGTTGCAGATTAATGATTTACGAGATGAAAATAAAGCGGCAAAATCGCTGATTGTTCCAGAAGCCGTTAAGCGATCGGTTAATATTGCGGCTAATTTTCTCTGCGACAACACAAGTTATGTGCTAGGCCGGAGTAGTGAAGAGAAAGAAAAAGAAGCGAAAGATCCTGACCGCGGGAAAAAAACCTTTGAAGAATTTAAAAAGCTACATCATGTTGTTGGGCGAGGCATTGAAGATGTTGGCATGCAGGCAGTGTTGAAATTTATTGGTTCTTGGGACCCTGCGGCATTGGAACAGTCATTATGTTGGCAGAAATGGACTGAATTAGGTGACGCAAAAATTGTGTTTCGGTTGGATGGAGAGCTGGGATACATTCACGAACGCCCCACGGTAAAGCAGGTGTGGTTGAAATATTACGACGGAAAACAGTCCGATTATTCCGCGTTTTGTTTGGTTACCGGTCAGAAAGCGGGAATCGCGCGTTTGCATAATAGTATTAAGGGCGTAAAAGACGCGCAATCAACCGGCGCGGATATTGTTTCGTGTAATTTAGACGCGTTTAAATCTTATGGTAAGGATCAAAGCTACAATTCGCCTATCAGCGAAGAGGCGATGTTTAATTATACGACAGCCTTGAATCATATGTTACGTAAGGAAAGCCGGCAGAAGATTCAGATAGGTGATGCAACGACGGTGTTTTGGGCCGAAGGTGAAACGCCAGTCGTTGGGTTTCTTAAGAATATTCTTGATCCACGTGACGACATGCCTGATTTAAGCGGATTGAGATTATTTCTTGAGGCGGTGCGAGAAGGAAGAAAAGCAGAATTGTCCGGCACTGAAAATTTGAGATTTTATATCCTCGGCCTTGCGCCTAATGCCAAGCGATTGTCCGTTCGTTTTTGGCATGTCAGCACGGTGGAAGAGATCAGCCAAAAGATCGGCCAGCATTTCAGTGATTTGAGTGTTCATCGTAATTATGAAGATGAATCGGAATATCCTGGACTGTGGCGATTGTTGATTGAAACATTGCCAAAACGAGAAGGACAGAAACGAAAATCAGAAGACATATCGCCATTGCTCGCTGGTGCTTTAGCGCGATCTATTTTAACAGGAAGCGTTTATCCGTTGGCATTATTATCAAAAGTCCTTGAAAGAATCCGATTGGATGGCGATATAAGTTATTTGCGTGTTGCATTGATTAAGGCATATTTGGTCCGTAACAATAGATTGTTAAAGAAGAATACAAAGGAGGTTGGCATGTCATTGGAGAAAGAACAGAAAAATGCAGGGTATTTGCTGGGGCGGCTATTTGCCGTATTGGAAAAGGCCCAGAAAGACGCGGTTCCCGGTGCAAACACAACGATCAAAGACCGGTTTTACGGGGCGGCGTCATCCACGCCGTCGGTGGTTTTTCCGCAATTATTGCGGCTTGCACAGCATCATATTCAAAAATCATCCTATGGCGGGTTGATTGAAAAGAATATTGAAGAAATAACGGCGGATGTTCGGGTGTTTCCAACCCATTTGAGTCTTGAAGACCAAGGCATGTTTGCGCTCGGGTATTATCACCAAAAACCGGAAATGTATAAGAAAACCGAAAAGAAAGAGGAGGCATAAACCATGGCTAACGCAATCAAGAATCGTTATGAATTTGTGTATTTATTTGACGTCGAGAATGGTAATCCGAATGGCGACCCTGATTCCGGTAACATGCCTCGCATCGACCCGGAAACGAGTTTCGGGATTATTACGGACGTGTGTTTAAAAAGAAAGATTCGTAACTTCGTCGATCTTACAAAGAAAAATCAATCGCCTTATGAAATCTATGTTCGAGAAAAGGCTGTGCTGAATCAGGTCCATGACCGTGCGCATCAGGCCATTGGCGCTAAAGCCTCAACAGATGATAAGAAAAGGAAAGGTTCTGGCGATGAAGTCGAAAAGGCTCGCGTGTGGATGTGCCAGAATTTTTATGATGTTCGTACGTTTGGAGCCGTTATGTCTACGGGCACAAACTGTGGACAGGTTCGTGGGCCGGTTCAATTAAATTTTGCCCGGAGTATTGATGCGATAGTTCCTCTTGAAGTAAGTATTACGCGCATGGCCGTAACAACGGAGAAAGAAGCTGAAGCCCAAAGCGGCGATAATCGCACCATGGGACGTAAGCATATTGTGCCTTATGGTTTGTATCGGGTTGAAGGATATATTTCCGCTTTTCTTGGCCAGCAGACGGGTTTTGGCGAGGAAGACTTGGATTTATTATGGCAAGCGTTGATCAACATGTTTGATCATGACCATTCCGCCGCTCGCGGCAAGATGAGTGCCCGCAAACTGGTTGTGTTCAAACATGATTCGGAATTAGGCAACGCTCCGGCCCATAAATTGTTTGATCTCGTCAAAGTGGCGCGAGCTGGGGATGCTTTAAAGCCGGCACGTGCTTTTTCTGATTATAAAGTGGAAGTCGACAAACAGACACCAAAAGGCGTAACAGTTGAGGAGAAACTTTAATTTATCTTATAGAAAGGCCCTTATGCAAAACCAAATCGCAGTCTTTAAAGGAAAGAAGATCAGGAAAATCATTCATAATAACGAATGGTGGTTTTCGGTGGTGGATGTTGTTGAAGCGTTAACTCAAACGGATAATCCAAGACGCTACTGGAGCGATCTTAAAAGAAAGCTGAAGGTGGAAGGGTATGTCGAGTTGTACGAAAATATCGTACAACTGAAACTTATGTCCGCGGATGGAAAAATGTACGACACGGATTGTTTAAACACTGAGACGATGTTCAGGGCCATCCAGTCCATTCCTTCTCCCAAAGCCGAGCCGTTCAAACGTTGGCTGGCCAAAGTCGGATATGAGCGCGTCCAGGAGATCGAAGACCCCGAGCTTGCCACGAAAAGGACCCGCGTGCTTTATAAGCTCAAAGGTTACAGCGATGCCTGGATTGAGAAACGCATGAGGGGCATTGCCATTCGGGAGGAATTGACGGATGAATGGCAACAGCGCGGTGCGCGGGAAGAAAAGGATTATGAGATCCTGACGGCGGAAGTTTCTAAGGCCACGTTTGGTGTTACGCCGGGTGAGTACAAAAAACTCAAGGGGCTCAAGCGGGAAAATCTTCGTGACCACATGGATGATTTTGAGCTAATTTTTACAATGTTAGGTGAGCGCACGACGACGGAAATCCATCGGATCGAAGATTCGCAGGGTATGCCGAAACTGAAGCAGGATGCCCAGGCTGGCGGTGAAGTTGCCGGAAAATCCAGGAAGGTGCTTGAAAAGCGTCTCAAGCGATCAGTGGTTTCCAGCCATAATTATCTGAAGGAAAAGGAGTCGCAAAAAAGATTGCGCGATAGCAGCATTAAGGATATTGAGGCCAGGTAATGTATAGTGACGATGATTTCATCCAGCTTTCCGCGTTGCAGCACTTTATTTTCTGTCCCCGGCAGTGTGCTCTGTCTTATATTGAGCAGGTGTGGGAAGAAAATCTGTTTACTGCCGAAGGCGGCATTATGCACGACCGGGCGCACGCGGAAGGATTTGAAACGCGCGACGGCGTGCGGATAGAAAGGGGGATGCCGTTACGCTCTGAGCGGCTCGGTTTAAACGGCAAGGCGGACGTGGTGGAATTTCACAAATCAGGCGGTACGTGGCAACCTTTTCCCGTGGAATATAAACACGGTAAGCCTAAGGAAAACAATTGCGACAAGGTCCAGCTTTGCGCACAGGCGTTGTGCCTCGAGGAAATGCTGAAGAACAAAATCGAAAATGGGGCGATATTTTACGGAAAGACCCGGCACAGACTTGAGGTGGTATTTAACGATGCGCTCCGTCAGGAAACAGAAGATGTTGCTCAACGGGTGCATGAATTCATTCGGGCAGGCCTTACTCCCAAGCCAGTGTATTCCAAAAAGTGTGAGAGTTGTTCGTTGGTTGATGCTTGTAAGCCAAAGGCATTAGAACAGGCAGCTTCTGTTATGAGATATTTAAAAGAGGCTATTAAGGAATGAAGAAATATTTAAACACTTTGTTCATTACGACCCAAGGTGCTTACCTTCACAAGGAAGGCGAGACTGTCGTGGTGTTGGTGGAGAAGGAAGCAAAACTTCAAGTGCCTATTCACACATTGGGCGGGATTATTTGTTTTGGCAGTGTCAGTATGAGCCCGCATTTGATGGGATTTTGCGCTGAGAATAATGTGGCGGTCAGTTTTTGTAGCGAATACGGCAAATTTCTCGCCGGCGTGCATGGCAAGGTGTCCGGCAATGTGCTCTTGCGCCGCGAGCAATACAAGAAAGCTGACGACAAAAATTTTAGCGCTCGCGTAGCCCGCGCTTGCGTTATCGGCAAGATTGCCAATGGCCGCGCGGTGTTGAGCCGGGCCTTGCGCGATCATGCGGATAAGATCAACGCTTCTAATGTGGAATCCACCATCAAGCGCTTGCAATATACTCTCGGTCAGCTTGAAGGTGAGATGTCGCTTGACACTCTTCGAGGAATCGAAGGCGACGCGGCGCGTGCTTATTTCAGTGTGTTTGACCATCTCATCGTGGCGCAAAAAGATCATTTCAGATTTGATGAACGTAACCGCCGCCCGCCGATGGACAATGTCAATTGCCTGTTATCATTTTTATACACACTTCTTATGCACGATGTGCGTGCGGCTTTAGAAAGTGTGGGGCTTGATTCCTGTGTGGGCTTTTTGCATACAGACCGGCCGGGCAGAGCTGGTTTGGCGCTTGATATGATGGAAGAGTTCAGACCTTATATCGTTGACCGGTTGGCCTTGTCGCTTATTAATCGTGAACAGGTCAACGCCAAAGGATTCAAAAAATCTGAGAGCGGGGCAGTGTTGATGGATGATGAAACTCGCAAAACGGTTTTGGTTGCTTATCAAAAACGCAAGCAAGAGGAAATCACCCATCCATTTTTGAATGAGAGTGTCGCCGTCGGGTTATTGTTTTATGTGCAGGCATTGCTTTTGGCGCGGTACCTGCGCGGCGATCTCGACGGGTATCCTGTTTTTATTTGGAAATGAGGTGATTTCATGATGGTATTGGTCAGTTATGACGTTGAGATAAGCGACTTAGGCGGTCAAAGACGATTACGTCGCGTCGCCAAAATATGCAAGGATTACGGACAACGCGTTCAGTATTCGGTTTTTGAGTGCAATGTTGATCCGGCGAAGTGGGCGCTGATGAAGAGTAAATTGCTGGCGGAGATTGAGCCTGAAAAAGACAGTTTGCGTTTTTACTTTTTGGGATCGAACTGGCGTCGGAGGGTAGAACATGTAGGCGCGCAAAGAGCAGTTGATATGGAAGGCCCGTTGATCATATAGCTGATGCGAACCCCATGTTGGTTTGGATTATTTATAGGTTTCGCAAAATTTATAAAAGCAGTAAACACAAGATATTAGGAAATTGATTTGATGGATTTAAATTAATGGCTGACAAAAAAAGAGATGTTCGCAGAAACAGTGTTTTAATATGTTGAGGTAAAGTAGGTTGTATTATTACGGTCGCGCCCCGTGCGGGCGCGTGGATTGAAACCAGTAAATCCATAATATGAAGATATCGAAGAATGGTCGCGCCCCGTGCGGGCGCGTGGATTGAAACCCTGGCGGATTCCCACACGGATGCCCACTTTTTTAGTCGCGCCCCGTGCGGGCGCGTGGATTGAAACTCTCCTACTTCTGCTCCTAAAAAATCATTATTGTCGCGCCCCGTGCGGGCGCGTGGATTGAAACTTGTATTTTTCTAATTTGTCAATTTGTCCTTTGTCGCGCCCCGTGCGGGCGCGTGGATTGAAACACCAAGTCTGCCTTATCTCCGACAAATCCATAATGTCGCGCCCCGTGCGGGCGCGTGGATTGAAACAGCTTAATTTCAGACGGAAACGGAACGCCGTATTGTCGCGCCCCGTGCGGGCGCGTGGATTGAAACTTGCCGATTTCCCTGCATGCAATCTCCAAACTTGTCGCGCCCCGTGCGGGCGCGTGGATTGAAACAGCGTAATTTCAGACGGAAACGGAACGCCGTATTGTCGCGCCCCGTGCGGGCGCGTGGATTGAAACCAATCGAATCCGCAATCAAGCGCGGCCGCTGAAGTCGCGCCCCGTGCGGGCGCGTGGATTGAAACTATATGGATTCAAAGAACGGTTATTAAGTTAAAAGTCGCGCCCCGTGCGGGCGCGTGGATTGAAACCGGACAAAGAAGTTATTTCTTCCGAAGAAGTTGGTCGCGCCCCGTGCGGGCGCGTGGATTGAAACATACGAAAGCATACAGCAAAGGCTATGGAAAAGTCGCGCCCCGTGCGGGCGCGTGGATTGAAACATTGGAGATAAGGCAGATGAGACAAATAAATATGTCGCGCCCCGTGCGGGCGCGTGGATTGAAACGACATTCAAACTCTCGCTCGTCATCAACGTTCATTGTCGCGCCCCGTGCGGGCGCGTGGATTGAAACAGCCTAATTTCAGACGGAAACGGAACTCCATATTAGTCGCGCCCCGTGCGGGCGCGTGGATTGAAACAATTAACACATCGCCTTGTTGAATAAGCATTTTTGTCGCGCCCCGTGCGGGCGCGTGGATTGAAACCATTCGTGGATCACAACACCACACCCGGAAAAGTCGCGCCCCGTGCGGGCGCGTGGATTGAAACTTGTGATTTTCCAGCCTTTGTTTTCCAGTCTCAAGTCGCGCCCCGTGCGGGCGCGTGGATTGAAACTTGTTGGAAGAAAAATCGTGGTTGTACCGAATAGTCGCGCCCCGTGCGGGCGCGTGGATTGAAACGGGAACTCCTCGGAAGCGGTGAGGTAGGCTTCTGTCGCGCCCCGTGCGGGCGCGTGGATTGAAACAGGTTTCAATCGCCTATAGAGTGACCATCTGAGCGTCGCGCCCCGTGCGGGCGCGTGGATTGAAACCGCTCATCAGTTAGAAGGACAAGAATTAGAAGAGTCGCGCCCCGTGCGGGCGCGTGGATTGAAACGTTTTGGGTCCCAAAGGTTGATTATGCTTTCAAGGTCGCGCCCCGTGCGGGCGCGTGGATTGAAACAAATCGATGGAACGTTCGCTGTTAAAACTGTTGGGTCGCGCCCCGTGCGGGCGCGTGGATTGAAACTAAATGATTGTTCAATCTTACTTTTTTCTTGGCAGTCGCGCCCCGTGCGGGCGCGTGGATTGAAACATTTCAAGAAAACGCTTCCCATTGCCCATAATTGTCGCGCCCCGTGCGGGCGCGTGGATTAAAATTTCCCCCGTTTTCCCTCTTTAAAAAAGAGGGGGAAACACAATGGTGCCATTCTGGAAAGCCCCCGCATTTTCTAGTTGCAATCTTTTAAAAAATGAGTACAATTAATAAAATTTGAAACAGCCTTAATATAATTATAATTATTATTCCTTTTATTCATCCCAATCCATGAATACAAGTTTTCAGTCAAAAAAACAAGGCGTTTACGACCCTGCCTTTGAGCATGACAGCTGCGGGGTTGGATTTATTGCCCATTTAAAAGGCCAGAAGTCCCACGCGATTGTCGAGAAGGGGATTGAAATCCTCGAGAATCTGACCCACCGTGGTGCGACGGGCTCTGATCCTAAGACCGGAGATGGCGCCGGGATCTTGATTCAAACGCCGGATAAATTTTTAAGGAAAGAATGCGCCAAACTTGATATCAATCTTCCTCCGGAAGGCGATTATGCCGTCGGAAATGTGTTCTTACCTCCCAGCCTAGACCCGCGTAATACCATTGAAAAGTGGATCGAAAAAACTATTGCAGAAGAGGGACAAGTTTTCTTAGGCTGGCGCGATGTGCCACGCCAGAGCGATCAAATCGGCCATGTGGCCCGTTCGATTGAACCAAAGATCCGGCAGATTTTTGTCGGCCGCGGTAAAAATACAACACCGGAAGCATTTGACCGTAAACTTTTCGTTATTCGTAAAGTTGTTGATCATAAGGTGCGCGAATCAAATCTCGCCGAAGGCAGTTATTATTATTGCTGCAGCTTAAATAGTAAGACGCTGATCTATAAAGGCCAGTTGATGGCCGAACAGATCAAAGGCTATTATAAAGATCTTAGCGACCCTGACATGATGTCGTCGTTGGCCATGATCCATTCGCGTTACAGCACCAATACTTTCCCGACGTGGTCTTTGGCCCAGCCGTTTCGCATGATGGCACACAACGGAGAGATCAATACGCTGCGCGGCAACGTCAACTGGATGAAGGCCCGGGAACGCCAATTTATTTCGGATGTGTTCGGCGATGATATTCAAAAGATCCTGCCGATCGTCGAGGAAGGGAAAAGCGACTCTGCGATTTTTGATAATGCCTTTGAACTGTTATTTTTAGCTGGCAGGCCCTTAGAACATGTCATTATGATGATGATCCCTGAGGCGTGGGAATCCCATGAGAGCATGAGCGAAGAAAAGAAGGCTTTTTATGAATATCACGCGTGTTTAATGGAGCCGTGGGACGGTCCCGCATCGATCACATTTACCGACGGGAAATCTATTGGCGCGGTGCTGGACCGTAATGGTCTAAGACCATCGCGCTATTTGGTCACCAAAGACGACTTTATTGTCATGGCGTCTGAGACCGGCGTTTTAACGATTGACCCGAAGAACGTTCTTTATAAAGGCCGGCTTCAACCCGGAAAGATCTTTTTAGTCGATACGACCGCCGGACGGATCATTGATGATACCGAGCTAAAAAATAAACACGTCAATCACAATCCCTATGCCCAGTGGCTTAAGAAAAATATTGTTGATCTCAAAGATCTGCCGGTTCCGGAAAATGTTCGGGGCTTAAATGAAGCGACCTTGGTCGAGCGCCAGCGCATGTTCGGTTACACCATCGAAGACTGGAAGGTTGTGTTGTATCCGATGTGTCAGGAAGGCAAAGAGGCCATTGGATCGATGGGAAACGACGCGCCATTAGCCGTTCTTTCCCGACGGCCGCAGCTTTTATATAATTATTTCAAACAACTTTTCGCCCAAGTCACCAATCCTCCCATTGATTCGACCCGCGAAGATATTATTATGGCGGAAAATATGTATCTCGGGACAGAGACCAACCTGCTTGAAGAAACCGAACAACAGTGCCGACGCTTAAGACTGGAACGCCCGATACTGACTAATGAAGATTTAGAAAAGATACGCCATCTTCATCAAGACGGGTTGAAGGCCACAACGTTTTCCTCGGTCTTTAAAGTATCCGACGGTGCTTTAGGGTTGGAAAAAGCCTTGGAGGCGATTTTTGAAAAAGCTGACGAGGCGATTGACCAGGGTTATAAAATTTTGATTTTATCCGACCGCGATGCCAATAAAAATTATGTGCCCATTCCGGCATTGTTGGCCTGTTCCGGGCTCCATCACTATTTGATCCGACGAGGATTGCGGACCAAGGTCAGCATTGTTCTTGAGACCGGAGAAGCCCGGGAGATGCATCATTTTGCTGTTCTCATCGGCTATGGCGCCAATGCCATCAATCCATATCTGGTCTATGAAACCATTGAGCATGAGATCAACGAGGGAAATTTGCCTGCCAACATCAAATTTAAGGATGCGCAGAAGAATTTTCTTAAATCCACCAGAGAAGGTCTTTTAAAAATTATTTCTAAAATGGGGATTTCTACGATTAGGTCTTATTGCGGGGCGCAGATTTTTGAAGCCATTGGGTTGGGAGAAGAATTCATTAATAAATATTTTACGGCCACACCGTCGCGCATTGGCGGCATCGGCATTGAGACGGTTGCTGAAGAGGCGATCCGCCGGCATAAAGATGCTTTTGCTCAGGAAACCCGTTATGACAATATGCTTAATATCGGCGGGGATTATCAATGGCGCAAAAACGGCGAACATCATCAGATCAATCCGGAGACCATATCGACGTTGCAATATGCGGTGCGTTCCGGGAATTATGAGTTGTATAAACGGTTTGCCAAATTATGTAATGAACAGGACACCAATTTAGCCAATATCCGCGGGCTGATGAAATTTAAGAAGAAGACATCGATTCCCATCGAGGACGTAGAGCCTGTGTCTGAGATCGTCAAGCGATTTGCGACGGGTGCGATGAGTTTTGGGTCTATTTCCCGTGAGGCGCATGAAGCCATGGCGATTGCGATGAACCGTTTAGGCGGGTTTTCCAATACCGGCGAAGGCGGGGAAAAATCTGAACGATTTAAAGATGAACGGCGTAGCCGTATCAAACAGGTGGCCCAGGGACGCTTCGGGGTCACGATCGAATATTTAGTCAACGCCGACCAGCTGCAAATCAAGATGGCGCAGGGCGCGAAGCCCGGTGAAGGCGGACATTTGCCCGGGCATAAGGTCAGCAAGGAAATTGCCGAGACCCGTCATACGACTCCGGGTGTGGGGCTTATTTCTCCGCCGCCGCATCATGATATTTATTCCATTGAAGATTTAGCACAGCTGATCCATGATTTAAAAAATTCTAATCCGAAGGCGGATGTGAGCGTTAAGCTTGTCTCCGAGGTTGGCGTGGGAACGATTGCCGCCGGGGTTTCCAAGGGCAAGGCCGACCATGTTCTCATTAGCGGAACAGAAGGCGGGACGGGCGCTTCTCCGCAGACGTCGATTAAAAGCGCCGGGCTTCCCATGGAGTTGGGCTTGGCAGAAACCCAGCAGGTATTGGTCATGAACGATCTGCGCGGCCGTATCCGTGTCCAGACCGACGGGCAATTAAAGACGGGCCGGGATGTGGTGATCGCCGGGATGCTGGGCGCTGACGAGTTTGGTTTTGCGACCATTGCCCTGGTGACCTTAGGGTGCGTGATGCTACGAAAATGCCATTTAAACGCATGCTCCGTCGGGATTGCCACACAGGACCCTGAGCTGCGCAAAAATTTTAGAGGAAAACCCGAACATGTCATGAATTATTTTACGTTTGTCGCCCAGGAAGTCCGCGAGATCATGGCGGAATTGGGCATTCGGAAATTTGAAGATTTGATCGGACGGGTTGATTTACTAGAAACGCAGCAAGTCATCAGCCACTGGAAAGCCAATGGAATTGATCTTACGAATATTTTGCACAAGCCGGATGTCGCCGGGCATATTGCCACGCGCCACTGTGAAAAACAACATCATGGTCTTGAAAAAGCGCTTGATAATGAATTGATTCAAAAATGCCAAGAGGCGATCGTCCATCAAAAGCCGGTCCAATTCCAAAGCATTATCCGGAATATCAACCGCACGGTCGGTACAATGTTAAGTTCCGAGATCGCAAAACGCTACGGTTTTGCCGGATTGCCCGACGAGACAATTCATATTAAATTTTTGGGTTCAGCCGGCCAGAGTTTCGGCGCCTTTTTATCCCACGGGGTGACCTTAGAGCTTGAAGGCGATGCGAATGATTATTGCGGTAAGGGGTTAAGCGGCGGACGATTGATTGTTTATCCGTCGAAGGAAGCGACCTTTGTTCCAGAAGAAAATATTTTGGTGGGGAATGTTATTTTATACGGAGCGATCAAAGGCGAGGCATTTTTTAGAGGAATTGCCGGCGAACGGTTCTGTGTTCGTAATAGCGGGGTCAGCGCCGTCGTCGAAGGCGTTGGGGACCATGGTTGCGAATATATGACCGGAGGTCGGGCCGTGATCTTAGGGCGCGTAGGGCGCAATTTCGCAGCCGGGATGAGCGGCGGGATTGCCTATGTCTGGGACAGGGACGGAGATTTTCAACAGAAATGCAATTTAGGCATGGTGGAGCTCTTCCCCGTCGAAGAAGAAAAAGATGTGCAGGAACTTAAAATGTTGATCGAGCGTCATTCTCAATTTACGCAAAGCACATTGGCTAAAAGGATCTTAGAAAATTGGAACGCGATCTTGCCGCAATTTGTAAAGGTGTTCCCGAAAGATTACCGTCGCGTTCTGGAAGAGGAAGAAAAAATTCGACGGGAAATGGCCAAGGCCAATAAAGTCGGCAATGAAAATAAAGGGTGTTTTGAAGAGTAAGAATTGAAGAAGCTCGAAATACGAAGCGCGAAATCCGAAACAAATTCGAAATTGAAAAAGTTTAAACATTGCATTCTTGATTTCTTTGTTTCGTATTTCGATATTCGAAATTTGGATTTTAGGAAAAAATATGGGCGAAGTTAAAGGATTCTTAAAATATAACAGGGAAATTCCTGGCGACCAGGCGGTCGAAGAACGCCTCAAGCACTGGAACGAGTTTCATCTTTCCTTATCGGAAGAATCTCTGGCGAAACAGGGCGCACGCTGTATGGATTGCGGCGTGCCGTTTTGTCATTGGGCGTGTCCCATTGGTAACATCATTCCTGATTGGAACGAGCTAGTCTATCGCGGCCGATGGAAAGACGCCTTGGAACGGTTATGGAAGACGAATAATTTTCCGGAATTTACGGGACGTATTTGTCCGGCGCCATGCGAGAATTCCTGCGTTTTAGGCATTAATAATCCCGCGGTCACCATTAAAAATATCGAAGTCCAGATCATCGAGAAGGCTTATCAGGAAGGATGGGTAGCGTTACGTCCGCCTAAGGCGCGTACGGGAAAAAAAGTGGCTGTTGTTGGCTCCGGTCCGTCGGGATTAGCGTGCGCGGATGATTTAAACCGTAAAGGCCATACCGTTACCGTTTTTGAAAAAAATGAAATGCTCGGAGGGCTTTTAACGCTCGGGATCCCGACCTTTAAATTAGAGAAATCGGTTGTAGAGCGACGGCTTAATGTGATGGATCAAGAAGGTGTCAAATTTAAGACAAAAACCCATGTCGGTGTGGATATTTCTTTGGAAGAATTAAAAAATAAATATGATGCGGTCGTGTTGTGCGGTGGCGCTGAACAGCCTCGGGATTTAAACGTTCCTGGACGAGAACTTACTGGCGTATATTTTGCCATGGAATATTTGACGCAGCAAACAAGGGTCAATTTAGGGCAAAAGGTCAGCCCTAAAGATAGGATTGATGCCAAAGGAAAACGTGTTATAGTATTAGGCGGTGGAGATACAGGATCTGATTGTGTGGGAACCGCCAACCGTCAGGGAGCCCAATCCGTTAAACAGTTCGAACTCCTTCCCAAACCACCTCTGGAAAGAGCCGTTGATAATCCGTGGCCGCAATGGGCGACCATTTATCGCCGTTCCACTTCTCACGACGAGGGTGTTGAACAAGATTATTGCATTCTGACAAAATCATTTAGCGGAGAAGGCGGGCAGCTTAAGAAACTTCATGGGGTTCGTTTGGCCTTCTCAGAAAAAGATCCAAAAACAGGGCAGTCTTCGTTTAAGGAAATCCCGGGCTCGGAATTTGTTTTAGATTGCGATTTGGTCTTTTTAGCCATGGGATTCTTAGGCCCGGTGAGAAAAGGAATGATTGAAGATTGTAAATTAGAGTTGGACCATCGAGGCAATGTTAAGACGGATGGCAATAAAATGACCAGCGTTCCTGGTATTTTTTCCGCCGGAGATATGCGTCGAGGCCAATCGTTGGTCGTGTGGGCTATTCATGAGGGAAAGACGGCTGCTGACTCTGTGGATGCGTACCTTATGTCTAAAGCATAAATTCTTAATAGAAGGTCCTTATTAAAAGGGGGAGAATCATGGTAAAGCATTTGGTTTGTGTTTGTGCGCTTGTATTTCTCGTCGGATGCGGGTCGAATAATGCGCAAGAGAAAGCACAGGAATTCCCACAACAGCCTCAGCAGGACGTTAATTATATTGAACAAGGCATGAAGGCCTTGGCTCAGAAAAATCCTGTGAGCGCTGTTCAAAATTTTGATCTAGCTATTCAACAAGACCCAAAAAATGTTGATAAATATGTCACGGTCGGTGAGATTTATTTGATGCTTAAGAATTATCAAAAGACCGAGAAGATCATTGCTGCGGCCATTACCTTGGATCCTACCCGAGGCGAGCTTTACTATCTTCTGGCCACGACGGAAATGTTATTAGGCAAGAAAGCAGAAGCTATAGACGCGGCTAAGAAAAGCGTTTATCTTTTTTCTCAGAAAAAGGACGAGGAAAGAACAAAGAGAGCTGCTGTTTTGTTAAGAAGTTTAATGGAGCCGGCACCGGCGGCCCCCGTATCGGCAAGCGCGAATTAATCAAGGCTTTAAAACCCAAGAGTTTCCTTTCTTATGGTTTTTTTCTTTGTGTTGTTATCTTTCTTAGTTACTTTCCCGTCGACCGTTGAGGCCGGTGGCGTTGTCGCTAGGCGGCAGCAAATCGAGCAGCAGAGAATTTTACAGGAAAAAGCCGCTTTTGAACAAATGCGGCAGCGCAAGGTGGTTCAATCTCAAGCCGACAAGACAATGGAATCGCAGGGTTCCAACAGCGAGCCGGTGAAAATCGAAGACGTGATAAGCATTACAGATCTCTGGCAGCGATTGTCTTCTTCGAGTGAAGCATGGACTTTAATGGTCGATAGCGAGCCTAAAGAACTTACAGTCCAGAAATATATTGATATCTACCGGGAAAAGAATGTTTATATCCGCAAACCTGCCAAGTATTATGTGGATATGATCGATAATATTTCTTTAAAAAATCCGGAGCTTTTAAAGAACCCTTTTAATGAAGTTTTACGTTTTGTGGCCGTTGTCGAGTACGATTTCGACAATGGGCAAGACCGGGACCAGCTCGCACGCCACATGCTCGGCGAGAAAATGTATCAGGACAACCGTAAACGTTTAGGGTTAGATAAATAAGAGGCCTCAAAGATGAGTAAGGCAATTTTATATTTGGAAGACGGCACGCATTTTTTGGGCCAATCTCTTTCGGTCACCGGAGAGACCGCCGGCGAGGTGATTTTTAATACTTCCATGACCGGTTATCAGGAAATCTTGACCGACCCATCCTACGCCGGACAGATCGTCGTGATGACCTATCCTTTGATCGGGAATTATGGCGTTAATGACGAAGACGTCGAGTCCAGCAAAGTTCATGTCAAAGGCTTTGTCGTCAAAGAATTCTGCCGGCTTCATTCGAATTTCCGTGCGACAGAAAGCCTGATTGATTATCTTAACCGAAATAATATTCTTGCGATTGAAGGCATCGATACCCGCGCCTTGACGCGGCATTTACGAGAAAAGGGCGCGATGAAGGCGATTATCTCGACGCAAGATTTCGATACCAAGGTTCTTGCTGAGAAGATCAAGAAAATTCCTTCCATGGAAGGCAGCGATTGGGTCAAAGAGGTCACGACCAAGAAAAAATATGTTTGGCCGCAGGCGAAGGATGACCCCAAGCCGTCTTACCGCGTTGCCGCGATTGATTGCGGGATCAAATTTAATATTTTAAGGATTTTAACGCACTTAGGTTGCGAAGTCCATGTGTTCCCGGCGACCTCTTCGTTCGACGAAATGATGGCGATCAAGCCCGATGGACTGTTTATTTCGAACGGCCCCGGTGATCCGGCCGCGATCACCTATGTCGTCGAGACTATTAAGAAATTTTTTGGCGTTATTCCTGTTTTCGGGATTTGCTTAGGCCATCAGATGCTTGGGCTTGCATTAGGCGGACAAACGTATAAATTAAAATTCGGCCATCACGGCGCGAATCATCCGGTCCAGGACCTTCTGGATAAACGGATTGGCATTACATCTCAAAATCACGGTTTCTGCGTCGATATAAAAAGTTTGAAAGCAGATGACGTCGAGATGATCGACATGAATTTAAACGACAAAACGTTGGAAGGAATTCGTCATAAGAAATATCCGATCCTTTCCTTCCAGCATCACCCCGAGGCGTCGCCTGGTCCGCATGACGCGCAGTATTTGTTTAATTATTTTATTGAAATGATGGAGAAACACCGCTGTTTAGCTGTTTAGCTGTTTAAAGTGAAACCGGAAATTCGAAGCACGAAATCCGAAGCAAATTTGAAATTAAAGAAATTTTAAACATTGAATTTTTTTTGTTTCGTATTTCGATATTCGAGTTTCGAATTTTGATTAAATCATATGCCCAAACGTACTGATATTAAAAAAATTCTTTTGATTGGTTCCGGCCCGATTGTGATCGGCCAGGCTTGTGAATTCGACTATTCGGGAACACAGGCGTGTAAGGCCTTAAAAGAAGAAGGCTATGAGCTTGTGCTGGCTAACTCCAATCCGGCGACCATCATGACCGACCCGGAACTCTCCGACCATACTTATATCGAACCTTTAACGCCGGAATTTATGGAATACATTATCCAGAAGGAACGGCCCGACGCTATTTTACCGACCTTAGGCGGACAGACAGCCTTAAATTTGGCCATGAAACTTCATGAGTCTGGCGTTTTGGCAAAATATAACGTCAAGATGCTCGGTGCGACGTATGATGTCATTAAAAAAGCCGAGGACCGTCAGTGTTTTAAGGAGGCTATTTTAAAGATTGGCCTAAAGGTCCCCCACAGCCGTTTTGCGTATAACATGGAAGAAGCTTGGGATGCGGTGAAGGAAATCGGTTATCCGGCCATTATCCGCCCGAGTTACACCTTAGGCGGCACCGGCGGCGGTATTGCTTATAATGCAGAGGATTTTGAGCGCATCGCTTCATTAGGCATTGAAAGCAGTATGGTTCATGAAATTATCGTCGAGGAATCTATTATCGGCTGGAAGGAATATGAGCTTGAGGTCATGCGCGATCATAAGGATAATGTGGTCATTGTCTGTTCGATCGAAAATTTAGACCCGATGGGGGTCCATACCGGTGATAGTATTACCGTCGCCCCGGCGCAGACGTTAACGGATCGTGAATATCAGAACATGCGTGATGCCTCTTTAGCGATTATTCGCGAAATCGGCGTCGAGACCGGAGGATCCAATATTCAGTTTGCCGTTAATCCTAAAGATGGACGAATGATCGTCATTGAAATGAACCCGCGTGTGTCCCGCAGCTCTGCCTTAGCGAGTAAGGCCACGGGATTTCCTATCGCCAAGTTCGCCGCCAAATTGGCCGTCGGCTATTCGCTCGACGAGATTCAAAATGATATTACCAAAGAAACACCGGCGTCGTTTGAGCCGACCATTGATTATTGCGTCGTCAAGGCCCCGCGGTTTACCTTTGAGAAATTCCCTGAGGCCAAAGATATCTTGGGCGTTCAGATGAAATCCGTCGGGGAAACCATGGCGATTGGCCGCACATTTAAAGAAGCACTCCAAAAGGCTTTGCGCGGGCTTGAGATCGGGCATATCGGGTTTGATAATAAGATGAATTATTTGGACATTCCTGACGATAAAGTGGCGCTTCGCTTAAAAGAGCCTAATGCCTCGCGGATCTTTTACGTGAAGTATGCCCTTCAAAAAGGTTGGTCCATCGAGAAGATATTTGAGTTAAGTTACATTGATCCGTGGTTTATTGATCACATGCAGCAGATCCTGAATTTGGAAAAAGAATTGGTCGCGACGTTTACGAAAGACAAGGCGCTTTCCAAAGAGCTTTGGCGTCAGGCGAAGGAATATGGTTTTAGCGACGCGCAGCTAGCGCAGATCATGGGCAAACCTGAGGTTGAAGTCCGCCGTATGCGTAAAGAGCTCGGGCTTGTGGCCACGTTTAAGCTCGTCGACACTTGTGCCGCGGAGTTCGAAGCGTATACGCCATATTTTTATTCCACGTATGAATCCGAGGACGAAGCACATATCCAAATCGCCAAGATGCGCGCCAAGTCCGGCAAGGATAAAAAACGTATTATGATCTTAGGCGGCGGCCCGAACCGTATCGGCCAGGGGATTGAATTTGATTATTGCTGCTGCCACGCGTCGTTTGCCTTAAAAGAAATGGGTTATGAGACCATCATGGTTAATTCGAACCCTGAGACCGTCTCGACGGATTATGATACTTCTGACCGTTTGTATTTTGAGCCTTTGACGTTTGAAGATGTGATGAATATCGTCGATGTGGAGAAGCCCGACGGTGTTATCGTCCAATTTGGCGGGCAGACGCCGCTTAATTTAGCCGAGAGATTGTATAAAGCGGGCGTGCCTATTATCGGGACCAGTGTGGAGTCCATTGAGCTGGCGGAAAACCGCGAAAAATTTTCTCAGTTGATCGAAAGCCTCAATGTGGACCAGCCGGAAAATGGCTCGGCTATTTCTGTGGAAGAGGCGGTTGGAATCGCGGAGCGCATTGGCTATCCGGTCTTAGCGCGGCCGAGTTATGTTTTAGGCGGGCGTGCCATGAAGATCGTCTATGATAAAAAAGGGTTATTGTCTTTTATCGACGAGGCTAAACAGGTGTCCGAAGGGAAACCTATTTTGATCGATAAGTTCATTGAAGATGCCATTGAGCTTGACGTGGACGCTATCTCTGACAGGAAAGATACGTTTGTCGCCGGGATCATGGAGCACATTGAGAACGCGGGTATTCATTCCGGGGATTCCGCGTGCGTCTTACCGCCGCCAACTATTAGCGAAACCATTATTGAGGAGATCAAACAGATCACCTGCCGCATCTCGGACGCTTTAAAGGTGTGCGGGCTTATCAATATTCAATTTGCTTTAAAAGGGCGTAAAATTTATATTCTGGAGGTCAATCCGCGGGCGTCGAGGACCGTGCCGTTCGTCAGCAAAGCGACCGGGATCCCGCTGGCGAAGATCGCCTCTCGGCTGATGGTCGGCGAGCCGTTGGCAAAATTTAATTTGACGTATGACCTGATCGATAATTTGCAGCATGTTTCCGTCAAGGAATCGGTGCTGCCATTCTCCAAGTTTTCCGGTGTGGATATTGTGTTAGGGCCTGAGATGAAATCCACCGGCGAGGTCATGGGCATTGCATCGACATTCGGAGAAGCGTTTGCCAAATCGCAGATTTGTGCTGGCCAGGGCTTGCCGAGAAAAGGAAAGGTCTTTATCAGCGTTAAAGACGAAGATAAGCGTGCGGCCGCGTTCATCGCAAAGAAGCTGCGAGACCTCGGGTTTTCTTTCGTGTCCACATCCGGCACCGGAAAGGTCTTAAAATCAAATGGAGTTGATGTTGAGGTCATAAACCGCTATAATCAAGGACAGAACAATCTTTTAAACCTGATGACGTTAATGAAGGAAAACAAGATTGCCCTTATCATTAATACGCCGTCGGGGGAAAGCAGCCAATCGGATATGCGTTCTATCCGGGCTGCAGCCATTTTACATAATGTGCCCTGCATCACGACCCTTCAGGGGGCCTGGGCCGCAGTCAACGGCATCGAATCAAGTCAAACCAGAGATTTTTCCGTGTGTTCTTTACAGGAATATTATAAAAACATAAGGAGCATTTCATGTGCGGCATCATAGGCATTTCTCAAAATAAAAATGCGGCGAAGTTGGCGTTTATCGGCCTTTATGCCCTTCAGCACCGAGGAGAAGAGGCCGCCGGCATTGCTTCTTATGATGGAAAAGAAATTTATCTTAAGAAAAAGATCGGACTTGTTGCGGATGCATTTGACGCCAAAGCCATTGAAGAATTAAAAGGCGACACGGCTATTGGGCATTGTCGGTATTCGACGACGGGCTCCAGCAATACTAAAAATATCCAGCCGTTTCTTGTGACGCATCGGGGAGTTCCTATGGCGATTGCGCATAATGGGAATCTCACCAATACAGAAGCGCTTTATCGTAAGCTTGAGGATGGCGGTGCGATCTTTCAGACGACAATGGATTCCGAGATCATCATTCATTTATTGGCGCGCACGAAAAATGGCGATTTAAAGAAATGGTTCGTCAATGTCTTGTCTCAGCTGGAAGGCTCGTATTCCTTGATTTTTCTTGTTGGCGATACCGTGGTCGGAGCGCGTGACCCGAAAGGGTTTCGTCCGCTGTGCCTTGGAAGGATTGACGGGAAATATGTGCTGGCGAGCGAAACCTGTGCCTTGGACTTGATCAAGGCAGAATTTGTCCGCGAAATTGATGCGGGTGAAATCGTTTTAATCAAAGGGGACCAGATCGAATCGGTTTTCTTGCCCGGGCACGGCGAAGGGCACAAAGCCCAATGTGTTTTTGAAAACATCTATTTTGCTCGTCCAGATAGCGATATCTTTAGCGATAATGTTTATGAGGTTAGAAAACGTTTAGGCGCGGCGCTTGCGAAAGAGCATCCTGTTAACGCGGATTTTGTTATGGCGATTCCAGACTCCGGAAATTATGCGGCGACAGGGTTTGCCCAGCAGCTGGGGTTGCCCTTGGAGATAGGTTTTATCCGTAATCACTATATCGGCCGCACGTTTATTCAGCCGACGCAGTTTTTGCGGGATTTTCGTGTGAGGGTGAAGCTTAATCCGATAAGCCGTGTCATTAAAGGAAAACGGATCATTGTCGTCGAGGATTCTATTGTGCGCGGCACAACCTCCAAAAGCCGTATTGAAGAGCTCCGTCAGGCCGGGGCCAAAGAAATCCATTTGCGCATTAGCTGTCCGCCGATCATTTCCCCATGTTTTTACGGCATTGATTTCCCAAGCACGCAAGAATTGGTCGCGGCGCATCGCTCCATCAAGGACATCGCCCAATTTATTCAAGTGGATTCTTTAGAATATCTAAGTTTAGAAGGAATGCTTTCGGTCATGAAAAACCCAAAGGATTTCTGTCATGCTTGTTTCACGGGGCAATATCCCGTCGCTGTTCCTCAAAATAAAAGTAAATATCTGTTAGAAGGAAAGGCTGCGTAAAACCCATGTCCAAATTTATCTTTGTTACAGGAGGCGTTGTTTCAAGTTTGGGAAAAGGAATCGCTGCTGCATCGATTGGAAAATTATTGGAGGCCCACGGGCTTAGGACCGCCATGATCAAATGCGATCCTTATCTTAATGTGGACCCCGGCACCATGAATCCGTTCCAGCACGGCGAGGTTTATGTTACCGACGACGGAGCGGAGACGGACTTGGATCTAGGGCATTACGAACGCTTTACTAATGCGCATATTTCTAAGGACAGTAATATTACGACGGGGAAGGTTTATTATACCGTCATTACTAAAGAAAGACGCGGAGATTATTTAGGCAAGACCGTTCAAATCATTCCGCATATTACCGATGAGATCAAACGCGGGTTGGTCAAGGCGTCTAAAGAAAATGACGTGGATGTGACCATTGTTGAGATCGGCGGGACGATCGGCGACATTGAAAGTTTGCCGTTTTTAGAGGCGATTCGACAGCTTCGTTGGGAATTAGGGGAATTCTATGCGCTTAATATTCATGTGACTTTGTTGCCATATATCAAAGCCGCTGGCGAACAGAAGACCAAACCTACACAGCACAGCGTCGGGCGGTTACGCGAGATCGGGATCTCGCCGGATATCTTGTTATGCCGTACGGAAAAAGGTATCACAAAAGATCAGCGGGACAAGATCGCGTTGTTTTGCAGCGTCGACCGGGATGCCGTCATTGAGGCGATTGATGTGAAACATATTTATGAAGTGCCGTTGTCTTTTCAAAAAGAAGGACTGGACCAGCTGATTTTAAAAAAGTTGCATTTAAAGAGCGATGAAAAAGAGCTCAGGGATTGGCGGGATCTGGTCGTTAAGCGATTAAAGAACCCGAGCCATGAAGTGACTATTTATGTCGTCGGGAAATATGTCGCCCTTCAAGATGCGTATAAGTCTATTTATGAAGCGCTTGTACACGGCGGGATCGCCAATGACGCGCGGGTCAATATCATTAAAGTGGATTCTGAGGTTTTAGAAAAAGAAGATGTGGCGAAGCGCCTTCACGATGCCGACGGGATTCTCATCCCCGGCGGATTCGGCGATCGTGGTATCGAAGGAAAAATTATGGCCGTGCGGTATGCGCGAGAACATACTATTCCTTATTTTGGTATTTGTCTTGGAATGCAGGTGGCCTGTATTGAGTTTGGGCGAAATGTGTGTGGGTTTAAGAACGCCAACTCGACGGAATTTAACAAAGAGACCGCTTATCCGGTGATCTCGCTTTTGGAAGAGCAGGAACACGTTAAGAATTTAGGCGCCTCTATGCGTTTGGGCGCATATCCTTGCAAGATTTTAAAGAATTCGCTCAGTTTTAAGGCGTATAAAAAAGAAAATATTTCCGAGCGCCATCGCCATCGTTATGAATTTAATAATGAATACAAAAAGACTTTTGAGAAAAAAGGTATTTGTTTTGTCGGAATCAATACGCAGCAGGACTTAGTTGAGATGGTCGAGCTTAAAGGTCATCCGTGGTTCGTGGGTTGTCAATTCCATCCGGAATTCAAGTCCAAGCCGGATAGGGCCCATCCGTTATTTAAGAATTTTATTGAAGCGGCGTTATTGAATAAAGATAAGAAATTAAATAGTAAGAATAGTTGATCTAAGCGCGGGTGGCGGAACCTGCCTGCCGGCAGGCAGGCCTGTCTGCCGAAGGCAGGTTGGTAGACGCGCATTGTCAGGTTCGGGATTGATTTGATGTTTTTCTAAGCGCGGGTGGCGGAATTGGTAGACGCGCACGTTTGAGGGGCGTGTGGAGCAATCCATGTGGGTTCAAGTCCCACCCCGCGCAGTTTGAAAACTCCCCCCAATGAAATAGTTTCATGTATTATGTTTATGTTATTTTTAGTAAATTGAGAAAGTATATTTATGTGGGATTAACAAATGATGTTAAAAGGCGTTTTGAACAACATCAAAAAGGTTATAATAAGAAAACAAGGGCCTACAGACCATTTCAGTTAATTAATGTTGAATTGTTTTTTTCAAGAATTGATGCAAGAAAACGAGAGAAATATTTGAAATCTGGTATAGGTAAAGAATGGATTAAATTAAGGTTATTAAAGGATTAATTTAAGGTGGGTGTTAAGAGTTTGACTGCAGGTATTTTTGATGGGCGTGTGGAGCAATCCATGTGGGCCTGCCTGCCGGCAGGCAGGTTCAAGTCCCACCCCGCGCAGTTTAATTCTTCCCACTTATAAACTATTTTAAATAGTTCAAATTTTTTAAGAAAGTTCCCATGACAAAATCTATTCAAGTTGGAGCTAGCATTCTTTGTGCGGATTTCACAAATCTCAGAGATGAGATTCGAAAATGTGAAGACGCCGGCATTGACATGATCCACGTCGACGTGATGGATGGTCATTTTGTCCCTGTCATTACGGTTGGACAGTTGATCGTTGAAGCGATTCGGCCTTTGACCAAACTTCCCATTGAGGCGCATTTGATGGTCGAGCATCCGTTTATGCAGATCGACCATTTTATTAATGCAGGCGCTGATATCATTTCCATTCACGCAGAATGTTACGGCCAGCTTCGGCTTGAGTCGCAAGGCGTGGATAAATTTCCTAAGGAAGTTGATGCAATTGATACGGAAATGGCCCGGCAGGATATTTTAAGGATCAAAGAACGAGGGAAGAAGGCTTTCATGGTCCTGAATCCGGGAACGCCGTTGTGTATTCATAGCGTTTTAGATGATTTGGATGGGGTGATGATCATGTCGGTCAATCCCGGTTTTGCGAAACAAAAATTTATGCCGGTTGCGTTGCCTAAAATTCAGGAATTGCGCCATCAATTCCTTGGGGATATTGCCGTCGACGGAGGCATCAATAAAGATACGGCTCCGGAGGCCGTTAAGGCCGGTGCGAATATTTTTGCTACAGCCAGTTATTTTTTTGGCGCGAGTAATCCTCGAGAAGCTGTAAAATATTTAAGAAGCTTGGGCTAGGAAATGGTTTTTGTCTCAGGCTTTGGATGGATAGGTTATAAATTCTGTGGTATATTTAAAATAAAGGATGTTACTTTAAGGAAAGATTTATGAGAGCCCATTTTATTTTTAGTCATCTCGCTTCTTCTAAGAAAGCACAAAGCGCTTTTGAATATATGTTGCTTTTGGCTGTCGTGGTCTGCATTGTTCTTGTCGGGCTTAAAACATATGTTCCTCGGACAACCCAGGCTGCCAACATTTATTTTGATAAGACCGTTAATGGAATTATGGGGGATGCTCCACGGAATTTGGATATTTCAGGAAATTAGTTTTTAAAACAGAATTGTCGTAAAAGAAAAGATCCTATCGGATTAAATCCGCAATTGTAGTAAATCTTAATAAGTTCTTTTATCTCTTACAAAATTACTGCCTTCCGTCATCTTCGCATACTTTTTCAGTTCTGCCGCAATCTCACCGATTTGAGCGACGTGCGTGATATTCTGACGTTTTGTGCTTACGAGCCCGATTGACACGGCTAAAAGCCCAAAGCGTTGTTCATTGCCTTGACGGTCTTTGGCGAGGATGTACCCTCTTTCATAATCTTCTTTAGAATAGAAGGAAGGGATTTTATTGTCGAAGTCTTTAATGATTTTTTCGCAGATCTCGTCGGCAAGATTGTCTTCCGCGATAAACACAAAATCATCCCCACCGATATGTCCGATAAAAGAATTCGACCCGGCGACTTCGCGGACACATTTAATCAGGATACGCGCTAATTCTCGGATGACGATGTCGCCTTTTTCAAAGCCGTAGATGTCGTTATAGGCTTTAAATTTATCTAAATCGGCGTAGCCAATGGCAAACGGCGTGCCGCTAGCGATGCGTTCTTGGAATTCCTCCATGATAGAGGTGTTTCCTGGCAAATGTGTTAACGGGTTTGCGTCGAGGCTGCGGACCGTGCGCCTGAGGATCATTTTAATTCGAGCCAACAGTTCATCCGGGGAAAAGGGTTTAACAATATAGTCATCCACGCCGGCCTCAATCCCGTCGATGCGGTCTTTGACCTCGCCTTTTCCGGTCAGCATGATGAGCGGAATGTGTTGGAGCAGAATATCTTTTTTTAATGCCTTTGAGAATTCCCGTCCGTTCATGATGGGCATCATATAATCGCAGATGATCAAATCCGGAAAATGTTGCTCGACGACGGCCAATCCTTCTTTGCCATTACTGGCTTGAAAAACGTCATAATGTTCGGATAACGTGAGGTTCAGGACATCTAAAATGTCCGGATCGTCGTCGATGGTAATAATTTTTTCTCTTTTCATCAGGGATTCCTTCTGTTATTGGATGGGTAATGTGAAATGAAATGTTGAACCTTTGTTCAATTGACTTGTGACCCAGATCCTTCCTCTATGGGCCTCAACGATTTTTTTAACGAGCGCTAATCCTAGACCGGTCCCTTTGACCTGCTGGTTGATCTCGTTGTCGACTCTATAAAATTCGTCAAATAATTTTGGGATGTCTTTTTCATTGATTCCCATGCCCGTGTCGGAAACCGTCACGGCGACCACCTGAGAATTCGCATGAGCTTTGACCATGATGATGCCGCCCGGGGGGGTAAATTTAATGGCATTACTGATAAGATTAATAAAAATACGTTCCGCCTGGTGTTGGTCTAAAAGCATGTCTGGAATATTAGGGTCAATATCGGTCTTCCATTCAATATTTTTATCTTTGAGCTGTGGCGTTAAAAGATCATGGACATTTTCGATGATAGCAGCGAGAGCGCATTTTGTCATATTCATTTCAACGCGTCCGGATTCGATACGGGAAATATCCAACAGATTATTAATAAATTGGACAAGGTTGTCTGAATGGATATTGATTTTTTCTAACCGTTTTCGGACTTCTTCAGGCACTTCGCCGAGCTTTCCGGCCATGAGGATCGACGCATAACCTTTGATGGAGGTCAAGGGGGTGCGAAGTTCATGGGACACGGAAGAAATAAATTCTGATTTGGATTTGCTGATATTTTGGACATCTTCTAATGCGGACGCTAACTGTTGGGTCCGCTCGTGGACCTTAGTTTCGAGGATTTGGCTTGCACGAAAAGCTTCTTCAAAAAGCCGAGCATTCTCAGTAGCCTGGCCTATTTGGCTGGCTAAGATGGAAACAATTTCCTCGTCACTTTCCGTCACAGTCTCGGCATAGGCGCTATTGCCGACAAAAACAATCCCGATCATGCCATTTTTTGTGAGAATCGGCGCCAGGACAAAATAATTGGAGTTTAACAACCGCATCAGGAATTCTTTACGCTGGTGCTGGGCGTTTGCCGAGGAGATGGTATGGCCTTCCTTAAGAGTGTTGATGATGCTTGTATCTTTTTCAATTTGGGCAATGATGGTCAGAACGTCTTTGTCTGAGAATCCTAAATTCAGGCGCGGTTGTAATTTACCAGTTTTATCATGAATAAAAACAAGGTTCTTTTCAAACCCGAAATTAATGATCATCGATTTATCTAGCCGTTGGAAGATCTCCTGTTCGTCCAGAGTTGTTGTGATCCGTCGGGATGTTTTCTGGAGCGCGTCTAAGCCGTTTAAACGTTTATCCAATTCCTCTTGGGCTTTATTGAGCTCGAGATCTGTTTTGACAATCAGCTTGGCTTGTTCATCAAGCCGTTCAAAGGAATCCTTTAATTTTTTCAGGGATTCTTGGGATTTGTGGAATTGTTGCACGAAGACGATGACGGCAATCAGCAGAGATAAAATGATGGCCGATAAAATAGAGATAATGATGTCTGGATTTTCCATAATGGATTTTAGCTTATCGCCAAGATAACAATACTTTCATTTTGGATGAGGGGTTTCCTAAATTTTTCTAAAGATTCAAAAGGGCAAATTTCCCCGTGAGAATACATGCCGATCATCGGAACATCGTCGCCGAAGATTTCCTTGACGCCGGCAATTTCTTGGAATGCTGTGCGGCCTAACAGTTTCAGCCGTGTCATTGACTCAATAATTATAATCAATTTTGGCTTTTTACCCAAAAGATTTTTCTGGGCTTCTTGAGCGGCTTCTCGCGCGGCTTGTTTGCAGGAATCTTTGTTCCCGATCATGATGTGGATTTCAGCGCCAGGAGGAATATCGCCTTGGCAGACAATGCTACCGTCTTTCAGCACTTTAACAGGGTTTCGTAAAAGATATTCTTTGTTTCCTTCTACATAAATTCCCAAAGGATACAGAATGGTGATCTGGCTTAATAAGGAAGAATAGAGTTTGTCTGCTTCTCCTTGGAAATAATCTTCATACAGGAAAGAGGCTTTTTCTCCGTCGATCTTTTTAATAATATTCTGATCTGATTCTGTAATGATTCTCGGTTTACCTAATGGGCGCCAGCCATGACGACCAGCAACCCCGATGCCCATTTGTCCGCCTAAAATCAGCCCTACCGCAGAGTTGTTGGAAGCGGTGTCTTGATAAAATTGGAAAGTTTTCTCAAAATAAAAATCATCAGAGCTGCCTGCTCCGATAATAGGAAAAATATTGCCTAAGATTTCTTGCAGGCCCTTTAAGAAAGGAGAATGGTCCGGGATCTTTCCGTCGATGAAGGAAAGGAAAACCTGCCGTCCTTGGAAACCAAAGTTTTTTAATGTGTTTTTAGCAAATTCCATGCCAGTTTGATATAAGTCTGTTTTATCAAAGATTTTGGCTAGGCCTATTCCAAATTTTATTTCTTCGGAGGCGATGGCTAAAACAGCAATCCCCCGAGTTTGGATGGAATCTGCAAGGATGATTCCTGCGGTGGAACACCCGATAAGTTTGGAGCAGCGAATGGTATTATGAATGGCAGAAAGCGCAGTGTGAGGATCATAGTGGGTCGTGCTAAAGACCATCGCTAAATCAATCCGCCCAAAGCCAAGCTTGTTTTGCGCATTTTCAGCTGCTTCTCGAGCAGCTTGTTCTGCGTTTAAGTCTTGGCTGAAACCAATCCCGATATGTACGGACATGCGAATGATCTCCTGAATTGCTTTAATTGATGTTTATTCTATCCTTCGCTAAAAATGGTGTCAATCTTTATCCCGATTTTCGGCGACGGACTGATGTCTCCTTGCCTGTCGATGAGAAGCCGGAAAGTTGAGGTTGACCTTAAGAAAAAATATGGTATGATTCTAACGTTCATTTTATGGCCCCATCGTCTAGCCTGCCTGTCCCGCGAAGCGGGAGTCCAGTGCCGCAACGCGGCAGAGCGGTCTCGAGGGGAAGATGTAAACAAAGAAAAGAATTTCGGCCCCATCGTCTAGCCTGGTCCAGGACGTCTGCTTCTCAGGCAGAAAACACCGGTTCAAATCCGGTTGGGGCTACCAGTAAGTTCTCTCTCGTTTGAAGGATAGAGAGTTTATAATCCCTGATTGACAAAATCGATCAGGGATTTTTTTATCTGGCGCTGTTTCAAAGGCTTAGGGCAATATTTTTTTCGCGCATATTCGTAAAACCTTCCGTTCAGATCTCCAGCGGTAAATTGTAAAATATTAATCAAGAATATCTTTAAAATATGGCGAAATATCTCGTAGTTTATAGCGGGTAGTTTATGCCAATTTTAGCTATTTAGTCGAATTATAAATATCAGTATATAGGTATAAACTAGGAAATCGGCTTAATGTGGGAAGAATAAACTAGAGATGTTTGGATTGTTCGCTGGCAGTATTTAGCAGTTTTTGCCAAAGATTCTGCTGTTCCTGCCAACCCATCGTATCCGTTATTTTTCGCAGCTTGTACTCGGGGATTTGGGAGATTATGGAGCTTTCTCCCAGAAAGATGTTTTCTTGAATTTTGGGGCAGAGGAGGACAAGGTTCCTTAGTTGGTTGATTCTTTGCGGGCTTATATTGAGCCATCCGGCTATTTGTTTTAAACTGTTCGATTTCCCTTCGAAGAGAAGTTTCTGGATCTGGTGGGCAAGGAGCAGGTTTTGCCTTAATTGCGGCTCGGTCTTTATTAAGCGTTCTTTTGACAGAGGGGAGACCTGTTTCAAGTCCTGTTTTAAAACCTTAAATTGATGTACCGTATCGTCTTGTAGCTGGATTTCAAGTATTTCATTGGCTCCACTGTAGCGGACTTGTTTAATAATTGATCTAATAATTAATATTTTTTTATCAAGCCCAAGAACGTCCCACTTTTCGCTATTTATCCTCGGGTCATCCGTAATAGATCTTAAGCAAGCCATGGCTTTATTATCCATAAGGTTGGCGTTCACAAGTTTGGTAGGGCATGTTTTGTAGCCGCGTTTGTGTGCGCTCAGGCATACATAATGGAAGTATCGGCATTTTCCGTTTCTTTTTTCAGAATAAAAAATATTCATCACAGCATCGCAATCTTTGCAGCGTAGGATATGCCCAAGTAAACTTATTTTGTTGTGCTTCGGCTTATTAAAAAACACGCGCCTATTTGCCGCTATCAGCTCCTGGGCTTTTGTGAAAACCTCGTCGGATATAATTCGTTCTTGTTCCCCAGGATATAGGATGCCATCGTGCTTTACCTTGCCGGTGTAGCATACGTTTTTGACTATCTGATTAATTGATGTTACTTGAAATTTGATCCCGCCGCGTTTTTTGCCTCCCAGCGATTGGTATTTTTTCGTTACGTAGCCTCTGTCATTGATAACCCCTACGGCAGCCATGAGCGTTCTTTCTTTGAGGTAGGCATCAAATATTTCACGCACAATTTTTGCTTCCTCCGGATTAATGACCAGCTTGCGGTTTTCTCTATCGATGTCATAACCTAGAGGAACGCATCCGCCGACCCATTTCCCTTTCTTCTTGGAAGCGGCCATCTTGTCTTTGGTTCGTTCGCTGATGATTTCCCGCTCGAACTGGGCAAACGAAAGGAGGATGTTTAAGGTTAGCCTGCCCATCGAGGTATTGGTATTAAAATGCTGAGTGACAGAGACAAAGGCAATGTTGTTTTGATCGAAGAACTCCAATAATTTGCTGAAATCCAGAAGCGAGCGCGACAGACGATCAACTTTATAGACAACAACGCAGTTAATTTTGTGCGCTTTGATATCTTCAACAAGTTTCTGTAAAGCAGGTCTGTCCGTATTGGCTCCGGTAAAGCCTGCATCGTCGTAATGCTCCGGTAATGCCGTCCAGCCTTCTGATTTTTGGCTTTGAATGTAACTTTCAGCTGCTTCGCGTTGGTTATCAAGGGAGGTAAATTGTTGCTCCAAGCCTTCAGTGGTGGAGACGCGAGTATAAATCGCGCAATTAAGCTGTTTTTTCTCTTTGGTCTCGTTATTTTCCATATATTTTTCTAGATACAAAAAAAGTTATAGCCATTCCAATGATCCCCGGTGATTTTGGTTGCAAGCGCAGACAGGCTTTTATAATAAACATTGTCGTGTTCAAATCCTTTTTCAAGGACCTTCACCCTGATCAGCTGCCCTTTATACTTCTTTGTAATAACAGTCCCCGGAATCGGAAGGCGTTTGTCTCTCAAGAACGGCAGCGCCTTAACTTCTTTCCCGACGGATGTAACCTGGGGGCGAAGCGCTTTATTATTAATAGGGTCATATCTCGTTGTAAGGATCTCAAGTTTAGATTTGGCCTCATCAGACAAGCCCCCGCAGTTCATTTCTTGGAGCTTGTAAGCGATCATTCTTAAAATGTATACCTTATTATCACAAGGCGTTTCTTTTGTGCCGAACAGCTCTTGATATTTGTTTTGAAGATCTAAGAGTGGCATATTTTTTAGCGTTTCTATCTGAGCGGCAATGGTTTCATCCACGGGTTCTCTCCTTTCGTTAGTGTCATATAAGCCATACAATTTGAGAGATAGCAAGTTATATAGAGCAGAAATTTTTTTACGAAAAAATATTATTGACAAATTATCTTCCCTGTATAATAGTGTATACATGCAAGCCGCAGCAGTAACTAATAAAGAATTAGAAGCCATCCGCGAAATTCGCAACTCCCTCATGCACGTCGGTCGTATTCCTTCCATGCGCGAACTCATGTCTTCTCTTGGTTATCGATCTCCACGTTCAGCGTCTTTAATTGTTGATAAGTTAATGAAGAAAGGTGTTTTACGGCGCAAAGAGGACGGCAACTTGCAATTTATTAAAAGTTTAGGTGATGATACAACTCGCGCTCAAACCGTGGATGTGCCTTTGGTGGGCAGGGTAGCTTGTGGGGCGCCCATGCTTGCCGAAGAAAATATTCAGGCTCAAATCCCGGTTAGTGTGAAATTAGCCAAGCCGCCGCACCGGTATTTTCTGATTCAGGCCCGGGGAGATTCCATGAACCAGAAGGGGATCAACGATGGCGATTTGGTTTTAGTCCGCCAGCAAACGACAGCGAAAAGCGGGGACACGGTTGTGGCGTTGATTGATGATGAGGCGATGATAAAAGAATTTCTTATCGGCGGTGAGACGTATGTTTTAAGGCCGAGATCAAGCAACAAGCAGCATCGGCCGATTGTTTTGACAAATGATTTCCAAGTGCAGGGTGTTGTTGTAACCACAATTCCTAATTTTTGAGGTGAAAATGATTACTACGGAAAGACAAGTTAAGCCGTTTCTAAAGTGGGCTGGCGGCAAAGGTCAGTTGATTGATCAAATTGCTGATTATCTTCCAGACTCTTTGAAAGAAGGGTGGATTAAGAAATATTTTGAGCCATTTCTTGGCGGCGGAGCGCTTTTCTTTTGGCTTGCGGAGCATTATGATTTTGAGGAAGCATATTTGTATGAAATCAACCCAGCCGTTAACCTCTGTTATCAAGTTATCAAAAAAGACATCAAGAAACTTTTAAAAGAATTAGATCAGTTCGAATTAGAATATTTATCAAGTTCGGATAGTGGGCGAGAGAAAATGTTTTATCAGAAGCGAGAGGAATTTAATACGTATTTAAGAAGAAAGGCTGCGAATAGTTTTGTTCATCGTGCAGCGCTTTTGATTTTTCTTAATAAGACATGTTTTAATGGCCTCTATCGAGTAAATTCTTCAGGTGAGTTTAATGTTCCATTCGGGCGATATAAAAATCCAACGATTTGTAATGAGGAGAATCTTCTTGCTGTGCATCATCTTTTGCAAAAAGCTGAGGTAATTTGTGGAGATTTTGCTTTATGTTTAGAACATGCGAACAGCGAATCTTTTGTTTATTTTGACCCGCCCTATAGGCCGCTGTCATCGACCGCAAGTTTTACAAGTTACTCTAAGGATATTTTTGATGATAGTGAGCAAAAACGCCTGAGAAAGATTTACGGGATTCTTGATAAAAAAGGCGCATCCATTATGTTAAGTAATTCAGATCCTAAAAATGTTAATCCTAAGGATAATTTTTTTGATGATTTGTATCGTGGATATCATATTGAGAGGATCAAAGCTAATCGAATGATTAATTGCCAAGCAGACAAGCGCGGGGAAGTAACAGAGATATTAGTTATGAATTATTAATTTTAGAAAGGAAGACTATGAAATATCTTAATAGTTATAAAGAAATCATTGGCTGTAAGGACAAAGATGCTGTTTTTGAGTATTTACTTAATAACCTTAAGCCCTCAACACTGGTATGGTCTTATTTTGTAAATTGGGAGAAAGTTTTTGAGAATGTTAAAGAGATTGAGATTGGCCTTAATATCCTTAATTATTTAGTTGGAAAAGATAATTTTGATGAAGAATTTAAGGGTTTGTTAAAGAAGCACCCCGAAGTTGTAAGGATAATTCCGGCTCTGGTAGTTCGTGACGGGGAAAATACAAAGAAATTTAAAATCCTGGTCGATTATAAAAACAAAAAGTTAGTTTATGAAGACTATAACTTTGATTTGAACAAGCTGACGGATGACGATATTAATAAGTGTTTAACTTTTGTTAAAGAAACAAAATTAAAAGAACTGCTGGTTGGCAAAAGAATTAAGAACCTGGTTGATTATATGATTGGAGTCGAGGCAGGTCTGGATAGCAATGGTCGTAAGAATCGAGGCGGAACTATAATGGAGGATATTGTTGAGAGCTTTATTCAAGATATATGCAAGAGAAATGGGTTAGAGTATTTGAAAGAAGCATCAGCGAATAAGATTAAAGAGAAATTTAAGGTAAATGTGCCCGTAGATAAATCGTCCAGAAGATATGATTTTGTTATAAGTAATAAAAAAGAGATTTTTATTCTTGAGGTGAATTTCTATAGCGGAGGAGGCTCAAAGTTAAAAGCCACAGCGGGAGAATATCGAGATTTAGCAAATGTTTTAAAAGGCAAGCATAAATTCATCTGGATAACGGATGGAGAAGGATGGAAAACTACTTCAAGACCGCTTAGAGAAACATTCGAACAGAATGATTATTTATTAAGCCTTGATATGGTTGAAAAATGCATATTGGAAAGGATAGTTTTAGGAAATGAGTAAAGAAATAAATTTTAAACTAGAAACAACGACTGTCTGGTCCTTCCCGGAACGTGGCAATTGGGCAACGCATAAGCCAACCTACCGTGGCAATTGGGCGCCGCAAATTCCCAGAAATCTTATCCTTAGATATTCCCAAGAAGGCGAACTAATTTTAGATCCTATGGTGGGTGGCGGCACAACACTCGTCGAAGCAAAATTATTAAATCGAAACGCTATTGGGTTAGATATTAATCCTAATGCCATAAAATTGTGTAAAGAAGTGCTTAATTTTGATGCAGATAATAAGTCAAAACAAGAATGTTGTATCGGGGATGCAAGAAAACTTGAAAAAATAGAAGATGAATCAGTGGATCTTGTTGTAACACATCCGCCGTACTTAAATATTATTCAATATAGCGAGAAGGAAATCGAAGGAGATTTGTCGGCCATTAATAGCCTGACCAAATTTTGCGATCAAATTGATTCGGTTGCCAAAGAGTGTTTAAGAGTTTTAAAGCCAGGCAAGTATTGCGCTATTCTTATGGGCGACACAAGACGACGAAGGCATTTTGTTCCGTTGGCTTTTAATGTAATGCAGAGGTTCTTAAGGGCGGGTTTTATTCTTAAAGAAGACATCATTAAAACTCAACATAATTGCGCCACCACAAGATATTGGAATGCTCAGCAAAAAGATTTTCTTCTCATCATGCATGAACACCTCTTTGTCTTCCGCAAGATCTCGCCAAAAGAAAATCTTAATGATTTTAAGGATAGTTTGTTAAGATAAGAAGTGGTTTCTACAAAAGAATAAATGAAATAAGCATAAATATTTTATGAATAAAAATTTAACAGATTATAATTTAAAGCCTTCCTATTGGTCAGACCAAGATGATATTTTAAATGAGTTTTATATTCCCACCTTATCAGCCGCAAAAATTTACAAAAGGATTACAGGATTTTTTTCTTCTAATTCGCTTGCTGTAGCTGCCAAAGGGATAGCTAATTTTATTAAGAATGATGGGCAAATGTTTTTAATTACAAGCGTTATTCTATCTGAAGAGGACAAGCGTGCGATTGAGGAGGTGTTATATGAACAAGAAGAAAAGGTTTTGCAAGAGATTGAAAATATGGAAGAACAGCTGATGAAAGATCATGTCAGTATGCTGTCGTGGATGTTAAAAACAAAGAAGCTTAGCATTAGAATTGCGGTTGTGCCGCAGGGAATCATTCATCAAAAAATTGGAATATTAGAAGATTTAGAGGGGAATATATTGTCGTTTACTGGTTCTGATAATGAGACGGCGAATGGATGGCTTTATAATGATGAAACGTTTCATGTGTTTAGAAGCTGGAAAGGGTTTGTAGAGGAAGAGCATTTAAGGCATGATTTGGAACAATTTAATAAAATGTGGGAGGGGAAGACTCAAAGAACAAGAATTTATCCAATTTCTGAAGCATTTGCTAATAAAATAATTAGAATCGCGCCGAAGAACTATGCTGATTTTGAAAATTTATCGTCGAATATTGAAGAGGGCGTTTTAGGAAAGAAATATCTGGATGGAGTCGCTAAAAGAGATGTCCGTCCTTATCAGCTGAAAGCAATTGATGCCTGGGAGTCACACGAATGTAAGGGTATGTTAGAAATGGCGACAGGCACAGGAAAAACGTTTACATCTTTAAAGATAATAGAGCGGTTAATTAAGAAAGAAGGACGCCTTTTTCTTATAATAGTGGTCCCGTATATTCATCTTGTAAGCCAATGGAAGAAAGAATTTATTGCTCATTTTAAAGATCAATTTCTTATGATGGAGGCTCACTCAGGGGTAAGAATGTGGGAAAAAGACCTAAATGAGTATGCTCAAAATTTTTTGTTGAGGTTCACCGATAAGGTTGTAGTCTTTACTATATATGATACCTTTTCTAAGAACAAATTTATTGATTTAGTAGAGAAGTATCTTAATAATCATGAGAATTTAATGATCGTAGCGGATGAGGTTCATCATTTAGGTTCATCCAGCAATCAGAATTGTATGCGGGATTTCTTTAAATTTAGGCTTGGATTAAGCGCTACGCCGGATAGATGGTTTGATGAAGATGGTTCCGATAAATTAAGAAATTATATGGGGGGAACCGTTTTTCGTTTTAGCCTTAAAGAAGCTATTCCGGATTTTTTGGTCCCGTATGATTATTATCCAGAGGTGGTGCAGATGACGGGTGACGAAATAGAAGATTATATTGTGTTGGCTAGGAAGATTTCAAAAGTATCAAAATGCTCTACGAATGGATCTGGTGGCGATTGGGATAATTATTTAAGAAAACTTCTTATTGATAGAGCTAATTTGATTGTAAATAATGAAAACAAGAAAAAAAGATTTGAGCAGATAATCTTAGATCTTAAGAAATCGAATTTAATAGATCATTTACTTATTTATTGCAGCCCTGAGCAAATTAAATGGGTTTCGCAGTTATTAAATAAGCACAATATCTTACAACGTAAAATTACTTTTGAAGAGACCCAAGATGAAAGATCGAAAATATTAGATGCTTTTGAAAAAGGCTTTTATAAGGCATTAATTGCGATAAGATGTCTTGATGAGGGGGTGGATATCCCGTCTATAAAAACCGCGATCATTTTGGCTAGCAGTACTAATCCTGCTCAATATATTCAAAGAAGAGGTCGAGTTTTAAGGAAGCACCATCATAAAGACAAAGCAATAATTTATGATTTCTTTGTGATTCCCGCAGAAGGCGCAGCGTTAGATCCTGATATCCTTCGTATTGAACAAAAGATAATATCAAGAGAAGTGCGCCGTTCTAAAGAGTTCTTCGATTCTGCTACAAATAAAGATTATGTTTTATTAGTCTTGAGCAAGATTATGAATCAATTTAAAGTATATTTTGAATAAGGAGGGGTGAGGTATGATAAAAGAAATTAATAAAATTATAAAAGAGGAAACAAACAAGCTTAATCTTGACGCTGGATTAAAGTCTAAGCTCGAAGATATATTTCGATATGAACGTGAATGTCTTGATCAGCAAAGCCCTCGTTTTAAAGAGACGATAAAAAGTATAATTGAGAAAAACAATTAATATGTTACGGCCTGGGGGATAAAATGTTAATAAAAAGGATTTTATTAAAAAATTTTAGACAGTATAGAAATTTAGAAATTTCTTTTTCTGATGATAAAAGGATATTCTTGTTCGTTGGAAAGAATGGGACTGGAAAATCAAATTTTTTGAATGCAATAAACTGGTGTTTATATGATGATGAGCCATTTAGGACTGGACTGCAAGGCCTACCAATTTGGCATAAGGAATGCAAGCCTGGGGATATTGTTGAGGTTGAGATAGAGATTGGGTCAAAAGATGAGATCGCAACTTGGATTTTTCAACGAATATTGCATGTTGGCACTAAAGGATCAATTTTAAATGTCTTTGAAAAAAGAGGAATGACCGCGGAACCTCGGATATTACCAAATCCCAATGAACATGTGGGGCGTTATTTACCAAAAGAAGTTCGAAATTTCTTTTTATTTGATGGCGAGCAAATAGCGAACATATTTGTTTCTAAGTATGGTGACAGTATAAAAGAAGGCATTAATCGTGTGGCACAGGTTGATTTGTTAGATAGAACCATTGATCATATGGAGAAAATAGAATCAGAGTATCGAATGGATGCGAGTAAAGATTTGCCTGAGCTACAGAAGGATAACGATAAAATAGATTTAAAGAAAGGCAGGATTAGGATTTTAGATAAAGCAATCAATGAAAATAAGAAAAGAATTTCAGATTTGAAAGAGCAAAGAGAAGAGATGAAGGAGCAGCAGAAACAAGTTGAGGCTGCTCGAATATTGAGAATTGAATGTGACAATTTGGAAAAGAATAGCGCCTCTTTGTTTGAAAATATTGAAAACATAAAAGATCAGATCAATGATCTTATCTATGAATCGGGTCCTCTTATTTATATGGCTGATGAACTTTGCGATGTGAGTGGCCTTTTAGATCAAGAAAGGGAGAGGGGTCTAATTCCGCCGAGTATTAGGTCGAAATTAATAAATGAACTTATAGAAATCAAAAGATGTATCTGCGGACGGCATTTAGAGAAAAATAGCCCAGAATATCAGGAATTGAAATCATTATTAATAAAAATAGATAAGGCAGATAAAAAAAGTATTTTTATGGAAGGCTCTTATATCCTCAATGGTCTGTTACAAAATAAATTAGCTATTTTCGAGCAAGAAATGCGACAGTGTAAAACGAATTATCAAGAAAAGAAAAAATCGTATGAGTCTACCCAGCAAGCATTAAAAGAAAAAAGCGAGATGTTAAAAAGGTTAGGTGAAGGAGTTGGGGATATTGAAAGAACAATAAATGATATCACTGGTCAAATAGAAAGCTTACAAAAAGACCTTGGATCAAAAGAGAAGGAGAAGGAAGGTTTGAACATTCAATTGAAAATAAGTGAGGATGTTGTCGAGAAATTATTAAAAACTAAGGAGCGGAATAAAAAGGCAAAAAATTGTTATGAGGAGACAAGGCAAATTAAGGGCGTTCTGGAAGAAATAAAAGAAAAAGTCTCTCAGCGAATACATGACATAATTCTTTCTGAAGCAAACTCAAATTTTAGAAAGCTTGGATGGAAGGATGATTTGGTCCAAATAAAAATTAATGATGCTTTTGAAATTGAAGTTTTAGACAAAAAGCATGTGAATATATTTGGCTCGTTAAGTACCGGCGAAAGAAAAATCTTAGGGCTGGCTTTATTAGGCGCGTTATCATCAATTTCGGGATTTAATGCTTCAATTTTTATAGATAATCCTTTGGGCATGTTAGACGAGGAGGTTAAAAGCAACGTTGCTGCTAGCCTTCCAAAGTTTCTTCCGGAAAAACAAATTATTATATTTTCTTTAGATAGTTATTTAACAAAAGATATAGAGAGGGAATTAAATAAGGATAAAACGGTGTTTAAATATAATTTAGAATATTCTAAAGGCATAACGACAATAAAGGAAGATTAATATGAAACTAAATTATGATGAATTCCCGAGATATTTAAGGTTGGATAGAAATATTAATGATAAATATTTAAACCCTTTGATAGAAGATAAAAGGTCTGTGTTTTATAAGAAACAAAAAACAAGGATATATCTATTCGCAACAGCTCTTGGGTTTAAAGATCAGTTGATGTTGGCGACCGAAAAATCTATTGATGTCAGGTTGTTTAAAGATATGAGCGATGATGAAGTGTGGTTTTTGTTTGCAGTTGCAATCAGACATTCCGGTGGAACAGATATATTGCTTGATGGAAAGAAAGCGTTGGAGATAACGGAGGAATTTGCCAATGCTGGGATGAAAATTTTATATAATAAAGTTTTTAATGAAAAGCTCGATTTTTCTTTAGAGAATGAATTAATAAATGTTATCTCTAAAACAAAGTTTTTAGGTGCTAATAAAGAAAAATAAAAAGTTTTTAGGCATTGCGCAAGCCGTCCTGGATTTAAAGGATTATTAAAATAGGCTAACATAGTCGCCTCTCGTAATTTTATGAAAAAAGAAGTAAATAGTTCAGATTGTCTAATTGCGTACTTAGATATGTTGGGATATCGCGATCGGGTTATGACTACCGATGAGGCAAATTTCCTTTTCGCCCCTATTGACTCCGCATTAAAGAGATGGCGTGATTATATTGAAAAGAGCGAGCTTGGTAAATCCGGTGTATTTAGAACCTGTGTTTCTGTTGAGGTTCTAAGCGACGCCTTCGTTATTGTTTTTGACAGGCAAAGATTTTTAGGAGGAGACGAAGAAAGGGATCCTTTACGTGTGATAATTCTCAATGTGTTTTTAACATTGATTTCTTATCTTTTACAAGATTGTATAAGGGGAACAGGACTATTATTTCGTGGTGCCGTTGTTAGGGGCCAGTACTACCAGCGGCAGTTTGAAAACTTAGATGGAGGTAATTTTATTTTTAGTCGAGGTTTGATAAAAGCATATGAGATGGCAGAGAATATCGCTGATGTGCCAAGAATAATTGTTGATAGTAGTGCTTTTGAAGGGATTGATGTAGACACTCTTTGTCTTAAGAAACACAGGCCAGATTCTTCCTTATTGCGCGACGAAGATGGCTTATATAGTTTGAATATCTATGCTTCAGTTGCGACGGATTATTATTTGGCTCCAACAATTCTTCGGAATGTAGTAGATATTCTAAATAACAAAGTGAGGGAGCATAAAGAAAATTTGCACGTTTTGAGGAAATATGCGTGGTTTGCAAATTATCACAATAAAATTGTTAATTGCCTTATGGCAGAAGATGGGTGGCAGAGATATTACATGGAGTTAAAGGAAAAGAAGGAATCGTTGTTGATTGTCTTACCACAGTCTTTGTGAATGATGGATGCCCAAGATAAAATTAAAGAATAGTTACGATTAAGCTGCAAGAATAAAGTTTAAAAAGCGAGTAGCAATGGCAAAGAAAACCAGTTCTAAGATAATAGCGAGCCTCAGTCCTAAATATCGCTGGGAATTTTTTAGAAGAAACGAGAAGTATATCAATTTTTATAAAAAGTATGTAGCAGGTAAGAGATCTTCTAAATTGGGTAAAGATGTTGTGGAGCAGGCGTTTTATATTGGTTGGGGGCTCAGTGGCCCAGCTGATCCAAGTAAGACTTATGAGGAGAATGTAAAACTATTAAAGAGGAATATCTTTCTGCCTTTTCCGGTACTGCTTAAGGCTGATTCAACGAAATTAGGCAATCTTTTAAAAGGCACATTCGAAATATATCTTAATTTTCCTAAAAGAACGATTCTTATGGAATTTGAGAAACAGTTGGCGCCTCATTTTAAGCGATATAGGCAGTCTTTAAGGAAAGTTAAGACTGGAAGAGTGAATGTTTACGTTTATGATAGATTTTTGGGGGTTTTTGATTCTTGGGAAAAATTGAGCCTCAAAGAAATAGCTAAAAAATTCTATCCTAAAGAGGTTGCCGGCGGCAATTTGAGTTATGCAAAGATGTCCGTCAAGCGAGATTATAGGAGGTGTAAAGAGATAATAAATCTTAATTATCAACATTTAAGGTAATACGCTTCCTGTCTGTCTTTGCCGGGGGTGTCTTTGTATCATATAGTTTATCCTGTAAGGTTCGCCTTACAGGATTTTTTATTTTATAGCCTAAATCAAAATGAGGAGAAGCCACAATGTTTAAAAAATATTTTTTAGTTTTAATAGGGATTTTTTATTTCCTATCGGTGTTTTTTAATTCATTAGTAACCAATAAAAAGGAGGTACGTATGTTGATTGAAAGAGTTAAGGTGTCTGAGATTAGTCCTGCGGCTTATAACCCCAGGAGCGATCTTCAGCCGGGGGATGCAGAGTACGAGGCGCTCAAGCGGAGTATAGAGGAATTTGGTTTTATTGAGCCAATAGTCATCAATAAACGAACTGGACGTATCATATCGGGCCATCAGCGCGTTAAGATTCTAATAGCTCAGGGAGTGCTTGAAATTGAAGCTGTTATAGTTGATTTCTCCATTGAGAAGGAAAAGGCCGCTAATCTCGCTTTAAACAAAATAAGAGGCGATTGGGACAAAGAAAAATTAGCTGTGCTTTTAGATGATCTCTCGAAGCTTCCTGATTTTGATATTGGGCTTACGGGTTTTGATCTTCCTGAAATCAGCCAGATTTTAGATAAGTACACTGATGGCAAGGAAGATGATTTCGATGTTGATGCCACTGTCGAACAAATAAAAATTCCAATCACAAAAAAAGGCGACCTGATTCAACTCGGGCCTCACCGGATACTTTGCGGAGACTCATCCAACCCGGAAGATATAAAAATCTTAATGGGAGATGAGCAAGCAGATCTCGTCGACTGCGATTTCCCCTATAACGTTAATTATTGCGGAGGATCTAAACCAAATCCGGATACAAGACCGAAGAAGTCGCGCAAATGGACGCAGATTTATTCAGATAATATGCCGCAAGATGAATATGAGGTTTGGATGAGGAAAGTTTCCACAAACATAAAAAACTTTCTTAAGCCGGGAGGCGCAATTTATGTTTGGCAAGGGCATAGGCAGTTTCCTCCGATGTATCAGATTATGTTAGATCTCGACTTTCATGTTTCTTGCGTAATCTGCTGGTTGAAAGAATCAGCAGCTATAACTTATGCGGATTACTGTTTTAGAACAGAACAATGTTTGTATGGCTGGCTCAAAGGAGCTCCGCATTATTGGGCTGGAAAACCGGGCGAGAATAATGTTTGGGAAATTAACAGAGATCCCACCAAGAGTTATGTCCATCCAACACAGAAGCCCGTCGAGCTTTCTGCGCGTGCGATTCGTAATAGTTCTAAGCGCGGCGATATTGTTCTGGATACTTTTTTAGGATCGTCGTCGGTCTTGATCGCGTGTGACAGTTTAGATCGTCGCTGTTATGGATGCGAGCTGGATCCGCGGTATGTCGACGCATCGGTGTTCAGATACATCGCCTATAAGGGAATTGATGGTGTTTCGGAAGAAGTGCGTAAGAAATACCTAGAGGGGGTGAAAAATGGTTGATGATAAAGAATCATTTAATCAAGAAACCCCCATTATTTCAGTTATCGAAGATGTTAGGGCGGGCGTTGTTGATCCTCGGACCTTAACAAAAGAGGTGCGATTATCCTGCGTTGAGGTTTTTGTTGGGGAAGGTTACTCCGAAGTTCAAGTTGCACAAATTCTTAAACGCAGCGAAAAAACCATTCAGCGCGATGTTCGAGAAATACGTGAGAGGAATTCCTTAACTCCCGGTATCGAATTTGCAAAGCAGATGTCAGGCGATATTTTCAAAAAAGGATTAGCGCATCACGACTATCTAGTTCGGCTTAGCAATGGGAAGAATGTTTCGGATGCGAATAAAATCCAAGCCAGAGTTTCCGCTTGGCGTGTTCTTGTTGAGTTAATCGAACGACTCCAAAGTTTGGGCCTTATGCCTTTAAAGCCAAAAGAGTTGGTAGGCGATATCTACCATCATTATGAAGGAGGTGATACAAAAGCATATTCACAGTTAAGAAAAGATCTTCAAGAAATAGAAAGAGTTTCTAAGGAAACAGGAACTTTAGATGAGAAAACAGAAGAGAATATTAAACTGCTTCAGCAAAAAATAGAGAAAGCTGAAATAGTAGAAGAGATCTCTGAGCTGACTAAGAAAAAGGACGAACTACAAAACAACAAGGAGGTTTGTGATGGACAATAACAACATGTTTAATGAAGAGGAGCGTCTCCGCCGAGAAGCTGGAAAAAAGTCGTTCAAAGCGTTTACAGCGTTATATTTATCTCATTATTTAAAAACAAAGTCGTGTGCATTCCATGATGATATCTACGCGATGCTCGATAATATTTCCTTAATAGAAGAAGGAGGAAAGCGTTTGGCGGTCGCAGGGCCGAGGGGATCTGCTAAGAGTGTTCTTTTTAGTTTCGCATTCCCGTTGTGGAATATCTGTTATAAGAAGGCAGGTTTTATCCTTCTCTTATCGGATACTAGCGATCAAGCAGATACAATGCTTTCGCATATTAAGAACGAGCTTGAAACAAATGAAAGGTTGATTAAAAGTTTTCCTGAGGTCTGCGAAATAGGGCAGAAGCCGAGACCTGATCGCTGGGCAAGAAATGAGATCGTAACTCGTAATGGAGTTAAGGTAACTGCGCTCGGCGCCGGTCAAAAGATTCGTGGACGTCGCAATAAAGCCTTGCGGCCGGATTTAATTATCGTTGATGATATCGAAAACGATGAAAATACCCAGTCAGAGGAATCAAGAGCAAAGCTCTTCGATTGGTTTACCAAAGCCGTTCTTAAGGCGGGTACCGTGAAGACCACTATCGCTGTGGTAGGGACCATCCAGCATTATGATTCGCTTCTGGCGAAACTCATTGATGAAGACGCCATGCCCGGCTGGGAAAAGCGGAAATATAAATCCGTTATTGAATGGGCAGAGAGAAAGGATCTCTGGCAGCAATGGAAACTAATCTTCAATAATAGGGAGCCTTATAAGGGAAAAACAGGAAAGAATGCTGCTCTTGCTTTTTTTCTTGATAATAAAGATGCGATGCTTGAAGGAACAAAGGTTTTATGGGAAGAAAAGGAGAATTATTATGATCTCATGGTCATGCGTGAGTCGGAGCTTGAAGGAAGTTTCGATTCCGAGAAACAAAATGAGCCGGTCAGTTCTGAGTGGAGTCTCTATAATCCCGTGGAATTTAGAACGCATAATAATATGTACCGTTCTACGGCAGAATTGTTGCAGTGGATGGGCAATTATGCCGATATCATGGGCTCATGCGATCCGGCTTCTGGAGAATATACCAATAAAGGAGACTATTCAGCTATTATTCTTGGAGCGCGCGATCGTCGGGATGGCTTGATATATTTGATTGAAGCCGATATTAAGCGCCGGACGCCGAATGATACGGTGAATGATATTATCGCGTACTGCAAGCGATATAAAGTGAAAAAGTTTGGCGTTGAGGCGAACTATTTCCAGAGTATCATGGTTCAGGATTTGGAAAAACGAATAAAACAAGAAAGCCTGTATCAAACTGAAGTTGTTCCGATTAAGAACACTCAGAATAAAAGAGAGCGGATTCAGTCATTACATCCGCTGATAAAAAATGGCACGATCATTTTCAATAAGCTTGATCAAACGCTCTTGGATCAGTTCAGATATTTTCCAAAAGGAAAATACGATGATGGCCCCGACGCTGTCCATATGCTTGTGGAGGTGTTTAGCTTGCCGATTAACCAAGTTTCATTCTGGATTTCAGGCGGTCCACATTATCCTCCTGAGCCGGGTGATCCGCCCATTTCACCTGTACCACAGTATCCTACACCTGACGGCCTTGTCCCTTATGGGTGGTATAATGACCACAGGATGTGATAAGGATAGTGTTTACTAAAATGCCGCGGTTTATAACCGCGGCGTTTTTTTAATCTATTAGTAGAGGGTCTCTCAGAGGAGTTATATTTCTGGATCGCCGGAGAGAATTCATTCTGCGTCAGAGAAACAGATTGACGAATTAAACAGTTGTGATAAATTAACGCTATAAGAAGTCATAATCGTCCCGAGTTGGAAGGGATAAACCCCGAACGTTAAAAAAGTAAAACCTTTGTTGGGCATATGCTTGGCGAAGGTTTTTTATTTTAGGTTAGTTATATGAAATGTCTTTATTGCAAAGAAGAAATAATCAAAGATAATTCATCCGAGGAACATGTTTTTCCGAAAGCCTTCGGCTGCCCGGATAATTGGGTGCTAGATTGTGTCTGTAGGAATTGCAATGTCGAATTGGGCGCAACTATCGACCGACAATTAGCTGGCAATAGCATAGAAGGGATTTGGCGGCTTCAAAAGATCGGATCACGATCCAAAAAACCTATAAGACAAAATCGAATAAGAATAAATATTCCGGATGAAGACCGATTTGGAGAATTCCGGGGAGTGATTTTATTCGCCGACTTCTTACAAACCGATAGTTTATATTTACCCCCACAGATTTTAATATGTGACATTTTCGGCAAGAAAAAATCAATTTTAATAGAAGATATGAGCGATGAAGAAATAAAAAACATAAAAGGAAAATACGATTTATTTGCTTACAACAGCAAAGAATATAAAAAAGCCGTTCAACGTCTCAAGAAATTAGGCAAGAAAATTGATGAGACTAAGAATAATCATCTATCGATTACCGCAATAAAAGAAGATGGCAAGCTGGAAGTTGAGGTTAGAGGTGGAATCGATTTAATAATTTGTAGAGCCATTGCGAAAATAGCATTTAATTATTTTGCAAAAGTTCATGGAGCCGGTCAGGCTTTGGATTCAAAATTTGACACCATAAGAAATTTTGTTCGAACAGGTGTTATGCCAAAGTCCAAGATAGTAAATATCGAAAAAGGTCATATTTTAGCAGACGAAACCGATAGACAGTATTCGCTGGAAGGCCATATTTTTACAATAGAAAATAAAGGTAATTATATCATAAGCAAAATAGCATTAACTAACATGTTTGGCTTCTATTACATTGTAAAAATAGGGGATTTAGGCCCCATTTGGCGAGATATCAAAAAAGGCCACGCGTATAGCTTAAAAAGTGGAAAAATTATTGAACTTTTTTCTCCAACGTTTCTGATTCTTAATTCAAAGTTAAAGCGGATACGAGTTTGAGAACAGGGTAGAGACAAGGAAAACTGCATAAAAATATTGGACTTATGTCATGATGTATTTAGATCATAAGGAAACTAAATTGTGGCTTCCTAGACAGGAAAATGTTCTCTTGATAGATGATGGAGGGAGCGTCTCAGAAAATTTGCTTTGTTTTTCTTGTATATTAATAAATAAAGATATCGAGCTGATCTTACAAAATAAGCTTAACAAGAATGGGGTGAGCTTTCTACACGCAAGAAGCATGCGAGGAAAATATAACCAGGCAAGATTGGATTATGAAAAAGCATTTACTATTTTCTACGAAGTGTTGAAAAGAACGAAATATAAATTCAGTTGTATTCTTTTTGCTGAGAAACAAACATTCCAAAATATTGGAGAAGGGCATAGGAGGGCTTTTGAGAAATGCTGTCGGGTTTCAAGTTTTGGCAGATTAGATAATACGTTGAAGCAAATATTTCAACAGGGGATTTTCCCAGTGATGGAGGTTTTGCGCAAAGTTGCAGAAATCCCCAATTATCCTAAAATTAATTTAACTATTAAATTAGCTAACAGCGGGCATATGTGGAAGTTTACGAGGAGAATCACTATTCCCAATCAAAAAACTTTAATTGATTTTATTAATTTTCATCTTCAGAAGAATTATGGGGATAGATTTTATGTAAGTGATTTCAGAATTGATTCAGCCCAACAAGAACCAGTAATGAGTATTGTTGATGCCTTGGCTAATTTTACATTTAATTATATAAGAGCCACCATCAAAGCAGGTCAAAGAAACATTTCAGACGGGGAACGAATGAAAAGTGAAGTGTTTAAGAAGGTTTTATTAAAGACTGAGTCGGCGACTTATGTCGAAGAATTTGATAGTAAATTGAAAGGAGATCTTTACTATGAGGGAGAAAGAATTGTAAGCCGTAATAAAAACTATGTATATCTTAATTTCGAATGATTCCGTAATAATATTGATTGTTATGCTAAATTGAAAATTCTTATATGAAAATAATTTGTACTCATTGCAAGATGATCCTAGGAGAGCAAGAACCATTTGATAATCCCGTCGAGATCAAGGCCAAATGCCCAGTCTGCATTACCAAAGATAAAGAGGTGGCTCCAAGATTCACGCCTAAACCTAAGCCTGGTCAGAAGCAAGAAGTGACATTAGAAAACGGTCTAAAAGGTTTCCTCTGGGTTGCTCAAGACGAGGGAGATAAACTTTTTATAGGGGAACTGGCGGTTTCAGGTAAGAAGTTCTATTGCTCAAAGCACAGCCGGCAGGAATTCCAGAATTATTTAGGAAGTCTAACGGGTGAAGAAATTGAAGTTACAGTTCTTCATTCTATGACTTGTAAATTAGATTCTCCTCCTAAGGGCCGAAAGAAAAAACAAGATCTGCCGAAGACAGAAGAACCAAGAAAGGATGACAGCATTCAGTATAATTGCACCATGAGAGCGCCTAAGCATTATGTTCAGCTAATGTTTGATGATATGGCTGAAAGAATGGATAAGGTTATTGAAATCCTCGCGGAAGTGGCATATAAGGCCTATAAAGAAGATTGCCTAAAAGAAGTCCAAAATGGTGATCAGATATTAATGCGGCCCCCAGAAAAGGAAAAATAACCAGATGGAGGAGAGATATGATTTCCGAAGCTCGAGAATTCCAACAAGTTAATGCTATGCAATGGTTACAATATTTAGGTTTCTGTGTTGTTACGGGTTTTGCCGCATTCTTAGGCGCCTACTTTAGCAAGAAAGGGGAGCATCTTGCTACAAAAGAAGATATTCGTCAAATTACTAAGGATGTAGAGTTTGTGAAAGGATCACTGCAATCCCAATTATATATCCATCAAAGACGTTATGAGAAGGAGTTCGAAATTCTTCTAACTTTATCAAAACATTTGGTTGAGTTGCGAGATTATGCGCAGTTGCTTATGCCTATAGTTGATGTGCAAAGCGTACGAGAGGAGAAGATTAAAGAGACTCGTGTACAAAGATTATACGAAATAGGAAAGAAATTTTATGATGCCGTTGAACATGCTAAACCTTTTTATCCAGAAGAAATTTATCTCATCCTAAAAGAACTTGAGAAACAAACACTCTTACATTCTATACATTTTCAATATGGGGACATAAATGACAGAAAATGTTGGGAAAAGGCTGAATTGAATTCTAAGCTGATATTTGATCTGGCTAATAAGGGTCTTGAGGCTATTAGGAAAAGGGTAAAGGAGTGGGAAAGTTTTAAGATAAATTAAGAATATCGGCATAGCAAAAAGATTATCTAAAAACAGCTAAAAAAGCCTATTTTTCGTCGATGTCCGGGGTAGGAGAGGTGGACATTTTGTTACCATTTGCGTGTTAAAGAGTTGCGTAAAATGTCCTCGTAAAAGACCGGACAAAACGGACACATTTTCAGCCATTTTGTCCGCTTACGATAGTAAAAACGACGGATCACCACTCCGAAAGTCGCCGAGGAATCCAATCTCTGAAAACCAGATTTACTTGATATAAAAAATATTCTGGCTATAATACGTTTATCTTATCAAAGAGATTCGTCCTTGGTTTGTTACAGCTAAGGGCTACCAAATAAAACAAGGCCCTGCTTTTAGCAGGGCTTTTTTCATGGGAAGTTTATCGGAAATTTATTGGCAGTTTATCGGCAATCGAGGTATAATTGAAGCAGTTGTTTAACCTGTTGTAAGGAGTCTTGTATGATTTGGAAGCCAGTTTATCAGCTCAATCATTCTATTGCCCGGGCCTTAATGGATATCGAGGCCGCCAAGGCGGTGGTTGAGAAGACCCCATTATCCCCTGCCATTCAAGCGGAACTTCGGCATAAAGCCCGTGTCCGTTCTACCCATTATTCAACGCGTATTGAGGGCAATCGTTTGACCTTGAAAGAGGCCGAGAAAGTCATCGAACAAAAAAAGGCACATTTTCATGGCCGGGAGCGGGACGTTAATGAAGTCCGTAATTATTGGGATGCTCTCTTGAGAGTCGAGGATTTGGCTGCGAAAAAAATAGATATCAGCGAGGATCTTATTTGTCGTCTTCATGCGCTGGTGGAAAATGGAAAACGATTAAAACCAAGCGCTTATCGTGACGGGCAAAATGTTATCCGAGATGCGTCTTCCGGCGGTATCGTTTATTTGCCACCTCAAGCCAAGGATGTGACTTCGCTCATGTCAGCAATGGTGCGCTGGGTCAAAGAGGCGGAGAGGGAAGGCATTCCACCGCCGATTATTGCAGCGCTTTTACATTACCAGTTCGTGACCATTCACCCCTTTTATGACGGGAATGGAAGAACGGCCCGCTTACTTGCTACTTTTATCCTTCAACGCGACGGTTATGGATTGAACGGTTTTTTTTCATTGGAAGAACATCATGCCCGGGATCTCGAGGGATATTATCAAGCGTTGGCTGTTCACAAACACCATAATTATTATGAGGGCCGGGCTCAGGCTGATTTGACCGCTTGGGTGGAGTATTTCGCTAAACTACTGGCTAAGGTATTCCAGCGGGCTTGTGATGAAGCCGTACGCATGGGAGGAAAAAAAGGATCGCTGGAGCCGGAGGAATGGCGGCGTCTTGATCATCGTGCTAGAACCGTTATTACTTTATTTGCGAAGAAAAACCGCATCACTGTTAAAGATATTTCCGAGAGTCTTGGTTTATCCGACAGAATGGCAAGGAATCTCGTCAAAGGATGGGTCAAGGACGGATGGCTGGAAGTCCTCAACGAGTCCAATCGGGCGCGCGCCTATGGTTTGGTGAAGAAGTATGAGCGATTCGTTGTGTGAGATAATTTCAGGACGAGCCAATTCTTATTTGAATATCGCCGATGTCCGGGTCAGGGAAGACAGACATCTTTATCTTTTGAGAGAGTAATACGTTGTGTAATTTCGAGTCCCAAAAGACCGGGCAAAACTTGCGCAATACAGACATAATTTTGCCTATTTTGTCCGCTTATCACACTAAAAACGATTGTTTAATTATTCTAACTAATCCGTAAAGTTAGATTTAATGTGATTCAATCCGCCAGTCCATCATCATTAGACGAAAATTTGTTTTTTCCAGCACATATGCTATCCTTTCCTTATAAGAAAGAGGGCCAGAGAAGCCGTCTTTCATCCAGCCACTAAAGACTAATTTTTTAAAAAAGGAAATTTTAAATCCATGCTCAACATGGTCCCTAAAAGGCAAAGAGGATTGGCTCGGCGAGTTATCACTGTTGTAGCTATTCTCGCATTGATATGCACAGCTATAGTTCCCGGCTATGCGCAGAGCGTTTTTGTGTCTCAGCTTCCTGCCCCGGGGAGTATGGTCAATATTTCCCCCGGTTTTGTGCCTGTCCTGGTCAAGGGATTGATCATCCATCCGGACAAGCCGCTTAATTTTGATTTTATCGTCGACACTGGAAATGATAAAACGGATTCAGCGACGATCAAAGATCAGACTCAGCGCATGGCAAAATATTTTCTGGCTGCGATTACCGTTCCTGAGAGTCAGTTGTGGGTCAATCTTTCCCCGTATGAAAAGAATCGTGTTATTGAAAAAGATTTGGGGCAGACCGTGCTTGGCCGTGATATGCTCGCCCAGGATTATATCCTCAAGCAATTGACAGCCTCTTTAATGGGCCCTGAAAATGGCTTAGGAAAAGAATTTTGGGATAAAGTTTATAGAGAAGCTTCTAAAAAATTTGGTATGACGGATATTCCGGTTGATATTTTCAATAAAGTTTGGATCATGCCGGACAAGGCAGAGGTGTTTGAAAAAAATAACGCTGTTTATGTCACCGAGGCGAAGTTAAAGGTTTTGTTAGACAGCGACCATGAAGCACAGAAAAAAAGTATGTCAAAAGTCGTGTTGGATGAGAAAACTGAGATGACAAAGACTGTGATGCGAGAAGTGATTCTTCCCGCCATCGAACAAGAAGTTAATACCGGCAAGAATTTTGCTGCCATCCGTCAGATTTATCACGCCGCCATCCTGGCTAAATGGTACCGCGAACGTATTAAAGATACATTGCTTGCCCAAGCTTATGTTGGGAAGAACAAGATTACTGGTGTTACTTCTGATGAAAAGAAGCTTAAAGAAGAAATCTACGAGCGGTATATTTCGGCTTATAAAAAAGGCGTATTAAATTATATCAAAGAAACCTACGATCCTCTTAAGCAAGAGATCGCGACTAAAAAATATTTCTCCGGCGGGATTGAAGATTTCGGGATGCAGCGCATTTCTCTTAGCCACACGATGAATCCAGCCGCGGCGAGTCATGTCGTAGGCAAGGAGTTTAAGGTAGATTTAGCGATGATCGTAGGGTCACCTGAGCAAGCAGGCTCTTCGGGGCAGGCGCTTAAGGCCAATTCGGCGAACGATAATATAAATGGAAATGATCTTCCCGCTCTTGAGCCTTTGGATGTGCCGACAGGGCGGATTCCGGTGATCGTGCTTTTGGGAATTCCATCATCGGGAAAAGGGACTGTCGGACCGATGCTTGCTGAAAAGCTTGGAATCCCGAAGATGTCGGCAGGCGATGATATTGTAAGGAAAATTCCTAGAAAGCCCGACGGGAGTTTGAATAATGATCCGCAGTCTGTTTTTGAGGCTGAGAAAGTTTATTTTCGTGAAAATTTCGAACGGTTTAAGAACGGATTTATTTTTGATTATCATCCCATGACCAAAGAACGGCAAAGATTGCATGAAGTGGCCTTTCGGTCGGCGGGTTTTGAGCCGCTTATCGTGGTTCAAGTGGATATAGACCCGGAAGTGGCGCTTAAGCGTAATTTAGCGCGGCCGGATAGACCGGAAGCTAAGGTCATGAATCCTGCGGATAAAGAAAAGGCGTTTCGGGAACGATTAAGAGTTGATACGGCAGCGAATGATCTTGTTTCTACCCGGTTTAATAATGTCGGCCGTCTGGAGCACATTGATAACAATTCAACCCCCGAAGCCCTTAAGAATCAGGTCGATGCGCTGGCGGAAAAATTGCGACCCATCATCGCGCAGAAATTAAAAGAAGTCCGACCCCATTCGCAGCCTGTTGATTTAAAGAATCCGGACAAGGCGATGTCGTCTGATTCCAACGTCGGTGGTATTGATCTGAAGAACGTTGACATGAAACGGAAACCTGCCAGCATCCAGCCGCTATTTAATGAGAAAGCCGTGCGCGAAGTTATCCAGAACGGTTTTACCGGATTTACCCCCGTGATCATTAACATTGTTCCTATTCAAGATCCCTTGATGATATTAAGTGAACAAGAATCCGGCAACGCCTTTAAGAAAACAGGGACATAGCTCTTCAACAATCTTTCCATTTTCTTTCACAAAAATTAATTTAATGGTAAACTATTGGGCATGATGGAATCTTTTAGCGCTTTATGGACATTTCCGGCGATTATTTTGGCTGCCATGCTCATTGCTTGGGCAGCGGAATGCGGCCAATTTTTTATTTCGCAAGGCCTGGCGTTGGCGGTCCTGGCATGGATTCAGACCTTGCCGGAATTTGCCGTCGAGGCCGTGATCGCACTTGATGCCGCCAAAGACCCCGCCAAGATCCATTTGGTCACGGCAAATTATACCGGCTCGTTACGCCTATTTGTTGGATTAGGTTGGCCCATGGTTTATTTTGTTTCTTTTTTCTTTGCAAAGTTAAGCCGCGGCCAGAGAGCGTCATGGACAATTAAGCTGGAGGACGAACATGCGGTGGCGGTCTTGTCATTATTGCCGGCGCTGCTTTATTTTCTGGTCATTTATTTTAAAGGAACGCTTAATATTCTCGACGGGATCATCTTAAGCGCGATTTATTTTGTTTATTTGTATCTTTTGTCCAAGATGCCGCCTCACGATGAAGAGGAAATGGAAGATCTGGGCCGTATCCCCAAGGCCGTGATGAGGCTTAAGCGTCCGGCCAATATCATCGGCATTGTTTGTTTTTTTATTTTAGGTGCTGTGATTTTATATTTTTCCGCCCATCCTTTTTTAAATTCCATGCTGGCCCTTGCCGTGTCTTTCGGGATTTCACAATTTGTCTTTGTGCAATGGGTCGCACCTTTTTTAAGCGAATTTCCTGAAAAATTGTCTGCCTTTCACTGGGCGAGAAAAGTCAATAAAGCGCCGATGGCCTTGATCAATTTTGTTTCGTCGTCGATCAATCAATGGACGATCTTGGTGGCGATGATCCCATTCATCTATTCTTTCGGGTTGGGCCGGATCGCGGCCGTTGTTTTCGATGACCATCAGAAATTGGAGATCCTTTTGACGATCGTCCAGTCGTATCTGGGATTTTTATTTCTGGTCAGTATGGATTTTCAACTGTTCGAGGCGAGTGCATTATTTGTTCTATGGCTTGTGCAATTCTTGATCCCGGGCATTCGAGTGGAAATCCTTTGGGTTTATGGAGTTTGGGCCGCTATTGAGACGGTACGGCTACTTAAAAATTTCGAGCAAAGAAACGCATTCCATGTTTTTATTAAGCTAGTGAAAGAACATCAAAGAGCTGGTCGCTAAAGCCTTCGCGAATCTCTTCTTTCGAGGTTTTCTATAAAGGAAATTCTTTTCATCCATGTCAAACACTTCTCTAAAACAAAAGATTTTTTTAGGTTTTATTGGCATCATTGTGATGCTGGTCTTGTTGGAAATTCTGTTGCGGTTAGGCGGGCTGCTTTATAATGTCCATCGCGACTTAAGAAACGCCACGTCGTTCTCGAGTAATGAAATTCGTATTTTATGCGTAGGGGAATCCACCACGGCCTTAGGCGGCGGAGATTCATATCCTTCCCAGCTTCAGCAAATCTTAAACCAGCGCAGGCCGGATAAAAAGTTTACCGTGATTAATAAAGGAATGATCTCGAGCACCTCCCTTAAAATCCTTGCCGAGTTGGAGGGATGGCTTGATACGTATAGGCCCAATATTGTCGTCGGGATGATTGGCATCAACGATCCTTTGCATTCTGAAATTTCGAATACCTTCTGGGCCAGGGTTAAAGATTTCTTTCAAGATATGAGGGTTTATAAATTTTTTAAACTCTTAGCTGAACGACTCGAGGAGAAATGGAAGGGCCAGGGAATGAGCAGTGTTCATTGGCAAGAGTCCTCACAGGATACGGCACAAGAACAACAGCTTCAGACGATGCTTAGTCTTTTGAAAGAGTCGGATATAGCCCTTTCCCATTGGAATGACGTTTATGCCCGCCAGCCGCAAGGAAATCAAAGAGAGATCTTCAAACAGAAAATTATAGAAGCTGAAAAGCAACAGGCATGGATCTTGGCGAGCATCGGCCGATATTATAAGAATCGTGAGGATTATGCCCAGGCAGCTAAATATTTTCAGATGGCGATTAAATTTTTTCCGCACAATTTGCTTTTTTATTCTGAGCTGGGGAGTTGTTATCGGGAGCAAGGATATTATCAGAAGGCGCTCGAAATTTTTCAAAGCATCGATTCTTTGCCTGGCCATCCTCAAATAGCGGAAATTGAATTGGCCCGTTGTTTCGCGGCCTTAGGACGGAATCAGGAGGCGCGCGCCCTTTATGCCAATGTGGCCTACATGGACTATAAAAATATCGCGATTTATCATGAGGCCAGCCTTTGGTTAGAGGAACATGGATATTTACAGCAGGCAAAGGATGTTTTATTAAAAGCTATTCGAGGATTGGTGCGCGACCGCGTGGTGTATGAGCGGCTAATCTCTCTGTCAGAAAAAATGGGGAATCCGAAAGACGCTGAACTTTATCGCAAACAACTCGGGTCTTATGTGTCTTTTGGGACGGGGAAAGGTCATTTTACGACGTATGCCTACAATAAGATCGTCGAGGATGTTCTTAAAAGACATATCCAGTTTATCGGCATGCAGTATCCGTTACATAATATAGGATTGCTAAAGGACATCTTAAAGTCGAACCGGTATTTTCCTAAGATCGTTTTCGTCGAGAATAAAACCAATTTCCAAGCTGCCTTGAAACGTGAAGAGTATACGACCTATTTTGCAGATAATTTTGCCGGCGATTTCGGGCACTGCACCTTTTTAGGTAATAAGCTGATTGCCGAGAACCTGGCGGACGCGGTATTAAAAGTCATCAATGAACCTCATCCTTCTTTATAAAAGTGATTTTATCAAAGGCCAACCGACCAAGGTCCGTCTGACGGGCCGTCGGCACGGTCATGTCCTTGAGATCCATAAAGCCCAGGTCAACGACACGTTGTCCGTCGGGCTTCTCAATGGCCGTATGGGTTTTGGGACCGTCACGCATTTGGATGCCCATGCTTTGGAAATGGACATTTCTCTTCAAGAGGACCCGCCGCCTAAATTACCGGTTACATTGGCATTAGCGCTGCCGCGTCCGATTATGCTCAAGAGGATTTTATCGACCATCGCGACCTTAGGCGTCGGGCGGTTGATCCTTTTTAATTCCTGGCGCGTTGAGAAAAGTTTCTGGAATAGCTCCGCCTTAAAAAGCGAGGAACTGGAGGCGCAGCTGGTTTTAGGATTGGAGCAGGCGCGCGATACGGTCTTGCCGGAAGTTTCATTTCGACGGTATTTCACGCCTTTCGTCACCAAAGAAGTCCCGCAGCTGATCCAGAATACGATTGCGCTGGTCGCACATCCCAATGTAAAAGACGTCTGTCCTCGTCATGTGAAAAAGCCGGTGACGCTTTTCATCGGGCCCGAGGGCGGGTTTATTGATTCTGAAGTAGAGGCATTAAAAGCTCAGGGAATAAAGCCGGTAACCTTAGGAGAAAGAATTCTGCGTGTTGAGACGGCGGTTGATGTTTTATTGTCACGGTTATTTTAAGACGATGATCCTAAGAATTTGGCTTGTTTCTGATTTTGTTTTAAGTTAGAATAATTTTTTTTAAAGGACGATTATGAAACAAAAATTAGATGAAAAATATATGCGTCTGGCCATTGCCAAGGCCAAAGAAGGCATTAGAAAAGGGCAAACCCCTTTTGGGGCGTGCATCGTCAAAGATGGCAAAGTTTTAAGTTGCGTGCATAATACCGTCTGGAAAGAGACGGATATTACGTCCCATGCCGAGGTCCATGCTATTCGGGAGGCCTGCCGGAAGATTAAGTCGATTGATCTAAAGGGGAGCGTCATCTATTCGACGTGTGAGCCGTGCCCGATGTGTTTTAGCGCTTGCCACTGGGCCAATATCTCGACGATTGTTTATGGCGCTAAGATTTCGGATGCCCAAGCCGCTGGGTTTCATGAGCTGGCTATTTCCAATAAAAAACTTAAGAAATGGGGCGACAGCTCGATGGATATTGTAGAAGGTTATTTAAGAAAAGAATGCGTGGATGTTTTTCAGGTGTGGCTTAACAGAAAAGACAGGAGAGTTTATTGATATGAAAAATATCGAAAAAATTTGTTTAAGCATTTTATGTTTGTGCTTGGGCGGTTGTATGACCATTGGAGACGGCTCTCTAAATTCAACGGGCCCTCTGTCAAAAAAGTTTGCTGATTTTAGCGCTGTTCAAATCGGGATGACCGACAAAGAGGTCGCGGGTCTTATTAAAGACCGGGCCGTTGTAGGATATCAGAGATCAGATTTATCGTCGAGCCAGTTCCAGCCGATCGAGGTTCAAAATCCCTATCGGGTGGAAGTTTTGGAAATCAGAGGAGAATCCTATCAGGTTTTATATTATTTGAGTTCCCTTGTCAGAGCGGATGGCCTGATTTCCGACGAAGAATTGATGCCGCTTGTGTTTAAAAATAACAAGCTGGTCGCTAAAGGCTGGAACGATCTGTTGAGATTAAAGAATCAGTGAGCGTTTTGACAAAAGGATGTAAAGAGAAAATTGTGCAATCAAAAGAAACATTATTAGCTCCGCTGGTTTCGTTATTTGACATGCCGCATCCGGTTGTCTGGAACGCAGTATTTAAGCGTACGGCTCCTTTAGACGTGGAAATCGGGTTTGGGATGGGAGAATTTTTGGCCCGTCAGGCTTCTCTTTATCCGGAAAGAGATTTCGTCGGGATAGAACAGCTTTGGGAACGAATTTATAAGACTTTTAAGAAAATTGCGGAAACGGCGGACTCTCAGAACGCACTGGATAATATTAAGATTTTGCAAGCAGATGCCCGCGTTGTGTTTGAACGATTATTTCTTCCCGGAAGCATTGATAACATCTATTGTCTTTATCCATGCCCTTGGCCGAAGAAGGCTCACATCAAGCACCGGATTTTTTGTCAGGATTTTTTTAAATTGCTTAATAACCGTCTTAAGGACGGCGGACGGATCACCGTCGTGACGGATTTTTATCCGTATTTTTCCTGGATGCTTGAGGAGGTCCAGAATACGGGATTCGACGTCCAGACGCAGCGGGTCGCGGCGAGTTATGACACGAAATTTGAGCGCAAATGGCTTTCCGGCGGTCAGCAGGAATTTTTTGAAGCGCAGTTCGTTAAGATAAAAAATATTTCGTATGGCCTTAAAGAGGATGTCGCATTGAAGACGTATAAATTAAAAGAATTCGACCCCAAGGCTTTCCGGTTCGTTGATTTTAAAGAGGATATCGCGGTCATTTTTAAAGATTTTCTTTTTGATGCCGAGCAGCGCCGGGCCATGGTTTATTTGATCGTTTCGGAAGGACATTTGACCCAGCATTTTTGGGTCGCTATTACTGAACAAAAAGGCTATTGGACCGTTGCTAAGTCCGAAGGCCAGAATTTTTTTCCAACCCCAGGGATCGCCAAAGCTATTGAGCTTGTTTTTGAGGCAGCCCAAAATAATCGTTCTTAACCCATGATCATAAAGAAAATCAAACACATAGTCGTTTTTTCTCTAATTTTTATTTTGATTTGCTCAACGATTTCTTTGGCCAGGCAAAGAAGAGGCTATCGCGGCATTTCGTGTCGGTCCGTGATCTTCTCAGACAGTACGACCGGCGAAAGACTTTATGGCAAAGATGTTTCCCGGCGGGTTTTACCGGCGAGCACGACAAAAGTCATGACCGCGTTATTGGTATTAGAAAATGTTCCATTGGACCGTTATGTAACGGTCAGAAATTCCGCAACCTTTGTCCAGCCGACAAAATTAAATCTGATTCCCGGGGAACAGTATAAGATCGCGGACCTTTTATATGCGGCTGTGATGAATTCGGCTAATGATGCGAGTATTGTTCTTGCTGAGGCGGTTGCGGGGACCGAACCCAGGTTTGTTGCGATGATGAACCAGCGCGCCAGGCAGTTAGGGGCACTGAACACTCAGTTTTCGAATCCGCACGGATTACCTTCCAGAGGGCGAGCGCAATATACCACGGCTTTTGATATGTATTTGATTTTTAAAGAGGCGCTTAAATACGATTTCTTTAGGCAGGCCATTAAATTTAATTATAAAACCATTTATTCTAAAGAAGGAAGAAAAATAGTCTTTAAAAGTCATAATAATATCCTTTTTAAAGGCTGGAATAGAAATGTTTATGGGAAAACCGGTTATACAAGGACCGCCGGCGCTTGTTTTGTCGGCACGATTCAAAAAGGCAACGACACGTTGATTATTGGGGTCTTTAATTGCCCGAAACGCTGGGATGATATTAAATATATCGTGTCTCGATTCGGCCATATTCCTTTATAAGGGCGGATTTTTGAAAAAAAGGTGGATAAAAATATTCTATAGAATTTTTTCGGGAATCGTGATATCCTTTTAGGACTCAATTTTGGTTTTAATAAAGAAATGGAGGTATTTTTATGCCGGAAGAGAAAAAAGTATTGAATTATATCCTTATTATTATTCTTGGCGTGGTTTTTGGCGCGACGATTGCGACGATTCAATCCAACACTCAGAAAATCCTTGTGCAGCAGAAATCGATTCATGATTCTCAAGCGCGCCTGGAAAAGAAGTTGTCAGGAACTGGGTCAGAACTTGGTACAAATGCAGAAGTGCGTATTGCTCTTCTTGAGAAGCGCATGGCCGATTTAGAGGGCCAATGGAAGGAAATAAAAGAAGCTCTTCAGGGAATGAGACGGCCTAATCAAGAACCTCAAATGCCGTCGGAGGATTTCACGAAAGCCTATGATATCCCCGTCGATCATTCCGTGATTCGCGGTAAAAAGGATGCCCCGATTACTATTACGGAATTTTTAGATTTTCAATGCCCGTTTTGTTCGCGGTCATTTTCTCTGATGCTTGAGGTTCTAAAAGCTTATCCGGATAAAGTGAATTATGTCCTGAAACATTATCCGTTAAGTTTTCATCCCAATGCCAAGCCTGCCTCAAAAGCTGCGCTTGCCGCCGGGGAACAGGGAAAATATAACGAAATGGTGGAGCTGTTACTCAAGAATGCGGCTGAATTAAGCGATGCGAAATATAAAGATTTAGCCAAAGAGTTAGGCCTAAATGTGGATAAATTTGATCAGGACTTAAAGAATAAAGATGCCCAATATGAACAATACATTAGTCAAGATATGGAGTTAGGCAATAAAGTGGATGTGCGAGGAACGCCGACATTTTTCCTTAATGGAAAGAAAACCAAGGCGAGAAGCTTAGACAGTTTTAAGAAAGAGATCGACGAAATTTTAAATAATAAAAAGTAATGTTTTTTAAGACAAGGAGAAAAGAGCATGTCACGTTTAGGTCATACGACGCATAAATATTATGCCGAAACAAGAGGCATAAAAGTTTCCGGAGGGCAGATTGTGAAAGCCGGAACGGTTTTGACCCGCCAAGGGGATAAATGGAAGCCGGGGCTCAATGTCGGGGGAAGAATGCACTTAACCGCTTTGTGCAGCGGAGAAGTTTATTTTTCCAGAAAACGCGGAAGATATAAGAAAGAACAAACGCTTATTAACATCCGTCCGGTTGAAGAAAAAAAGTAGTTCGTTTGGTAATCCTATCATAGAGGAGAAGCATCATGAAAAAACCATCACGAGGTGTTGTCATTTTCGGGTGGTTATTTCTTGCGGGCGGGATTTTAGGGCTTTGGAGCACGCTACAATATTCTGGGATGTATCAGAATCCTATTCAGTTTTTGATGGCCGTTGTATCTTGCATCACGGGAATTATCTGCGGGATTTTGATCTTAAAGTTAAATACGCATGCTGTTAAGATTGCCATTGGTCTAGCGGTTTATACCATCGTTGTCAGCGTTGTGAGCTTTTTAATGCCGCCTTCTCAAGCGATGTTGGACCAGCAGCGCGCGGTCATGGCGCAAAAGATCAAAGCAGAGGTTCCTGTTGAAAAACAGGAGAAAGAAATAGAGAAGGTCGGCCAGACGCTTATGATGATGAAAGATAAGCGAAATCCTGTTATGCTTTTTGGCCTTTTGGTTAGTTTGTTGCCTAATCTGGTCATCATTTATTTCTTCACGCGGCCAGACATCAGAAATCAATTTCAAGCGAAAGATCTGCAAAGCGCTTAAATTCTATCAGCCCACCATAACATATGTGCGGAATCGTCGGTTATATCGGAGAAAAACAAGCTTACCCCATCTTGATTGATGCCCTCAAGCGGTTGGAATATCGCGGGTATGATTCGAGCGGCGTAAGCATTATTGACCAACAAAAGCCTGAGATGGTCATTCGTAAATCCCAGGGAAAAATTATCCATCTCGAGGAACTGATCAAATCCCATCCGCTTCCGCCCAGCACCATTGGCATTTGTCATACCCGTTGGGCCACACACGGAATGCCGAATAATGTCAATGCGCATCCTCATAAGGATTGTTCGGGGAAGATTGTCGTTGTTCATAACGGCATCATTGAAAATTATGAGGAATTAAAAAACGCTCTGCTCAAGAAGGGCCATACCTTTCTTTCTCAAACCGATACAGAGGTTGTAGCTCATCTCGTCGAAGAACATTATCAGGGCGATATCTTTAAGGCCGTTCAAAAAACGGTCAAACAGCTTAAAGGCGCTTTTGCCTTAGGGATTCTTTGTCTTGATGATCCAAAGACGTTGATCGCCGCCCGCGTCGGTTCTCCGCTCATTATTGGAATTGGCAAGAATGAAAATTTTATTGCTTCAGATGTCCCAGCCATTTTACAGCACACCAAGAAAGTCATTTATCTTAAAGAAGGCGAACTTGCCAAAATACAAAAAGACAAGGTCCAGATTTTTGATTTTAACGGCAAGGCTGTTTCTTTTAAAGTGGATAAAGTCACGCTTAAGGTCGATACCGTCCAGAAACAAGGGTATCCTCATTTCATGCTTAAAGAGATCCACGAGCAGCCGCATGTCTTAACGCAAATGTTTCGGCATTGTCTTAAACCAAAAGCTGTTTCTTTAGATGAGATTGGTCTCTCCGATAAACAATTGAAAGATATGACCCAGATCTTTATCGTCGCCTGCGGCACCGCGTATCACGCCGGGATGGTGGGAAAATATTTGATAGAATTATTGGCCGGTATTCCTGTAGCCATTGATGTTTCCAGTGAGTTCCGTTATCGAACGCCGATCATCGGCAAAAAGACGCTCGTCTTGGCCATCAGCCAGTCCGGCGAAACAGCGGATACCTTAGCCGCGATTAAAGAGGCCAAGGCCAAGGGCGCAAAGATCGTTTCGATTTGTAATGTGGTCGGGTCTTCGTTGGCCAGAATTTCCGACGGAGTTCTGTATACACATGCAGGCCCGGAGATCGGGGTTGCCTCGACCAAGGCCTATACGGCTCAGTTGGGGGTTTTATATCTTTTGGCCATCAAATTAGGATTGGCGCATAAAACTTTGTCACCAAAAAATGCTTCTCTTTTAATGAAAGATTTAAAACAGATTCCCTCTTTATATGCGCGGATTTTAAAAGATAAGCACACGATTGAACGCATTGCCGAGCAGAATGCGCATTTCGGATGTTTCTTATTTTTAGGAAGGAATATCAATTATCCGTCGGCATTGGAAGGGGCTTTGAAGCTTAAAGAGATTTCTTATATCCCAGCTGAAGGCTATGCCGCCGGAGAAATGAAGCACGGGCCGATTGCGTTGATTGACGAATACCGTGCGGTCATCTGTCTTGCGCCGGAATCCGACCTTTATGAAAAAATGATTTCTAATATTCAGGAGATCCGTTCGCGTAAAGGAAAAGTCATTGCTCTGGCGACCGAAGGCGATGCCATTATCCATGCCCATGCGGACCATGTCATTTACGTTCCTAAAACCAACAAGCTCTTGACGCCGTTATTGATGGCATTGCCGCTTCAGATGATCGCGTATTATATCGCGGTCAAGCGCGGCTGCGATGTCGACCAGCCGAGAAATCTGGCGAAGTCGGTCACCGTAGAATAAAGCTGGCAGCTTTCAGCCTTCAGCTGTCAGCGCTGATAACTGAAAGTTTAAAATCATCATGCTCTACATCGTTTCAACTCCTATAGGTAATTTAAAAGATATCACATTTCGCGCGATTGAGACGCTGAAGTCCGTCGACCTGATTGCCGCGGAAGACACCCGCCATACGCGCATTCTTTGCCAGCATTATGAGATCCCGACGCCGTTAACGAGTTATTTTGAGCATAATCAAGTTTCTAAAGGCGCATATATTATAGAGAAGCTCAAAGAAGGTAAGAATGTTGCGCTCGTGACCGATGCCGGGACCCCGGGCATTAGTGACCCTGGATATCAGTTAATTCAATCCGCTAAACAAAATAATATCCCCATGACAGTGATCCCGGGTGCGACGGCTTTGATCGCGGCGTTGTCGTATTCAGGCCTTCCGACGGATAAATTTGTGTTTGAGGGGTTTCTACCGGTGAAGCCGCAGGCTCGTCGTAAACGGTTGGAGAAATTTTTGCAAGAAGAGCGTACGGTCATCTTTTATGAATCGCCGTACCGTGTGCTTAAAACTTTAAATGATATTGCCGAGGTCTTAGGCGACCCCGTGGTCGTCTGCGCCCGGGAGCTCACCAAAAAGTTTGAAGAAATCAAGGAAGGCCGGGCAAGCGAGCTCGTCAAGGATTTCGAGAAAACGGCCCCTCGCGGGGAATTTGTTTTACTTTTGAATTTAAAGATTTTGCGTGTTTGAATTTTGCCTTGACAACCGGATTTTGAGATGGCATACTTACATCAATATTAACCTTTAAATCAGCCCTGAGAGGCTGTATAAGGCGAGAAAATGAAAATCTTCAGTGAAAAAAATCTTAGCACGTCTTCGGAAACGAAGAGGTGCTTTTTTATTGAGCACATGAGCTGCGGGGCGATGGCGACGTAACTCATGCGTGCGAAATAACCCTTGAGCGGTTTTTGCAAAAGGGTTTCCACTAAACATGTGAGTCGATGAGAAATGAAATATAAAGGAGAGCCAGATGTCCCGTTTACCAAAAGTGATGGATAAAGATAGTATCCGTCGGGCGCTTATGCGTATCGCTCACGAAATCCTGGAAAAGAACAAGGGAATGGATGACTTGTGCATTATCGGGATACGCACCCGCGGCGCTGTTTTGGCGGAACGTATTAATGACTGCATTAAGGAAATTGAAGGCGCTCCTTTGCCCGTCGGAGTTTTAGATATTACGCTTTACCGTGATGATTTGACCCTCGTATCTACCCAGCCTATTGTGCATGAGACGCGCATTGATTTTGACATTAATAATAAAAAAGTGATTCTTGTCGACGATGTCCTTTTTACCGGAAGGACCATCCGTGCGGCTTTGGATGCGCTGATCGATTTCGGACGTCCGTCGAACATTCAGCTGGCCGTCTTGATCGACCGCGGCCATCGGGAATTGCCGATTCGCGCGGATTATGTCGGAAAGAACATCCCGACGGCATTTGAAGAAAATGTCAAAGTCGTCTTGGAAGGGACCGATAAAGGCGTTGAACAGGTGGTCATTGAAAAAAGGAAAAACACATGAGCGAATGGACCAAACATGACCTGTTGGATCTGCAGAATTTAAGCAAAGAAGAAATCGAGCTTATTTTACAGACGGCCAAATCTTTTAAGGAGGTCTCGTCGCGTGAGGTCAAGAAAGTTCCGGCACTTCGAGGGAAAACCGTTGTGCTGTTATTTTTTGAGAATTCCACCCGCACCCGCACAAGTTTTGAGCTGGCGGCCAAGCGTCTTTCAGCCGACACCATTAATATTTCCGTCAGTAGCAGTTCTGTTTCTAAAGGTGAGACTATGCTCGATACCGCAAAAAATATCGAGGCGATGAATGTCGATGCGATTGTCGTGCGTCACGGCTCGTCGGGCGTTCCAAAGATCTTGGCAGAAAATTTAAATGCCTGTGTTATTAACGCCGGCGACGGTTGCCGCGCGCATCCGACCCAGGCGCTCTTGGACATATTCACTATCAAGGAAAAACTGGGAAAGATCGAAGGGCTTCAAGTGGGGATCGTCGGCGATATCCTGCACTCGCGGGTGGCGCGTTCAAACATTTGGGGCTTGACCAAGCTAGGCGCGAAGGTCACGGTCTGCGGTCCATCGACCTTGATGCCGGTCGATGTCGAAAAACTTGGCGTTAAGGTTTCGTACGATGTGGATGACGTGATCAAGGAGAGCGATGTTCTGATACTGCTACGCGTGCAAAAAGAGCGGCAACAGGAAAATTATTTGCCGTCCATCCGGGAATATGCCAAAAAATTCGGCGTTAATAAAGACCGGTTAAAGCCGGCGAAGAAAAATATTTTGATCATGCATCCCGGCCCGACCAACAGAGGCGTTGAGCTTTCTGCGGAAGTTGCCGACGGGGAATATTCCGTTATTTTAGACCAGGTGACCAACGGCGTTGCGGTCCGCATGGCGGTGTTGTATCTGTTATTGGGCACAAAAGAACCTGGAATTATAGACAGTTAAACAAGGAGCTTAGACAATATGGCTTTGTTGATAAAAAATGCAAAGATCGTTAATGCTGATAAAATTCACAGCCAAGCAAGAGATATTCTTATTGAAAAAGGCGTGATTGTTCAAATCGCCGCATCGATTGACGCTGGAGATGTTAAAACGATCGACGCCAAAGACAAACTTGTGATGCCGGGCTTGATCGACCTGCATGTCCATTTGCGCGAGCCTGGACGAGAGGATAAAGAAACCATTGAAACCGGTTCTCGTGCCGCGGCCAAGGGTGGGTTTACGACCATTATGTGTATGCCTAACACGACACCGGTCATTGATAGCGCTATGATCGTCGACTCTGTTATCAGGGAGGCTAACCGCGTGGGATTGGTCAATGTCATTCCTGTGGGCGCCATATCTCGAGGCCAAAAAGGTGAAGAGCTGGTTGATGTTTTTGAACTTAAGGCCTCTGGTTGCCACGCGCTTTCTGATGATGGCAAAACTGTTTTTAACTCGAAATTGCTTTATTTGGCACTTCAATATGCTAAGATGGCGGATATTCTTTTAATTGAACACTGCCAGGACCCGCATTTAAGCGGCGGCGGGGTCATGAATGAAGGATTTAACTCGACGCTGTTAGGTTTAAAGCCAGACCCGGGAATTTCGGAAACGGCGATTGTGGCTCGCGACATTGAAATCGCGCATTATCTGAACACCAAAATCCATTTTGCGCATATTAGCTTAAAGCGCTCTGTTGAACTGATTCGTCAGGCCAAAAAACAAGGGATTGCGGTGACTGCTGAGACGTGCCCACAGTATTTTTCTTTGACGGATGATGCGGTCAAGTCTTTCGATACTAATACCAAGGTCAATCCTCCATTAAGAAGCAAAGAGGATGTTGAGGCCATTAAAAAGGCATTCAAAGACGGGGCCATTGATTGTATTACAACAGACCATGCGCCACATACGCCTGAGGATAAAGAGGCTGGATTTGATACTGCGCCTTTTGGAATGATCGGGCTTGAAACCGCGGTTGGGCTTGTGATCACCGAGCTTGTAGATTCAGAAATTATTACGTGGCCACAAATGGTTGAAAAAATGTCGAAGCGACCGGCTGAAATTATCGGACTTAAGACCAAGGGAGAAATTAAAGAAGGCATGGATGCGGATATTACGATTATAGATCCAGAAAAAGAATGGGAAGTTAGAAGAGAAGATTTTGTGTCAAAGTCTAAGAACTCGCCTTTTATCGGAAAAAAACTTAAAGGCTGTGTCGACGCCACAATTTATGGTGGAAAAGTGGTTTTTCAAGGAAAATAATGGGAAAACAGAGAATTACAATATCTGTCATTGGCGGACACGATGCAAATGAGAAAGTGGAGCAATTAGCCCATAAAATTGGAGAAATTATATCTAATGTGGGTGCTGTTCTCGTTTGCGGAGGCCTTGATGGCGTTATGAAGGCGGCTGCAAAAGGTGCAAAAGAGGCCGGCGGGCTTACTATTGGACTTCTTCCGGGTAAGGATAAAGCTGACGCAAATCCTTATATAGATATTGCACTTCCAACAACGATTGGTTATGCCAGAAACGCCATGGTCGCATGTTCCGCAGATATTATCGTTGCTCTTCCGGGAAGCCACGGAACTTTATCAGAAATATGTTATGGACTGGTTTATAAAAAGCCGATTATTGATCTTGGAAATTGGAACAAAGAAGGTATGATTAAAGTGAAGGATGTAAAGGAAGCAGAAGAGCAAATCAAGAAATTAATTAGTAAAATACGTAGATAGTTTTTGTAGTTTGTCATCCCGGGCGAAGACCCGGGATCCAGGGTCTTAAAACATTTTATGGATTCCCGCTTTCGCGGGAATGACAGCAAGACTGGAAATAAAAAAATATGAAACCGCGAATTAAAATCGATAGTTCTCTCATGATCTTAGCCGTTGTTTTAACGGGATTTTTATTTTTCTTCCGCAAGCTGTATCCTCAAAATATCGTTATGGACAATGTTTTGGATTTTATCGGATACATGGCGATCTTTAAAGGCACGCTTCTTCGCATGTCTGCGCGCGGCCATAAGAAAGCCAATTCGCAGAAAAGCCATAGTCTTGTCACTACTGGGCCATACACCTTAACGCGTAATCCGATGTATTTAGGGACGTTTATGGTCGGATGCGGATTTATCCTCATGTTCTGGCCGTGGTGGCTTTTGCCGGTTTATGCGATCTTATTCTATCTTCGTTTCAATCAGGAAATGACCAAAGAAGAAGCTTTGTTGACAGAAAACTTTGGCCAGGAATACAAGGACTATTGCGCTAAAACCCCGCGGATTTTTCCGTCGATAATAAAATCTTTAAGCGCGCGCACGCAAGATATTTTTAATCTTCAGGAAGCCTTCAGCACAAAGGAAAAGCGGGCATTATTTCTTTTGCCTGTCTTGGCGATTGGACTAGAAACGCTGCAGGAATGGGTTGTTTTTGGCGTTTTTAATATAGCCGTGAGCGTTATGCTATGCCTTGGCGCAGCCGTTTTATTTGCCATATCATTGTGGATTCTCTATCAAAGAAAAAGTTAAAATGAATAAAATGCGTGACACTTTTAAGATCGTCTCGAACGAAAAACTCTGCCCGAAGTTTTATAAACTTTGCTTGGAAGCTAAGTCTATTGCTCAAAAAGCCAAGCCCGGCCAATTTGTTCATATCCGTGTCAACGCAGAGTTGGAACCGTTTTTTCGTCGGCCATTTAGTATCCATCGCGCTAATAAATATTTAGAAATATGTTATGAAGTCATTGGTCCAGGGACCAAAATTCTTGCGGCGAAGAAGCCCGGCGAGAATTTGGATATTTTAGGCCCGCTGGGTAATGGCTTCATGTTGCCTCCTCAAGGAATAAAAAAAGTTGCAATCGTCGCTGGCGGCATGGGTGTGGCGCCTTTTTTGGCCTTGACGGATCAATTAAAAAAGAAATACGAAATTATTTTATTGTACGGCGGCCGGACCAAGGACCACATTTTCAGCTTAAAGGCGTATAAGGATAACGGCTGCAAGATTTATATTTCCACCGACGATGGAAGCGTCGGCACAAAGGGTCGCGTATCGGAGTTGTTTTCGAAGATAATTCCTGATGCTTCAACTTATATTTATACCTGCGGGCCTAAGCCGATGATCAAAGCTGTTCAGGATTTTGCGAATAAACATCAACTTAAAGGCCAGGCGTCATTAGAAGAGGTCATGGCGTGTGGCGTGGGTGTGTGTTTAGGTTGTGCAACAGCGACTATCCATGGCTATAAAACCGTGTGCCACGACGGCCCGGTGTTTGAGCTAGGGGAAGTGGTATTAGGGAAATAGGAGGAATTTCATGCAAATTTTTCTTTATGTCATGATCGGGCTTGTGTCAGGATTTCTGGGTGGGATGCTTGGTCTGGGCGGCGGTGCGATTATGATCCCGGCCATGATTCTTATGTTCGGATTAACCCAGCACCAGGCTCAAGGGACATCCTTAGCGGCGATGCTGCCGCCGGTGATGATTTTAGCGGTCTTGCGTTATTATCATGCCGGCAATGTCAAGATTCAAATGGCCTGTTATATTGCGCTGGGTTTTGTTTTAGGAGGATTTATCGGCGCTATTTTTGCGGAAAATATTCCGGATCTGCAATTAAAAAAGATATTCGGCTTGTTTCTCGTTTTCGTCGGCATTAAAATTGCATTTTTTAAATAATCGTACGGGCGGTTCGCGAACCGCCCCTACCGTACAAATAGAAAACATGGATCTTTCCGTTAAAATTGGTAATGTGACTTTTAAGAACCCTGTGACCGTAGCGTCGGGAACGTGGGGCCTTGTGGAAGGATATTCTTCTTCCAGCTTAGGCGCGGTTATTCCTAAAACCGTGACGCTTTATGCAAGGCAAGGCAATCCTCCGCCGAGAATTGTGGAAACGCCCGCCGGAATGGTTAATGCCATTGGCATAGAAAATCCGGGCGCGGATGCTTTTATCGCAGGAAAATTGATGGAGATCAAAAAAATTGGCGTGCCAGTAATTGCCAGCGTGTCGGGAAACAGCGACGAGGAATTCCAGGCTCTAACGGAAAAATTTAATTTAGCTGGCGTGAGCGCGTTAGAGCTTAATCTCTCTTGTCCGAATTTAAAACACAAAACTTTGGTTGCACAAGATCCCATAGCGGTAAAGAGGGTGGTTGCGCTCGTCAAGAAACTCGCCCGCATGCCGGTTGTTGCGAAACTTTCGCCGAATGTCACGGATATTTCCGTGATTGCCAAGGCAGCGGAAGATGCCGGCGCGGATGCGGTCAGCTTGGTCAATACATTTACGGCTATGGTTATCGACGTCCATAAACGAAAATCCATGATCGGAAATTTTACCGGCGGCTTAAGCGGCCCGGCCATCCGACCGATTGCCGTTGCTATGGTTTATAAAACAGCACAGACGGTTAAGATCCCTATAATTGCCATGGGCGGGATCATGACCGCTGAAGATGCGTTACAGTTTATTATCGCTGGCGCGACGATGGTCGCTGTCGGGACCGCGAGTTTTGTCAATCCTGAAACTCCCGTCGAGGTTTTGGAAGGCATTAAGGAATATATGAAGAAAAATAAAATTAAAGATATTAAAGAGCTGGTTGGAAGTATTCAAGGAAGTTGATTATGAATAAAAAAGGACAATTGATCGTTGCGCTCGACGTGCCGTCGTTCGAGGAGGCTAGAAAACTCATCGACACGCTAAGCCCTGTCGTCGATATTTTTAAGGTCGGCAGCCAGCTTTTCACGGCGTGCGGTCCGATCGCCGTGCGTTATATTGCCGGATTAGGAAAGAAAGTTTTCTTGGATTTAAAATATCATGATATCCCGAATACGGTTGCATCGGCTGTCGTTGCTGCGGTCGCTCTTAATCAAGACGTTTTTACGGCAGCAAATCGTGATAAACAAAATGGAATTTTTATGCTGACGGTCCATACGCTTGGCGGAAAAGAAATGCTTAGCTTCGCTCAAGAAGCGGCGAAGAAAACAGCAGCGCAATTGGGCGTCTTAAAGCCTATGATCGTCGGAATAACAGTCTTAACGAGTGATGCCAAGACGGAAAATATTACCGAAACGGTTTTAAGCCGCGCCCGGCTTGCTAAGGACGCAGGGCTCGATGGCGTTGTCGCCTCTAGTCAGGAAGCTGCGCTCATTCGTAAAGAATTCGGCAAAGATTTTATTATCGTTACGCCCGGTATTCGACCTAAGGGTGCGGATGTCGGCGATCAAAAACGGGTTACGACCCCAGCCGATGCCATTGATAACGGCAGCAATTTCCTCGTCGTGGGTCGTCCGATCGTGGCCGCGGCCGATCCGGCTAAGGCAGCGAAAGAGATTTTAAAAGAAATGGTTTGTTGACAATAAGATGTTTTTCGTAGTATCATGGCGTCGTTTTTTAAAACGTAAAATCCGAATGTCGAAATTCGAAACAAAATCAAAGTACGAAATTTTGAATTTGGGTCATTTGAACTTGTTTCGGTTTTTGGATTTCGAATTTCGAATTTTTGCTTCATAATGGGCGGTTAGCTCAGTTGGTAGAGCTCTTGACTTACATTCAAGCGGCCGTAGGTTCGAGTCCTGCACCGCCCACCATAATTTTCCTACAGTTTTCGACGAGAAATAAAATAGCCCCTGATGATAAATATGATCATCAGGGGCTATTATTTTGAGGAATATTTTATAGAGAAAAGACGATGGTTTTATTGCGGTATTTAATGATGCGGTAATCGATATAATTATGGACCGCTTCGACTAAGACTTTTTTCTCCAGGGTTTTGCCTTTGCGGATAAGACTTTGAAGATTGTCTGTGTGCGAGACGTGTTCGACGGCTTGCGCAATGATCGGCCCTTCATCAAGGCCTTCGGTGACAAAATGAGAGGTTGCCCCGATAATTTTCACGCCTTTATCCAAGGCCTGCTGGTAAGGGTTCATCCCTTTAAAGGAAGGGAGAAATCCGTGGTGGACGTTGATGATATCTTTTTTGTAAGAGCTTAAGAAATTTTTGGAGAGGATCAGCATATACCGGGCTAGAATCAGAAAATCTGTTTTCCCGCCGATAATCTTGAGCAATTCGTCCTCGCGCCGATTTTCTTTTGTCGCCTTGATGAAATAAAAAGGTATTTTGTACTGCTTAGCCAATTCTTGATGGCCAGAAAAATTACTGATGATAAATGGGATGTTCATGGCCAGCTCGCCTGTTTTCCACAAATAAAGGATTTCCGCCAAACAATGCCCAGGTTCTGAGACCAGAATGCCGGCATTCATTCGTTTAGTCTTTTGGTAAATAGCACATTGAGCCTTGAATTTTTTGGCTATGGGCGCGAGTTTTTCTTGAAGCGTTTCTTTGCTGGTCCTTCGATCATCGAGGAAGAATTCAATCCGTAAGAAAAAATGCCCGCTAGTGACATCGCTGCTGTATTGGTCCGCCGTGATAATATTCCCACCATATTTAAAAATAAGCGCAGAGATCTTGGCAACAATCCCTTGCTGGTCGTGACATTCAAAAAGAAGAATAAACGTATTCATTCGCAGGCCTTTATTAATATTTTAAAGATTAATATTAGATTTATCTTACACTTGACTCATCTTTCCGTCAATGGACCATCACGTAAAAATATTTTTTAGAAAATGGAACTTTTTTAAGATAGCCGTTGTCTAACCTAGTGAAAAGAGAAGAACAATCAATCTGGTTAGAGAAAGGAGCATTTTATGCTGAACAAACTTTTAAGAAAATGGGGAATGATCGGTTCTCTTTTATTATTGATTTTCTTGAGCCAAGTAACGTCCGCGAATGCCCGGCCAGGAGCAAGAGATCATGATGAGCGTTATTTTTATCATCATCGTTATCCTTTCGGACATGCTGAACGTGTTTTACCTAGAGGAGGAATTTCTATTACCTTCGGCGGTGGGCGGTTTTTTTACAGCGCCGGTATTTTTTATCGCCAGCATTCCAGTGGCTATATTGTTGTTCCGGCCCCTGTGGGCGCAGTTGTTTATGACGTGCCAGCTGGTTATCACCGGGTTATTATCGATGGCGTGACGTATTTTACTTATGATGGTATTTATTATCAGAAAGTATTCGGCGGATATCGGGTGGTTGAGGTCCCAGAGCCCGTTGTGGTCGAGCCGACAACCGTTGTGTCGAATTCTCCCGTTGAGAAATCCCCGGATACTTTTACAGTCAACATTCCAAATTCGACCGGAGGGTATACGGCTGTAACGTTAAAAGTTTCCGGCAAAGGGTTTATCGGGCCGCAAGGAGAATTTTATCCGGAATTCCCGAAAGTAGAGCAGTTGCGCACCATGTATGTTAAGTAAAGAAACTATGATAGAGAAAAAGTGCAAGGCTTTACTTGATGGACAAGTTGGTTTATAGTAAGAAAAAGTAAAAACCTGTTCATCTAGCGAACATTCGTAGAAAGTGGTTATGTCGGATCCGTTGGAAGATATTTTAAAGAAAGCGTCGGAAGGCGACCTTAACGCGTTTGAATCGATTTATAAATCGACGTCGCAATTTGTTTATAATGTCGCTTTCCGCATTGTCAGTAATAGAGAAGACGCTGAAGAGGTTACGCAGGAAGTTTTCTTAAATGTTTATCATAGTTTAAAAGAATTTCGTTTTCAGTCGTCTTTTAAAACATGGGTTTACAGGATCGCCGTTAACTGTGCGCTCAATCGCGTTAAAAAGACATCCAAGGAAAGGTCGCAGACGGTCGAATATGATGAACGCTTAAATCCCGTGGCGACGGCGCATGCGGCAGAAGCTCAAATGGAGAAGGAACACAATGAAAAAATGATCACATGGCTTTTACAATCTTTAAATCCGGACCAGCGGTCATGTGTGGTTTTACGAAATATGCAGGGATTAAGTTATCAGGAAATTGCGGATGTTTTGAAGATCAATGTTAATACCGTTCGTTCACGGCTCAAACGGGCCAGAGAAGCCTTGATGAACGTAAAAAAAGAGGCACAAAAAAATGCGCTGTGAAAAAGTTCAGGAATCCATTTTGACGGATTATTTAGACGCTCAGATGAATGCCAAGCAAAAGAAAGATATTGAGCTCCATTTAGCTGGGTGTGTCCAGTGCCGGGAGTTTTCTATTGCCGCACAGAAAACGGTTATCGAACCGTTTGAGCAAGCTCAGAACGCGACACCGCCGTCATTTCTCTGGCCACGAATAAAGAACGCCATTCTTTCTGGCCAAGAACAGAAGGAAAGTTTTCTTGAAAAATTTTGGTTAAATTGGAAACCGGCTTTTTATATTCCTAAACCCGCGTTTGTTTTTGCGACCGTGGCCATGTTCATTATTCTTTTTGGGGTTGTGGCTCATTTGAAGACCGGGAATTTATCTGTGGTCAAGACAACGTCTGGTGACCAAACAGAATATCTTTCTTATTTATCAGAGGAATCGGAAGATACCATTATTAATGAGGGAAAAGGGCTTGGAACAGCCATTGAAGAATATTTTTTATAACATTTAAAAGGAGGAGATGTCATGAAAAAAATCAACGTAACAATATTTTTGCTGATAGCGGCATTGGTTTTTGCGCCAGCCATGACTTATGCGGCCACACCGGCACCAGCTTCTACGCCGGATAAAGCTGTTGTACCGGAAAAAGGACCGATGAAAGAAAAGCATGGAAAGAAAGGGCAGTTTTATAAGGATTTGAATTTGACCGAAGAACAACAGAAGGCGCTTGAGGCCAACAAGAGTAAGAACCGGGACCAAATGAAAGCCTTGGGTCAAAATATGAAGGATAAAATGTCGTTGCTCCGTCAAGAACTTCAAAAGGACCCGTTAAATATGGAGCAAGTGAATCGTATTGAGGCGGATTTAAAAGCCGCGCAGGCCCAGATGCTTGATCAGAGGCTTGCCAGCATATTAGAGGTACGAAAAATATTAACGCCCGAACAATTTAAGAAGTTTATGGCGAAAATGGAACAAAAAAGAGAGCACTTCGGACATAAAGGCGAAGGAATGAAGGGAAAATGGAAAGGTAAGCCGCCTGATGCCGCTGGAAATCCGAAGCCAGAGCAAATCCAGAAATAATTTTCAAAAGCAAATTTATTGGGAAGTTTCTTAACGGAAGCGTTTTCTAAATGAAGCATTTAACCCCTTTGTCCTTAAAGGACAAGGGGGTTCTTTTTGGTTAAATCAATAGGCAAGGTTCTGTTTTGGGGGTATAATAACTTTGTTTCGTGAGGTTTGATGAGGATTTTTGGTTTGAGGTAGAAGAAAGTCAGGAAAAAGAGCAAAAAGCCAATAGATTTGTTTCTTCAATATCAATAAGATGATGACTAATAAAAGAAAGGAGGGCGCCGTTCTTATAAGCAAAATCCTTAGTTGAAGTCTTTATTGGAGAAAAAAGAATCATATTGAGAAAGGTCATTCATCAACAATCGAGGAATCCAGGAGGTGAACGATGGGTAATTTTCAAGGGGTATTGATAACGCCTGCGAAAGTGGTTTTGGCGCAAGTCAGTTATTTTGTGAGTAGTATTTTTATGGTGATTTTTCTTCTGATCGTTGGCTGGCTTATATCTAAGTTTGTCATCGAGATCGGAGTTACGCGGATATTAAAGCTTTTGAAATTAGATGAGCTTGCCCATAAGATTGAATTAGATATTTTGTTGGAAAAAGGCGGCATCAGCTATTCTTTGTCTGAATTAGTTGGGGTCATTTGTTATTGGCTGTCCTTGCTGATCACCTTTGTCGTTGCCTTAAATTCCGTCGGTTTGACCATTGCCGCTGAACTGTTACAGAGAATAACCTTGTTTGTCCCTAACATTATTGCCGCGATATTTATTTTGATCGTCGGCATGTTTGCGGCTGTCCTTTTGAGAAATATCGTCAAGGCTGCTGCCAGCAACGCCGGGATTTCTCAAGTGAATTTCTTTAGCAAATTAACCGAAATCGTGGTCATGGTTTTTGCTATTGCCATGGCTTTGGATCAGCTACAAATCGGCGCCAAAATTGTTGAGCTGACCATCGGCATTATTTTAGGATCCCTTGGTCTTGGATTTGCGATTGCCTTTGGTTTAGGCTGCAAAGATATTGTTTCAAAATCCGTGTCAGAGTTTATTAGTACGCTCAAGAAATAAAACGTATTGGAAAAGTTCAACTAAAAAACCCCTTGTCTTTCTGCCAAGGGGTTTTTTAGTTTGAGATAGAAAAAAGTCAAGAAAAAGGGGAAACAGCCAATTCGCGTATTTTCTTAATATAAGTATCATATTTATTAAAAAGATAAAGGAGGTTCTTATTTTATGAAAAAAATTCTTATCATTTTGGGAATTGTTTCTTTTTCATTAATCTTTATCACCATCGTGAAAGATTTGATTATTAAATCGGTCGTTACGGTGGTAGCCACCAATGTGACGGGCGCACCGGTTCATATTGATAGTTTTTCTGTTGGCATTTTTCATCCGACGATCCGCATTTCCGGATTTAAATTATATAATCCCAACGGCTTTTCCAAAGATGTTCTGATTTCTTGTCCTAAAATTAATGTCACTTATGATCTTGCGGCATTGTTGAAACAAAAACTGCACCTTTCTTTGGTGGAGCTTGAATTGCAAGAGATGGGACTTGCCAAGAATAAAGACGGCAAGCTCAATGTCGATTCATTAAAAGTTGTGAAACAGCCAGATACGTCTAAGCCGCTTCCTTTACAGATTGATAAGCTGACATTAGGTATTGGTAAGATCGTCTCAAAAGATTATACGGGGAAAGATCCTGAGCCGGATGTGCGGGTTTATGACGTCAATATCCATAAGACCTATAAAAATATTACCAGTGTTCAACAGTTGGCAGTTTTGATTCTGGCGGAGCCTTTGAAATCAGCGGGGATCAAAGGGGCTCAGGTCTATGGCGTTGCGATGCTAGCCGGCATGGCCATTTTGCCCGTCGGGATTGCAGCAACTTTTGCCGGTAACGATAGTGTTAAACAGGATTTTAATGCTGGGGTTGATCAAGCTTACGCTGTCAGTCTCGATGTCCTAAAACGTATGGGGAATGTCGCCGGGCAGAGTGCGACAAAGGGAGAAATGAAGGCCAATGTGAAGGGTGCGGATGTTGTGCTTAAAATTAAGAAAACAAAAGAACAAAAAACTGAAATAACCGTTTCCGCGCGAAAATATATGCTTCCTGCGGCTGATATTGCCGGTGGGGTTTTGTATGAGATATCCCAAAAATTGCAATAAGCACGTTTTCGAAAGGAGCTAAGAAATGGACAAGGTCTCGGTCCAAGAAGGTATTGTTAGCCGTTATAAAGAACAGTTTCTTCGGGGTAAAATGTCTGCCTTGAAAGATGACAAAGGGTCTCGTTGTATTCTGTTTTGTAAGAAGGTCGGCCCGAATTTATTTGATATTAAAAAAGGCATCGCCGTTATGGCAGGACCAGACCACCGTTTTCAAGACGGAGTTTGTATTATTGAGCCTTCCACAAAAGTTGTTTTTTTAGTTGAATGATCTTTAAGAATGTTGAATTCTTATTTACAGCAAACAGAATCGAGTTATAATATTTTTTAAGTAGAGATTAAACTTTTGCAGGATACCACCCAGGCTCCCTGAAGTTAGTTATCAGAAAAAAATTTAAAAAGAGAATAAGGCCCTGAGTTTTGAAATCAGGGTCTTTCATTTTAAGGGGAAGGAAAGCTTCTCTAGAAAGGGTCCACGATGTTTGCTCCAAAGTTATTCACTTGTCTTAAAGATTATTCTAAAGAAAAATTTATCACGGATTGTATCGCTGGCATGATTGTCGGCGTTGTTGCGATTCCTTTGGCGATCGCATTTGCCATTGCCTCGGGGGTTTCACCGGATAAAGGACTTTTTACCGCCATTATCGCCGGGTTTTTTATTTCCGTTTTAGGCGGAAGCCGCGTGCAGATCGGAGGCCCGACGGGCGCATTTGTCGTTATTGTTTACGGTATTGTTCAAAAATATGGGATAGACGGACTTGTGATCGCGACGTTGATGGCCGGTGTCATCTTGATCATTATGGGAGTGGTGCGGTTTGGATCCATTGTTAAATTTATTCCGCATTCGGTCATTGTCGGATTTACGAGCGGAATTGCGATGATTATTTTTTCGTCCCAGGTGAAAGATTTCTTGGGATTAACGACTGGAAAAATTCCTGCTGAATTTTTGGAGAAATGGCGTCTGTTTATTGGAAATATTGGGACCATCAATTATGACGCTTTTATGTTAGCCATGTTGACCGTTTTGATCATTGCCATTTGGCCGAAGGTTTCGAGAAAAATCCCAGGTGCGCTGGTGGCCCTAATTTCTGTTTCTGCACTGTCGGCATTTTTTCGTCTTCCCGTTGAGACGATCGGCAGCCGTTTTGGGGATTTGCCGCACACATTACCAGCCCCGCATTTTCCCGCGTTCGGGCTTAAAAGGATCCAGGAACTTTTTCAGCCGGCTTTTACCATTGCCATTTTAGGGGCCATTGAATCACTTCTTTCCGCGATCGTTTCCGACGGGATGATCGGCGGAAAACATCGTTCGAACACTGAATTGATCGGGCAGGGAGTTGCTAATATTGGTTCTGCGCTTTTTGGCGGCATTCCGGCAACGGGCGCGATTGCCCGGACCGTGACGAATATTAAAAACGGCGGAAGAACTCCGGTTGCTGGCATTGTCCATGCGATAACGGTACTTTTGATTATGCTATTTCTAGGCGCCTGGATTAAGTTTGTGCCGCTGGCATGCCTCGCCGGGATATTGGTCGTTGTGGCGTATCATATGAGCGAATGGCGTTCGTTTCGTGAATTACTGAAGTGGTCCACCGGCGGGCGCATGGTACTTTTGACGACATTTTTTCTTACGGTGTTTGTCGATTTAAATGCGGCGATCGAAGTCGGGGTTGTTATGTCGGCATTCATTTTTATGAAACGTATGTCGGACGCCACCACGATTAAAGTCATGGCCAAGGAATTTGAAAATGAGGATGGCGAGGACCAGCCCTTGTCGGCAATTGTCGTGCCTCCGGGCGTGCGGGTTTATGAAATCAACGGGCCGCTTTTTTTTGGTGCCGCGAACCATTTTGATGAAATTGACCGGCAGGTCAATGAAAAACCAGGGGTGCGTATCTTACGGTTCCGTGATGTTCCTTTGATTGACTCGACGGGTATGCATGCTTTAAGGAGTTTTTATGAGAAGTGCAAAAACAGCCGTATTCATTTGATTGTCACCGGGCTTCATGTTCAGCCGCTCAATGAAATGGTCAAGAGCCACCTTTATGATATGATAGGAGAAGATAATGTCTTCTCGGCAATGAAGCCGGCCATCGCTCGGGCCAATGAGCTACTCCAAGAAAAGAATTAGTCTTACCAGGGGCGTTTAATATGCAACTGACTTTTCATGAAGTTCAAGAAGCCTTTGAGGTCGAAGAAAAAACCCTCTATCATTGGCTTAACGTCGGGAAAATGCCGGCCGTGAAAGCTGATGACCAATATTATTTTAATCCTATCGAAGTCTTGGAATGGGCGCTGAAGTCGCGTATTCCTTTAACACCGGGCGCGCTTAAGCTTTGTGAGAAAAAACGCTTGGGCCAGGATCTCTTAACGCCGGCTTTGATGCGCGGCGGGGTTTATTGGGACATTAAGGGAAATCGCCGAGAAGATATCCTTGAAAAGATTTTGGAATTCCTCCCATTACCAATACATATTCCGCGGCTATTTCTAAAAGACATGCTTTTGTCCCGTGAACAGATGGGCACAACCGGCGTCGGGGACGGCATCGCCATTCCGCACATTAAACATCCTGTTGTCTTGGCCGGCATGGAACCGATGGTGGGGTTGTTTTTTCTGGAAACGCCCATTGATTTTGCCGCTTTAGACGGTCAAAATATTCATACCCTTTTTGTGATCTTGTCTGCCTCCTTTAAAGAGCATTTGTCTTTATTGTCTCGTCTGGCGTTTTGTTTACAGGATGAACATTTTAAAACGGCTTTGCATGGTTATCGGAATCAGGAAGAGGTCTTGGCAGCATTTCAGGTCGTTGAATCGAAAATCGTCAGGCAGTGATTGTGAAGGTTGAGAATATGGAAAAAATCATTCAATTCCCATGGCATGTGCCTTTTGGCGAGTTTACGCTTAAGCTTGACCCGTTAAGCCTGATATTTCTGACGGCCATTATTATTCTGACACTCTGCGCCGGGATTTATGGCGTCGGGTATATGCGTTCCTATCAAGGGGCGCGATCGCTTAAAGCGCACGCTTTCTTCTTTCTGTTATTGGCGGTGGCGATCGGGTTGGTTGTTACGGCTAATAATGTGATTTTGTTTTTGTGCGCATGGGAATTGATGTCGATTGCGACTTATTTTTTGATTGTCTTTCACGATGAGAAGCCTTCTGTTCGTCGAGCTGGATTCTTATATCTTATTGCCACGCACTGCGGGACGTTCTGCCTGTTTTTAATGTTCTTTCTGATGGCGCGCACGGCCGGTTCCATGGATTTTACTGTGATGGCCCACACAACTTTTTCTCCGGCGCTGGCAGGCATTATTTTTTTTCTGGCGATTATTGGGTCCGGCGTCAAGGCTGGGTTTTTGCCCATGCATATCTGGCTGCCGCATGCCCATCCAGCGGCGCCGTCGCATGTTTCTGCGTTTTTATCGGGTGTTACCATTAAAATCGGGATTTACGGCATCTGCCGCGTCTTATGGATCATGGGAATCTTCCCTAATTGGTGCGGATATGTTCTTTTGACCATCGGGATTGTCTCCGGCGTGATGGGTGTTCTTTATGCCTTAGGCCAGCACGAGATCAAAAGACTTTTGGCGTATCACAGCATCGAGAATATCGGGATCATTGCCTTAGGTCTTGGCGTCGGATTATTAGGCAGAAGCTATCACCAGCCTTTTATCGCAGCTTTAGGATTTGCCGGAGCACTTCTTCATGTCATTAATCACGCGATCTTTAAAGGGCTTTTATTTTTAGGAGCAGGCGCGGTGATTCAAAAGATGCACACCGGCGAAATCGATAAATTGGGAGGGGTAGCGAAGATCATGCCTCTAACCAGCACTCTATTTCTCGTCGGTGCGCTTTCGATCTGTGGGCTGCCGTTATTTAATGGTTTTATCAGCGAGTTTATGATTTACTTCGGACTTTTTCAGGGCGTCTTGGCACTCCCATTACAGGGTGTTGTGTTTTTTGTTTTAGGGATTCTATCGCTGGCCTTAATCGGTGCGCTCGCCTTGGCCTGTTTTACCAAAGTCTATGGGATTGTTTTTTTAGGGAATCCACGTTCGAGTATTGAAACAAAAGGAACAGAAGAAGTTTCTGCGTGGATGATGGCGCCGATGTTCCTTCTAGCGGGATTATGCATTTGGATCGGCCTTATGCCTGCTGTCATGGCCCGACTAACTTTTATGGGTGGGAATTTTTTGGCGCATATGGAGCCGTCGGCGTTTTATTTAGGGAAAATCCTTAATCCCCTTTCGATCATCAATGGCACGGCCTTTGTGCTTTTGGCGCTAATCATTATGTTGGTTTTTGTCCGTCGATGGCTTTTGGGTAAAGAGCCTATGCCGACGAGCGAGACCTGGAGCTGCGGGTTCACACAGCTTTCTTCAAAATTGCAGTACACCTCTTCGTCATTTGCCCGTCCGATTGTTCAATATTTTAGAAATACTTTATTGTTCCGACGCTATGGGGGAGAGGTTTCCGGAGAATTTCCTCAAAAGGCCCAAATGTCGTCTCATGTTCATGACGCGTCTGAAGATTATTTGTTCCGCCCGGTTTTTACCCGTTTGAGAAATTTGTCTAAAAGAATTGATGAAAAAAGCATTCGGTATACGCAGATCTATTTGATCTATATATTTGTATTTCTCATTTTTTTACTGGTTTGGAAAATGAGAGGATAGGCGAAAGGACCTCGTGAACATTATATTTTCTATTTTATGGCATTGGCTGATGGTGCTTTTGTTTTCACCTTTTTTCCTTGGTGTGATTACCCGGGTCAAGGCATTCTTCGGTGGCAGGGTCGGCCCGTCGGTGTTTCAGCCTTATTTTGACCTGGCGAAACTTTTTCAGAAGAAATGTGTCTACAGTCATACGACAACGTGGATTTTTCGCGCCGCACCGATCGTTGTTTTCGCTTCTGTCTTAGCGGTATCTTTAATGATTCCTTTTGGCGCGTTTAAAGCCCCGGTGAGGTTTTCCGGCGACATTTTTCTTGTGGCGTATCTTTTTGGGTTAGCACGGTTCTTTATGATTGTCGCGGCGTTAGATACCGGTTCTAGTTTTGAAGGGATGGGCGCGAGCCGTGAGGCGTTTTTTTCCTGTTTATCGGAGCTGACGATCTTTATGAATTTTGTGACGCTCGTCTTGGTGGCTCATCAGATATCTTTATCCGGCATGATCGGCGCAGAGATCCCGCTCTCTTGGAAGTTGATGGGACCAACGCTTCTTCTGGTGGTCTCGAGTTTTTTTATTGTGATCTTGGCGGAAAATTGCCGGATTCCCGTAGATGACCCGTCGACGCATTTGGAGTTGACCATGATTCATGAAGTGATGATCTTAGACCATAGTGGTGTTGATTTGGCCTACATGCTTTATGGCGCTGCGGCCAAGCTTTTTCTTTTCGGCGGCATTTTGGTCCCGATTCTTTTGCCCATCCACACAGGGCATGGGTTGATGGACACCTTGATTTTTGTCGTTGGGATGCTGGGAATTGCGATCTTTATCGGTTTGGTCGAGTCCGGTATGGCGAGGTTACGTCTTAATCGCGTAACGAATCTTCTTCTCATCGCCTTTGCGCTGGCATTTTTTGGTTTTATCGTAAGATTATGGAGAGGATAAATCCTCTTTCGGAAAGGAAGACATGACAACCTGGATTGATACGAGCTGCATTTTAGTTGTGTTTTTAGCCTTGTCGATTTTGGCCACATACCGGATTACCGGTATGATTCATATCTTCGTCGTGCAATCTTTTGTCTTAAGCTTTGTTCCGTTTTTCCTGCATGCGGATGCGCTCACGGGACGGGATGTGATGCTTGTTTTGGCCACGCTGGTTTTAAAGGCGATTGTCGCACCGTATATTTTATTTTGGGCCATCCGGCATATGTCGATGCGTTCTGAGGTCAAGCCATTTATCGGCTTCGGCACGTCGATCATCTGCGGGACTTTTTTGATCGCTGGCGCCTTTTGGGTCGCGTCGTCTCTCAAATTGCCGGGAAAACTCATATCGGATTTGGTCATTCCCTGTTCGCTCTCGACAGTGTTATTAGGATTTATGATTATCGTCACCCGGACCAAGGCCATCACCCAGGTCTTGGGATATCTCGTTATGGAAAACGGGATTTTTCTTTTTGCCTTATCTTTGTTTGATGCCATGCCGACGTTGATCGAAATGGGGATCTTGCTGGATATTTTCGTCGCTGTTTTTATCATGGCGATTGTTGTCAATCATATCAATGAGGAGTTTGAACACGCGCCGGCTTCGCTAAGAAGGACTAAGATGGGAGAGACTCTTTGATGCTATCTGTTTTAATTTTAATTCCTTTTGTTTGCGGGTTAGTTGTTTTTCTTCCAATGGAGCGTCGTTTAAGGGTACGCATCTTGTGCGCGGTGTCTTTGGTCCATGCGATGATCGTCGCCTCATTTTGGAAGGTCAATCCTCCGTCGGAAATTAATGGATTCTTGATGCTCGATGCGATAGGCCTTATTGTCCTATCCATTGTCAGCTTCCTCTTTTTAAGCGTCTCGGTTTATATGGTTGGATATTTCCACCATGAACAACGAAGGACCCGGACGTTTGTGGCGTGTTTACTTTTGCTTTTGTCAACGATGACGCTTGTTTCCGTGAGCCGGCACATGGGGCTTTTATGGGTAGCGATCGAAGCGACGACGCTGTTTAGCGCACCTTTGATCAGTTTTCACCGTAACCCAGAAAGTCTGGAGGCCACATGGAAATATTTACTGGTTTGTTCCGTCGGCATAGCCCTGGCTTTGTTAGGAACATTTTTTTTGGCCATTGCGGCGCATGATGTGCACACGCTTCTTTTGCCTGTGCTTTTAAGCGGGGCGAAAATGTTGTCGGTCAATTGGCTTAAGTTAAGCGTTATTTTTTTGCTCGTCGGGTATGGATGTAAAATGGGGCTGGCGCCGATGCACAGTTGGAAACCCGAGGCCTATGGACAGGCACCGGGGATGATTGCGGCGTTGATGTCAGGGGCTCTAACACAATGTTCTTTTTTAGCATTAATTCGTGTCAGCCAGATTTGTGCCAAGACGGGGTTAAGCGAATTTTACGCCTCCATTTTGATTGTCACAGGGGCACTATCCTTGGTGGCTCCGGCGATTTTTATTTTGGGCGAAGGGAATATCAAGCGGGCGTTCGCCTATTCTTCCGTCGAGCATATGGGGATCCTCGTTTTGGGGCTAGGATTAGGCCCGGTCGGGATTTTTGGAGCTTTTTTTCATATGATCAATAATGCCGTTGCCAAGGTCGCGGCTTTTTTAGCCGCCGGTTCTTTGGCCCAGAAATACGGCTCCTCCCGCGCAACAGAGGTTAAAGGTGTCATTCACCTGTATCCGGTCACCGGCGTGCTTCTGATCGCCGGATTTCTCGCCGGGACGGGGATGTTCCCTTTTGCAACATTCCATAGCGAATTGATGATCCTTAATGCCGCGGTTTTATCCGGGCATTATCTTTTGGCGCTTGTCTATTTGGGCGGGATTTTGGTGATGTTTATCGGCGTTTTACGAATCGTCCTCGAGATGGCTTTGGGAAAGCCCACGCAGCCCGTTCTTCCTGCGAAGGAAAATTTCTTGATGAACGCGGCCATTGCCGTCGCCATGATCATCTCGCTTGGGTTGGGCTTATGGATGCCGGATATTTTAACCAAAGTTCTTAATGACGCTGTCGCGCTTGTCAGGATATAAAAATTGAAATGAAAGAAACAAGGTAAGAAATTATGAAATTATTTAATGGGGCAAACATAGTTTTATCCGAGATCCCTGTCTTGGGTGTGCAACTGTTCCGTGAAAAAATCATTAGTCAATGCCAAGAAGGTGCTAGGCTTGTCAATTTCTTTGGACATGAAGAAGTCGACGGCGGTGTGCGGCTGTTTGCCTTTTTAGGGTGGGACGAAGATTCTGAAATTACTGTTTTTTCGACGAGGATTCTGGCGGATCATCCACAGTATGAATCATTAACCAAAGATTTAATTCAGGCGCATTGGTTTGAGCGTGAGGTCGCGGAGCAGTGGGCAATTATTCCGGAAGGTCATCCATGGCTTAAGCCGTTACGTTATCACGCCAATTATCGGGGCAAGGCAGATATTTGGCCCGATGTTTCGTCTCGGCCGATTCCGGGGTCTTATTCTTTCTATGCCGTCGAGAGTCCGGAGGTCCATGAGGTCGGCGTCGGCCCGGTCCATGCCGGTATTATTGAGCCGGGGCATTTTCGTTTTCAGTGCCATGGGGAAGAGGTGATGCACCTTGAGATTCAATTGGGATATCAACACCGCGGGCTAGAGCTTTTAATGCGAGGCCGGGACTTTAAACGTAGCGCGCTTTTAAGCGAGGCCATCGCCGGAGACACCGCTGTTGGGCATTCTATCGCCCATTGTGAGGTGGTGGAATCTTTGTCTGGATGCGTCATTCCGCCCAAGGCCCAAGCGATTCGCGCAGTTGCCCTTGAACTGGAACGGCTTTCAAATCACGTCGGAGATTTAGGCGCGATGAGCGCAGATGTGGGCTTCTTGCCGACGAGCGCATATTTCGGCCGGATGCGCGGTGATTATTTGAATTTATTATTGGCGTTAACGGGGAACCGCTTCGGCAAAGGATTGTGTCGCCCCGGCGGCGTGTTATTTGATGTCGATAGTCAGATGGCGGAGGAGTTCTGCCGTAAACTTAAAGGGTATAAAAAAGAATTTGAAGATGTGAGTAATTTATTATTTACCAAGCCTTCGGTCTTAGCGCGATTTGAAGGTGTTGGGGCGATCTCTATGGAGAACGCGAAAAAGATTGGTCTCGTTGGCCCGGCGGGTCGCGCCTGTCGTCTGGAGCGTGATGTCCGCATTGATTATTCGTCGGGATTCTGGCAATTCTCGCATATTCCTATTTCCCTGGCCGCGACCGGTGATGTCTTCGGCCGGGCCTTGGTCCGCCGTCAGGAAGTCGTGCGCTCCTTGGAATTCCTTTTAAGAATTTTATCGTCTTTGCCGCAAGGCGGGATTTTTGTCAAACCGCCAGCTCTTAAGCCGGATTCGTTGGCCTTATCATTAGTGGAAGGATGGCGAGGGGAGATTATGCACGTCGGGATTACAGATGAAAATGGTGGTTTTGCGCGGTATAAAATTAAAGACCCATCGTTCCATAACTGGTTTGGTTTAAGCCTCGCGATGCGCGGCCAGGAGATCTCGGATTTTCCGCTGTGTAATAAAAGTTTTAATTTGTCGTATTGTGGACATGATTTATAGAAAGCTGATATGCTTAATATCCTGATAAATCGCTTTAAACAAGGTTGTAAGACAATCTCTTTTTCGCGAGGAAAGTCTCCGATGCTTCCGTCGAGGTATCGTGGACGGCCCATGATAGCGGGTCAAGGCAGTCCCTTAGATTTGGGCCAGATAACCTTTGCTCCCGACGATGGAATACAATATAGTAACGATTTTCGCTTAAGCGCTGCAAAGCGCAGGGACCTTGTTCTAAAAAATAACGAAACAGTCCTGGCTTGCGCGCTAAACGATCAAATGCGTCAATTGTTCGGCCGGTCGCTTAAACTTCGGCAAGTTTCCGCTGGCGGATGCAATGCCTGTGAAGCGGATTTAAATGTTCTTAATACCGTGGTTTTTGATCTAAGCCGTTTTGGTATTCAGTTTGTCGCTTCTCCTCGGCATGCCGACGGAATGATCGTGACTGGTCCTATTGTGCGTAATATGCGAGAGGCGCTTTTAAAAACGTACGAGGCCATGCCGGAGCCTAAGATCGTGATTGCTTCCGGTGCGTGTGCGATTTCCGGCGGCCTTTTTGCTGAGAGTCCGGAAGCCTCGAAAGGCCTTGAAACCATTGTTCCGGTGGATCTGTACATCCCGGGATGTCCGCCGCATCCGTTAACTATTCTCGATGGATTGCTGAGGCTATTAGGAAGAATTAAACGTTAACAAAAGAGATTTTTCTTTACAAATTGCTTTTTCAATATTAGACTTAATATCCAATTTCAGGTTTTTGGGCTCGTGGTGTAGTCTGGTTAACATGTCAGCTTGTCACGCTGAAGATCGCGCGTTCGAATCGCGTCGAGCCCGTTTTCATTACCCGTCCTAGAAACCTCATCATGCTATTATCCATCATCATTCCTGTTTACAATGAAGAACGAACGCTTGAAGCCTTGATCCAAGCCGTTAAATCTGTCCATCTTCCCAGTCCACTGGAAAAAGAAATTGTGATCATCAATGACGGGTCCAAAGACCAGACCGATAATATTTTAAAGGCGTTCGAGGGAGACCCGCAGATTCGGATATTTCATTTTAAACAAAATCAAGGGAAGACCGCTGCTGTGAAATATGGCTTTGAAAAAGCCTCGGGAGATATTCTGTTGATCCAGGATGCGGATATGGAATATAGCCCAGAGAATTACGAGGTTCTGTTATCGCCGATCTTAAAGGACAATGCCCGGGTTGTTTATGGTTCCCGGTTTAAAGGGGACATTGAAAGAATGGAGTGGATCAATCGTTTGGCGAACCTGATTTCCTGCTGGACGTTTAGTCTTTTATACAAAGTTCAAATTACCGATATCAACACATGTTTTAAGGTCTTCCGTAAAGAGGTCCTTAAGGCTATCGAAATCACGTCGCAAGATTTTTCTTTTGAGACGGAAATTACCGCCAAGCTTGTTAAACAAGGCTTCCCCATCGTCGAGGTTCCCATTCGCTATGTCGCTAGGACCAAAGAAGACGGGAAAAAGATCACGTGGGGCCGGGCATGGACAATGTATTGGGAAATCATCCGAAATAAATACCGTTCTTGATTTTTTCTTATCGTGAGGCCGCGTTGATGAGAAACCGGCTTTTGAGCATTCCTTCGTTCCATTCCCCGTCGGAAGTTGAGTCCCACACAATGCCTCCGCCGATGCCCATTTCTCCCAATTGATCGCGGATCAATAAAGTCCGGATAGGAACATTAAAATAAAAATCTTTGGTGGGAGTCATATAGCCGATGGCTCCGGTGTAGATGTTTCGTTCTTCCTGTTCGATGTCGCGGATGATTTCCATGGCCCGGATTTTCGGAGCGCCGGTGACGGAACCCGATGGAAACAGCGCCGAGAAAAGCGTTATAAGAGGAATATCTTTAGGCACCTGAGCGGTCACGGTCGACGTCATCTGAAAAAGGGTTTTATAAGGGCTCACCGTAAAAAGTTTTGGGGTTACGACCTGTTTCCCGATGCGCCCTAAATCATTTCTAAGCAAATCCGCGATCATGACATTTTCCGCCCTATTCTTTCCGTCGTTTTGGAACTGAAAATATTCCAACATGTCGGAGAAAGGATGATTTCCTCGACGCCAGGTCCCTTTCATCGGCTCGGTGATAATATGATCTTTGATTTTTTTCATAAACCGTTCCGGAGAAAGGGACAGGATTTGAAATTCATCCGTCTCGATATACGCGGGATAAGGAACGGGTTGGTCGCGCAGTAATTTTACGTAGAGCGCTTGCGGGTTGCCTTTAAATGTGAATCGCATTTTGATGCAGTAGGTGATCTGATAGACGTTACCGTCAGCAATATGCCTTCGGATTTTTTCAATATTGGATGCGTAGTGTGTGGGCGAAATGTTTAGGTGCAGATCGCTTAATTGATAGTTGTCCGATTTTTTCAAATGAAATGTCTCGGAATCCGGTTTTTTAAAAGCCCCCATCCATAGAAGAGGAAAGGCATATTTTCTCGTCTGGGAAAGACGTTTTTCAAAACAATATCCGGCTTCATAGGAGAGAAATCCAGCCACAAAAAATCCGTCTTTTAAGAGCTGTTCGATGTCCTTAAATGCGTCGGGGATCTTTGACGGCTCGAAGCAAGAGATGATGTGCTTAGGGTCAGTAAAAAGCAGTGGTTTTTTTTCGAATTGGATGAGAATAGCGGCCATGATTTTTTGGGTCTGGGTGCTCCTTTGTCTTAAAGGAGGTGTAGGTCATGACCGTTAAATTGGTTTTATCCATTATAATGAGAATGCTAAGAAGGTCAAGGCCGGGATTTAATTCTCATTCAAATTTCGGGTTGAACCGAAAGGGCAGGTGTGCTAACGTGTACTAATACAATATTTCTTTTAGAAAGGAGAGGGGCCGTTTTATGGTGACGATAGAAGATTTTCTAAAGATTGAATTAAAGATTGCACAGATCAAAGAGGTCGAGGACCATCCGAATGCGGATAGGCTTTATGTTCTCAAAGTGGATTTCGGTGAGGAACAGCGTCAGCTGGTCGCCGGTATCCGAAAGTCTTATACGAAAGAACAACTGATCGGAAAACGTGTGGTCGTTGTCGCGAATTTAGAGCCGGCGGTTATCCGCGGCGTCGAATCGCAAGGGATGATCTTAGCGGCATCCGACGAGAATGGCATTGCGGTTTTAATGCCGGAAAAAGACGTCAAATTAGGAACCAAAGTCAAATGAGCTTGGGATAAAATTTATTATGCATAGCCTGTTCCATGATATGCCTCAATTTGTGCCTCAAGATTTTTGCCTGGAATGCGAAGGCTGCTGCCGGTTTCAGGCGCAAGATCATGACTGGCGCCCTAAGGTTGCGGAGAACAATCTAAGCCCACTTAATAAAGACGTAAAGTCCTCATATTATCAATCCATCGATCCCGACGGGCGCATTAAGACAAAAGAGATCAGTTACATGGCGTATTGCCAGTTTCTGGACTCTTTGTTCAATAAATGCATGGTTTATACTGAGCGCCCTTTTGAATGCCGATTGTATCCTTTTCTTGTGGAGAGGAAAGGTAAGAAAGTTTTTATCAGCGTCCATTTGGCCTGTCCGTATATTCAAGAAAAACGTTATACAAAAGATTTTGACGTCTACAAGAACGCGCTAGAGAAATATTTTGAGAAGCATCACGCCTTGGAGTTTTTTAAAAAAAATAGCTACTTAATCGAAGATTATACGGCGTATCAAGATGAAATCGAAGAAATGTTCGTCCTGGGAGCCGCCTAGTTTTTTTACCATGCCCGAAGACCTTTTAGAAAAATCCGACCTCATCCAACATTATCTAAAGAAAAACCACGAGTGCTTGTCGCCGTTTTCCTTCGTTAATCTTTTTGCGTGGAAGGATTTTTTTTCTTTTGATCTTAAAGTGATCGATGACGCTCTTTGCATTTTTGCCAAAGACGTCTCTGGGACGTTTATGTATTTGCCGCCCTTAGGCGAGACGGTGACGTCGAAAACTATTGCGGCGTGTTTTGAACATATGCGCGCCGTCAACGGCCGAAGCCGTGTCGCGCGCATCGAAAACGTCAGCCCAAAGAGCATTTCTCTTTTTCCCGACGAGAAATATGCATCCTACCACAAAGGGTACGAGTATATTTATTTTAAGAACGATATTGTACAGCTTAAAGGTAATGATTTTAAGTCCAAGCGTTCGGATTATAATTTTTTCACCAACACTTATGTGGCAAAAATTTCACCGTTTAGTCCTGCGATGATTGAAGAATGCCTGACGCTTTATGATCATTGGGCTTGCCAGCGAAAAGCCTTGAACTTAGAGGTGGTTTATCAGCAGATGCTTGAAGATAGCAGGCGGGTTCATGAAACTGTTTTAAAGCATGCCAAAGAGCTCAATGTGCTTGGCTTGGTGGTTGAGGTTGATGGCGCGATCAAGGCTTACAGTGTTGGCTATGAGATCAATCCGGATGTTTTTTGTATCCTTTTTGAGATCGCGGATCTCTCCTATAAGGGGCTTCCGGTTTTTATCTTCAGAAATTTTGCCAAAGATCAACGGCTTCAAACGTACAAGTTTTTAAATGCCATGGATGATTTCGGATTGGAGAATGCCCGCGTGACCAAAATGTCCTTTCGTCCAGCGGTCCTATCTCCCATGTATTCGGTGAAGGAAAGAGAAAAGAATCCGCGGCTCCTGTAAAAGGCAATAAATTGATTTTTACCCTTGCCGTAGAGGATAAGAATAAGTACAATACAATTAATATGAATAGAATTATTGCAATAAGTATTTTGGGAATCATTTCCCTTTGTCTTTTTGCGCCTTCAGCTTTTTCCGAGTCTAAAATGGACGCGGTCAATCAGGCTTTAGAGGCGACAGAAAGTTCCATTGCCGCGCCCGCGCCTAATCCTCAAGTGGTCGAGGAATTGAATCAGAAACTTTATTCTTTGACCGAGGAGAACCAGCGCCTTCAAAAGCAATATCAAGTGTTTGAGTCTGCGTATATGCACAAACAGCAGGCGATTTTGCAATATCAGTCTGAAATAAAGAAAGCGCAGGGTATGGCAAAGCGTTTTAAGGCCGAGGTTGCTAAAAAAAATCCATTGTTAAGCGAAGCAGAAAAATTTGAGAATGAACTGATGATTAAAAAAAGCCGGCAGATTTATCTTAAAGGCCAATTGCTCGACATGGATGAAAAAGATCGGTTATTAAAAATGCAGTTGTCGGACTTAAGATATCAACAAGAGGAATTGGCTTTAGGGGCAAAGCAAAAAGCTTTTGAGGTGGACGCAAAGAACCGTAAGGATGAAGGCGATGTTGAATCGTTAAGAACAAAATTGCGTTCGAATTTAGAAAAGGAAAGGGACTTAAACGAGGCGATCCTTGCAGCCGAGCAGGATGGTACATATGCTCAAGACAAGATCGAGGAGGTTCGCGGCGATAATGATCATCTTAAGCAGCAATCCCAGGGATTGGCGCGCCAAAAGACTTTGGCCGACCAGGAAACTGTTCTTTTAGAAAAGAAGCAGGCCCTTTCAGACAAAGAGTTTGAAAATATTTTTAAGCCGCAGAATGATCTTAAACAAAAATTAGGAAGCATTACTGATGAATTAAATACAAAATATGCAAGCTTGGATAAAATTGTGGACGGTACGGTCTTTTTTCGCAATCAACAGAAAGAACTTATGGGGAAAATCGTTGAGGCCGACAAAAAGAATCAAGCTCTGCGTAAAGAAGTGGAAGACTTAAAAAAGAAAGCTGATGATTCCAGCGCCCAATAATCCTGCCGTTTTTTTCTCTTCTGGATGGAAAGACAATCTGATGGGCCCCAAGGTCCTGGAAAAATAAGCAGCGTAATAGCCAACAAAGGAGCAAGACATGGACGATATATTAGAAATTTTATCCAATGATGCACGGGTCACGCCCCAGGAAATATCCAAGATGACGGGTAAGAGTGTCGATGAGGTCAAGAAGGCGATCAAGAGTTATGAAAAAGAGGGCGTCATTATCAAATATAAAACTTTGATTAACCGTGATTTAACCAATGAACCCGGTTCTTTTGTCCGGGCGTTGATCGAGGTCAGCATTACACCCCAGAAAGATGTGGGGTTTGATCATATTGCCGAGCGGATCTATAGCTTTGAGGAAGTCACCAGCTGTTATCTGGTCTCGGGAACGTATGATCTGCTTCTCGTGGTCGAGGGAGAGAACATTCAAACCGTTTCCAATTTTATTGCTTCCAAGCTTTCGCCGATGGAGAACGTCCGCGGCACGGCCACGCATTTTCTGTTAAAGAAATACAAAGAAGATGGACAGGTCTTAAAGAAGAAGAAAGAAATTAAAAGGTTAAATATTTCGATCTAAAACTGAATATGGATTATACGATCTCAAAAATTGTGGAACAAATGCCTCCGTCGGGGATACGGGTCTTTTTTGACCTGGTCTTAGGGATGAAAGACGTCATTTCTTTAGGCGTCGGTGAGCCGGATTTCGTCAGCCCCTGGCATATCCGCGAGAAGGCGATCTATTCTTTGGAGCAGGGATATACGTCGTATACCTCGAACAAGGGAACCGTGGAGCTGCGTAAACGCGTTGCCTCGTTTCTCGAGGGACGATATCAGTTGTCCTACGATTACAATGAAGAAATTTTGATTACCGTCGGCGTCAGCGAAGGCTTGGATTTGGCGGCCCGCGCGATTTTAAATCCCGGGGACAAAGTGCTTATTCCTGACCCGTGTTATGTTTCGTACGGCCCGGTCGTTTCGTTGGCTTCAGGAGAGCCCGTATCGCTTAAGACGGATATCGCAAACGGTTTTAAAGTCACGCCCGAAGATATTAAAAAGTCTTATGTCAAAGGGACCAAGGCTTTGATGCTTAACTATCCTTGTAATCCGACGGGTGCTTCTTATACAAAAGAGGAGCTGAAGGCTCTTGCCCGTGTGATTCAGAAATATGACCTTTTGGTCTTAAGCGATGAGGTTTACGACGAGCTCACGTATGACTTTGACCATACGCCACTGGCTTCTTTGCCGGGGATGAAAGACCGTGTTATTTATCTTAACGGAGCATCTAAGGCTTATGCCATGACCGGGTTTCGAATTGGTTGGGTTTGTGGTCCTAAGAAAATCATCGCCGCTATGACGAAAATTCATCAATATACGATGCTCTGTGCGTCCATTACGGGCCAGATGGCCGCCGAGGAAGCTTTAAAGAGCGGCTTTAAAGATGTGCAGATGATGAAAAGGGAATATCACCGTAGGCGTAATTATATCGTCGGGGCGCTCAATGAAATCGGTCTTGATTGCCATATGCCGCAGGGTGCGTTTTATGTTTTTCCATCGATAAAACGATTTAAGGAAAGATCCATGGATTTTTCCAAGAATCTTTTGATGAAGAAAAAAGTGGCTCTGGTCCCCGGGGTCGCTTTCGGTCCGTCGTGGGATACGCAGGTGCGGATTTCTTATGCGTCGAGCTATGAGGATCTCAAAGAAGCTGTAGCGCGCATCACAGATTATTTAAAAGGAAAATAATGACAGAACCTTTAGAAAATGACCAGGATTTTGAGATCGCCTTTTATGAGGGGCTACTGAAAAAGAACCCGGACTTTGTCGACGCCCTGATCGCGATCGGGGATCTCTACACGAAAAAAGGGTTATATCAGGAAGGGCTTGACGTCGATATCAAGCTGTCTTCCTTAAGGCCCGACGACGCCATCGTTTTCTATAACCTCGCCTGCAGTTATTCGCTTTTACAACAGATCGACAAATCTTTCGATGCGATTAAGAACGCCATTGAGCTGGGGTATGAGGATTTCGATTATCTTCTTAAGGATGAGGATTTGAAACATTTAAGAGAAGATAAACGGTTCCAAGAATATTTCGGTTCCCTTGAAGAAAAATAATCTTAAATCCTATAGCAGGATAATCCCAGACAAGAATAACGTCTATGGCCAATAAAGAATATATCCACGAAAAGCGGCAATATATTCGACTCAAAAGTGTTTTTCCCGTCGATTTTTCTGTTGTGTCTTCGGCGGGGAATTCCTGGCACCAGGGTTATACGGCCAACGTTTCCCAGGGTGGTATTTGCCTGGAAACATCCGATGTGGATCAGGAGACTTTAGAGGCGATCGTTCATCAAAAGGTTTTGCTCGATGTCCATTTGCATCTGCCGTTATCCCGCCCGCCGATCAAAGCCAAGGCCCAGGTGGCCTGGATCCAAAAAACAGAAGATGATACGCATTTAAGGTTTCAGATCGGATTAAAATTTTCTGAAATTGCGGCTAAGGATGTCCATCGGATCGTCGGCTACGCCCGCTGGTTGAGATTTTCATTCCAATCGGCGGTGATGCTCGCCGCGGTCTTGTTGCTCGCTTTTTCCGTGAGCCTTTTTCATAATTATAAACTTCGCTCCGCCAACCAGGTGCTGGTCCATCAACTGGTCAGCCTCGAAGAGCAGTATAGTCAGGAAAATCAGTCTTTAAAAAAAGTTACTCAGCAGAAGAAGGCCCTTAAAGATAAGATTGATAAATCCGTTGAGAATGCTTTAGACCGTCAAACACTTGAGACGCAATATGGAACTTTGCTGGATGAAGAGCGGCAGATCACGGACCGGGTCGCGATCTTAACTCGTCAGAAAGAGGGGCTGCAGGCTAAAGTTTTATCGAAAATGTACTTGTGGCTTAAGAACCATCAGAGCCCATCGACGGGGCTTATCCAAAGCTTCGAAGGCGAGGTGAAGATTGTTAAAGACTGGGCGTTCACCTACGACGAGGCGCTGGGGGTCAATGTTTTTCTTCTGTTTCACGACGAGAAAGCTGCACGAGATATTCTGAATTTCTACAGCCGGACTCTGAGTGGTCCGTTTCAAGGTTTTACCAACGGGTACTATTATGATTCCGGGCAGATCGCGGAATTTACCGTGCACTGCGGGCCGAACATTTGGCTCGGCCTGGCTATTTTGCAGTATACTTCTCAGACAGGGGATTCAACGTATCTTCCTATGGCTGAAAAAATTGCGGACTGGTTGATTTCCCTTCAGGACCAGGACCCTGCCGGCGGATTAAGAGGTGGCCCGACGGTGACATGGTTCGCGACCGAACATAATCTTGATGCTTATGCTTTCTTCCATATGCTTGAACAGGTGACCCACAATGCCAAATATACATTGGCCCAACAAAAAATATTTTCTTGGCTGCAAAAATATGCCATGGTGGCCCATCCAAAAGATTATCAATCCCCGCCGATGAATCGTGGTCGGGGAGATTCGACGGTCGCTACCGATACGTTTGCCTGGTCTTTGGCCGCTCTTGGCCCGAAGACGCTCTCGGAAAACGGCATGGATCCCGAACAGATCATGGAATTTGCCAAAGAACATTGTGGTGTTAAAATTTCTTTTAAACGCCCCAGCGGAATTATCGTCGATGCGGAAGGGTTTGATTTTTCGAAGTCCATTAATATCGCTCGAGGCGGATTGATCTCGCCGGAGTGGACATCGCAGATGATCGTCTCCTATCAGATGCTGAGTGATTATTTCAAGGATATCAATGCGATCAAGACTGGTTACTACAAACAAGAGGCGGATAAATATTTAAATGAATTAAATAAACTTATTATTTCAAGCCCGTCGCCGAGAGGGCAAGGGGAAGGATGCTTGCCTTATGCCACATTGGAAGATGTGGATACCGGCCATGGCTGGCGTACTCCGCATGGCACAAGCACGTGTTCGATCGCCGGTACAGCCTACATGATCATGGCCATTAAAGAATATAATCCTTTAATGCTCAAGGGAGGGCAAAATAAATAATGAAATCTTATCGCGAAGAGCTTTGGTTTAATACGCCGCATCGACGAGGGTATATCAATATTACAGACCAGGTTGAGCGGGTGCTTGACAAAAGTGGCATCAAGGAAGGCCTGTGCCTGGTCAACGCCATGCATATTACGGCGAGCGTTTATATTAACGATGATGAAAGCGGCTTGATCCAGGATTATGATGATTGGCTCGAGAAGCTTGCGCCGCACGATCCGGTGTCTGGTTATCGGCATAATAATACCGGCGAGGATAATGGCGATGCCCATTTAAAACGCCAGATCATGGGCCGCCAAGTGGTCGTGGCCGTGACCAACGGAAAACTGGATTTTGGTCCGTGGGAGCAGATCTTTTACGGCGAGTTCGACGGCCGACGGAAGAAAAGAGTTTTGGTCAAAATTATTGGAGAATAAAAAATAGGAGGAATACAGATATGCCTTTAATGGTTGTTGGAACGATTGCGTTAGATGATTTGAAAACCCCTGCCGGGGACATGAAAGATCTTTTAGGCGGGTCGGCGTCGCATTTATCGATGAGCGCATCGCTTTTTACGAAGGTGCATTTGGCCGGCATCGTCGGCAAGGATTTTCCTAAAAAGCACATGGCGCTTTTTAAACGCAAAGGGATCAATGTGGATTCGATTGTTCATGCCGACGGGCAGACGTTTCATTGGTACGGCGAATATCGCAAAGAAGACCTGAATACCGCTATCACATTAAAGACGGAATTGGGCGTTATTACAAGTTACGTGCCAAAGGTGACGGCCGCCCAGTGGAATATTCCGCAGGTATTTCTAGCGAATATTGATCCGGAAACCCAGATGAAGTTCTTACAATGTATGCGTAAGCCGCAATTCGTCGGCGCGGATACCATGAACCTGTGGATCAACACGATGAAGGAATCGGTCTTGCGATTGATGAAAAAAGTCAATCTGTTTGTCTTAAACGACGGCGAGGCGCGGATGCTCACGGGGGAAACCAATATTGTTAAGGCCGCGAAATGTTTGCGCGCGATGGGGCCGTCGATCATCGTCATCAAAAAAGGTGAGCATGGGGTTTTCTGTTATGCGGATAAATTCATGTTCGGATTTCCGGCATTTCCCGTGGAGAATGTCGTTGATCCGACGGGCGCCGGAGATACTTTCGCCGGAGGCCTGATGGGATATTTAAGCAAAGTCAATAAGGTCAATGAAATTCATTTACGGCAGGCGGTCATTTATGCTACCATCTGTTCTTCTTTTAACGTCGAAGGTTTCGGCGCTGCGAAGACGTCTTCATTAACATTAAAGACAGTGGATGCCCGGCGCAAACAATTTTTGAAATTCATGGAGAGCTAAATGCCCGCAACAGACGCGATAGATAAACTTGGATTTTTTATGGCCATTATGCTGCCTTTCTGGAACATTCCTTTGATCGTGCGGGTCATGAAGAGACGATCTTCCGACGACATCAGTATGGCTTGGGCCTTAGGCGTTTGGGGCTGTATGGTTTTGATGGCGCCATCGGGACTGCGTTCTCACGACATAGTTTGGAGAACTTATAATATAATCAATCTGGTGTTTTTTACGGGCGTTGTCGCTGTGGTCTTGTATTTTAAGAGAAAAAGGATCCCCAATGACGGAAGAAAATAAAAAATCAACCCGGTGCGGTATGGTTTCTATTGTCGGAAGGCCCAACGTCGGGAAATCCACACTGCTTAATACGATCTTAGAGCAGAAAGTGGCCATTGTTTCTCCGGTGCCGCAGACCACGCGTCATCAGATCCGGGGTATTTACAACGACGAGCGCGGACAGGTCGTCTTTATCGATACTCCCGGCGTTCACATCGGCCATGATCAGCTCGATAAATATTTAAACCATTCTTCCATTGGGACTTTAGACGGAGCGGATTGCGTGATTTATCTGGTGGATGTGACCCGTCGTATTGGCGAGGAAGAGGAAACCGTCGCCCAGAAGGTCAAGGAAGTTCGATGCCCGGTCATTTTGGGGTTGAATAAAGTGGATATGAAGCCGGAGCATCTTCCCGAATACATCGCGTTCTGGGAAAAAGTCAAAGGCATGCCTGTGACCGAAATGAAAAATTTCACGATGGTATCTTTGTCGGGGAAAGAGGGACTAAATATCGACGTGCTTTTAAACGTGGTCTTTGACTATTTGCCTGAAGGCCCGTTATTGTATCCGGACGATATTCTTTCCGATGCCCCCCAGAGAATGGTCTTAGCCGACATTATCCGCGAAAAACTTTTTCTGTTGATGCGCAAAGAAATCCCTCATTCGCTTGGCGTTGCCATTGAGCAGATCGAGCACCGCAAAAAGATAACACATATCAAGGCCCTCATTTACGTCGAGCGCGAAAGCCAGAAGGAAATTGTCATCGGACGAAAGGGCGACGTCTTAAAGACCATAGGCACGCAGGCCCGTCTTGAACTCGAAGAGTTGCTTGAAACCAAAGTTTTTTTGGAGCTTCATGTGAAGGTCCAAGAGCATTGGCGCGATGATTTTTCCTTCCTTCAGGATGCCGGATATCAACTGGAATAGTCAAGATGTTACCAAGCACCGTTACCACCAAGCAGATTCAAAGGTTGGATGCTGTTGCCATTGAGCGTTATGGGATTCCGTCGATCGTCTTAATGGAAAATGCTGGACGTCATGTTGCCGAGGAAGTTATTAAGGATTTGAAAGGCAAAAAGAACAGGTTGGTTTGTGTTTTCTGCGGGCTTGGAAATAATGCCGGCGATGGATTTGTGGCCGCGCGGCATTTGGCCGACGCTGGCATACGAACACAAACATTTTTGATCGGCCGGGCCCAAAGCCTTAAACGGGATGCGGCTTTGAATTATCAGATTCTAAGAAAGCTTAAAGTTCCTATTAAGGAAGTTAAAATGATGACGCCTGCCGTCCGAGAACAACTGGGCCGATCGGATATCATCATCGACGCGCTTTTCGGTGTCGGCTTAAACCGTGAAATTGCGGAACCTTTTAAATCCGTTATCGAAGTTATCAATCAAAGCAGGAAAAGAATCATTTCGGTCGATGTTCCGTCGGGCTTGGATGCGACAACCGGGAACATTTACGGCGTTTGCGTTAAAGCGGTCAAGACCGTCACGTTTACTTTTGCCAAAAAAGGATTTTTCATTCATCATGGCCCGAAGGTCGTCGGAAAAATCGTTGTCGGCAATATCGGGATCCCTGGGAAAATTATAAATGAGTGTTTCCAATAAAAATATTTCGTCTGTCATTCGTATCCTGCGCCGCGAGGTGAAAAGCCTGCCGGACCCGTCGGTAACATTGGTTGGGAAAAAATGGCACGATCCGTTTTTGGTTTTGATCTCGTGTATTTTAAGTTTAAGGACCAAAGACCAGACAACGCTACCAGCCTCCGAGCGCCTCTTTGCGCTCGCCGATAATCCGCAGGCGATGCTTTCCCTCTCCGCCACCCAGATTCAAAAAGCCATTTATCCTGTAGGATTTTATAAAACAAAGGCGCATAATATCCTTGGAATTTGTCAAGGATTGCTGGAGAGGTTTCAGGGAAAAGTGCCGGACAATTTGGAGGATTTGTTAACCTTTAAAGGCGTGGGTCGAAAGACGGCCAATCTGGTCCTCACGGAAGGGTTTGGAAAGTTAGGCATTTGCGTCGACACACACGTGCACCGGATCTCCAACCGCTTTGGGTATGTGAACACCAAGACGCCTGAAGAAACGGAAATGATTTTAAGAAAGCAATTGCCAAAAAGATATTGGATTGAATATAATACTCTTTTAGTGATGTGGGGCCAAAATATGTGTAAGCCGGTATCGCCATTGTGTTCCCGCTGCGCACTTATGAAAATGTGTTCCCGAAAGGGAGTTCACAAGAGCAGGTAATTTTATGAGACTATTTATTTATCTATCCGATGTTTTAGGACGAGAAATGCTCGATTCTCAGGGCCATTTCTTAGGGAAAATTATTGATGTCCCCATGCGCCAGGGCGAAGAAGTTTTCCCTCGGGCCGAAGGGTTCATTATTAAAAAAGGATTGTTGCATAAACAATACGCGCTTGTTCCGATAGAGCAGGTCAAAAGGATCAGCCGCCGAGTCCGTTTGAACGTGGATTCTTCCCAAGTCCGTTATCAAAAAGAACCTTTTCAGCCGGATTTTCTTTTGTGCCGGGACATTTTAGACCAGCAGATCGTCGACACCAACAATCAAAAAGTTGTGCGCGTCAATGATGTCCATTTGCTGACGGTCGATAATCAAATTTATTTAGCGCATGTGGATGTCGGGCTTAAGGGATTGATGCGCCGGTTGGGTTTGACATCCCTCGTCGACGCCATTGTTCGATTTTTTAAGCCGGATTCGGCTTATTTAAAGGAAGAAGAATTGATTTCCTGGAAACATACGCAAGTGTTAACCATGGGCCGGATGCGCAATGTCCTTAAATCCGACATTGTCCGTCAGAAATTGGGGGTCATCCCGACGATGGAATTGGCGGACATCATGGAAGACCTGAACCTCTTTGAAAAGCTTTCTTTATTTAAAACATTTAGCACGGATGTGCAGAGAAAAATTTTTGCAGATTTAGCGCCTGTAGAAAAAGTAGAGTTGATCGAACAGCTCAGCGATACGGAGGCGAGCAATTTGCTTGAGAATATCCCGTCCGACGAGGCCACGGACCTTTTGCACGACCTTCCGAAAGAAAAAGTCAAGGACCTGATGCGTTTTATGCATTCGGAAAAATCCAAAAAGCTGCGGACCCTTTTGGGATTTGAGGAAAATTCTGCCGGCGGGCTTATGACCATGGAATATTTGTCTTTAGGTAAAGACGCCAAGGTCCAAGATGCGATACAAAAGGTCAAAGACAGCGTCCAGCAAACGGGGAATATTTTCTTTATTCATATCCTTGATGAGAATAACCATTTGTTAGGGGTGACTTCCATACGGCAGTTCATTAATGAGGCCCCGGAGAAGCCTTTAATGGAAACATGTTATCCTAAGAAAGTTTTTGTGCATACGGATGATGACTTGGAGGAAGTTGCGCTTCTTTTGGAAAAATATAAAATCTCTTCAATTCCTGTTTTAGATGAGGAAGAGGTGATGCAGGGTATTATTACGATTGATGACGTCATGGAGGAATTGATTTCTTTAGCATGGAAAAAATATAAAGATCAGATCTAATTTTGGCATTTGGGGTGATAGTTTTTTAAGATGTTGTAGCAATAATTATCTTTTTTTTAACGTCCACGACTGTTTTGCGTTTCTCCGTCGGTAATTTTTAGGAATATAAACGAATTTTTCTTGAAAAATGTTGAACGCTGCTTTAAAATGTGTTAAAAATTTAACGAAACAAAAAATATTTTTTTAATCGGACATTTGATCAAAGAGGAAACGTGTAGAAAATAAAAGAGTTAGGGAATCTTCAGGAACCGCGAGAGGTTCCTTTTTTTATCCGTTCGACTTTGGGGAGGTTATTTTTAAATGGGAAAAAAAGTAGGATTAACATACGATGTGAAAACAGATTGGGCGTTGGGTTCCGCTGATCCCGGAGATACGTGTGCGGAATTTGATAAGCCCAAGACCATAGATAATATTGTCCGCGCCTTGGAATCGGGTGGGCATACGGTTGACCGTATCGGCAATGTTCATAATTTGATGAAGAGGCTTGATAATCTGGACGTGGATATTGTGTTTAATATCTGTGAAGGCCGAAATGGGAGAAACCGCGAGTCTCAGGTCCCGGTGCTTTTAGAAATGAAGGGTATTCCTTTTGTCGGCGCTGACGCTCTTTCGTTAGGTGTTACGCTCGATAAAGTCGTTGCTAAACAATTGTTTGTTTATGACGGCATTCCAACCCCGCGTTTTTTTGTGGCCCATCATACGGATAATTTAGAGAAGCTTAATACCATCGGGTTTCCGTTGATGGTCAAGACCCGCCATGAAGGTTCGTCTAAAGGCATTTCGGAAAAATCCCGCGTGGAAGATTATGAAGGTTTAAAAAGACAGGTGCAACTTGTCAATGAAGTTTACCATCAAACCGCGTTGGTCGAAGAATTTATTAAAGGAAAAGAATTTACTGTTCCTATTTTGGGGAATAATCCGCCGGAGGCTATGCCGATCATTCAGGTCAGCATCGACGGTAATAGCAATCTCGGGAATCAATTCTATACTTTTGAGCGTATCGCCTCAGACCGTTTGCAATATATTTGTCCCGCCAAGATTTCTCCTGAGTTAACTAAAAAGATGCAGGAGCTGGCCATCAGGGTTTATAAGATCGTCGGATGCCGGGATTTTGGCCGCGTGGATTTCCGCGTCGATGATAAAGATAATCCGTATGCCCTCGAAATTAATCCTTTGCCGTCTTTGGATGAGCAAGATGCCTTTAATATTTTTCCCCAGGTTTTGGGTTCGGATTATGCAAAAACGATCAATCGTATTTTGAATTTTGCCTTAGAACGATACGGTTTAAAACCGTAACCTTTGAAAAAAGGAAAGGATGCCATGGGCACAATCGAAACAATCCAAGGTCAGAAAAAGCTCACCGCTGAAGAAAATCGCGTGATTAGCTTTTTTAAAGATGCGACCCCGTTTGACTGGGAAGATTGGCAATGGCAGATCCAAAATACCATTCGTACCAGGGACATCATTGAAAAGCTCGTCGATCTGACTGAAGATGAACGGCAGGGCATTGATGGTTGTGGAAAAAAACTTTCCATGGCGATCACACCGTATTTTGCAAGCTTAATCGATCCCAAAGACCCGACCTGTCCTATTCGTCTTCAAAGTGTTCCTCAAAAGTTTGAGCTTGAAACATCTAATGGCGAAATGACGGACCCTTTAGAGGAAGACCGGTGTTCTCCGGTGCCCGGACTGGTGCATCGTTATCCGGACCGCGTTTTATTTTTGGTCAGCGAAATGTGCGCGATGTATTGCCGTCACTGTACCCGCTCACGGATGGTCGGAAAACGGACCCGAAAACTTAATCGGGAGAATTATGAGGCCGCCTTTGATTATATCCGTTCGAATAAAAAAATCCGCGATGTCCTGATTTCCGGCGGAGATCCGCTCATTTTGCAGGATGAGGATTTGGAATACATTTTAAAGAGCGTGCGAAGCATTTCTCATGTCGAGTTCGTTCGTATCGGCAGTCGCATTCCGGTGACGCTTCCTCAGAGAATTACTTTTGACTTGGTTAAACTCCTTAAGAAATATTCGCCGTGGATGAGCATTCATTTTAATCATCCTAAGGAAATCACTAAGCGCGTTAAGTTTGCCTGCGAACTTTTGGCCGATAATGGCATTCCTTTAGGAAGCCAGACAGTCCTTTTAAAAGGCATTAACGATAAGCCGTCGGTGATGAAGAAACTCATGCATGAGCTTTTAAAAATCCGCGTGCGGCCTTATTATATTTATCAGTGCGATCCCATTGCCGGGTCTAAGCATTTTCGTACGACTGTGGCGACTGGCATTAATATTATGGAAAAGCTGTATGGCTTTACGTCCGGGTATGCGGTTCCTACCTTTGTCATTGACTGCCCCGGAGGTGGAGGCAAGGTGCCCATTAATATTGAGACCGTTGTCGAAAAAAAGGATGGTACGTACACCCTTCGCAACTACGCCGGTAAGCATTATACCTACCAAGACCCTAAATAGAGGCAAAGCAGGCAGCCGGTGCAATCTAAAAAATAAGTTTACATTTGAAAATCCTATAATATAATAGCAGAACATTTAAGAACAAAATCTTTAAATATGCCAAAAAGGCGGTGATATTGGTGATTGAAGTCAAGATTTCTGATCCACACAACTTTGAAAAAGCCATGCGCGTGTTTAAAAAAGCATGCCAGAAAGATGGCTTTATGATGGAATTGAAGGAAAGACGTTACTACTCAAAGCCTTCTGAGAAAAAACGTCATAAGGCAAAAAGCAGTATCGGCCGAAGATAATTATTTTTAAAATGGCTTTGGGCTCTTGATTTGTGCTAAAAATTATTTTTTGAAATAATAGGCACAGATTTATGGCTCAAAGCCGTTCTTATTTCATCCGGAGGAAAAGTCATGATTAAAGTCAAGCGCGCTTTGATAAGTGTTTCCGATAAAAAAGGGCTTTTGCCGTTTGTTAAAGGGCTTCAGGCCTTAGGGGTTGAAATTCTTTCGACAGGCGGGACTGCGCGCCAACTTCAGGAGTCCGGCATTTCGGTTACCGAGGTTTCCAGTTACACAGGATTCCCGGAAATGCTCGACGGACGCGTGAAAACGCTGCATCCTAAAATTCACGGCGGGCTTTTGGCGCTGCGCGATAACCCTAAACATATGGAGCAACTGAAGGAACACAATATCGGCTTGATTGATATGGTGGTCGTGAATTTGTATCCGTTTGAAAGTGTAACGAAAAAGAAAAATGTATCTTTAGAAGAAGCGATTGAAAATATTGATATTGGCGGGCCGTCGATGCTGCGTTCTGCCGCTAAAAATTTTAAGAGTGTCGCCGTAATCTGCAATCCTGACCGTTATGAGGACATCCTCAAAGAGCTTCACGTCAATAGCGGCCTTTTGTCGGACTCTGTTTTATTTAGTTTATCCGTCGAGGCATTTGGGCACACATCCCGCTATGATCAGATCATTTGGGAATTTTTAAGCCGACGATTATCCAGCAGCGAGTTCGGGACATTTCCTAAGCAACTTCAATTACGGTTTTCCAAAATCCAAGACCTTCGTTACGGAGAAAATCCTCATCAAAAAGGCGCCTTTTATCAAGACGCCAATACGTCCTTTGGTCTGCCGTCCATGCGCAAGCTTCACGGGAAGGAATTGTCATTCAATAATATTTTAGATTTAAACGCGGCCGTCGATTTTGTTAAAGATTTCGAGAATCCTGCGGCGGTTATCATCAAGCATAATAATCCGACGGGCGTTGCGGAAAATAAAGACCTCACCAAGGCGTACAATGAAGCGCTCAATTGTGATCCTATTTCAGCGTTTGGCGGAATTATTGGTCTTAACCGGCCGGTCGATATAAAAACCGCCAAGGCCATTATCAGAAGCGGATTTATGGAATGCGTCATTGCTCCTGCTTTTGAAAAAGCGGCGCTGGACCTTCTTAGCGAAAAGAAAAATTTGCGGCTTCTTGAGTTTGATTTTAAAGATTTGGACAAAGAAGAATATGACCTAAAGAAAGTTTACGGCGGATTACTTTTGCAGGAAAAGGATAAAGCAGATGTCGGCACCGGCGATTTAAAGATCGTGACGCAAAAAAGGCCGACCAAATCCCAGATGGATTCTCTTTTGTTCGGATGGAATGTCGCGAAGAATGTTAAATCCAATGCGGTTGTCTTGGTCAAAGCTAAAAAGATCGTCGGGATCGGTTGCGGACAAACGAGTCGTATTGAAAGTGTCCATAGCGCTATTCAAAAAGCCGGAAAAAATGCCCGCGGTGCTGTTTTGGCATCCGAGGCTTTCTTCCCGAAGATGGATAATATCGACGCTATCCGTAAAGCCGGGATCGTAGCGGTGATTCAGCCCGGCGGTTCAATTGCCGACGCGGAAGTGATCAAAGGCGCTGACAAAGCCAAGATCGCGATGGTTTTTACCGGCATTCGGCATTTTAAACACTAAGAATCCGGATTGCATAAATTCGAAATCTAAATATCGAAATGCGAAACAATAAATGCAAACCCCGAAATCCTAAACAGCCCAATGTTGTTTGGCCCTTTGAATTTCGGATTTGTTTCGAGTTTTGAATTTAGAGTTTTCTAATCCGTTATGATTCAATCCTTCCATGACCTTTGAGGAATCCAAGACATACTTAGAAACATTTTTAAACCACGAGTTGTCTTTGGATTCCTCTTTTTCTTCCTCGTATCATTTAAATCGTATTAAATATTTACTCTTATTGCTTAACAATCCCGAGAAATCTTTAAAGGTGATTCATGTTGCCGGCACAAAAGGGAAGGGTTCGACGTGCGCCATGGTTGCTTCCATTCTTCAAGAGTCCGGATATACCGTCGGGCTTTATACCTCGCCGCATTTAAATGATTTTCGTGAGCGGATACGGATTCTTACAAAGAATTCCGGAAAAGATAAGCCGCATACGACGGATATTTTTGGGGACATTATTAGCAAAAAAGATTTTTGTAAAATCCTTAAGGATATCAAACCACAGATTGAAAGGGCCCGGCAACCTCAGGAACTGGGCGTTTTAAGTTATTTTGAAGTGATGACGGCGCTGGCGCTCTATTATTTCCATAAAGCAAAAGTTGATTTTGTCGTTCTGGAAACCGGGTTAGGCGGCCGGTTGGATGCCACGAATGTTGTTTCAAGTCTGGTCGCGGCAATTACGCCGATAAGCTTGGAGCATACACAGTTATTGGGAAACACCGTCGAGCAAATCGCAGCTGAAAAATCGGCCATTATTAAGGATAGCAAACAGAATGTTGTTATTGCCTCTCAAGATAAAAAAGCGCTCGCGGTCGTGGAGCGCCGCTGTCGTCTTTTCCAGATTAAACCCGTGATCGTCGGGCAGGATATTACTTATAAAGAGGTTCGGAAAGATTCGGCAAGGCAGACATTCCATGTTAAGACGCAAACCAAGCATTATAAAAATTTAACGTTACGGTTATTAGGCGAGCATCAGCTCGGGAATGCCAGCGTTGCTATCGGAATTGTTGAGGCGTTAGAAAATTTGGGAGTTGTCGTTTCGAAAGAAGCGGTTTATGAGGGGCTAAAAAATATTTTCTGGCCGGGTCGGTTTGAAATCTTTAAAATTGGTAAAGCGACTATTGTTTTGGATTGCGCGCATAATCCGGCGTCCATGGAAGTCGCTGTGAAAACAATTCAAGACGCATTTCCTCGTCGAAAAGTGACGGTTATTTTAGGTCTTTCAAAAGATAAAGATAAGGCTTCCATTTGCCGGGTGTTGCATAAAATAGCCGACCGTGTCATTGTCACCAAGGCCAAACATCCGCGGGCGTATGATTTCTCGGACAGCGAGCTTAAAGAATATTTTCCACAGAAAACATGTTATATTAGTTTTTGTATCAAAGACGCTTTAGCGTTAGCCTTTAAAGAAACCAGCCGAAGAGGCATTATTTTTGTCACAGGATCGGTTTTTGTCGTGAGTGAAGCGAGGACATTATGCATGAATTTAAAAAAATAGACGATACGATAGCCGCTATTTCGACTCCCGTCGGCCAGGGGGGAATCGGCGTCATTCGTTTAAGCGGGCCGTTATCATTGTCGATTGCCCAAAAAATTTTTGTTTCGAAAAATAAAAAAGAAACGGACAGCTTTAAGAATTTCACGGTTCATTATGGCTGGATCGTGGATAAACAAAATTCCGACGATATTATTGATGAAGTATTGCTCACGCTGATGCGTTCCCCACACAGCTATACCGCTGAGGATGTTGTGGAGATCAGTTGTCACGGCGGGATCGTATCTTTGAAGGCTATTTTGGAACTTGTTTTACGTCATGGCGCCCGACTAGCTGAGCCCGGAGAATTTACCAAGCGCGCCTTTTTAAATGGCCGCATGGACCTCGCCCAGGCCGAGGCGGTCTTGGATATTATCCAATCCAAGACGGATGCGTTCTTAAGGGTGAGCACGCATCAGCTTAAAGGAGAATTGTCGACGGAGCTGGAAAATATTCGGGAAATCTTGATGGATGTTTATACGGAAATCGAGGCGTATGTTAATTTTCCCGAGGATGAAATTAACGAACAAGCTCAAGGAGTATTAGTTGATAAAATCCGTCAGGCCAACGGCCGTATAACGAGGCTCTTGTCTTCGAGCGAACATGGACGGATTTTAAAAGAGGGCATCACGGTTGTCCTGTGCGGGAAAACGAACGTCGGCAAGTCGTCGCTTTTAAACGCATTTCTAAAAACACCGCGGGCGATTGTTTCTGACATCGCCGGAACAACGCGCGACACCATTGAAGAAACAGCGCAAATCAAGGGGATTCCTTTTCAGATTATTGATACAGCCGGGTTTCTGACGCCGTCGGATTCTATTGAAGAAGAGGCGATTCGCCGCAGCCGCTTGTCTGTTGAGAAAGCCGATTTGATCCTTTTTCTCCTCGATATCAGCCAACAGTTAACCCAAGAAGATTATGCGCTGATGGAAAGCGTAAAGCAAAAGAATGTCTTGGTTGTTCTTAATAAAAGCGATCTTAAACCCCAATGGGATGAAAAAAATATTGCGGATTTGTTTTGTGGTCAAGATATCTTAAAGATTTCAGCCTTGAAGAAAGAAGGCATACAGGATTTGGAAGAAAAGATCGTTGAGAAAGTATGGCATGGGCAAGTCATTGATACGCATGGGATTCTAGTGAGTAATCTTCGCCATATCGAATCTTTAAAATGTGCTCAAACAAGCCTTTTAAAGGCGCAGGATATCTTTAAACAGGGAATTTCTTTGGAATTTATTTCGGAAGAGATCAAAGAATCAGTCCATTTTTTAGATGAAATTACCGGCCGCAACATCGATATAGACCTTTTGGATAAGATTTTTACTCAATTTTGTATTGGAAAGTGATTTGTTGGAAAAAAAAGTAAACTATTTTGCCTCGTGGGCTTGCTTTTTTGTTATTTATATATTATATTTACAGTGAAGATAGCGCTTTCTCTCAAGAATTCCTGGTCTTTTTATAAGAATTTAGCTCCGAATTAAGTCATTTCTGGAATAGTTGGGGGGTTAAGAATATATCTTGATAATTTTTAAATAAACACTAGAATACATTTACTAACAGCAATGAAGGAAGAGCCCTATGATTAAGAACCTACAACAAGTAAACAGTTCCATTAATAAGAGAAGAAGTAATCGATTACCTTGCCTTGTGCCTGTTGAAGGAAAAAATGGCAGCCCATTTGATCATATCCAAACAATAGATTTTAGCAAAGGCGGTATTGGCTTTGTTTCTGAACACAAAATTCCCATCGGGAAGGAAATTGCCGTCGAGATTCAATTAGGTCCTGAAGAAGAGCCGGTTATCGTTTTAGGAGAGGTTCGCTGGGTCAGGCATGTGAAAGATTCAGACGTTTATCGGTTGGGGATGTATTTTAAAGAAATTATATCGGGATCTAAGGCGAAATTAGAGAAATTTTTTAAGAAACAAAAAGGCGGTTAATCCATGGCTCTTGAAACAAACAGATTAGACCAAAGGCTTTTTGAGCGCTTTAGCGCAAAATTCCCGGCAAAATTTAAAGATGCCCGCGAAGATTTTGGGCAAAATGTTCATCTCGAAGATGCTTCCGCCCAGGGTGTCAGAATTGCCTCAAGACAGCGCCTTTATGTTAATGACAGTGTTTCTTTAGAAGTCGAACTTCCTGATGGTCATGCACCTATGAATTTACGCGGCCAAGTGGTTTGGGTAAAACATAATGATACGGAAAGCTGGGATGCCGGTCTAAAATTTTATAAGATTTCTTTGGTTGCGATGTCCCGTCTTTATAAATTTGCTTCTCCTGCCTAAGTATAAATCTTTTGCCAATTTAAAAAATTATTTACCGCACTTTGAATGTTTTTTATTTCTTGTCTAATAGTTGTTCTCATATTAGAATGTGAAATCTATTCATACTATTAAAATGGTATAAAAGACATGAAAAAAGGTTATCAATATTTTGCGGATGGCATTTCTTTTAAGGCGGATGATTTAGCCCGAATTCGCAGTATTTACTTTCCTCTTTCCGGCGTAGACGCCAAGTCGATCAAATCTTCTATTACTCCGTATTTAAGCGGTGATATCAAAACAGATAAATATCATTACGTCACAAAACCGGCTTCTCGGGAAGATCTAAAAATCCCGGTCCGGAATTTCTTTGTTTTTATCCCTGGGAAAGGCGTTGTTTCCTTGGCGCAGGATTGCGATGAAAAGGACACGATATCCGTCGAGGCTGGTCCGCTTTGGCATAAAATAATCAGGCGGTTTCCTTTTCCTGGACTTGAATTGGAAGCCTTGAATTTTGTCCCGGTGACGGGTGAAAATGTAGAGCTCATGTCGGTAACGGTTAAAAATATTTCTAGCCAAGCCATTTCTTATGTTCCGACTGCGTCGATTCCTTTATTCGCACGGTCATTGGCTAATAAGCATGATCATGAGCATGTGACCGCGCTTTTGCATCGAATCGTCCAGCACACTAATGGCGTTGTCGTTAAACCGACCATGTTTTTTAATGAAGAAGGACATAAAGAAAATAAAGAACAATATTTTGTATTGGGTCTGAACGATAAGAATGAAAATCCGGTTGGGACATTTCCGACCATAGAATGTTTTTGCGGGGACGCGGGGTCGTTATCTTCGCCTGAAGCGGTATTGAAAAATAATCCGGTTGGTAAGTTGTCCGATAAAGAATTACACGGCAAAGAAGCGGTCGGGGCGCTGCGTTTTAAGGAAGAAACATTAAAGTCGTCAGAAGCAAGACAATATCTTCTCGTCGTTGGTCTAAGCGCGAATGAACAAGAAACGACAAGGATTTTGGGAACGTTTAATTCCGCTAAAAAGTTTTCAGAGGCCATGGAACAGAACAAGGCTTATTGGCAGCAGAAAGCGCGATCAATATCTTTTACAACGGAAAATAAAGACCATGATGCCTGGATGCATTGGGTCGTTCTTCAACCGGTTTTCCGACGGATCTTTGGATGTTCATTTTTGCCCGACCACGATTACGGTAAAGGCGGCAAGGGTTGGAGGGATATTTGGCAGGATTTGCTTTCGCTTATTCTGATCGAGCCGGAAACCGTGCGGGAAAATTTGATTAATAATTTCGGTGGCGTACGAGTGGATGGCTCTAACGCGACGATCATCGGCAGTAATCCTGGTGAATTTATCGCCGACCGCAATGCGATCACCCGTGTTTGGATGGACCATGGCGTCTGGCCATTTACGACGCTTCTTTTATACATCGACCAGACCGGCGATTATGACATTGTGCTTGAAAATAACACCTATTTCAGAGACCCGCAACAATCCCGCGGCAAACAAAAAGATCCTTCCTGGACGCCGGCTTACGGCAATAAATTGAAAGATAAAACCGGACGGATTTATGAGGGATCGCTTTTAGAACATATTTTGATTCAGCATTTGGTCCAGTTCTTTAACGTCGGGGAACATAATATTATGCGCCTTGAAAATGCAGACTGGAATGACGGGCTGGATATGGCGGCGGATCGCGGAGAAAGTGTTACGTTCATGAGTTTTTACGCCGGGAACATGCTTACGTTGGCTGACCTTTTGGAAGATCTGGCTAAGGCAAAAGCGGTTCGATCGTTAAATCTCATGAAAGAAATTTTGATCTTGCTCGATGAAACGGTTGATTATGAAAGTGTTGAGGCCAAAACAAAATGGTTGAAGGAAAAATATTTTCCAGCGGTTCAGCCTCAGATCAGCGGCGAGAAATTGGAAGTTGCTCTGACAACACTTGTGAAAGATTTGCGGAAAAAAGGAACTTGGATCTTTGAGCACATTCGTAAATCCCAGAAAATTTCTGTCGGAAAGAACACTTGGCTTAACGGTTATTATGATAATGACGGTAAAGCGGTTGAAGGAAGTATCGGCGGAAAAGTGAGAATGACTTTAACCGGCCAGGTTTTCCCGATTATGAGCGGGTTGGCTGAACAAAATGAGATCGAGGCCATTATCCAATCCGTCAAAGAATATCTTGTGGATAAAGATCTCGGCGGAGTGAGGCTCAATACGGATTTTGGATTGGACCATTATTTAAGCTTGGGACGAGCCTTTGGGTTTGCCTATGGCACCAAGGAAAATGGCGCCTTTTTTAGCCACATGACGGTGATGTATGCGTATGCCTTGTATAAAAGAGGTTTTGTTCGGGAAGGATATGAGGTGCTTCACTCGATTTATCAAATGTGCGCGGACACGGCCAAGAGCAAAATTTATCCCGGCATTCCGGAATATTGCGACGGCGAAGGCCGTGGCATGTATCATTATCTGACCGGCTCGGCGAGCTGGCTTGTGTTGACGCGATTGACCCAGGCCTGCGGCATCAGAGGGCATCGCGGGGATTTGGTGTTGGCGCCTCAACTGGTCAAAGAAGAATTTGATGCACAAGGATTGGCAAAAGTGGATTGTTCCTTTGCGGGAAAAAGAATTTCTGTTCAATATATTAATAAAAATTTATATGATTTTAATACTTATAAGATCAAAGAGATTTATTTAAACGATAAGATGATTCCTTTCAATCAAGTCCATGGCCGCGAAGCTATTATTCCTCGAGCATTATTGGAAAAATCAGGTGATTTTTTGATCATAAAGGCCGTTTTAAATAACTGATCTGGGACAGATTTTCTATTTTGACAATCCTTCCGTAGGGTGATATACTCAACCTTCTTAATTATCAGGCAACAGGAGATTTTATGAGAAAATTGCTTGGAATTTTTTTGTGTTTGCTCATGGTTGTTTCTGCCGGATGTGCCCCCAAACAACAAGATGCCAATACCATCACGATTTGGCACTGGATGACGGACCGGCATAAAGCCTTTGAGGCCCTCGCCCAGAAATATGAAGCTCAAACCGGTGTTAAAGTCAAAATTGAATTGTATGCTCCTTCTGATGCTTATACGCAAAAAGTGATCGCCTCCGCTCAAGCACACGTCCTTCCCGATATATATGGAATCCTAGATAAAAAAGAAGTTTTCGCCTCATTCATTGAAAGCGGATTCGTCGCCGATTTGACCGACGAGTTTAAGAAAAACGACAGCGAGTGGGAGAACAGCCTTTTCGCCAAGGCCTTGGATGTGAACCGTTTTTCCGACGGGAATATCTATAAGATCAAGCCCGGTATTTATGGCGTTCCGTTAGATGTCACGAATATCCAGATGCTTTACAATAAAAAGATGCTTGAGAAGGCAGGGATTAAAACGCCTCCTAAAACTTTTGAAGAATTTTTAAGCGATACTCAGGCGTTAAAGCGTATCGGGCTTGCAGGTCTTGTTTCCGGTTGGGGAGAACAATGGATGATCAATTGTTTTGCCTCAAATTATGCCTTTAATATCATGGGCGAACAAAAAGTCATGGCGACGTATAAAGGAGAAGTGCCTTACACCGATCCTGATTGGATCAAAGTTTTTAATATTTTCGCGACGCTTGCCAAAGAAGGCGCTTTAGCCGAAGGGGTCGTGACCAAACCTAATAAATTCGCGGAGCAGGATTTTGCCCTCGAGAGAGCCGCCTTTGCGTTTAACGGTTCATGGTGCGTTAATGTGTATAATGATATGAATCCTGATTTGGCATATGGCGTGATGCTGCCTCCGGCCGTAAGCACGGCTTTTCCGATGAAAATATGGGGAGGAGCAGGTTCGTCTTTCGTCGTCAATAAAGATTCCTCGCGCAAAGATAAGGCCATTGCCTTTTTAAAGTGGCTGACCGCCGATGAACAACAGCAATATTTGGCCCAACAAACGAAGAATCTTCCGTCGAATAAAAAGGCCTTGTCCTCCATTCCGCAAATCTTGTCTGACTTTGCCGCGGTCATGGACCAGACCACACATCCGAGCATTTGGGAATATAATGAAGACCCTTGGGTTGCGGAAAAATTCGCCAAGGGAATACAATCGATCATTATCGGCGAGAAAACGCCCGAAGAAGTTGCCAAAGAAGTCCAAACCGCTAAACAACAGGAACTTGAGAAAGCGAAAAGTAAGACCAACTAGAAAATATGCCGGCTATCCGAAAAAATTCATTCGCCGCCCGCCTCGTGGATAATTCCAAGAATTATCTTTTTATTATTCCTGCCGTCACATTGTTCTCTATTTTTTACGTGTATCCTTTTTATGAAATTTTTAATTTATCCCTGCACCAGTGGAACGGCATTAGCCCTCACCGCACGTTCGTCGGGTTTGCCAATTTTCAGGAATTGTTTAGTGACAAGATCTGGTGGCAATCCATGTGGCACGCGGGGTTTATTACGATCATCGCGTTGACATTACAGAATGCCCTGGCTTTTATGCTCGCCTTGGCCTGTGATCGGCAGATCCGTTTGAAGAAATTTTATCGGGTGGTCTTTTTCATTCCGCCCGTTTTATCGGAAATTGTCGTCGGGTTGATATGGCAGTGGATCCTTTACGCCGGCATGCAGAGCGGAGAGCATATCGGTTTATTGAACTATTTGCTGGTCAAGACAGGCTGGCCGCAGTTGGTCCATAATTGGTTATCCGACCCTAAGACGGCACTTGCCTGTATTGCGGTTGTCCACTGTTGGAAAGGGTTTGGTTGGGGTTTTATTATGCTTCTCGCCGGACTACAAACGATCGACGGCCAGCTTTATGAAGCCGCGAAGGTGGATGGGGCGGGAAGCTGGAACCAATTTCGTCATATCACGATCCCGATGATGGTCCCTGTTCTTCTGGTGGTCATGATCTTGACGGTTTTAGGGTCCATGCAAGTTTTTATTCTGATCTTATCTATGGTCGGTCAGGGGTTAGGATATCACACGGAGGTGCCCGTCACGCGTATTTTGGATGCCATGATCGGGACAAACCGTTTTGGTTATGCCTGCGCGATGAGTGTGACGTTCGGCGCGATTCTTATCGGCATCTCGGCATTTTTTAAAATTTTATCGAACAGAATGAAACAGGCGTAAGAATTTATGGAAATCAATAAATATCTTTTGCAGCGCATATCCAATTCAATCATCACGCATATTTTTCTCATGGCGGTGACCGTGTCCTGTTTGTTCCCGCTTTTTTGGATGGTCCGCTGCGCCTTGATGACGAACGCGACGGTCTTCACGGATAAATCGTTCGTCCCGCATGTCCTTCATTTTAAGAATTTTATCACGGCGTGGACAGAAGGGGGATTCAGTGTTTATTTCTTTAACAGCGTGATCTATACGGTGAGCGTTGTCGTCGGGATAGTCTTGATATCCTCTTTGGCGGCTTATGCATTTTCGCGGTTGGATTTTCCGGGAAAGAATTTCTTCTTCTACATGTTTGTAGCGGCTTTGATGATCCCATTCCCGGGGAGTTTCGTCCCGTTGGTCGTTTTGATGAATAAGATCGGCTGGACGAATATGCGTTACGGATATATCTTGTGCATGATCAACGTCGGGCTATCGATGAGCATTTTGCTTCTTAAGACTTTTTTCGATAAGATGTCGCCGGACTTGGAGGACGCGGCGCGTATCGACGGATGCGGACGGTTAGGGATTTGGTGGCACGTGGCCCTTCCTTTGGCGCGGCCGGCCATTGCCGTCATCGTGATCTTTAATTCGCTCAATGTCTGGAATGAATATATTTTAGCTAACCTGCTTTTAAATGATAAATCCTTGATGCCTCTTCAAAGAGGCCTGATGGTTTTCCAGGGGGCGCACAGCGTCGATTATCCGCTTTTAATGGCGGGCTTGACCATCGCTGCGGTACCCATTATTTTGATTTATCTTGCGATGCAGAAACATATTATTAAAGGCCTTTCATCAGGCACAACAGTAGGATAAACTTTTTATGATTATAAAAAATTTCAAATCGTTGATTTTTCTTTTGTTTGGGCTGTTTTGCCTTTCCTCACGGGCCTCTTTCGCTCAACAAAATGCCGTTATGAATGCAGTGGTTTCCACTGAAACATCGTCGGAAGAAAATTCTTCCGGAAAGCCTGCCCTCGCAGCTGAAACAGGTATTCCATCTCAGAATGTCAAACCTTCGACGGAGTTTGTCAAGGCGGCATGGGAAGCCTCTGGCCACGGGGACTTAAGCCGTTTGGAGTCGATCGTGGCAGAATGTCTTTCCGTATACGGGAACGATGCAAAGCTCGAGGAAGAACAATTGACCGCGTTTCCTGCTCGGGGAACCGAAAGCCAATATCAAGCGCTCAATGACGTGGCGACTTGCCTTTTTATCAAGGCCGAAGCTTATATGAACAACGGCCAGACCGAGGAGGCGATCAAGCAGTTTAAAGATATTATTGCGAATTATAAGTTCGCTCAGGCCTGGGACCCTCGGGGATGGTATTGGTCTGTTATTGAGAAAAGTCAGGACAGTATTAATGTCTTAACGGGGAAAGCGCCCGAGGAGGAAAAAGATAACGCCGCTGTCGAGCCTATTTATCCTAAATTAGCTAATCCAGGGACTGAAAAAGTCGTTGATTACAGTAAATATGGAAAATTTTTGAACGTCGGGAAAGAAGATTATCATTATTCCATCAGCGACATGGACGGCCTTACTAAAGCTTTGGGAGAAGGTATTTATCCGAACATCAAGGACGTCTATAAAAATCCACGATTTAAGGTTGTCAAAAGTCAGGGTAGGCTTGAGGGTAATCACTGGGATTTTGTTAACAGTTATGATCTGGAGGCTGCGTATTTTAAATGGGCTACGGCTCCTGAGACGTGGGGCGTCAAGCTTTTCTATCTGGGTCTTATTTTTGAGAAATCACATATGTATGATGAGGCCCTGAAGGCGTATCAATCATTGATTGTTCATTTTCCGAAATCGACCGCGTGGACATATTGGCAGACCCCGTGGTATCCGGCCCAGGCCGCAATTGCTAAAATTAAACATATCCTGCGCGTTCATCCGGAATTGGGACTTAAAGCAAAATGGATGAAGATCGAAGTCCAGAATGGTTTTGATAATGATATCACTAATGATGTGATCGTAACTTACCCTGGCCGCATCGTCGAAAAAGATTATGTCGACCAGTTCAAAGACAAATTTCAAATGGAAGACCGTGTTCCTTTAAGAAAGGTCGTTAAGAAAGCTGGGATGGGTAAAGTTCGCTTGGTTCAGTATGATAACGGTCACTGGCAGATGCTTGTAGATAATAAGCCGTTTGTCCTTAAAGCTGTGACATACATGCCGACGAAGGTTGGTCAGAGCCCGGACAAAGGGACCCAAAAGAATTGGATGGAAGAGGATACGAATAATAATGGTAAGCCCGACGGTCCTTATGATGCCTGGGTCGATGCCAACCGTAATAATCAGCAGGACCCGGATGAGCCGGTCGTCGGAGATTTTGAGCTGATGAAAGAAATGGGCGTTAATGCGATACGTCTTTACCATGTTCCGACAACGCCGAATAAAGAAGTATTAAGAAAGCTTTTTAAGGATTACGGCATACGGGTCGTGATGGGCGATTATTTAGGGAAATATACGATCGGTTCCGGCGCCAGCTGGAGCGAAGGAACAGATTATGAAAATCCGGAACATAGGAAGAAAATGATGGAATCTGTCCAGAAAATGGTCATGGAATTTAAGGACGAGCCTTATATCCTGTTGTGGGTCCTGGGAAATGAGAATAATTATGGCGTGGCGTGTAATGCGGACAAAAAGCCCGAGGCGTATTTTAAGTTTGCCAATGAGGTGGCAAAATGGATCAAAAGCGTCGACCCGAATCATCCCGTGGCGGTCAATAATGGCGATACGCTTTATTTGGATATCTTCGCTAAGAATTGTCCGGATGTTGATATTTTTTCGGCTAACGTTTATCGCGGGGATTACGGGTTTGGTTCTTTCTGGGAACAGGTGATGGATGCGAGCGGCAAACCCGCCATGATCAGTGAATACGGTTGTCCGTCCTATGCGCCGCAGTTGACTTTAAAACAGGCAGAACAGACCCAGGCGGATTATCATCGCGGTAATTGGTTGGACATCGAGGATAACATCGCCGGCCGTGCGGGCGTAGGGAATGCCTTAGGTGGCATTGCTTTTGAATGGCTGGATGAATGGTGGAAAAATTACGAGCCTTTTCGGCATGACCGTAAGTCCGACGCTATCGGCCCGTTTCCTGGGGGATATTATTTCGAAGAGTGGTTTGGACTTATCGGCCAAGGGAATGGTCAGCATAGTCCTTTTTTAAGGCAACTTAAGCTTTCTTATTTTGCTTATAAAGAAATGTGGAATAAAAAATTTTTTTAGCGCTTTCCTGGTTTTTTAAGGGAAAATAGTGTATACTTTTTAAAAGCTTATTGGGTCTATATTGGAAATCAACATAAATTCAATCAACGAATAGGAGGAAAAGGTATGAGAAAGTTCGCATTAGTAGTAGCTCTATTCGTTACAGGTGTGGCGTTGATTTGCCCCCGGACAGCTTCGGCTTATGATTTCGGGGATTACAAGTCAGCAACGCTTGTTTCGAAGGCGTGGGCGGCATTGGCCGCAAAGGATTTAGATGGTGTTTTAGCCTACACTAATAAATGTATCGAGCTTTACGCAGAAAAAGCCCAAGCGATGCAGGTGGAATTAAAAGATTATGCGGTTTATACTGTGGGCGATGATGCTAGTAAAGACAAAGTTTTCAGTTATTGGGCATTAAATGATGTGGCAACCGCCTATTATATTCAAGGCCAAGCATATCAGCAAGCCGATAAAAAAGATGAGGCAAAAAAAGCGTATACTACTGTGATCGAGAAATATACTTTCGGTCAATGCTGGGACACGCAAGGATGGTTTTGGAAACCCGCAGAAGCCGCCAAAGACAAAGTAAAGATCATGGATTCTGGTGTCGCGGTTGATTTCGGGAATTATTCCTCGTCCTATTTAGTCGGCCAGGCTTGGAAGGCTTTGACGGAAAATGATTTGGATCGAGTTTTGATTTTCACAGATAAAACCATAGAAATGTATGCAACCAAAGCTAAGGAAATGCAGGCATCCTTAAAGGAATATGCCTGGGAATCCAAAGATAAAATCCAAAGCTATTGGGCGCTTAATGATGTTGGAACCGCTCTTTATATCAAAGGCGAAGCTTATCGTAAAGCTGGAAAAGCTGCAGAATCTAAAGAGGCTTTTCAGAAACTCGTAAGCGAATTTTCTTTTGCCCAGTGCTGGGACCCGCAAGGATGGTTCTGGAAACCGGCAGAAGTTGCGCAACAGGCATTAGCCGCTGCTGAAGCAAGCACCAATTAATTCTATTTTTAAAGATTGAAATAAAAAACCCAGTTTCCGACGAGGAATCTGGGTTTTTTATTGTCTTGTTAAAATTCTTGAGGCGTGGATTTCAGTGTAATTTATACGCCGAGGAGTGCTCGTATGGTGGTTCGGGCTGTTTCCATAATGCCCTTGGATTTCGTGTAGAGCTTGTCATATTCATTGCTGAATATGGTGTATTGTTGTTCGAACATTTTGTCGCTTAAGCCGGACTTCTTTTTAGGCTCCTTGATCTCTCTCCACAATAAAGAAAGCATTCGTTCAATTCGTTCTATCTGGTCAATACAGGTCCTGTAGTCCCTGAAAGATTTATTGTCAGACAAAACTCCCAAAGGATAGGTCGAGATATTATATCTCCATTTTGATTCGTCATAATTCCAGCACTTGATGAGGAAGTTTAACGTCTGTTCATAGGCGAAATTTCTGTTGCGGATGATCAGTTCGCGCAAAACAGATGTTTTGATGTTTAAGAATTCAGATCGTGATCGATGAAGCGGCAAGGACCGGATGCTTTGGGAGATTTCCGGAAACCAGTTGGCCAAAAGGGAGTAGGATCCATACGTATCGACGAGACTTTTGGCGCTATATTTGTCTCCGGTTCCAAAGTCTCCGATGGCAATGTCGGTATTGGTTGTTTTAATGAATCCGCTAAGATTGTTATAGAATTCAACGTCTTCATTGACATAATCCAGATCACCGGGGATTTGGACAATGCGTTCAGCGTCGGGATAATTATCTAACACATGCCCCCAACCCGCAAGCCAGGTTTGACAGGTATCCGTAGACCAAGTTTGGACAACCTCCAGGGTTTTGGTTCTTTCATCTTTGATAAAAGAAGCGGCATCGTTCCGGATGACCGTATCTCTGGGTAACATAACAATGGGCTTAGGGTCGATTTCCTTACACCGGTCAACGGTCCACCAGAAATACCACTGGCACCGTTCATTATTTTCATACCCTCGGTAGGGAAAAATAATAATTGGTTTTGAATTGCTGGTTTTCTTAGGCGTTTGTTTTGTCATGTTTTCTACTAAGTTTTTCCTCGTCGCTCTTCGAGCTGCCTACGAATGTCATAAGCATTATCTTCTGAGAGCTTAAAGGTCATAATAATGAAAATAGCGGCGACAGAGGTCACGATCGGAATGCCGACGTCGCAGACCCTCATGTAAAACAAAGTGTGTGTTGCTTGGTGGAGGCCTAATTCTTGTTTGAAACCGGTCCAATTCAGAAGATATCCGGAGAGAACCGATGCCCCGGCAATTCCCAGCTTTTGTATCCACCAATAAATCCCGCTAAACATTCCTTCTCGACGGGTTCCGGTCTGCAGTTCGTCAAGGTCGCAAACATCGGCGACCATGGAGCAGACGAGTGTAAAGAGCGATCCCAAATGGAACGCTAAAAATGGAGCAGCGATGAGTAGTAAATAAGGATACTGCGGGTTATATCCAATCCATTTTAAAACATACCCGAAAATGGCGAGCGACATGGTGATCAAAAAGGTCTTTCGTTTGCCGAGCTTTGTCGAGATCCATGTGGTCAAAGGAATGGCGAAGAAAGCCGTGCAAATAGCACTGAGCGTTCCAAAGCAGCCGAGCAAAGTCCCACCGTTTTGATACATCAGGTCCATCGTTGGTTGCTTGCCAAAACAATAGAAGAAAACAACATAGGCCGTGAACGCAGAGGCCAGCATGAAGCCGTTAAAGATCAGGAATGTGACCGCAATAAGTTTAACGAACGGACCACATTGGAAAGACGTGACACAATTATTCAAGATGTCTTTGACGACGGGCACGTTCCCGAGTTTCTTAAAGAACGCGACGATTAACAAAGCGCTTAAGAGGAGGACGAGAAATAATGCCAAGGCGTAATTGATCAATACGATTTTATCGAAAGCTTTCCAAGTAAAGACGTGGATGCCAAAATTGATCAGCGATAAAAGAGCGCAAATCACCGCGGCCCAGCCAAAATCTTTGGCGGTAAGCTTAGGGCCGTTTAAAAATGCTAGCAGTACGCTCCCTTTGCCTTTTTCTGCTTTTGGTAAATTACCATAAAGTTCTTTGCTAAAGATGGCCGGAAGAATTCCGCCCACCGTGATAAATATGCCGACGACGATCGCAACAACACGCGCGCCATGAACAATATCGGTAAACCCGGTATGCAAATTGATTCCGGTATTTAAGGGAACCGTAAATTTCCATATTTTAAACGTGAAATCCAATACGATATCTTTCGAGCTTATAATTTTAAAAATCCAGGGAGCAAGCATCCAAACCGGTTGAGCGAAAAAGCTGGCGTACGCTTGAAGTCGGGTTCTTTCATGATAATCGGGTGTCATTTCATAACCAAGCGCGATCCAGGGAATCGAATAGCAAGCGAAGGTGAGGACAAAGAGGCATTGAATCGCCAAAACCCACCAGAAATAAAAATATTCGCCATGCCCCTTATAAAGCTGGAACATCAAAGCTAATAGGGCACCTGAAAAAATGGCGCCAAATAATATCCAGGGCTTACGACGGCCCCATCGGGTCCGGGTGTTATCTGAACTATAGCCGATGAGGGGATCTGAAAAGGCATCGAGAAAGCGGGGAACGGCTCCGATCCAACCAACTAAAGCAGGATTCATGCCAAGACCAAGATTCAAAACAATGATCAACTGATTGGTCGCAGCGCCTGCGAATTGGTTAACAAATGACCCAATCCCGTATATGACTTTCTGGAAAAGAGGAATACGATCTTTGCTGGCCGTCTTATGGTGCTGTGATTGCTCCATGAACTACCTCCGTTTTGAAATTAAAAAAGGATTGGAAATAATTTTTGATATGAATTAATGATTTTTTAAGGAATGCGGCATTATAACAAACAAATTCAGCGTGCACAAATACTATTTCTTCGATTATTATGAGAAGAACACTGTTTTTTTCAAAATCTTCAACCGCCGTGCCTGTATATCAAGAGGAGAAGATTAATATGAAAATTTGTGCGGCAAGATGTTTTTTTAGTTTGGATTGGCCCTGTTTTCCTTAATCGCAATTCGGCAGTTTAGATAAAATTCGGGTTGATTCTTAAAAAATTCTGTGTATTATAATCTTCTATGAACATGAAAAATATTTTTCTTTTAATGGCCGTTTGTTTTTGTTTTGGATGCGGCCAGTCATCTGTGAAGGAAGAAGCTGCTGTTGTTAATAATGCCAAGCCAGTAGCGGCTCAAGCTCAAGAACAGCCTGCGGCAGATTCAGCCGTCGCCGATTCCGACCAGAAAATCATTCCTGAAAATAATTTTAATCCTTTTTACGTTTATCGAGACCGAACATCTCAGGAAAATCATTTTATCCCGTCCGGGTTTATGCCTAACGGCAAATGTTTGTCCTTCGAGGACGGATGGATGCTCGATTGCCATTCGGGGAAAACATGTATCAAGGTTGTTTATGATATCGCGTGTTCCAATAATGACCAGCGCTGGGCAGGGATTTATTGGCTTAATCCTCCGAATAACTGGGGCAATCGAAAAGGCGGGTTTAATTTAACCGGCGCTCAAAAACTTGTTTTTTGGGCCAAAGGGGACAAGGGCGGGGAAAATATCGAAGAGTTTCTTGTCGGCGGAATTCTGGGAGATTATCCTGATTCGTCAAAAGTGACCGTAGGACCGGTGATCCTTACCGACCAATGGCGGGAATATACGATCGATTTAAGAGGCAAAGACCTTTCTTATATTAGCGGAGGGTTTGGCTGGTCTGCCAATGCCAGAGCTAATCCGCAATCCTGCACTTTTTATTTAGACGATATCCGTTTTGAATAATCTATAAGTTAAGCATTCCGTTTTATTTAGAGAATCAGCTGAAAGAGAATTTTCGGCTGATTTTTTTATTTTTTGTTTAAGCTCGACGGTCTTTAAAATGCTTTTCGTTTTGTCTCCTCGCCTGTTTGATCCTTAAAAAAGATTGTTTTATTCTTGTATAAGAGTTGAGAGTTTGTTATATTCATAATGATTCATTTTTAAACCCCCTGGAGTTTTTATGTCACAAATCGCCCGACAAAGTATCCTTGTTTTAATTATATTATTAGTTCTTACCCTCTTATTTTCTGGTTATATTTTGATGGAAAAACAGAAAGTCGACGTGGTAGGCAAGGCCCTTCAAGCGCAAGTCCAGAAATTAGAGGACGATGCGAAGAAATATATTATTCAGATAAAATCTTTGAAAGATGGCGAGCTGCAATATCAGGATCAGATCAAACAGTTGAAGGCTACGGTTGAGGCGTTTGAAAAAGAACGATATGCTTTTAATAAAAAAATAAAAGGTTTGGAAGGGCAGGTCGAGGAAAATCAGAAACAGCTGGCGAGCGCTCAAGAATCTGATAAGAAGAATAAAGAACATTTGGATGAAATTCGTAAAGAGCGAGACGTTTTAGTTCAAAAACTTAAGGAAAAACCTAAAGTTATTTATAAAGAAGTCATCAAAGAAGTTGCCGCTCCCAAGACGGAAGTTAAGAAAGAATTGGAAGCTGCTCCCGGCACACCGCAAAATCCCGTGTTAGGTAGCGAGGACGAATACTGGGCTTCGATCGTCCGGCAAAAAGCAGCTTTGGAAGTTGAATTAACCCGCGCGAAAGAAACTCTTGCAAAAAGTTCTATGGAAATTGTGGATTTAGGCCAGAAGAATGCGAACCTTCAGTTAGAATTGGATGGATTAAAGAAAGAAAAAGTGCGGGTCGATCAAGACGTGAAATATAAGATTGAAGTGATCAATAGTTTATCTTTGGAGTTGGCGCGATCTAAATTGAACAAGCGGTATGTGACGGGCCAGTCGGAACAATTGAACGATGAAAATACGGCATTACGAAAACAAATTAGAGAATTGATCGCGGCTAAAACCGGTTTGGAAAAAACAGTTTTGAATTTGCGTCAAGAAAACGACCGCATTGGACAACGGCTTTCTCAGGCGGGTGATCTGATCGACAATAAGCTTACGGAAGCGCAGGATATTAGGAACCATCTTAATCCTACCCCGAATCGTCCCGATAATCCTCAGACGGGAATTGAATTACCGGCGATCGTCATTGAATCTCAGCAGCCTAAAGATGTTTATAACCCTATCGTGCAAACGCCTGGATATCAGGGAAAAGTGTTAAGCCTTAATGAGGATAACAATTTTGTCATTGTGAACATCGGCGAATCGCAAGGGATCAAGATCGGCGAGACTTTAAGTGTTTATCACGGCGCCGATTATATCGCCCGTGTTCAAGTGATTCAGGTGCGGAAAGATATTTCTGCCGCCGACATCAAAGAGCAGATGAAGAAGATTGAAGTTGGCGATATCGTCAGGTAACCCTTGTTAGAAATAACAAAACCTACGGATAAAAATGGAAAAAAAGAAGGTCAGTATTTCGGATGTAGCCCAGCGTGCGGGAGTTTCCATTACAACCGTTTCTCGGGTCATTAATAATGTCCCTACCGTCTCGAAGAAAAACCGCATTAAAGTCGAAGAAGCGATTGCGCATTTGCATTTCCAGCCTGATGTCAGCGCCCAGCGTTTAGCGAGCGGTGTCAATAATTCTATCGGCCTTGTCATTCCCGGTTATCCCGGGATTTTCCATTCCTTTTATGCGATTGAAGTGATCCGTGGCGTTGGCCATTCCTGCGAAACGCTCCAACTCGACATGGTATTTCATATTACCAATGGGTTAAATCCTTTGAACTCGACGCATGTCGGCGGGATCGTCTTTGCGGATGTTATCGAAAATAGAAGACAGGTGGAAGCGGCGCTTAAAAATGGAACACCGTGTTTTGTCGTGAACCATAAAGTCGAGGATTTTGAGGTCAATTATATTGCCGTGGATAACGTTTTAGGTGGAGAATTGGCCGGGGATTATTTGTCCGGTTTTGGGCATAAAAAGATCGCCACTATTACGGGAGACATTAACACGCAATCCGGTTTCCAGCGACTTCAGGGATTTACAAAAATTTTAAAGAAAAAACAGATTTCTCTTCCGGAAGATTATGTGCTTAAAGGGGATTATTCAAGGCGGTCTGCCCGTCTGGCGGCAGAAAAGATATTGACCCTGGCTGACCGTCCGACAGCGGTGTTCGCTGCCAGCGACGATATGGCGTTGGAAGCGATTGCGGTATTTCTGGAAAACGGCATTAAGATCCCCGAGGATATTTCGGTCGTCGGGTTTGATGATAATCCCATTTGTCTTTATGGCCCCGTGGCCCTTACGACCATCAAACAGCCTTTGTTTGAAATGGCCAAAGATGCCGTTCATTATCTTTATGAAATGATGAAGGGGAAAACCATGCCGACCCAAAAAATTCTCCTTAAGCCGGAATTGATTGTCCGTGATTCCTGCGCTCCCTCCAAAGGATAATACTTTTTTATATTTATACGAGCTCATTCCTCAGTTTGTCTTCCTTGACAAAATCTTTTTTTCACGTTACATTTGAGAAACTATTATCAACAACACGGCCAAGAAAATCATGAAAAATGCATATGATTGTATCGTTATCGGCGCAGGGCATGCCGGCGTCGAGGCTGCTTTAGCCGCAAGCCGCATGGGCGCGTCAACCCTTATGGTGACGTTGTTTTTTGACACCATCGGCCAGATGAGCTGTAATCCGGCCATCGGCGGCGTGGGGAAGGGCCAGCTCGTCAAGGAAATTGATGCCCTGGGCGGAGAAATGGGTTTGGCCGCTGACAAAACGGGAATTCAATTTCGCCAGCTGAATGCCTCTAAGGGGCAAGCAGTACGGTCTTCCCGGTGCCAGGCCGACCGCAAACGTTATAAACTTTATATGCAGGATGTTTTACGCCGTCAAGATAACCTGGATATTTTAGAAGATGAAGCAACAGAGCTTGTGGCCAAAGACGGGAAGATCGTTGCGCTTAAAACCCAAGAGGGCAAAGAAATAGCCTGTAAAACGATTGTGATCGCTGCCGGAACTTTTTTAAATGGGCGAATCCACGTCGGGAAATCCATCACGGCCGGCGGGCGCATCGGTGAGCCGGCGTGTCATGCCTTGGCAGACAGTTTGAAGAAATTGGGGTTTGAAATTTGGGCCTTTAAGACGGGAACGCCTCCGCGTTTAGACGGCACAACGATTGATTTTTCAAGCCTTGAGCCGCAATATTCCGACGAGCCTCCGGTGCCGTTTTCTTTCCGTACGCCGATGATCCCTTTAAACCAGAAACTCTTGGCGTGTTACATTACGCACACCAGCGAGGAGACTCATGACATTATCAAGGCGAACATGCATTTGTCGCCGATGTATTCCGGGCAAATTCAGGCCACGGGTGTTCGGTATTGCCCTTCCATTGAGGACAAACTCAAGAAATTCGCTGATAAAAAAAGCCACCAGGTATTTTTAGAGCCGGAAGGGCTTGATACCGACGAGTATTATCCCAATGGGATTTCGACAGGGTTGCCCGCTGAGGTCCAGGAAGAATTCGTCCGCTCCATTCAAGGGTTAGAGCATGTGAAGTTCAATCGTTATGGATATTCTATCGAACATGCCGTTGTTCCTCCGACGTCGTTAAAGGCTTCTTTGGAAACCAAGAGAATCGAAGGGTTATTTTTGGCCGGGCAAATTAATGGGACAACGGGTTATGAAGAAGCCGCAGCGCAAGGGTTGATCGCCGGTATTAATGCTGCTTTAAAAGTTCAAGGGAAAGAGCCGTTCATTTTAAGGCGCGATGAGGCGTATATCGGTGTTTTGATCGACGACCTTGTAACAAAAGGAACGCAAGAGCCGTATCGGATGTTTACCTCCCGGGTTGAATATCGTCTGATCGTCCGCGAAGACAATGCGGATAAGCGTTTGGCAAAATATGCTTATCAATTCGGGCTTTTAAGCCAGGAGGATTTTAAAAAGGTAGAAGAAAAATATCATTTTATCGACGACAAAATACAGTATTTAAAGACGACAAAAATATCTGTGTCGAAGGACGTGAATGAAATTTTAGAGCGCGCCGAAAGCGCTCCTTTAAGGCGGCCGACTTCTTTAAGCGATTTGCTTAAGCGCCCGGAGATTTCTTTGGCTGTTTTATCTTTATTAGACGTCCAGCTTAAAGACCTGCCGCCTAAATCCGTCGAACAGATCGAATATGAAATCAAATATGAAGGATTTATCACCAGACAGCAAAAAGATGTTGAGCGGTTTAAGCATATCGAGAATATTAAAATCCCGTCGGATATGGATTATGATACGGTTTCAGGTCTGTCGATCGAGATCCGTCAGAAATTAAAAAGTTTTGCGCCGGTCAACTTAGGCCAGGCGCTGCGTATTTCCGGCGTGACGCCGGCGGCCATCTCGATTCTGATGATCTATTTAAAGAAAAGAAATGAAGAAAGAGCTCGAGGACGGTGAGATCCTTATGAACCATCTGCTTGAGAACAAAATTTTTAAGTGGGTTCTTTTCGTCGTGCTTATTGTGGTGCCTATTTTTTTTGGCCTGGTATTTCATTTTGATTTTGCCGGCTATCAGCGTTATTTTCAGCAGCTTCCGCCGGTCTTGACCGGGATCGTTTATGTTTTTCTTTATGTTCTCACGACGACATTGATCTGGTTAGGCCCCAGAGATATTTTCCGCGTCGGGGGTGCTATTTTATTTGGGCCGTATTTAAGCACTATTTTTGTTTCTGTTGCGGAGATTATCAATTGCGGCATTATGTTTTACTTAAGCCGCGCCTTGGGGCAAGACATTATTGGCGTGAAGTTTCGGATTAAGGAAAAAGATCTTCAGCCGACGAGGAAGCGGACAGGATTTTTAGGAAGTTTGGCGTTACGGCTTAATCCGCTGGTGCCGTTTCGCTTTCAGGATATCGGCGCGGGTTTAAGTACGATCTCTTTCCGTCGCTATTTTTTGGCCATTTTAATCGCCTCGCCTATCCGTATTTTCTGGTTTCAATATATTGTGGCGGGTATTGGGGAAGGATTTTTGCATAATCCGTCAGCGGCGATCAATTATTTTGTCCAGAAGCCTTTCATCGTGGTTTACAGCTGCTTTTATTTTCTTGCCATTCTGATTCTATCTATCCTGGCGATAGCTCTGAGAGTCCGCAGTAATAAGAAATAACTTTTTAAGGTTGGTTGTTTTTAGCGCCGTGCTCGGTCAGGAATTGGATAACGTCGGCTTTGGTGGCGCGCATGAGAGGCGTGATGCCAAAAAAGTCCGACAGATTAACATTGGCCCCATTATCGACGAGAAGTTTCGCGATTTCAAGTTGGTTGGAAAAATCTTCCCTGGTGCTGGCGACCACCTCACTTAACGCGGTATATCCTTGAGTGTCCTGCTTATTGATCTCGGCGCCATTTTTAAGAAGATATTCGATTAAATCTTTATGCCCCCACCAGCTGGCTTCGATCAAAAGTGTCCGTCCCTGCAAAGACCCGGGGCGGTTGATCTGATCGCCTTTTTTTAAGAGAAGCTCGACGACCTTTGTATGCCCTCCGCGGGCGGCTTTGAAAATCGTGTTGGGGTTAATAGCCACACCTTTTTTTAACAAATATTCTAAGACGTCGACGCGCCCGGAATAAGCGGCGATATCTGCAGCCGTCTCCAATTCATCGGGCACCTGCGACCATCCTTGCGCATGAAGATCGGCCTTCTTATCGACGAGGAGTTTGACTAATTCGAGCCGTCCTTTATAAGCGGCGCACATCAGTGCCGTCCAGTCCCAGTTGATCTGAAATTCATAAATGACGCGTTTATAACCGCGCACATTGACATCCGCGCCGGTCAGGATCAAGGCTCGGGCGCTGTCAAAATAATCATACATAATAGCGTTAATTAAGAGTGGGGAAGGCCCGACGCTGATGAGATTGGGATTGGCGCCTTTCTTAACGAGGAATTTGACCATCTCAAAATGGTTACCGGTCACCGCGGCCTGAAGGGCATCGTTCAGGTGCGCGGGTTCCAAGTTTTTTTTATCGTTTAAGAGTTTTTTAACGGCGGAGATGTTGCCGTTTCTCGCCTCGGAATAAAATCCACCTTTTTTAAACTGTGCGAAGCTGGGTGTTCTGTCGACGCAGATGAAAAGAAAAATGAAAAGATAGATGAAGTGGCGCATAAATTAAAAGGAGTTACGATGGTTTGAGTGTTTGTTTTAAAACGGCTTCAGCCATCATGGCCGCACATAATGTCACGCGTGGAGCAAGCGGCGGATGGCCATGACGAATATCAGTTGTATTATCGCCGACAAAATAGATGTTGTCTAGTTTCTTTACGAGAATGGGCTTAGGGCTGTTTATGCCGGCCATGCCGTTACCGGCGACAATTGTTTTTGCTTTGTCTTGATAGAATTCGACGAACGCGTGTTTATTTTCAACTTGATCAAAAGCCTCGACGATAATAGAACAATCTTTAAAAAACTTGCTCCCGTTGTGCGCGGACCATTTTATCGTGTGGATTTTGATCTGAAGATCAGGATTGATATCTAATAAGCGTCTTTTAAGGACTTTGGTTTTGTCTTTGCCGATGTCTTTTAGAAAATATTGCTGGCGGTTGAGGTTGGATATGTCGACTTTATCAGAGTCGAGGATCTCAAGATTTTTAAAACCGGTTCTCACTAATAGTAGCGCCACATTGGATCCCAGCCCGCCGGCACCGCCAATTCCGACTTGAACCGATTGAATTTGGGCGAGCTGTTTTTTTGATAAATATCTTAAGAGCCCTTGTTCAAAGGAATTCATTCTGAAATTTCTTCTGATTCCTGATTTTGACGTAATATTTTTGGAGTTTGTTTTTCTCTGGAATGCGCTTTGATCTGTCCGTGTTGCTTGTTGACGATCTCTTGGCCTTGGCGGAAGACCACCTCAAATGCATCACGCAAAAGTGTGGAGAGCGGGGTGTGGCTCCGTGTTCCTTTTTGCGGCTCGCGCACGACGACAATTTCATGGTGTGGCGGAATGCGGACATCAATGCGGATATGATAGGAGTGTCCTGTCTGCTGGGCCGTAGGAAGTTGTTCAATGGCGATATGGCAACTGATGACATGATGGCAAAGACGTTCTAGTTTAGCAATTTTTTCGTTAATGAGGTTTGTGATTTCTCCGTCGTCTTTCCAGCCTTTAAAATTTAATTGTAATGGTAATTCCATTTTGTTCCTCCCTTAAGATGAGCTGTGTTAGATCAATGCAAATCTCAGTTTGCTGTTTTTAGAATAATGAGCAAAAGTATTATACTGAAAATTTCTTAAAAAGCCATAAGCCTATTTATCTATTGTCAATCCGCCGCCAATCCGTGAGGACAGGGTCAAATCCGCGGTGTTTTAAGGCACGGATGATTTCTTTAACGGAACGGTTGTCTTTGATGTCGAATTGAGGCTCTTGGACATCCGGCGATTGGAGCGTGTATCCTCCGACGGACGTGTTCGATTCCGCGGAAATCCGGGTGATGCCTAGCCCCAGGGCATGGTCTCGTAGATAGGCCGGTTCTCGCGTCGAGAGATTTATGCCGACTCGTGGGAAAAGGGTCCGTGTGAGCGCAATGATCTTGATAAAAGTTTTGTCGTCGACGTCACAAAGTGCAAAATTTTCTCCCTTAATCGGCCGAAGCCTCGGGAAGGACAGGCTGTATTCCACCGCCGGGAAAGATTTTTCCATTTCCGCTAAATGTTTATAAAGAGCCCATAAATCGTCGGCAACAACGGAGAGGCCTAAAAGAATCCCTAAGGAAATATGTCGGAATCCGGCTTTGGCCGCGCGCTTTGGCGTTTCTCGCCGGTAATCATAGTCAGCTTTCTTGCCGCTTACGTGAACTTGTTTATATCGTTTACGGTCATATGTTTCTTGATAAATCGTTAGCCCGTCGGCGCCGTTTAAAAAAAGTTCGTGGTAATCTTTTTCGTCCATGGGATGGACTTCTAAAGAAATGCTGGTAAAAAAATCTTTGGCGGTCGTGACGGCGTCTTTGAGGTAAGAAAGCGGTGTTGCTTTATATGATTCCCCGGTTAAAAGAAGGACGTTTTCAATACCCTTATTTTTAATATAAGACATTTCTTGCCGCATCTCGTCGAGATTTAGCTTGAAGCGCTTGATGCGGTTATGATTGTTAAACCCGCAGTAAATACAATGGCTGCTACAATAATTCGAAAGATACAGCGGGGCGTAAAGCGAAATGGCGTGGCCGAAATATTGTTCGGTCAAGCGTTTGGCTTTTTGGGCCAGGCATTCTAAAGATTTCGGGTCATTATCTTTTAAAATTTTTTTGGTTTCAGACAGAGAGATCATGATTGCTCGTAGAGAAATCCGGTCAGCGGCGAGGAGGCTTGGGCGGAAGCTGCGCGTTGGGCCATTCCGCTTAAATGGGCTAGGCGTCCAGCCGTAATAGCTAGCGCGAAACTTTTTGCTGCAGCGACGGGGTCTAAAGCGGTCGCGACGGCGGTGTTGATTAAAACAGCGTCAGCGCCCATTTCCATGGCTTCGGCCGCCTGTGAGGGTGCGCCAATCCCGGCGTCGACGATGATGGGCACATCGATTTCGTCGATGAGGATTTGAATGAGTTCTTTGGTTCTAATCCCTTGCCGGCTTCCGATCAAAGAGCCCAGCGGCATCACGGTGGAGCTGCCCACCTTGACAAGTTCGCGCGCGACGTTTAAGTCGGGGCTCACGTAGGGTAAGACGATAAAGCCGTCTTTAACGAGTTGTTCGGCGGCCTTGATGGTTTCAAAATTATCCGGAAGAAGATATTTGCTGTCGTTGATGACTTCGATTTTGATCCAGTTCCCGCAACCGGATTCCTTGGCCAAATGCGCGATGCGCACCGCTTCTTTGGCGTTACGCGCCCCGGAGGTGTTGATCAGAAGTGTTACGTTTTTGGGAATATATTTAAGGATGTTTTCTTCGTGGCGTTCGACATCCACTCGACGTAGCGCGACGGTGACAATTTGTGTGCCTGAGGAATTGATACAGGATTTGACGTCGGATTTATTTCTAAATTTCCCGGTGCCCAGCAAGAAACGGCTTTGAAATTTTTTTCCCGCGATGATCAAGGAATCTGATTTTTTGCTTATCATGGTGTTAGTCTCGTGTCTCTGGTCTATCGTTTTTTCTATCCGCCCCCGACAAAGCTGACTAATTCAATGGCGTCGTTTTCTCGGATAACAGTTTTTGCCCAGCCGTTACTTTTGACAATTTTACCATTAACTTCCGCAACCACATATTGGGGCTCTTTACAGGTTTGGCGGACGATTGCAGCAAGTGTTTGAGGGCTTTTTAAGGCTGTTTTTTTGCCATTGATTGTGATTTTCATGTGGGGATATCTTAGAATAATTTGTCTTAAAAATCAAACAATAAAATCGTCCTTAAACGCGCGAATATCTTGTTTTAACACAAAATATTTCTTTGACTATTAAAGAATCTGGTGGCATAATAACCGCGCTTAAAAAATGAATTTGTATTTTTAATCCATAAGAATTTTCTGAAGGCATAGGGAAATTCTTTTTTAACTTTTAACCAACATAATAGGAAAAAGGACCAGTTCAAATGACAAAGAAAGAGATCAAGAAACATACTAAAAAACCGGAACCATTCGGCTTTCAAATGCTTTTGGATGTTTATGGATGCAAGGACGGGGTGTGCGATGACTTGTCGTTGTGCTATAAATTTCTCGACGACATTGTGGATGCTCTTGGCATGGAGAAGCAGTCTCCGCCAAGCATTTTTCGAAGTGATGCCTCACGTTTTCCAGACAAGGCCGGCCTTTCCGGATGGGCGCCATTAATCGAAAGCTCGATAGTCATTCACACGCTGACTCCGAAGAATTTTATCTCTGTTGACGTGTACTGCTGCAAGAGGTTTGACCTTGATATCCCCCGCCAGATGTGCCAATCATTTTTCAGGCCTCAAAAGATCGACCAGCAATATTTTGAACGCGGGTTCGATTATTATAAGGAATTCAAGCGACAGGATACCTACTAAAGCCAATGCCGTATACCACCCAAGAGATCCAAAGAATTGAAGCCAAATGGCAGAAGTTCTGGGAAGGCCAAAAGATTTTTAATGTCCGCCCGGATCCTCAAAGGCCTAAATATTATTGCCTGGAAATGTTCCCGTATCCTTCCGGCAAGATCCACATGGGGCATGTCCGCAATTACACCATCACCGACGTCATTGCGCGGTTTAAAATGATGCAGGGCTTTAATGTCATTCATCCGATGGGCTATGATGCCTTCGGCCAGCCCGCCGAGAACGCCGCCATCAAACGCAAGATCGATCCCGCCGAGTGGACGTACAGCTGCATTGACCAGATGCGCCAAGGGTTAAAACGCATGGGTTTTTCCTACGACTGGGACCGCGAGTTCGCTACCTGTGACAAAGAATATTATAAATGGAATCAGTGGATTTTTATCAAGATGTTCGAGCGCGGCTTGGCGTACAAGAAAACCTCGTCGGTCAATTGGTGCCCGAGTTGTGAAACAACATTGGCCAACGAAGAGGTCATTGACGGTGGATGCTGGCGATGCCACACACCCGTCGTGCAGAAAGACCTCGACCAGTGGTATCTTAAAATCACGGATTATAGCGAGCGGTTGCTCGAAGATTTAAAACAACTTAAGGATTGGCCGAGCCGCGTGATTGCCATGCAGGAAAATTGGATCGGCAAAAGCTGCGGCGTCGAGATTTATTTTAAAGTTAAAGATACGGGCGAACCCGTTCCTGTTTTTACGACGAGAGCAGACACTATTTTTGGTGCAACCTACGTGGTCTTGGCCCCTGAACATCCCTTGGTCGAGAAACTGATCAAAGGCGATAAGAATGAAGAGGCGATTCGCCGTTTTATAAAGAAAGTCGCGAACGAAAGCAAAAGCGCGCGCGTTTCCAGCGATCAAAAGAAAGAAGGGATGTTTACCGGGCGCTACGCCATTAATCCTGCCAATCATGAAGCCATCCCGATTTGGATAGCGGATTATGTTCTGATGGAATACGGCACAGGGGCGATCATGGCGGTCCCGACGCACGATCAACGGGATTTTCTGTTCGCGAAAGAACACAAGCTTCCTTTAAAGATTGTGATCGAGGACGCTCAACATCCCGGCGTGAACGTCGAGGATATGACAGAAGCGTTTGAAGGCGATGGGATTTTAATTCATTCTGCGCAGTTCAACGGTCTTAACAACCGTAAAGCGATTGAGCAAATTGGAAAATGGTTTGAGGAAAACGGTAACGGTAAAGTGACTGTCCATTGGCGTTTACGTGATTGGCTGATTTCCCGTCAGAGATATTGGGGAACGCCGATCCCGATGATCTATTGTGAGTCTTGCGGCATTGTTCCGGCGCCTGAGAACCAACTCCCCGTCGAGCTTCCGGCGAAGATTGATATCACCGGCGAAGGGGGAAGCCCGCTTAAAAAATGCAAAGAGTTCGTGAACGTTTCTTGCCCATTGTGCGGCAAAGCGGCCGTCCGTGAGACTGATACGATGGCGACCTTTTTTGATTCGTCGTGGTATTATCTGCGTTATTGCTCTCCGAAAGATGCCGCGCAAGTTTTCGACAAAAAAGAAGCCGGTTACTGGATGCCGGTCGACCAATATGTCGGCGGGATTGAGCATGCTATTTTGCATTTGTTGTATTCCCGTTTTTTTACAAAATTTTTCAAAGATTTAGGGTTGGTAAATTTTGATGAGCCGTTTATCCGGCTCTTGACGCAGGGCATGGTGTTAAAAGACGGCGAGGTCATGTCCAAGTCTAAAGGCAACACCGTCGATCCCGACGAAGTCATCGCACGCTACGGGGCGGATTCGCTCCGCTTATGTATTTTGTTCACGGCACCGCCGGAAGATCAATTGGAATGGAACGACGGCGCGGTCGATGGTGCCTGGAAATTTTTAAGCCGTATCTTTAGCGCGGTTGAACGACGATATCGCACTGTGGACGAGATGGTGGACAGGGCGCAATTTGATGATGAGGATAAGGCGCTTGAACGCGAATGCCATATGGCCATCAAAAAGGTCACGGAGGACCTTACGAATTATAAATTTAATACAGCTATCAGCGGTTTGATGGTCCTGATGAATAGCGTCGATAAATATCAGTTTAAGCAGGAGAATGCGTTAAAACAGGCGGTGTATAATCGTGCGCTACGGACTGTCATTCTACTTTTAGCTCCCTTTACGCCGCATCTTTGCGAAGAGCTTTGGTATCAGATCGGTTCCAAAGAAACAAGCATCATCAAAGCCTCTTGGCCGACGTATGATGAAAAAGCCTTGGTGCAGGATATTATTTCGGTTGTGGTCCAGGTCAATGGCCGGCTTAGGGGAAAGTTTGATGTTCCAACTCACAGCAGCGAAGAGGATTTAAAGAAAATTGTCCTGGCGGATGAAGGTATTCAGAAATGGCTGTCAGACAAGCCCGTCAAAAGATTTATTTATCTGCCGGGCAAATTAGTCAATATCGTTGTTTAGCACGCGACCGAGGACGAAATCTGCCTGCCGGCAGGCAGGTGTTCGAGGAAGTGGTTAAAGCATCAGTAGAAATCACGACCGAGGACGAAATGTCCGAGGAAGTGGTTGAGCATCAGCGAAACCATCCCCCCAATAATAATCTTCGTATGTTTCATTTTACCAAACAGGAAAGAGCTGTTTTACTTTCTCTTGCCGCGGTGGTCTCTATTGGCTCGGCTTTGCATGTTACTTTTTTAAAATATCCTGAACTTAAGGACATTGTCAATTTTGCCGATAGCCCTCGGGCTTATCCTAAGGTGAATGTCAACACGGCCAGCGCAGAAGAACTTGTAGCGCTTCCGTATATCGGCGAGAAGACCGCTAAGAATATTATTACCTTCCGCAGTGAACACGGCCGATTTCTAAATCTCGAGGACATAAAAAAGGTCAAAGGTATTCGGGAAAAGAACTACCAGATTTTTTCTAAATATCTGGAGGCCCGATGAGCGCAAAAATCCACCGCCCTTTTGTCTCCGTAGTCTTGTGCCTGATCTTAGGGATTATGGTCGGGAAATATTTTCCAGTTCCCGGAATTATCTTTTATGTCGCTATTGTTCTTACGTTTACGCTGGCGGTTTTTGTTTTTCAAAATGCCATTTTATCCGCGGCATTTCTTTCGCTAACTTTTTTGTTCTTAGGGGCCATCTTGGTCGAATCTCACGAGGCATTACCGAAGGACGATATTTCTTATGAAGCTCGATATTACTATAAACAGCCTCTTCAAATCCGCGGTATTGTTGTGTCAGATATTGGACATAAAGAATCGTTTAATAGAAGGAAGATCAATTTTTATTTCCAGGCCTGTCAAATCAAAGCGAAATGGGGATGGAAAAAGGCGAAAGGAAAAGTCCTTGTTGAGATGTTCGGTTCCCCGGATATTCATTATGGCGACGAGCTTTTTGTGGAAGGGAAACTTCATCGGCCGTATAATTTCAATCATGACAAAACATTTTCTTATCGCAATTATCTGCATCAACGCGGCGTTGACCTGATCTTAAGCGTTAAGAAGAATGCCCCGCTTAAAGTCCTCGCCCAAGATCAAGGAAATCCTCTCAAGGGAAGATCTTTAAAATTACGCGCAAGTTTAAATGCCATTCTCAACAAATACTTAACGCCTAATGAGTCCGCCGTGATGCAGGCGTTTTTGTTGGGCGAGCGGACGAACATCCCGCCGCATATCAATAATCTTTTTATCCAGACCGGCACCGCGCATATTCTCGCTATTAGCGGTTTTAACGTCAGCATCGTCGCCGGATTATTTTTAATCTTTTTTAAATTGTTCCCGCTGGGACGGCGCTCTCACTTACTTTTGACGGTGTTCTTGCTCATGGGATATTCTTTTCTGACCGGCTCAAGCCCGTCAGTGGTCCGTTCCACCATTATGGCTGTGATATTTCTGTTGAGTTTTATACTCGAGCGGGAGACGGATCCCTTAAATACGTTAGCATGTTCGGCATTTCTGATTTTATTATGGAATCCGCTTAACTTTTTTGATATCGGTTTTCAATTGTCTTATGTTTGCGTTTTGTGCATGATTTTATTTACACCCGAGGCCGTTAAGCTCATGTCAAAGGCCTTTAGTTTAAAAGAGGATTGGATCAGCTATTCCTTAAGCTCATCGGTGGCGGTGTGGCTTGGCGTCTTGGGGCTGATCGCGTATTATTTTAAGATCATCACGCCTGTGACGGTAATCGCTAATTTTATTGTGATCCCTTTGTCTTCCATGCTGGTGGTCTTAGGTTTTGGACTATTGTTTACGGCCGTGGTTTTTCCGCCCTTGGGAGTATTTTTTGGATTGTGTATCAAAATCAGCCTCAATTTATTAATAGGATTGATATTTTTATTTAGTAAAATTCCAGGCGCGTATTTCACTCTCAATAACATAACAGCTTGGCATGTCATCGTTTACTATGTTATTGTTTTGTCATTATTTCTCCTTTGGAAAATCTTTCTTTTTAAGTCCGTTCCAAACTCTTTTTCTGAAGTTAAATAACATATATTTATAGTAGTTCAATAGAAGAGAATAACCCCGTAGGACAAATAGCCTCCTGATGAATTGACAAAGACTTGAGCCTATGATAAAGTTGACCATATGATTATCAGACGGAAATCCTCTCTAATATCTCTAAGAATATTAACCTTATTATTTATTTTATTAATCCCGCGCCAGTCGTCTGCGTTCTGGATGTGGACACCTGAAAGCAATAAATGGGTCAATCCTAAATATGACGTGAAAGAAACGCCGCAGGAACAGCTCGATTATGCCTTGGGATTTTATAAGAATAAGGCTTATAAAGAAACCATTCGAGAGCTTCAAAAACTTCTTCAGCATTATCCTAAAGCGAAACAAGCCCCGGAAGCCCAGTTTTATCTAGGCCAGGTTTACGAAGACCAGGACAATCTTTATCAGGCTTTCAAAGAATATCAGACCGTCATTGATAAATATCCGTTTAGCGAGCTTTCGGCTAAGATCATTCAGAAAGAATATGCCATTGCCGTTGAGCTCATTGAAGGGAAGACCAAAAAAGGGACATTCCTGGATGTGTTCAAAGATGAGTATAGCGTCGTCGATATTTTTAGGACCATTATTAAGAACGCCCCTTATGGAGAGTTGGCGGCCCAGTCTCAATATAAAATTGCGTTGTATCTTCAAGAAAAGAAAATGTATCAGGAAGCGCGCGATGAATTTGAAAAAACCATCAATGATTATCCGGAGAGCGAATGGGCCAAAGCCGCGAAATATCAAATAGCGAAGACGGATTCTCAGCGGTCTACCAAAGCGGCGTATGATCAAAAAGTAACGCAGTCCGCTGTTAAAGAATATGAGGAATTCCTTAAGACGAACCCGGATGCCGAGCTTTCCAAACAAGCCAAAGATCAAGTCCATAAGCTGAGAGATAAAGAAGCCGAAAATAATTTTATGGCCGCGAAATTTTATGAAAAGCAAAAGAATTACAAGTCCGCAAAGATCTATTATCAAACGATTGTTGATGATTATTCAGAATCATCCTGGGCGCCGCAAGCCTTAAAAAAGATCCGTGAACTGAGCGGGAAAGAATAATGATGAAAAAATTTTTACAGCTACCCTTAGTTTTAATTCTGGCCTTTGTCAGCATCAGTTGCGGATACACCGTCAGCTCAACGCTGCCGAGCCGGTTAAAGACTCTCCATGTGGAATTGTTTAAGAACAGTATTAATTTCGGGGAAACCAATGACGGGCATAATTTATATTTCCCTATGCTGGAAGTCAGCGCGCGAAACGCTATTGTGAATCGGTTCTTATTCGACGGGCATTTGAAGATTGTTGACCCGGATGTGGCAGACCTCGTCCTTAAAGGGGAATTAAAAAGTTATAATCGCCAACCGTTAAGATATACGGAAAATAATGATGTCTTGGAATACCGTGTGCAGGTTACCGTGGCCTTAAAAATGTGGGATGCTCAAAAGCAGGAACCGATGTGGGAAGAATCCGGCTTTGTGGGTGAGGCGACTTATTTTATTTCCGGCGCTCAAGCGACCAGCGAAGAATCCGCTGTTAATGCGGCGGTTTTGGATCTGGCCCGTCGTATTGTGGAGCGAACAGTAGAATATTGGTAGAAAGATCTGTGGCCAATGGTCAGTGACCTCTGGCCACTAACAAAATATAAGAGGTCACCAGCGATAAGCGATTGATATATGATATTTCTTCTTTTGGGTGAGGATAGTTCAGCGAAGGACCGCAAGATTGACGAGATTAAAAAGAAGTATTTGCCGTCTGATCAATCATTGGCCTTTGATTATATTGCCCTTCAGAGTATTAAGCTCGATCCTGCAACGCTCAAAAAATCTTTGATCGCCTTGCCTGTTGTATCACCCAAACGTGTTATTGTCCTTCGGAATATCCAGAAATTAAGTCCACAAAATAAAGAAATCATTTTAGACTTTTTAAAGAGCGGGCAGGACCATGCGGTTGTTATTCTTGATTCGGATGAGGCGGGGTTAAAGAATAGTTTTATTGATAAACTTTTGCCGGAAGCAAAAGTTTTTTCTTTTTCCGCCAGACAGAAGAGCGATGTTTTTCAGATGACCAATGCAATGGAAGCCGGCAAATCGACGGAAGCTTTAAAGATTTTAGCCGAACTTTTGGAGGCGGGGGAATATCCGCTTAAGATGATGGGGGCGCTGGTATGGTTTTGGGGTAAAAAGATGAAGAGACGATTGTCTTCGGATCAATTTAAAAAAGGCCTCCAAGTTCTACAGGAGGCCGATTTAAATATTAAGCGCAGCCGTATGGAACCCGACGCTGCGATTGAATTTGCAGTGGTTAAGCTATGCTGTTTGCTAGCTTGCTGAAGCGTGCTTTTTTTCTAGCGGCAGTATTTTTGTGGAGGATATTTCTTTTGGCGGTTTTATCCAACTTTTTATAAAGGATCTGTAAGGCTTTGACCGCTTCACCTTTATTTTTGTCTTCCACCGTCTTTAAAAATGTTTTTTCAGCCTTCTTAAGGTCTGTTTTGATGTCCATATTACGCATTTTATTGGTATGATTTTTGCGTAAGTCTTTGATCGCTGTTCTTCTTTGTGGCAAGGTGAACTCCTTTTTTGAAAAAATTTTGTTGAGCTATGAACTTTAGGCTTTTAATTAAATCTATGGCCTACAACTCACGGCCAGATATTATTATTTTTAGGTTCACAATATACCAGACAAGGATATTTGATGTCAATAGATAAATCACAAGCCATTCCTCATCGAGATTCCAGGCATTCCATTATGAAATCGACCTCTGTTTTGTCTTTAGGAACCTTAAGTTCCCGTGCCATCGGTTTTGTGCGTGATGTCATTCTGGCGCGGTTATTAGGGACCGGGATGGCGGCCGATGCATTCTTTGTGGCCTCTAGGATCCCCAATTTGTTCAGGGATATGATAGGCGAGGGCGCAACGAACGCGGCTTTGGTGCCTGTTTTTTCGGAATATTTGGAAGAAAAAGACAGGGTTGCTTTCTGGAATTTTGTGAGCGTGGTTGTCACGGCGGCCATGATTATTTTAAGTTTGATTACGGCTTTAGGGATTGTTTTTTCTCCGGTCCTTATCCGTTTAACGGCGCCGGGTTTTATGGCAGATCCCGGAAAGCTCCAGTTGACGATTCATCTGACGCAAATCATGTTCCCGTACCTTATTTTTATCGCCCTGACCGCCTACAGTATGGGAATTCTTTTTACGTTCCGTTCTTTTTTTGCGCCGGCATTTAGCCCGTGTTTGCTTAATATCGCGATGATCATTAGCGCGTTTCTCGCTTCGCGGTATATGAAGCAACCGGTTTTTGGCCTTGCCATTGGCGTCTTAGTCGGAGGCGTATTGCAACTGGTGGCGCAAATCCCGTCGATGCTAAAGGCTGGGATGACGTATCGGCTGCCTAAATCGTTGTCTCATCCGGGTCTGTTTAAGATCGGACGGCTTCTGATTCCCCGCATGATAGGAAACGGAATTTATCAGCTGGCTGTTTTGATTGATACTTTTTGCGCGTCATTGGCAAATATTATTGGCCCCGGCGGCATCTCTGCGATCTATTATGCCAACCGTTTGATTCAATTTCCCATGGGGATTTTTACGTTTGCCTTGTCTTCCGCCGTGCTTCCATCTTTATCGGGATTTGCCGTCCGGAAAGATTATGAATCTTTAAAAAAGACCTTGGCGTTTTCTTTAGAAAATATTTTCTTCGTTATGTGCCCGACGACCATTATTTTTATGTTCCTCGCCCATCCGATCATCCGGGTCTTTTTCCAGCGCGGGCAATTTGACGCGTATTCGACGGATATTTCCGCCAATGCCTTGTGTTTTTATTCCTTGGGGCTTTTTAGCTTCGGCGGGATCAAGATCTTGGTAACGGCGTTTTATGCGATGCAGGACACTCGGACCACTGTGATTGTCGCCGGGATTTGTTTGGCGATTAATACGGTCCTGAATTTTATCCTGATGTATCCGCTTAAAGTCGGCGGCATTGCCTTGGCGAGCTCCATTTCCGGGACCATTGATTTTTTGGTGTTGTTTACTATTCTCAATAAACGTTTGGGAGGAATTGACTCGGGCTTGTTAAAATATTTTCTTAAGGTCACACTAGCTTCTCTTATCATTGGAGGGTTTATCGCCTTTTTCTGGCGCATTCTTCCCTGGCACCACGAATTTTTAAAATTAATTTTGCTCATGGTCGGCGGGCTTTTGATGTATGAGCTGATCTGTTTGTATCTTAAGATCGAACAGGCCGAGAAACTTATGCAATGGACGCTAAAAGGCATGTTCATGAAAAAATAACGTGTAACTTTTTTTATTCCGGTGCGTTTATAATGATGAAGGGGAGATTAAAAAAGGAGGCGGTTATGAAAAAGATCATGATGTTATTTGTGGCATTGGTTTTTACGACAACTGCCGTTTATGCCGAAGACCGTTGTTCCGGTTCTCGATGCCATGAGGCCCAAGGCGGGCCTGTGCAAGGAGAGCAGTATATCAAAGAACCTAATCCCGATAATATAAAGCTTGGCCTTTTGAAGAACGTGGCGGTTACAGTTGGGGTGTATGATTTGAAAATAAAATATCTAGGGTTTAATGAAAAAGGGCAGGCTGAGCTGGAGATGAATTTTTCAGGCAAGGACAATTACGACGGTGGCTATGCCCCAAAAGTGAATAATGGTTATGTTCCCAATCCGGCGAACTATCCGGGCCTACAATCCGCGGATTTATTGGACTATGCCAAAATCATGTATCGCACGCACTATTTGTGCTCGGGAGCTTTGGATCCGACTGGCTGGAAGAATGGAAAAGAGATCAACGATCTAAGCAGCGGCTATAAAAATATTACCGGTGCCAGCCGATTTTATGAGCAGTGTATTGCCGACGGAAGCTGGGATTCCTACTATGACGAGCGAATGGATTATGGCACGGTCCCTTTTAAGATCGGTGAGACAAAAAGAGGCTATGAATTTGCTGTAACATTAGAGAAAGCCACACCGCAAGAGGCTTCGATACAAATTGCTTATGTCGGACAAGGCCGATATAAGCCCACCGGCAAGGCTACCGTCATCACGCGGCCAGAGCCGCCGGTCGTTTATCTGCCGAATTTGCCTCCTGTCGTCGGGAGTCCTGCGGCCTCGTCCGTGTATGATCAATTACGCGAGCTTAAGAAATTATTGGATGAAGGCGTCATTAACCAAAAAGATTTTGAACAAAAGAAAAAAGAATTGTTGGAAAAAATCTAAGCCTAAAGTGGTTCTGCTGATGTCTTTAAGCGAGAAAATCAAAGCCCTTCCATTGACGAGCGGCGTGTATCTGATGAAGGATGCCGCCGGCAAGATCATTTATGTCGGCAAGGCCGTGAGCCTGCGTAAGCGTGTTGGATCCTATTTTCGCTCAAGCGGCCATGAGCATATCAAGACCGATCAGCTTGTCCGCGAGATCGCCGATATCGATATCCTTGAGACCGCCAGCGAAGCCGAGGCGCTCATTCTTGAGGCCAGCCTTGTTAAGCAATATAATCCGAAATACAATATCGATCTTAAGGACGATAAAAGCTATCCGTATATTGTCATCACCGACGATGAATTCCCGCGCGTGTCCATCGCGCGTCCTCGTCATCGGCAGCCAGGGTATTTGTATTACGGACCTTATGTGGATGCGAAATTGATCCGTGAGGCTTTGGTGATTATCCGAAAGATTTTTCCGTTCTGCACCTGCAAAACTTTTCCGACGAGTGAGTGCCTCAATTATCATCTGGGCCTTTGCGAGGCGCCGTGTGTGGGAAAAGTTTGCCGGGAAAATTATTCCCGCAACATCCATAATATCCGTCTCATTTTAGAAGGCAAAAAAGACGAGCTTTATCGAGATTTAAAACGCGCCATGGAGGACTGCGCGCAAAATAAGGACTATGAACAGGCTGCGAAAACTCGTGACCAGTTGCGCGCCATTGGGGCGCTTTATTCCGGAACGAAAGACGCCAATTATTTTAAGGAAGTCGAACAGCTTGAGCGTGCGTTATCCTTGCCGCGCCCGCCCGAGAGAATCGAGGCTTTTGATATTTCAACTATATATGGACAACAATCCGTCGGGTCTATGGTCTCTTTTTTAAACGGCCGACCGGATAAAAATAATTACCGGCGGTTTCGTATTAAGACGGTCACCGGTATTGACGATTTCCAGATGATCGCTGAGGTCGTACGCCGTCGGTATACGAGGCTTAAAAAGGAAGGCGCGGCGTTCCCGGATTTGGTCTTAATTGACGGTGGCAAAGGCCAGTTGTCGTCAGCGGTCGAGGAGCTCAAGAAACTTAAGGTGGACATTCCCATTGCGTCTTTGGCGAAAAGGGAAGAGGAAATCTTTTTACCGGGCAAACGGGATTCGATAAAACTCCCGGCGCAGTCGCTGGCATTAAAGTTAGTCCAGCGTGTGCGCGATGAGGCACACCGATTTGCCATTACCTACCATCGCAAGCTCAGGGCGAAAAAGACTTTTAAATTGCCTTAATGGAGAAAAAATGATCGCGCATATAAATGAAAAGGAAGGTCTCCTCGAATTGATTTTTCTTTATCGAGAACGTCATGGAAGGCTGGCTTTTCTTCTTGTGACATTTCTCTTACTTTTTGGTTTGCCGCTATTGTTTGTTTTTATTCTTCATTTTAGTCTTATCCCGGCGGTTATTTTTGGGCTGCCCTTATTCTGTTTATTTTTTGGTTTATTATGGGCCCTCTGGGGAAAAAGGAAATTGCGGGTGACCGCTCAACAGATGGAATTGAGTGAGCTCGTCGGAGAATGGACGTATCAAAAAAAGGTTGTTCTCATAAAAGATTTGAAAAACATGCACCTTCATTATGAGGCGAGCTACGATTGCCACGAATGCGCCGAGAGGGTCGTTTTTGATGGGTTGGTTTTTATGAAAAATGACGACCATGTTTTTAAACCATTTCTAGATTTAAGCCTTGATGAATCGGAGTCAAAGATTTTAGAGCAAAAATTAAATGATTACTTGAAATTACCCGCGCCAGCAACATGTTCTTGCCGGCAACTGAAGGGGAATTAATGTCTTTAGAAAAGAACCAGGTTTTAAAATTGACGGCCATTTCATTATTCTTGATCAATCTTTTTATGGGGTTGTTTTTCATTAATGAAGGGCTGTTTCATGCCGATAGCGTTGCTTTGGCCCAGGCTGTAGAGAAAACTTATCAGACGGGCCAATTGCAGCCGGCGGCCAATGGCCGGTATGGCGCCGTGATCGTTAATTCCATGCTATATTTTCCCGCCTACTTGTTTGGCTTTAATGCGGATTTTATCACAAGATTTTCTAGTATCCTTTTTCATGCCTTATCGATCGTGGCGTTGTTTCTATTTATCTATGAGCTTTTTGAAAATGAGATCCAGGCGGTCTTAGGGGCGCTCTTGCTTTCATTCACGCCGTTTTATTTTTCTCCCAATACATACGGCAAAGAGCATGGGATGAGCCTGTTTTTTCTTCTGATGTCATTTTATATTGTTGTCCGTCGAGGTGTTAAAAAAGAATCCTCTCTGTGGTTAGCGTTGGCCAGTTTTCTCTACGTTCTTTCCGCTTCTGTGAGGGAATCGATTTTGATAACAATCCCGCTGTATTTCTTACTGTATTTTTATCCGGAGTTTTCATTTCGTCCGTTTAAGATCGTTATCCCTAAAGAAAGATTTAATTGGAAAATTCTATGCTCATTTGCTTTGCCTCTTTTAGGAGGCATTGGCATAATATATTTTTCTTATCTCCATAATACCTTCAAGCAGTTATCAATCTCGATGGAATATCGCGGCTTATTTTCTTATATCTTGAAGATGGCTCTGGAAGACTTATTCATGGGGCTTCCAACCCCGCTTTTTGTATTATTGATTTTAGGCATTATCGAAATGGTCCGCAAAGGCAAACATTTCCTGGCGGTGTTTTTGCTGCTTTGGACCATGTCGATCTTTTATTATGGGAATATCAATCTTTATTGTTTACGTTATTTAGATGTTGTTATTATCCCTATTTATATATTTGTCGCCTATTTTTTAGCTATTCTTCATGAGAAGTATGGACTAGTGGCAAAATTTTTTATCCTCTATTTTGTATGGAACATGATCATGTTGATGTATCCGATGCTTGAGTTCCGTCATCAATATAACGGAGAAAAACATTTTGCTTTATTTGTCCAGGCTAACACTGAACCAAATGCCTTGATCTTAACAAGAGACGATTCTTCGTTTATTCAGTATTATGGGCATCGTGAAACTTGTTATTTTCCTTTGGAATATGATAAGCCGGAGCATTTTATCAAAGAGGTTGAAGGATCTCTGCGCCAGCATAGGCCCGTTTATTATACTTATATTGCATTGGACAAAATCTATGAGAAGGTTTCTTTCTTGCGCATGCGAAGATATTTCAATATGCAACTGGTCGGGGAAGCCATTTCAGAGGATTATCACCGGCCGGAATTGGAGTTCCAGTTATATCATCAGAAACTGTTTAAAGTGAATCTGAGGAATCATTAGAAGGGAGAAAGGATCCTCTTGAATAATAAATCAGTTAAAAAATTGACAGCATTTGAATGGAAGGTCCTTTCGGCTACCCTAAAAATCCCTTTGGGCGAGACCCGGACCTATCAGTGGGTCGCCAAACAAATCGGTTGTCCCAAAGCGGTGCGTGCCGTTGGGCAAGCCTTAAAGAAAAATCCCTATCCTGTTATTATTCCTTGTCATCGCGTGATTAAATCTGACGGTTCCTTAGGCGGTTACGCTGGTAACCATACCGGTAGGAAGAAAATCTTGCTCAACAAGGAACAGAACATCCTAGCCGCCATGATTGGTAAAAGTTGAAAAAGAAGGAAAAGAACAGTTTTAAAATGTCTTTACGCGATTTTCTTTTGTGGTTCTTTTTTAATGAAATTATTTCCTCGTCGCTGACTTTCCGGAAAACGCTTCCTTTTTTCTTCCTTCGGAGGGTGTTTTTCCCAATAAATAGGGTATACTTGTATTAGGCATATTTGAAGACCAACAAAAGGGGGGAAGCATGACTTTCCAGAAAAAGAACAGTAGATATAATAGAGTAGGCAAGGCCATCCATGTGGTCTTGATCATAAGTTTTGCTCTCAATTTTAGTATTCTTCCGCAGTTATCTTACGCGCAGGCTATTCCTACAGCGGTGATTCAGCCCATTGGATTGACGCCAGCTTTTAATCCGGCAGTTATTAAGGGCATCAAAATTTATCCGGATAATCCGCTTAAATTTGATTTTATTGTGGATGTCGCCCAGTCTGGCTTAAAAGGAGACGCTTTTAAGGATGAATCAAGCCGGTTGATCAAATATTTTTTGGCATCCTTGACCACGCCGGAAGACGATATGTGGGTGAACTTAAATCCCAAAGAGCCCGATAGAATCGTTCCTTTGAAATTTGGCGAGACAGAAATGGGCCGGGATTTATTGGCGCAGGATTATTTGCTTAAGCAGATCACGAGCTCCTTGATGAATCCGGAAAAAGAAACCGGCAAACAGTTCTGGGATAAGATTTACAAGAAGGCTTATCAAATGTATGGTTCGACGGATGTGCCGGTCGATACACTGAATAAAGTGTGGATCATTCCGGATAAGGCGGTTGTTTATGAAAACCCGACAAAAGATGCAAGCCAGGCATCGGCATTTGTGGTCGAGGCAAAATTAAAAGTCATGTTGGAAGAAGACTATTTTGCCCTTAGCCAAAAGCCGTCAGCTATTGCTCCAAAGCCAAAGACCAACACTCAAACCATGGCCACGGCTATTATTAAGGAAGTCATCATTCCGGAACTTGAGAAAGAAGTGAACTTCGGAAAGACTTTTGCTCCGCTACGTCAAATTTATTATTCGATGATATTGGCCACATGGTTTAAGCAGAGTTTAAAGGAAAGTATTTTAGGTAAGGTTTATGTGGACCAGAACAAAACCAACGGTGTTGAGATTAAGGACAAGCAGGAGAAACTGAAGATTTATAACCGATATTTGGAAGCGTTCAAGAAAGGCGCATATAACTATATAAAGGAAGAGTATGACCCCGTCACGCAATCTTTGATTCCCAGAAAGTATTTCTCTGGTGGGGCAAAGTTTAAATTTACAGAAAAATCTCTGTCTGTGACTCGCGACAAAACCATGGCTAGGAGAACATTTCTTGCAAAAGCCTACTTTTTTTCATTAGTTGGCGTAATCTTGGGTGCTTCCGGCGGAGTATCGACGGTTTTTGGCCAGCAAAGTGAAAATCCTGGAGGGAATGAAATAATGCTGCAATCAAGCGACCCTTATACTGGTCCGCTCACTCAACTTTCGAATGAGTATAGGAATATTATTTCTAGTGGGGCATTTGATAGGAGCACTATCGAGCAGGTTAGAGAAATTTATAATAAAATAAAAGCCATTCTTGATTCCATTGAAAGATCCGGAAGAGAGGTTCCTGAGTCCTATGCATCCCAATTGCGTGGTCCAGCGGATTTTCTTGAAAATCAGGCCCCGCGAATTGTTTTTAACGAAATTAGCTTAGAGGTCGCACCGATTTTTACTGTCATTAATACTGAAAGTGATGCCCCTGGCACTTTGTCATCTGAACATCTTGCCACTGAACTTCAGAAGCTGCGAGATATTCTAAAAAGATTAAATGATCCTGTACTGAAAAATTCTAATGTGCAAGAGGCGGCTAATCAGTTGAGATCCGACGTTGAAGGAAGAATCGCAGACCTTACGGAATATTTGCCAAAGTTAAAAGAGCATGAAAAGTGGACTAGAACTCATGGCGGTCAACAGTCTTTTAATTTGCCGAGATTGTCCAAGGGAAATTCTGTTCAATATGCTTCACTTGTCCCTAATCAGTTTATTTATATTGCTGGTTTTGGATGGACTCAATACGACGCAGCCATGTTGACAGCGCCACAAATTGCTTTCCTTATTACAGGAGTAGTTGTTAGTCTATTAACTACAAGTACGTCGGGAAGCTTTTCTTCTAATCCGTTGCCGCCCTTACAATCACAGGTAGAGCCATATATTTTGAACCCCAATAATTCTACCGCAGACAGTCTTTTTAACCGGACAGGAGAGTTGCTGGGCACCGCCGTTAAGCTTATTTGGGATGCGGATGATCTTATCAAGTGGAAGATTATTGATGGAGGGTCCGACGGGGATAAACAAAAGCTTCGGGATTCTTTAGTGATTATTAACAATGCCATTAATGATATAACAAATAATGTTTTGGTTATTCAAAACCAGTTGAATGCTATCAATCTCAACGGGACGGCGATGACAGCAGATGCACTTCAACAAGCACGGGATTCTATTACGCAACATTTGGCCATGATTAAAGATGGATTAAAAATTGTCAATGATGAACAAACAGAGATTGTTAAGATCATTGAGAAGTTGTCTAAAAGTCTTGATCCTTCTGCAGCCCAGACACTTGAAGCTGTTAAGCAAGTCGTACTTTCAATTAATAAAACACTTCCAATCTATCAATTGCTTACGCAGTATGCACAAACAGATTTACAGGACGCGCTTAAGAAGAAACCTCAGAATTTAGAGGCCATTGCCCATGCTCAATTTATCTTAAAAAGAAACGGGAATATTCTGAAAATTTTGAACGAATGGTTGAACACCTTGAGGAATTTTAATGTAAAAACTGATAATATTATTCAAATCAATGCAAAATACCAACAACAATTAGAGAAGGCAACTTTTGAGATGGACAAGGCCATGATAGCGGATCATGAGGAGCTGAATGTTCCTCTAACCGGGGTGAATAGTGATGCTTTTGTGACTCTGAATCCATTTACACAAACCCGCACTGAAGAATTGACGGCGGGTAAAGCTCCTCTGGCGCCTCCTCAAGTCGTGAAATTAACGGCTCCTCAGAAAGGCCTTCAAAGAAATTATCAGATGAGTTTTATTCCGCGGTATACAGGCCGCACAATGGAATTGAATCTTGCTGATGCCGCTATGACAACGGTCATTATCAAACTGTCTAGTATGGTGGCATTGGGAGCCCTCATGGCATCTTTATATGGCGCTTCGCAAGATTCAGCTAATAATGGTTTTGTTATTCAGCCTACTATTGCAGAAAATGGAAACGCGCTCGTCATGTTTACGTTTGATGACGAAAATATTTTTAATAGTACATTAGGTCTGTTGCATGCTGGAATCTTGCGGGTTGAAGATGGATATAAGTTTATTGACTCCAGCAAGTTTCTTGAGGGCGACGGATCCGAGAAAGATAAAGAAATCGTCAGAGACTCTTTGGCGATCATCAAAACAAATGTTGCGCAGATAAAAGCAGAAATTGGGCCGATACAAAAGAAATTAAAAGACATTGCTTTAGCGAGACAAACGAAAAAATCCCAATACGTTATTATAAATAATTTAGACTTGGTAGCAGCAGAAGAAAGAGTTTTAGAAGAGTTAGCCCAGATTCAAAAGGTATTGGATGTTATTAAGACCGCAGAAGACGATATGTCCGCTGCCATTGAACGGATTAATGCTCAAACCGGTATGATTGTGAGCACGGGAGGGGATACGGTCGTGCTCATGACCTATGAGCGAAATCTTAAAAATTACCAGGATCAATTTGATACTCTTGTGCGAAAAGCAGCTAATGTTCAAACAAGCATATGGGCATATGAGCAGATGATTGAGTTGGGAGGTAAAAAGAAAGCTAAAAATATAGAATTACTTTCAGAAGAACAAAAGAAAATGGAAGATTTGGTTAACCAGAGAAATCTTCTTCTAAAAAAACTTGGGGCGTTAAATGAAGCTGTTCAAAGCTCTTTTGATATTTTAGATAAAGAGACAAAAGCCTCGCCAGAAATAAAGGCTGGTTATGAGAAAAGGCAGGGACGGCTTATAAATATCATTAATGCAATATTCCATTTAGGCGAACAAGTCGCTGCTGCCCCAGATTTGAGAGGATATGCAGGCGAGGATGTTGCTTTTGAACAAGCCCCTGCTGGTCCGAAATATTTGCCACACGACGCGAGCGGCTATTTTGAGAAGATAGTAAACTTTATGGAGAACGAACTTATGGCCGGTAAAATAACCATTGCTCAGTTACAGGCCTATGCAAACAGCAAGGGTATTGACGAAAGCTATATGGCCAAATATGTTCTTATCCGGCGAGCCTTAAAAGCACAATTTGATGTTATTCCTGGGGCAAATGGTTTAACTTGGGAAGAAGTCAGCAACTGGGTGGGATGGAAAGGCCATAATATTCAAGAAGGGGAATTCGCCACTATGATGAGGGCTCTTGATGAAGAGTTTAACGATGGGACTGGTGGGATTCGTTTGAATGATGTTGATAAGTCAAAATATAATCTTACTTGGAATAAAAAAGACCGGGCAATGTCAACAAGCGATGAGCGGACCAATGGTGGTATCGACTTAAACTCGAAGAATTTGACCATTGAAAAAAAGGGTTCGCCGATTAAATTTAATCCTAAAATGAGCTTGGAAAGCTTAAAGAACGTCTCTGGTTTCACCCCGGTCATTATTAATGTGGCGCCTATAGCTAATGTTTTTCAGCTTTTAGGACTGGCTGACCCATCCCAAGACGAAAAGCCTAGTTCTTAAAGTTTAAAGAGGCATTTTTTTCATGGTTTATCCTCCCAGACACTCTGCAATTCTATTGCATTTGCCTTCCTCTATGTTATAATACCGACCAAATATTTTTTTAATGGGATAATTTCTATCATGCTCGCTGATATTAAAAATAAAGTCGTCGATATTGAAGAGAAACTCCACCAGCTTAGGGGGTTTCTTTGACCTGCCTGAAAAGGAAAAAGCGGTAGCCTCTATTCAGGAGGCCATGAACCAGCCGAATTTCTGGGATGATTCCTCTAAATCCAATAAACTGATGAAGGAAATGAAATATCTGAAAGGTTGCCTGGAGCCTTTTGAGAACAGTTTAAAGAAGGTTGCGGACTTAAAAGAATTAGCTGAACTTGCCGACGGTGATGACGCCCTGCTGTCCCAGATTGATAGTGAGCTTGGCAGCCTTCAAAAAGATGTGGCGACACTAGAAACCCAAAGCTTATTAAGCGGGCCGTTTGATAAGAATAACGCGATTTTAAGTATCAATGCTGGTGCCGGCGGAACGGAATCTTGCGATTGGAGCAATATGCTCTTACGAATGTACACCCGCTGGGCGGATAGCAAGGGTTACAAGGTCAGCACGCTCGATATTTTAGCCGGTGAAGGCGCAGGCATTAAGAATGTCACTTTAAGTATTGAAGGCGATATGGTTTACGGGTATTTGAAAAGTGAAAAAGGCGTGCATCGGTTAGTCAGGATTTCACCGTTTGATTCTAATAAGCGCCGGCACACATCGTTTGCTTCCGTCGATGTTATTCCGGAAATTGAAGACGATGTTGAAGTGGAAGTGAATCCCAGCGATTTACGCATTGATATTTTTCGTTCTTCAGGCCCGGGAGGACAAAGCGTTAACACAACAGATTCTGCGGTGCGCATGACGCACTTACCGACGGGAATTGTGGTCCAGTGCCAGAACGAGCGCTCACAGTTGCAGAACCGCCAGACCGCAATGAAAATTTTACGCGCGCGGCTTTATGAGCTTAAGCGTAAAGAGCAGGACGAGAAGATGTCCAAGGAATATGGCCAGAAGCAGAAGATCGAGTGGGGCAGTCAGATCCGCTCTTACGTCATGCACCCCTATAGTATGGTCAAGGATCACCGCACCGACGTAGAAACGGGCAATGTGGCTAAGGTCATGGATGGAGATTTGGACATGTTTATGGAGGCGTTCTTAAAGACGAAAAAATAGATACCGTAGGGGCGCCCCTTGTGGGCGCCCGATAAAGGGCAGGCACAAGACCCGCCCCTACATACCAAAGGAAAATACATGTTAGATTTTCTAATTCGCAAACAAGTCATCAGTTCCGCCCAGAAATTTATCGATGGATTAAAACCTCCGGTCACGATCCATTTAAATCATGAAATGCCGTTGCCGTCGGTCGGGTTATTAAAAAGGCTCTCCAGCGTTGTTTCTCAAATCAACGGGATGGAAGAGACGATCAGCAAATTGTCTAACGAGCAATTGAGAGAAAAAACGGGCGTTTTTAAACTAAAGTATGAAGAGGCGGTCAAACCGGAAAAGGAAGAATTGGCGAGGCTTAAGAGTCTTCTTCGAGAAGCCAAATCTTATGAAGAAAAAGATGATTTGAACCTTCAGATCGATAAAGCCAAAGAGACTTTAAAGCAGGCCAAGAAGAAAGTCCTCGACGATATGTTGCCTGAAGCCTTTGCGGTTGTGCGTGAGGCGGGGAAACGTGCGCTTAATATGCGGCATTTTGACGTCCAGCTTTTAGGCGGTATGGTCCTTCATAGCGGATGTATCTCGGAGATGACCACCGGTGAAGGTAAAACGCTTGTAGCGACGCTGGCAGCGTATTTAAACGCCTTGACCGGAGAAGGTGTGCATGTGGTTACCGTTAACGATTATTTGGCCAAGCGCGACCGGGAATGGATGGGGCCGATTTATGAATTTTTAGGCCTTACCGTCGGGGTTATCCAGCACGATATGATGCCGGAAGAGCGTCAAGCGGAATATGGTTGTGACATCACCTATGGGACGAATAACGAATACGGGTTTGATTATCTGCGGGATAACATGGTCAATTTTAAAGAACACATGGTCCAGCGGCCGCATCATTTTGCGATTGTCGACGAGGTTGATAGTATTTTGATTGACGAGGCCAGGACGCCTTTGATCATTTCCGGGCCGGCGGAGGAATCTACGGACAAATATTACCGGGCCAATGATATCGCTAGGCAGTTAAAAGGAAAACGAATTACCGAAGGGGATGAAATCCAGGCCAAACATAGTGGGGTGAATTTAGGCGAAGGGTACGATTATCTGGCCGATGAAAAAGCCAAGTCCATTTCCATGACGGAAAAAGGGGAAGAAAAGGCCGCAAAACTTTTTGGGATTGCAAACCTTCACGACATGGAAACCATTGAATACCGCCATCACATTTTGCAGGCCATCAAGGCCCATGAGTTTTTTAAGCGTGATGTGGAATATGTGGTTAAAGAGGGCGAAGTGATTATTGTCGACGAGTTTACCGGGCGTTTGATGCCCGGCCGCCGATGGTCCGACGGGCTTCATCAGGCCGTTGAGTCTAAGGAAGGCATTAAGATCGAGCGGGAAAATCAGACGCTCGCGACCATCACGTTCCAGAATTATTTTCGTCTTTATGAAAAACTCTCCGGGATGACCGGTACGGCTTATACGGAAGCTGCGGAGTTCGCGCAGATCTATAAGTTGGACACGGTTGTGATTCCGACAAATAAGAAGTTGCAGCGCAACAATTATCCCGACGCTGTTTATCGCAGCGTTAAGGAAAAATTCAAGGCCGTGACCGATGAGATCGCAGAGTGTAACGCAAAAGGTCAGCCGGTCTTAGTCGGTACGATTTCTATTGAAAAGTCTGAGGTTTTGTCCAAGCTGTTGACCCAGCGTGGCATTGCCCATAAAGTTTTAAACGCTAAATATCATGAGATGGAGGCCCAGATCATCGCGCAGGCTGGGCGGTATAAAGCGGTCACCATCGCGACCAACATGGCGGGCCGTGGTACGGATATTCTCCTCGGCGGGAACGCGGAATTCTTGGCCAAGAGCCTGGCGCAGCAAAAATTGGAAGACCCAAAGAATAAAGAAGAGCTGGAAGAAAAGACCAAGACATTTATCGCGCAATTTCGCCAGCAGACCAAAGAAGAGCATGCCAAGGTTGTTGGCTTAGGCGGGCTCCATGTTCTGGGGACCGAACGCCATGAGTCTCGTCGTATTGATAATCAGTTACGCGGACGTCAAGGACGTCAGGGCGACCCGGGTTCATCGAGGTTTTATGTTTCGCTCGAGGATGATCTGATGCGGCTTTTTGCCTCCGACAGAATTATCGGCGTCATGAACACTTTAGGGATGGAAGAAGGGCAAGTTTTGGAGCATTCATTATTAAGCCGTTCTATTGAAACGGCGCAGAAAAGGGTCGAATCGCATAACTTTGAGATCAGAAAACATTTGCTAGAATACGACGACGTCATGAACCGTCAACGGGAAGTCATTTATGACATGCGCCGGGCCGTCTTGGAAAGCATGGATGTCAAAGATATGATTATTGAGGCTATTACCGAAGGCATCAACGCCGTCGTGACACAGCATGTTTCTTCCGACAATCAAGATGATGCGGATGTTCGCGTCGAGGGATTTGTCCTCGCCTTAAAACAAAAATTCAATTTGGATGTTACTCAGAAAAAGGATGAGCTTTTAGCTCTTTCTCCTGAAGATTTAAAAGAAAAACTTTTAGAAATTCTATTGGCGCTTTATACAGAAAAAGAAAAAGAGATGGGCGCCGACCAGCTTCGTCAAGTCGAGCGGATGCTTTTGCTCCACACCATCGATTCGAAATGGAAAGACCATTTGTATGCGATGGATCAGATGAAGGAAGGGATCGGTTTACGTTCTTTTGCCCAGCGCGACCCGTTGGTGGAATATAAAAAAGAAGGCTTTCAAATGTTCGAGGAGATGTATTATTCCATTAACCAGGAAGTGGCGGAGATTATTTTTAAGGTGCAATCTGCCGGGCCGAAACGCCAGGTCAAGAGCGTCTTCGGGTCTTTGCCGCAAAAATTGATTCACGACGAGGTTTCCGGGATGTCCAGGCCGATGCCGCAACAGATCGCATCAGAATACGGCGGGTCTGGGGAAGAAGAGGAACAATTAGAGCCTGTGAAGCAAACGCCGTATCATAAAGAAGGACCCAAAGTCGGGCGTAATGATCCTTGCCCGTGCGGCAGTGGTAAAAAATATAAGAAATGCTGTGGGCGTTAAAATTTATTAAAAAATAAAAGAGAAAAATTAAAAATACCAAAGGAGTCAAGATGCATATTCCAAGTTCCATGTTACATGGGCAAGTTTGCCCTGTTACTCTGAGTGTTGGCGTTGTTGGTGTAGGGTTAGCGGCGTATTATGCCCGTCGGCAAGAACAAAAGCCTTCAGCGGTGAAATTTTCTGCCATTGCGGCTTTGGTCTTTGCCTTACAGATGCTGAATTATCCTGTTTTAAACGGAACCTCGGGCCATTTGGTCGGCGCGATGCTGGCCGTTAGTTTTCTGGGTGTGCCGTTTGCTGTCTTGGCGATGACGATTGTCCTGGCGGTGCAGGCGGTTTTGTTCGGCGACGGTGGCGTCAATGCCTTAGGAGCTAACATTATTAATATGGCCTTTCTCGGCGCTGGATTAGCCGGATTTCTTTTAAACCGTATGACACAAAAAGGTGTTTCCAGACCTTTGGCTCTCGGGTTGGGTGCTTTGATGTCAGTTATCTTAGGCGCTGTGGCCTGTTCGTTTGAAGTGGCATTTTCGGGTGTCGTTGCTTTAAATAAAGTTTTGCCTGCAATGCTTTCTGTCCATCTTTTGATTGGTTTAGGGGAATCCATCCTGACTGTTTTAGTTGTATCGGCGTTTAAATCGTTTTATTTAAAGGAAAAAACTTTTGCCGCGGGAAGTTTCGCCTTAGCTATCATGGCGGCAAGTTTAAGCCCGTTTGCCAGCCGTTTGCCCGACGGACTTGAATGGGTAGCAGGGACGCTTTCTTTTAAGCAATTTTCTGGATGGAACACGCCCGTTCTTTTCCCGGATTATCAAACGGCGTTTATTCATCAGACGGGTTATTCAACTATCATTGCCGGTCTTTTGGGTGTGGGAATCGTTTCTGCCGTGACCTTTTTGGCAGGACGGATTGTGTTGGCCCGACGACGCATCGTTTCCTAAGAGATTGACTCTCCCATTAAGGGGCGCATTGATACGATGATCTCTTTCCTAAAATTCTTTAAATCCCGAAGCGGATTGCTTGCGGGCATTTCTTCCATCCTGTTGATCCTGGCTTTTCCCAAAACGGATTTTTGGGCTTTGGCATGGGTCGGGCTCATCCCGTTTTTATTTTCTATCGACGGGAAATCTCTTAAAGATTCATTTCGTATCGGCTATTTTTGCGGGTTTATCTTTTTTGGGTTTACGTTTTATTGGTTATGTTATGTGACGTTTTTAGGCGCTGTCATTCTTTCCTGTTATTTTGCCATCTTTTTTGGCCTCTTTGGCCTGGCGACGAGTTTTTTTCAGAAACAAAAATCTTTTTGGAAACTTTTTCTTATTCCTGCTGCTTGGGTGGTTTTGGAATTCGCCCGGGCACATTTGATCTCCGGGATGAGTTGGGCGTCTTTGGGATTGTCCCAGTATAAAAATTTGCCAGCCATTCAGATCTCCGATATCACTGGCATGTATGGCGTGTCTTTTTTGATCGTGCTCATCAATATCGGCATTAAAGAATCTTTATTTTCGCGCGAAAAGATTTCTCAAAGATGGACAGCCATCGTGACGGTCGTTGTCTGCCTGGGCCTCGCGTTAGGCTATGGTCAATATCGGCTTAAATGCCGGATCACTCCGACGGGAAATATAAAAATTGCTATTATCCAGCCTTCGGTTGGATTAACGGAGCGATGGCGCGTTGCCGCATGGGACCATATTATTCAAAACCAGATTTCATTAAGCCGACAGTCTTTAACGTCTCATCCTGAGCTAATTATCTGGCCGGAATCGGCTGTTCCTGGCGTTCTTCCGGAAGAAGAGGAACTTTTTACGCAGGTCAAAGGATTCGCATCCGAGGAGAAAATCCCTCTTTTGTTGGGAGCGGTTGTTAGTGAAGATGAAAGAATTTATTATAATTCCGCGCTTTTACTGTCCCAGGAAGGACAGACCGTTAAAAGATATGATAAGCTTAAACTCGTCCCGTACGGCGAATATATTCCGTATCGACGGATATTCCCTTTCTTAAAATATGTCGTCCCGATTGACGATTTTACTCCAGGAAAAGAATTTACTGTTTTTGATCTTAAGGGAGCCCGTCGATTTTCCGTCTTGATTTGTTTTGAAGACAGCTCGCCGGGTTTATCTCGCGCGTTTGTCAACAACGGCGCACAAGTTTTGATTAATATCACGAATGACGACTGGTTTAAAGACACGCAAGCGCCGTTTTTGCATCTTGAGGAAAGCGTCTTTCGTGCCGTCGAGAATCGAAAGATGGTTGTCCGCGCAGCTAATACAGGCGTGAGCTGTTTTATCAATCCCTTGGGAAAAGTGGTCAAAGCGGTTACGGATAAAAATGGCAAAATGACCTATGTTCAAGGCTTTGCGGCCCAGAGTGTCAGTTTAAATTCTTTAAAGACTTTTTATACAAAATTCGGAGACCTTTTTGCCTGGTTGTGCGTGGGCTATGTTATTCTAGGGATGATAAGTACAAGGAAACGTCCGAATTAAATGAAAATTCCTTTCAGTTCAATGACCCGTCGGGGACCCGTTCAAAATGCCATCATCGCGGCCGTGCTTTTGTTGGCGGCCATCCTATGCTATTCTAACAGCCTTCATAACGCCTTTATGATGGACGATATTTCGCTTCTTTTAAAGAATCCTAAGGCCCAAAATCTGAAATATCTTTCTCAAAGTTTTCTTCCGGAGAGGAGTTTCTCCGACGAAACGCAGAACTGGTCTAAGGAATTCTATCGTCCGGTTGTTGATATCTTGCCCAGTCTTTGTTATCCGCTCTTTCGAGAGAATCCATTTGGGTATCATACATTTAATTTATTTTTATTTTATCTTTGCGGGTTGGCACTCTTTTTCTTTTGGCTTGATGTGACGGGCAAAAGGATTTTGGCTTTCTTAGGCAGCCTTTTTTTTCTGGTCCATCCCATGAATGGTTTTGTCGTCAATTATATTACGACCAATGTTTTTGCCGTTCAGTTTTTATTTCAAATTATAGCGCTAGCGTTCTTTCTAAAGGCAAGAAAAACTCCCACAAGGTCTTTCCGTTATGATGTGTTGGCTCTATTAGCTTACTGTAGCGCCTGCCTGTGTCATGAATCCGCAATGATCTTGCCGTTGTATTTGTTGGCGACTTTCTGGATCTTAAAGAAGAAATCGTTTCTAGAAAGTTTAAAAGCCTGCCGGTATTATTTTCTTTTATTTGTGTTGCAGCTCCTTTTTCGTTTTAAGTTTTCCAGTGTGCAGGGCTCTTTAATTGATAAGATCCCCGTCTTACATATTAATTTGTTTGAGTATATCGCCACTTTCTTAAAGTTGATTTTTTGGTATTTCTCCAATCTGGTTTTCCCTCATAATATTGTCCTTTTTTGGCTGACTTGGCCGGTGCGAGACCATCTATTATTATGGAATTTGGGATTTGTAGCTTTAGCGATAGCAGCCGTCTATTTGTTTTTTTATCTTCGCCAACGGTCTATGTTCGCCGGTTGGAGTTGGGCGATGCTTATGATCGGGATAGTGCCGGTGACGATAGGTTGTTTTATCCGGTCTCAATCCGGACTGACCATTGAGCCGCACTGGTTATTTTTTCCGTCGATAGGATTTTTTGCTCTTTTAGCGATGTCCTGTTTGTGGCTTTATCAAAAACGGTCAAAAATTCTAGGACTGACTGTTATAATTTTCCTTGCTTTATCTTTTTTGTTTATTTCACGCGCCATGAATGAGGTTTGGAAAACCCCTAAGAGTTATTCGTTATATTGGTTAAAACAGGTTCCTAATTATAAAAGTATTAATTTTTGGCTTGCCGGCGCCTATCTTGAAGAGAAAAATCTTGAACTCGCTAAAGAATATTTCTCGAGATCCTTAGAAAACCGTCCGACCGATTGGCAGGCGCTTTCTAATCTGGGATTAATCGAGCTCGGCGAGAATGATCCGGACAAGGCGATAAAATATTTTAAAAAGGCCTTGGAGTTTTATCCTTCTTCAGCGGTTGTGTGTAATAATTTGGGCGCTGCCTATATGAAACAAGGGCGACAAAATGATGCGCAAAAGGCGTTTTATCAGTCAATTCATTTTGATCCTCTAGGGTTAGAAGGTCGTTATGGTTTGATTCAAATATATCATCGGCAAGAAAAATATCTCGACGCGGAAAGATTATGCAGGGAAAATTTGAATATCGCGCCTAAAGATCGTTTGACGTGGGTTTTTCTGATGGAGACCCAATTTCTAAGAAAAGAACCGGATTTGGTGGTGCAATCGGCCCAAGAATTGTTGGCGCACAGCGACGATGTCCCGCTTCTTGTGGATATTGGCAATATGTTTGCGCTGAGAAATTATCTGAAGATGTCTTTTGAGTTTTTTTCCAAGGCCTTAAAACTTGATCCCAAAAATAAAGAAGCCTTGATTAGTCTTGGAAAATTTTTAGCCAATCTCAAAGAATATGATAAGGCTATTAGCCTTTGGCAGGACGCAGCGAAGTTGTACCCAAAAGATAAACGTTTCCCAATGCTTATCGACCAGGCCAATGTTTTAAAAAACGGGCGACCGTAATTCTTTTAAAAGAAAATTTCTATGGAGAAATTCAGGTTTATGTTAACATATTACCGTTTTTAGAGGGAAGTCATCGTCGTTCTGCCAATAGGAAAAAACTTTTATGGATTCAAAGAAAATAGTCAGAAGTTTTCAGAGGGCTTTGGCCCGCAATGCTCTATATTTTTTCGGATGGTTCTTCCGTTGGGTGCCCTATTCTATCATGCGGGGGATCACGTTTGTGTTCCTTAAGATCGGTTTTGTTTTTATGATCCGTCAAAGGCGTATTGCCGAAGAAAGCCTGCATATCGCTTTCGGTAAAGAAAAGTCCGAGAAAGAAATCAAGCAGATTATCCGTCGCTGTTTCGATCATTTTGGGCTGGGCATGGTCGAGATGTTATTTTTTATGGCTCATCCCAAGATGTTGGGAAAAAAGGTCCAGTATGAAGGCTTAGAGTATTTGGACCAAGCCGTGGCCAAAGGCCGTGGGGTTATAATTGTCACGGCGCATTTTGGAAATTTTCCTTTGTTGATGTTTTCTCTGGCCAAAAAAGGATATGCGGTTAACGCGATTATCCGCCCGGCGCGCGACGAGAAATTGGAGGCAGATCTGTTGAGGCGCCGGACTGAAGAAGGATTGAAAACGATTTATGCGGTTCCCCGCAGAGAGTGCGTGACCAGTTGTCTGAAAGCCTTGCGCAATAATGAACTATTGTTTATTCTTCTCGACCAGAATTTTGGCAACGGCAGCGGGGTTTTTGTGGATTTCTTCGGCGAGAAAGCGGCCACCGGCACGGGCCCGGTTGTTTTTTCTTTAAGGACCCAAGCCGTCATTTTGCCGATGTTCATTATTCGGGAAAAGGGAGATTTCCACCGGGTCATTATTGAGCCGCCATTGGAATTAATATCCGGAAAGACCGAGGACGAAACGCTTTTGGTCAATACGGCAAAGATCACACAAATTATTGAGCGTTATATTCGTAAATACCCTCATGAATGGGGCTGGATGCATAAGCGCTGGAAGACAAAGCCGGAGGGATCTTCAAGCACGAAATCCGAAATGTGAAATTCGAAACAAATCTGAAATCCCCAAAAATAAAAGACACCATTTGGGATTTCGGGTTTGGAATTTATTTCGTATTTCGGTATTCGAATTTTTCAAAAAGGTAATTTTATGTCAGACCAAAACAATTACAAAAAATTTTTATTATTTCTCGCCGGGAATCTCATCCTGATTTTTGGCATTATGCTCGTCCTCTTGTGGTGGCAAGATGTGGTCATCTTGTTTAGAGGCGCGATAGGCATGATCTTTGCCTTAGGCGGCATGCTGATGCTTTTTATCGTTAGCCAGCAGAAATAATCATCAAGGGGCAGGGTTTAGAAGAGCGAACACCCGGTCAATAAAATGAATATGTCCACAATCAAGCTTGTCATCTTCGACCTCGACGGAACCATCGTGAATGCCTATAAGGCTGTTTGTGAGAGCCTCAATTATGCGCTTAAAACTTTAGGATATCCTCCGGCGGATGATGAAACGATTCAGCGAAGCGTGGGTTGGGGTGAGCGGAATTTGATGAGCCGTTTCGTGAAGCCTGAGGACGTTGATAAGATCATCGCGATTTACCGACAGCATCATAAACGGTCTTTGAAATCCGGGACGAAATTTATGCCTGGAGCCAAAGACCTTCTTAAGATATTAAAAGAGCGCGGGCTTTTATTGGCGGTGGCGACCAACCGGCCGCAGTGGTCGACGCAGGTGATTTTACATCATCTTAAAATTCAGGATTATTTTCAGTATGTTGTTTCTGGCGATATGGTCAAACGCCAAAAGCCTGACGGCGAGATCCTGGCACAGATCCTTCAAAAATTTTCCCTCAAGCCCGACGAAGCTGTTTTTGTCGGGGACATGACGGTGGATGTCGAGACCGGCCATAATGCCTTGGTCAAGACCGTTGCCGTCGCTACGGGATCGAGTACCCAAGACGAACTTATTTTATCTAAACCGTTTAAAATCGTTTCTTATGTTTTAGACGTTGCCAAAATCGTTGATGAGTTGAATGTTTCAGCGGTCGGCTGTTAGTTTTAAAATGGCGGGAGAGACTTTTTTGTTGCATTTTCTCCTGATATTGTATATAACAATCTCTAAAAAATTTAAAATATTATATTCCAAATAAAGGAAGGATGTTATTATGAGTAAAAGAAAACGACGTGGAAAATTGAGCTGGCGGTCTAAAAAAGCCAATCATGGCACGAAACCCTGCTTAGGATAAACAGGGCCTTAAATAAGGAGGAGTTCCTTGAAAGCAATATCGGTTTCTCGGAGCCTTTGGGCAAAAGTTTTATGTGTTCCCTTGATATTTCTCTTGAGCGGCTGTGTGTGGCTAGCCGTTGGCGCCGTTGGTGCCGTCGGAGGATATGCCGCGAGCCCCGATACTTTTGAAGGCATTCTCGAGAATGAACAAAGCGCGGTTTGGGATGCTTCTGTCGAGGTTATCTCTATTATGGGGGTCATTCAGGAAGAGGACCATGCTCAAGGGACCATTCAGGCTACAGTTTCCGGCGCAAAGATTACGGCAACGGTGACACAGTCTGGCAAGAATGCGGTTAAGCTCAGCATCAAAGCGCGAAAGCTTGGGCTTCCTAAAGTGTCCTTGGCACAAGATATTTATGTGAAGATCAGCAATCATTTAAATAAGTAGATAGAGAGTCCCCAAGGGTAAGTTTCTTCTCTTGACAATCAAAAAGCTCTCCATTACAATTTATCCGCCTTTGCAGAAGATCTTGTTAATTCAATGAGGAAAATTTTTTAAAAGATATTTGATACGCCGACCCATGCTTCGCTCAATTTTTTAAAGGAAAACTGGGTAACGGCATAGTTTTTTCTAGAAAAGATTTAGTAGTAAATGACGCCGAGATAGCTCAGTTGGTAGAGCAGAGGCCTGAAAAGCCTTGTGTCCCCAGTTCAATTCTGGGTCTCGGCACCATATAAAAAGAGGGGGTTCTCGTAACTCCCTCTTTTTTGTTTCATTTTGCGGAATTTGCGTATAATAAGTCCAGAAGTTTTACCAAGGAGATTGATCGCGGTGTTTGTAGGATTAGCTATCATATTAGCAGTTGTTTTATTTGTTCCTTTCTTCGTCAAAAAGGTTGAGGAGGAGCTCGAGATTTTTCTTTTTGTGATGGGCTGTGTAGCGGTTACGATCACATCTCAATGGGGGAAATCTTTAATAACAGAGGCGTTGATTGAACCGATTAAAATAACCTTGGCGGTGTTGATCGCGGGATTTTTATTTAAAGCGTTACAAAAACCTATTGCGCGTCACGTCAATCAAATAGCGGATACAATTGGCTTAAAATTATTTACTTTCTTCATTATCATTCTTCTCGGGCTTTTATCGAGCGTGATAACCGCCATCATTGCTGCGCTTGTTCTAGTTGAGATCATCACATCGCTGACGCTCGACAGGAAACATGAGATTGTCTTTGTTGTTCTGGCGTGTTTTGCGATTGGCTTGGGCGCCGCTTTAACGCCGATCGGTGAGCCGCTTTCCACGATCGTTATCTCGAAACTTAAAGAAGGTCCTTATTTCGCGGATTTCTTTTTCTTATGGAAGCAGTTATGGAAATATATTATTCCGGGAGTTTTGGCTGTCGGGATTTTAAGCATGATTTTAATGCCGGATAAGCGGCAAAAGAAGCACGGCCTTGAGGAAGACAGAGAAGAAGATGTTAAAGGTATATTGGTTAGAGCCGCCAAAGTTTATTTGTTCGTGTTGGCGCTTGTTTTTTTAGGAAAAGGATTTAAGCCGATCGTCGACGCGTATATTTCGCATATTCCGTATCAGGGGCTTTATTGGATCAATATGATTTCTGCGATTCTTGATAATGCGACGCTCGCCGCTGCTGAAATAGGACCGAGTTTAGGATTGTTACAGATAAAGGCTGCCCTTTTGGGGCTCTTAATTTCCGGCGGGATGTTGATTCCGGGTAATATTCCCAATATTATTGCGGCAGGAAAACTTAAGATCAAAAGTTCCGAGTGGGCGAAATTTGGTGTGCCCGTGGGGCTAGTGATTATGGCGAGTTACTTTTTTTTGTTGATGGCGGTCGCGGCTCCGTAATAGTATTTTTTAATTACCGGAATATTTGAAGCAAAAAAATATTTGAATCTGTGCATTTTTCGTTTATGATGTTTGCATATTAGAAGAGTTTTTGCTGGTCCAGTTTTCCTTTTAAAATTCTTAGAAGAAACTGGGTAACGGCAGGTTCTCTGAAGATGGTTATTCGCCGACCCAGTCTTCCTTTTAAAATTCTTAGAAGAAACTGGGTAACGGCAGGTTCTTTGAAGATGGTTGTTTGCCGACCCATGCTTCGCTGAATTTTTCATATGTTCAGCTTCGCAGGGCAGGCCCTGTTTCCTCTGAAGGTTTTTAAAGGAAAACTGGGTAACGGCAGGTTCTTTGAAGATGGCTATTTGCCGACCCATGCTTCGCTGAATTTTTCATATGTTCAGCTTCGCAGGGCAGGCCCTGTTTCCTCTGAAGGTTTTAAAAGGAAAACTGGGTAACGGCATGTTCTTTGAAGATGGTTATTTGCCGACCCTGTTTCCTCTAAAGGTTTTAAAAGGAAAACTGGGTACGGCGCAATCTTCTCTCGAAAAGATTTAGCGGTAGATTACGCCGACGTAGCTCAGATGGTAGAGCAGCGCTTTCGTAAAGCGCGGGCCGGGGGTTCGATTCCTCTCGTCGGCTTTTTATTTCAGTTGCGTTTGTAATTCCACCAGTTTAAGGCCGTTTAGTGAAAATTCTCGAGTTTCTCACCCATTCCCGTAATCGTAATTTTCAGCGTCTGTGGTTTGCCCAACTTATTTCGCAATTCGGTGACCGCATTCATCAATTGGCGCTGGTCGGCCTAGTTTACGAAAAAGCCTCCGGCTCGCCGGTCATTTTGGCTAAATTGCTCACCTTTACTATCATTCCTGTTTTTATTATTCAACCCTTTGCCGGTGTTTTTGTCGACCGGTGGGACCGGCGTTTGACCCTTTTTATTTGTGATATTTTTCGCGGGCTTCTGGTCCTTTTGATCCCCTTTATCTTTTTTTTCTGGAAGTCGCTTATTCCCATTTACATAATTGTTTTCTTTGTGTTTTGCTTTAGCCGTTTTTATCTGCCGGCCAAGATGTCGATTATCCCGGACATCGTCCAAGAAGATGAGCTCTTGATCGCAAACTCGCTTGTCTCGACGACGGGAATGATCGCTTTTGTCATGGGTTGCGCCTTAGGTGGATTTTTGATCGACTGGTTCGGCGCTCGAAACGGTTTTATTATTGACTCGCTGACATTTTTTATATCGGGCGCGATCATTTTCTTTATTGCGCTCCCTAGCCAGCTAAAGTTACAGATCAAAGAATTCAAGGAAGAAAAGATCTGGCAGCAGGTCAAAGAAAAACGCAAATCGGTCTGGGTGGAAATCAAAGAAGGGTTAGTTTATCTGCGCCAGCAAAAGGACATCCGGTTCGTGATCAATATGCTTTTTATCCTTTTGGCCTCGGCGGGAGCGGTGTATGTCACGATGATCGTTTTTATCCAGCACGAGTTTAAAAGCATCACGAAACATTTGGGGGTCATGGCGGTCTGCCTCGGCGTGGGGTTATTTTTAGGCGCGGTCCTTTATGGCCGTTATGGAAAGAAGTTCGCGTGGCATAAAGTGATTTTCTTTTGTTTGATCGTCGGCGGGATGATGCTCATGTGCTTCGCGTTGTTTGTCCATAATATCCATAATGTTTTTTTGACTATGGTCTTAGCTACGGTGTTAGGGCTTGTCATCGGGCCCGTTTTCATCGCCTCGAACACCATCGTGCATTTAGTGAGCGACGAAGCCATGCGGGGAAAGGTTTTTAGCGCGCTCGAGATCGTGATCCATTTCGCATTTTTGGTTTCGATGCTTTTAAGCTCGTGGCTGTCGCAATTTATCGGACAGTTATGGATTTTGCTGGGTGCGGGATTTTTGATCGCTATCGTCGGCGTTGTGGGCTTTGTGAAAAATCGTAAGGGGCAGCTTGCCTTTACCACTAAAAATGTGGATAATATATTGAAGTCAAATTAAAAAAGGATACGCCTTATGAAATTCGCAGTCTTCGCATCAGGATTTGGTTCTAATCTTCAAGCGATTATCGACGCTGTTAAAAACGGAGAGATTTCGGCAGAATTGGCATTGGTCTTTTCCAACAGCCGCAAGGCCCATGCGCTTAAAAGGGCGGAAGAGGCTGGTATTCCGACGCTGTGCCTCGAAGCTAAAGATTATCTAACGCCGCAAAGTTATGACCGCGATATCGTGATCTATCTTAAAGAACATGATATTGATTTTGTGGTTTTAGCTGGATATATGAAACTGTTGACGCCGTTTTTCGTCAAAGAATTCCCGGACAAGGTTATTAATATTCATCCGTCGCTGTTGCCTTCTTTTAAAGGAATCGAAGGCATTAAAGACGCTTTCACCTATGGCGCCAAAGTGACGGGCGTGACAGTCCATTTTGTCGACGACAAGATGGACCACGGGCCCATTATCATGCAGGAAGCGCTTGATGTGAAAGAAGGAGAACCGCTAGAATCCTTAGAAGCGCGTATTCATGCCATTGAACATAAGATGTATCCAAGGGCCATTCAATTGTTTGTAAAAGGGAAGCTAAAGATTCAAGGCAGGAAAGTTCTGGTTTTAGAAAAGTAGGCCTCTGTCCGGCTCTGAGGGTCAAGAGGCGAATAGGCACAATCTTCCTAGTCGATAAAATATCCATCCCACCCAAAACATCGCATTTAAGCCAAAAAGAATAAGAATCCACCTAAGCATTTTGTTCTCAAAATGAAATTTGACAACGTTTAGGCCTTTTTCTAGCGGGACGGCTTTATACGCCAGGTTGGATTTGTAAATGTCGACGGGGTGATTATTCACGGTTGCTTTCCAAAAAGGATGCCAGGCATCGCTGTAATATAGCCAGGCAGAATTTATTTCCCCGATATTCACGATAACCTCTAAGGTGTTCGCCGAGAAATTTTTTACATTGCAAGGAATAGATAGTCGCTCGTTACCAGATAAGTCGATTTGTGAAAGGTCAGTTATTGTTTTTTTGATGGTCTTGTTTTGTTCTTTGGTTGGAGAAACAAAAAGAATATCGCCGGAATAGGTTGTATGGGTCAATAAAGTTTTTAATAAGCTTTCATTTTCGACTTCATGCGCCTGGGAGAAAACTTGCAGGGTGTCTTCAGAAACACCGGTGATTTTTAAGAAAGAAGGGTGAAGAGCGCGCTTATTTTTTAAAAAATCCATGATCTGAAAATTTTTTTCCATGAATATGGAGTTTGAAAAGGGTTTCCCATGATAGGCCTCAAACAATTGATCGATCGGCTTTAGCCATGTATCTGTTCGAAATAAAGAAAATAGAAAATTGTCGAGTAATAAAGCATCTGTTAGGTTATAGCGCGCATAAGGGGAGAATTCCTTTTGGCAAAGGAGCAAGCATCGTGGATTAGAGGTCGTAAAGTTATACTGTAGATTCGAATTGATAGAGACATCTTGTCGCTTGACTTGAAAAGGCATTTTCTCAAAATAAAACAGGTTGTATTCATCTTTGCTGAGCTTAAATGATCGGCGCATACTCTCGTCAAAAGCGTAACATTCAATGTTAATGACATGAATAAGAATTAAAATATAAAGAATGAACTTAAAATATTTTTTGGCAATAGGCGCTGACAATATAAAGAAAATGATGGAGAAAATGAAAGTAAAAATAGCCCCTTGCAAGAATATTTTCTTAAGAGGCATTTTAAGAAATAGGGGGAGCAGGATATTGTTTGTAGAAGATTCCTGCATGATCGTATGAAGGAGTATTTCTTTCGCTTTTGCCATGTGCACGGACATGGTTGATAATCCAAGGCATAACAAAAGCATCAGAAGGCCTGACAATAGAGTGGCCAGTGTCAGTGATGGACGCGAAGACTTTGAGCCTGTGAATAATATTTCAAGGCCAAATCCAGCTAAAAAACATAAGGATAATTTTATGAGCGGAATCGCAAAGAAAAGGTGCCGGTAGTATTGCATGAGCGGCCAAACACAATAAAGGAGAATGGAAATTATGGTCCCGAGACTAAATAACAAAAGAATAAGCCCTGTAAAGAAAAACGGTGCGATTGTCTTTCTTTCTCCCTTGATGATTCCTATTAAGATAAGAGGTAGTGAGAGAAACCCGATAAAAATAGGATAATCAGAATTTGGAGAAGCCCCTAAGAAAAGTTCAAACCAATATTTTATAGGAATTATTGTTTGGTATCCCTGACCCCACCCCCGAAATTAAAGCCACTTGCCAGTAGAGTCTCTTGGGTGTAAAACACCTAAACAAGGAGGCTGGACATGGCAAAAAGGCACACCGAAGAACAGATCATTGCAGTACTCAAGGAAGCAGAAGCCGGAACCAAGACCGGGGAGCTTTGCCGACAACACGGGATTTCAGATGCGACATTTTACAAGTGGAAGGCCAAGTATACGGGCCTGGAAGTTTCAGATTTAAAGAAGATGCGCACCTTGGAGGATGAGAATCGTCGGCTCAAGCAGATCGTGGCTGACCAGACGCTGGACATTCAGGCGTTAAAGGCGGTGCTCTCAAAAAAATTCTAAGGCCCAAAGCAAAGAAGCAAGCGGCGCTGCTGATGGTTGAACAGTTCCGCTTGTCACAGCGGCGGGCCTGCTCTCTGGTCAATGTGTCGCGGACCGTGATGTGTTATAAATCCTGGCCGAACGTTTTGAATGACCGGATTCGGCAACGCTTGAAAGAACTTGCCGAGAAGCACCGGCGTTACGGCCACATCCGGTTGTATGTGCTTATTCGGCGGGAAGGGTTTATCGTCAACCATAAGCGGACTGAACGGATTTACCGGGCTGAAGGATTATCATTAAGGATTCGCCGCCGTCGGAAATTCGCGGCTGTTACGCGTAACCCGTTGCCTCCGGCAACTAAACAGAATGAGCGGTGGGCTATGGATTTCATTCAAGATTCATTATGGAGTGGACGGAAGTTTAGGACGCTGTCCATTGTCGATACCTATTCCCGGGAATGTTTAACCGTCGAAGCGGACACATCATTGCCTGGGCATAGAGTTGTCCGAGTGCTCGATCGCCTGGCCGATAGTAGGCAAGGCTTACCGGAGTCGATCCGCGTAGACAACGGCCCGGAGTTTATTTCAAAAGTCCTGGATGAATGGGCTTATCGTAACGGCGTTAAATTGGACTTTATCCGTCCAGGCAAGCCGACCGAAAATTGCTATGCTGAATCATTTCATGGCAGATTCCGTGATGAGTTCTTAAATGAGAATTATTTCTTAGATATGCGGGAAGCAAAAGACAAGATCGAAGAATGGCGTATTGAGTATAAC
>JADFXT010000047.1:1612-2066 GCA_015233405.1 Candidatus Omnitrophota bacterium | reverse complement strand
TGCCAACAAATAAGTTAAAGCATTCCTGCCAATTCTTGAGGACTAAAAAGACGGGCCAAAGACTTTCCGGTCAGTCCGGACATCATCCTTATAAAGCTCTTCGTAAGACAAGGCTTTGTTCCGGCCATAATATTTGAAAAGTCCATTTTTCTTGCCATCCGAATAAGCCTCTTCGCTCATCAGTTCACCGGTCCGATAATAACTCTTGCTGGGCCCTTCCAAAATACCATTCTTCACATTCCATTCCTGGCGCAGCTCGCCGGAGCGGTAATATTCCTTCAAGGTCCCGTTCTTGCTGTCATCGAACGACCGGGCTAACCAGAGCCGTCCATCATCATAATATTCTTTAGAAAGGCCCGTTTGCTTCCCCTCTTTATATTGCTTCTCCAGGCTTATCCGCCCGTCTGGAAAAAATTCCTTAGCCGGCCCATCCTTTAGATCGTTCTTGTAAACA
>JADFXT010000047.1:1086-1488 GCA_015233405.1 Candidatus Omnitrophota bacterium | reverse complement strand
TCATCCTTGAAATCCGCCTCCCACTTGACCTTGCCTTCAGGATAATAGATCTTGGACTTGCCTTCCCGAATGCCGTCTTTGTAGGTCCACTCATGCTCCAGTTTCCCGGATTGATCATATTCCTTTATGGGTCCGTCCCATTTGCCGTTAGTGTAATTGACTTCGCTTTTGATATTGCCGTTAGGATAATATTCCTGGCTAGAACCGACAAGAACGCCGCGGGCATAATTCATGACGAACTTTAATTTTCCGTCAGGAAAATAATACCGGCATTCACCGTTTAGATCATCACCCGAATAATGCTCCAGACTTTTTAATTGTCCGGACTCATAATATTCCTTGGCCTCGCCATCCAATGCGTCATTATGAAAATTCTTTTCTAGATAAAGCTTACCATTCTCA
>JADFXT010000047.1:518-954 GCA_015233405.1 Candidatus Omnitrophota bacterium | reverse complement strand
AGAGTTGACCGCGCCGTTGGGATAAAAATCTTCCGCGACGCCATCGCGGGTTATCTCGGCGGCATAGCCCGATAAAGCGAGCAAGAAAATGACGGATAAGAACAGTGTCGTTGTAAGTAAACTTTTCGTTTTCATAATCTTAGCGCATCTTTCTATTAAACGGAGAGGCTGAGATTCGAACTCAGGATGGACTTGCGTCCACAACGGTTTTCAAGACCGCCGCATTCAACCGCTCTGCCACCTCTCCAGAGACAGCATCAATAAGTTTGATAAATATAACATAAATAATATAAGACACCAGTAAAATTTCATTATGATTAAGCACCTGTAGGCGAGCGCAGAACCCTTTTCCTTAAGGCGAGATCGGTTCAGGAGGCAAACTTAAGCGGGGTTGGATTTCAAAGCGTATTTTTTGATCGCATCCTTGATTGTATCC
>JADFXT010000047.1:0-381 GCA_015233405.1 Candidatus Omnitrophota bacterium | reverse complement strand
AGGCATATGAATATCCATAAAACACAGATCATATTGATGCCCCTGAAGAAGGTCTAGAGCCTGTATCCCGTTATAAGCGCAAGTGCAGTTGCACCCTAACATTTTAAATGTCTCGAGCATGAGCTCCACGTTCTCAATGCTGTCTTCAACAAGAAGAATATTTATACCAGCAAAAATCCCGTCAGGATTTAACGCCTCCAAGGCGCCTTTCTGCTTGACGACAATCAAGCTTAAGACCTTGATCAAGTCCGCTGTTACAAACGGCTTAGGCAAATAGCCATCAAATCCTAGTTGCGTGGCGGTTTCCCTGTCACCGACCCTCGCTTCCGCCGTTACGGCAATGACCTTACATTGATCAAAACGTCTCTGTGCCTTAACCTC
>JADFXT010000046.1 GCA_015233405.1 Candidatus Omnitrophota bacterium | reverse complement strand
TTTGGCACCTATCTGTTCGGAAGTATTTTTGGAAACGTCCAGCATCTCAACTTCGATAAGGATTTGAGGTATTCGGACATCCAACCTAGCGATAGTCTGTTCGATATAAGGAAAAGCCTCTGGGATATCTGTGACGACTAAGCTATTGGTCCTTGGGTCTTCTGTGAGGCTTCCAGATTTTGTCATTAAGGATTTTATAGCAGCGACAATTCCTCCGCTGGAAGCTGAGGCGCCGGTACTTCCGGAACTTGTTGCGGAAGATTCGCCCGAAGAACCGGATGAGCCTGATGACCCTGATGAGCTAGACGAATCCGATGATCCAGAGGAATTTGACGATCCAGATGATCCTGAAGAGCTTCCTCCAGAGGAAGATATCATATCATTTATTTTTGCTGAAGGGACAGAAGCAAAGCGTAATTGGTAGACGCGGGTTATTAAATCTTGTTCAAGTTTTTCCTGCTTTTTGACGAGAAAGATATTGCTCCCCGGAGAGATCTCGTACGTCAGGCTGTTCGCTGACAATATTTTTTCCAGGGCTTCCTCAACCGGGACCTTGTCCAGATACAGGTTGATCTTTAGGTCGGATACGCTGCTTGAAGCGATGAAGTTCATTTCCGACTGCTGGGAGAAAATTTTGAGAACATCGTTTAAAGCCGCATTTTTAAAGTCCATAGAAATGGTTTTCTGATTCCCCGCGTTGGGGTAGACGAATTGATCGATGTTGGGGATTTCGAAGGCATTCGCCGCGGGAGGCGCGAAGAAACATACCAACAGAGCTATTATAAAGAAGAACGTGATCAAATAGGGCATTTTTATTTTCATAAGGTCCTCTCTTGTTTTATGGTGTTATGGTCCAGATTTTATTGTTACAGGAAATCTCAATTCCAGTTTTATGGATCTTTAATATTTTTATTTCTCTCGCATTGTTCGATTCAAAGAAGGTGCTCCCAATGGTTACCACGCGATCGTTAATAATAGCCTGCGGTTTGTCCGTGTCCCAGATTATACCTGTGATAGTGAGATTAGGGGCTGTTTCTTTTTCTGGAGCTGTTTTTTTGGAGTTCTGCGGTGGTTCAATTTTCTTTTTTTCTGTAAACTGTTTTTCTTCTTGAGCGTTCTTGTTGACTATAGGCTGGGAAGGTAAAGGTTTGGGAATATCTTCAAGAGGGGTTTCAATAGGAAGTTTCGGGACAAACGGATTGGGAATGTCTGTTTCGTTCCTGTTCATCGTTGTTGTTAAAGCCGATTGAGCGCGGCTGTTTGTGCAGAGCAGCAGTAATCCTGCAAATAAAATAAGGATGTAGGTATGGTTTTTAATCATTTTTTAGCACCATGGAACTAATATCAATTGTTGCTTTGATAGTTTTTTCGCCTTGTTCCTGGCTTGGGCTTCCTGTCCATCTTTCGACTCGAAGAGCGTAGTGAGAATCTTCCAGGCTTTGAATATAGCGCACCATGTTTTTATAGTCGCTGGAGGTTATGGTCATATTTACAAGGGCCAACTTCCATTGGCTGAAGTCTTTTTCCGTGGCCGGTGAAAAGTTAAGGATATGAACATTATTTTGCGCTGAAATATTTGCAAGTTCATCCAAAAGCTGGTAGGCCGGAAGACCTTGAGGAAAGTTTTTCATGAAATCATCATAGTTTTTCTTTGTCGTATTATATTCGTTGATCGCTTTTAGGAGTTTTTCGTTTTGGAGGATGGTTTTGTTTAGCCCTCCGGCTTTCTCCTGATGTTTTTGGTACGTGTGAAGGACTGTAAAAAAGGTCAAAATTATAAGAAAGTATTTTATAACGATACCGGGGTCGGACAGAATGGATTCTTTTAGCTCGGCGACATTGATACTTCTTAGCTTCTGCAAGTTTAAATACTCGCCGATATTTTCTATTTTGATATTATTAATTTTTGAGAAAATATTTGTCATTTTTTTAAGCTCTGGGTCATTCACAGTTGATTAAAAATCGTGTCACGTCATATTTGCCCATTTTTTCAACTTGAGCTGTTTGGAGTTCAATGTGTTTAAAATACCCGGTAAATTCTTTGTTTTGTTTAAGGTCATTTAGAAATTTGTTAAGTAGACGCAATTCATCGCTCGTTTCTTTGGCGTAAACA
>JADFXT010000045.1 GCA_015233405.1 Candidatus Omnitrophota bacterium | reverse complement strand
GATGCGGCGGGAATAAAACCCCGCGAAGCTGAACGTTTGGCTGTCTAAATTACTAAAAATAATCGTTGAGATAAGATAGCCTGAAAGAACAAAAAAAATATCAACACCAATAAATCCACCTTTGGCTAAACCAGGAAACACGTGATAGCCTAAAACTAATAAAACAGCCAACCCGCGCAGTCCATCCAGGTCCGCCCGATATTTAGGATGGGTCAGTGTGATGTCAGATTTATTTTGAGAAGATTTGTTATTTGTTAAAACCAGATGCTGTTCTCCTGTCTAAAAATTTCTAAAAAAATTTATTATAATTATATTCGTTTCTATACTACCGCTAGTTAATAAATCAGACTAAAAAGATTAGAATAAGGCCCCCAATAAATTCAGGTCACGCAAGCGGATAAACGAAATTATTTAATCAACTTAAAACATCGTGAATTCATAAAAGCATGTGCCACTTTGTCTGAGCCGTTATAACTTAAGTGGTATATATCTCTGAATAATAAAACCCCGTCACTGTCCAACATATGAAAAACGCCACCCGACTCAAGCACCGGGGATTGATAAAAAATACAAACATCCATATCTTTAAATAAATTTTCAAAATAACGGATAAGGGGTTGCCTATTAGACATTATCAATTTTTCTTCATCACAGCCGTTAGGGTTATCTTTAAGAATTCTATAAAAACAATCCGTTGGATCTTTAATCATGATCGGAGAGTCGAAGATAACGACCACATCCTTTCCCGCTTTCTTCAAATCAGAGATGTCTTTTTGGATCAATTGAGATGAAAAAAGCATTTTATCAGCCTGTTTTTTTAATCCTTTCACACCCATAAAATCAATCTCCTGGGCCCAAAATGCCAGTATAACTTTCTTTATTGAAGAGGTTTTCAAAACATAGTTGTAAATCTTACGGTTTACGTCATCACAATCCTTGTTCCATTCGACCTGTCCAATTCGTCCCCTAAAAGGCGGACACGACCCATTCCCTATATTAATTACGCTCATATTCTTATCTTTATAAATTTTTTCAAAACCGTGCATTAGCGCATTGGCTTCACTATCGCCGAGGAGCGCGACCTTAAGGTTTTCTTTCGGGCCGCTCATGGAACAAAAGATTGTCTGTTGTCTTTTAATCTCAGGATCTAAACCAATTAAGTCAATACATTCCTGTTGTGGAGAGTATTCGTAGCTTAACTGATATTGGTTTAATAAACTAATCGAAGAATTTTTTCTTGATGGTAATCCGTCAGCCATATACGTGATAAATCCAATAAACCCTATGGCAATCATGAGTAAACACAGCATCATGACTTTGAGCTTATTGTATGCGCCAAAACGTATTGGCTTTTCAATCAGCTTATAGGTGCTCCAGGCCAAGACTGTGCTAACAGTTGCCAATACAATTCTTGTCATTGTTGAAGGCTCGCCACCAAGAATGCGTGTAAACGAAAACAAAGGGTAATGCCACAAATAAAGAGGATAGCTTATCAAGCCAAACCATACTAATAGCTTGTTGGACAACACCGTCCGGTTGAGGAATGCTTGTGGGCCGGCAGAGATAATGAAAACTGCTCCCAATGTCGGCAACAAGGCCCACCAACCAGGGAATAAACTATTTTTGTTAAGTATTGTTAAAGCAAAAATGATTACTAAGAATCCAAGAGTGGATTGGAGATTGGGTTGCAGTCCTTTAGTCTTGGCATCTTTTTTATAGAAATCAATAAAGCTTAGTGAACAACCCAGCAACAATTCCCAAAAACGCGTGAATGGAGAATAAAAGGTCATCGTCGGGTTTCGAGTGATACTGGCAATATTTATGCTAAAAGATATGAAAACTATAATTGCCAACAATGTTGATAATTTAAAACGGACCTTATACGCAAACCAAACCAGCACCGGGAAGATGATATAAAACTGTTCTTCAATGCCTAAACTCCACAAATGAAGCAATGGCTTTGTGTCTGCGACCTTGTCAAAGTACCCCGCCTCTTTCCATAACAAAAAGTTGGATAGAAACCCGGCACCACCGGCGATGTGTTTACCTAACTGTTTGAATTCATTTACCCATAAAGCAAACCATCCGAAGATATAGCAAGCTGTAAGAACAAGAACCAGGGCTGGGAATATCCGTCGGATGCGGCGGGAATAAAACCCCGCGAAGCTGAACGTTTGGCTGTCTAAATTACTAAA
>JADFXT010000044.1 GCA_015233405.1 Candidatus Omnitrophota bacterium | reverse complement strand
CGGAGAATGGACCCTGCAGCTTCCTGATGGAACACCGATAGATGAAAAGACCTCAGTTTTTATGGGAACACATGACATGGAGAACGAAAAATATAGCTTGGTTTTTTATACCATTGATCCGACTAAGGCTGATCAACAATATCAGTATTTTGCGGCGAGTAAGAATTTAAGTTCGGACAATAATTTTAAGCCGGAAGGAATATATGATGCTGTATCTGAAAATCTTTACAATTCTACTTATGATGATCCAGCAACGGCTAGCAAAAAACGAGCAGCTACTAGATCGGCGACAGAGGTTATACAAGTAACTAATGTAAGGATTGCAGAATTAAGAAAACAGGAAAAAGATGAAAAAGACCCTGTGAAATTAGCTCAGTATAGGCAAGAAGAAACAGAGCTGAGAGCAAAAGCTCAAGCTCAGTTTGAGCAGATTGCTTCCATAGCAATTGTTGATCCAGAAAGCCGTGCAAATGCAGTGAAGGCATGGAATTTTGGATTAGCCATGGAAGAAGCTGGAGTTGGAAGAAATACTTTTAGCCTCAATGTTTCTCCAGTAAGCTTTATCCAAAATGAATCAGGTTTGCCGACTGGTTATATGGGCGACATTCTATCCGTTACCCGTGCCTCACAAGCGGAAACTTTGGGCGTGGCTCATCAGACTGCACAGGTTAATTATTTAATGCTTAATGACGCCGGTACAAAGGCGAGCGTGATTTATCAGATAATTAATAGAGTTAACCTTTCAGACGACAAGATCAAAGTAAACGATGGGCTTGGAAACATGAGCGGCCAGGATATTTTAAAATATTGGCAGGAGCAGGGTTATACAGGAAGCGGAAAAGGAGCTCGAGTCTATCAATTAGCGGCAATCGATCAGGATATTAAAAAGACCCAAGCCATGGAGAATGGAAAGCCTGTTGAAGGAGTTTATGAAATAAGAGTTGGTAATGAAAACGGCGGGATCAATGGCGAGGTGCTTTCAAGCTTCCTTGATATTGATGGCATTTCTTCACCGGTCATGGCTGAGAGTACTTTATTAGGGAAGGGAAAAATTGTTTCTGTTGAAGATGCGTTTCACTCGAGTTTTTATGGTTTTGATCAAAAACATATGAATAACACAAGTGAAACGCAAATTAAGGAAGTTGTTAGACGTTTGATGACCAATCCCAGCCAGACCGTTCTCATTGTTGGACACGCTGACGCGGTACAGCTTATTCCTGGATATAATCAGACATTAAGTGAACAAAGAGCGGCAGATCTTAAAAAAGCCATTGTTGAATATGCTAAAAAACATAATGATGGCGTGGATTTATCTGACCGTATTTCGACGGACGGACGTGGGGATTTAGATGCAAAGCATCGAAAGCCGGAAGAATTAGTCAGAACTACTCAAATGGACCAATTAAGGGAAGAGGATAGAACATCTGAATTTCAATTTACAGAAGTGAAGGAAAAGCCGGGTGCGGATTCCAGTTTTGTTTTTAATATCAGTAACGAAGGCGTTATGTCTAATATGCAATTTAATGGTTATGGCGTTTTGGATAGAAGCGGAATAACAACAAATAGCGTTCTTTATGTCGCTCGTCCAGGAGGCGATACGACCTCTGGGGAAGCTCCGACGGCCGTCACGAACGTTGTTTATACAGATATAGACCGAAATATTCTTGGTTTGGCTCCGGCCATGCGTCTTTTAGAGCTACGTACTGCTGCGGACCAGATCGTTTTTAAGAACGGAGAGGTTGATCTAACTAATGCCAAGCTTCGTCCTGATTCAACCACAAACGGTGCGTTAAGTCCTTTAACTCCGCCGGTTCAGGTAAAAAATGCCAATGGAGAAGAGGTCATTGTTGCCGGTACGAGAAAACGGGACAATCATGGCCAGATTGAATCTATTTCAAAGACAACAGATGAAGCTTTGAAGGTCACTGTAGACGGTATTCAGCTTGCCAATGGAAGGCAGAAAGCGGCTGTTGTTGCGAACACCTGGATTCCTGAAAACACCGACGGGTCTTGGAAAGCTGCAAAAAATGGCCAACCTCAATATGAATTTCCTATATATGGAGGAGAAATTAGCAAGTTAGAGATTTCCGCTATTTTAAAATATGCGTTGGGTCCTAAAGCTGAAAAGATAAAAGCTTATGAGGATATTATTACCGCCTATAATGCAAAAGTAGATAAAATTAATGAGCAGATTAAAGATGAAAAACAGCGGTTGCCTCATTTTCAAGCGAGAATTGCTAGCCTTAGCGATGAACAGAAAGCGCAAATACTTGCGATGAAAGAAATGCCGACGCAATATTATAACCAAGCTCCTGTGGTGGTTGACGGCAAGATCGCCCTGCACTCAGATGCTCTTGTTTCTAATCTCGCCAGTATATTTGTAAA
>JADFXT010000043.1:2002-2447 GCA_015233405.1 Candidatus Omnitrophota bacterium | reverse complement strand
GGCCTTATCCAGATGGATACGCCTATCAATCCCGGTAATAGCGGCGGCCCGCTGCTTAATCTTAACGGAGAAGTTATCGGTATCAATACGGCCATGGTCCAGAATTCGCAAGGCATCGGCTTCGCCATTCCCGTCGAAAAAGTCAAGGAACTGCTTAAAAATTATAAAGAAGACACACGGCTCATTAAGAAACATCGAAACTTATCCGCGTCCCCGCAGACACCGTTACCGGCCACGCTCGACGAAGAAAATGCAAGCCAGAACGACACCATGAATGCCATCAATCAATTGATGCAAAACGCGCTCGCCCCCTCTTTAGGAAATCAAAATATCGGATCGCTCAATAACGCCGGCGGATTTTCTAACATCAAGATAAGCTCCGAAGAAACTAAAAAAGCTTACATTATCACCCTCGACATGAAAGGTCTCGACAAGAATAAGATCG
>JADFXT010000043.1:1507-1962 GCA_015233405.1 Candidatus Omnitrophota bacterium | reverse complement strand
ACAAAGTTCAAGCACCGGCACCTCCTTTAACTCTTCGAGCTTCAGTTCTTTTTTCCAAACTATTCCTATCCCGCAGGATGTCAATCCCCAAGCGATAACGACCAAAATGAACGGCGACAAGTGTCTGATCACCTTACCGAAAAAATAATTTTTTTAAATCATTCCCATAAAAAAAATCCCCGACAATGTTAAATTGTCGAGGATTCTTTTATCTCTCGTCTGGTATGTCGAGAGAAAAACATGGTGGCGCGTGTTGGTATCACCAATAACTCTATCTCTTTAAGAACTAACCAACATATAACTGAATTATAGGGAAAAGAGGCTTAATAGAGATACCTATTTTGTCCTATTTGTCCATTTTTTCAGAGGACAAAATGTTGTAACATGTTGACATATAATCAAATAAAAATGTCCGCCTGTTAAGAGGTGGACATTGCTTTGCGGCTCATTAAACT
>JADFXT010000043.1:1007-1480 GCA_015233405.1 Candidatus Omnitrophota bacterium | reverse complement strand
GATTGCCAGCTAAAACCAAATAGCAATCAGCCTTTTCCCTTTCAATAACAACCCGCAACTTACCCTCAATGCCTGTCTCGTAATAAGGCTTCCTCAGTTGCTTATAGAAGAATCTTGGCTCTACTTTTTGCACTTCTGACGCATCGCCATTATGAGCGTAATACACTTCCAGCGTTTCAAGTATACGCTGAACGATTTTCTTTTGCGTAACGTCCAGTCCCTTTAAGCTTCGTTCGAAAGAAGAGTAATAAAATAGCGCCAAGGGCATTATTATTCTTTTGTTATATTCTTAATGAACTCTTTAGTAACCTTACCCGCGCCTTTTTTCTTCTCTTCCCGCACGAGCCCATCCAACGCCTGAAAATCTTCTTCTGAGAAAGATTTTTCTGAGATCTCAAGCGGAATCAATTCGATACGGTTACGAAGGACCTTCACATCGAACATAGACCCTTTGCGCAGGCGCAACACATCAA
>JADFXT010000043.1:513-970 GCA_015233405.1 Candidatus Omnitrophota bacterium | reverse complement strand
GTTATTGTCATAATTCTTCCCTCCTTTTCAATTTGAGAATACCATACTTTCGGAAATTCCGCAAGGAGGAAATCCTGTCTAATTAAATTAGTCAAGTATTTAAAACGTTAGGACATGAAGCCAAATTCCACGACGACAAATAGAAAATTTGGCGAAGTCCCCTCCAGGGGATAAAAAAAATCCCCGACAATATTAAACTGTCGAGGATCCTTTTATCTCTCGTCTGGTATGTCGAGAGAAAAACATGGTGGCGCGTATGGGTATTACCAATAACTATATCTCTTCAAGAGTTAACCAACATATAACTGAATTATAGGGAAAACAGCGTCCGGAGAGATAGATTTTATGCCTGCACTGCGAAGCGTGTTAAGCGGAGCATGTGTCCTATTTGTCCACCTTTTGGGAGGACAAAACGTCGTAACATGTTGACATATAATCAAATAAAAATGTCCGCCTG
>JADFXT010000043.1:0-452 GCA_015233405.1 Candidatus Omnitrophota bacterium | reverse complement strand
ACGAGCTAGCTCTGCTTCAGTAGCTTGGGGCATTTGGTCCCAGGTTCGCCCGTCAAGTAACCGGCCAAACTTCTTCTTATTAACCCCTCCCCACTGCTTGAAGAAGAACGGCACTTTTTGGGCCAAGCACTGATCCCGAATATCTAAAACCCATTCTGGGGAGATATACCTTGCCATTGGCCCAGATTCGCCGCCAACAATCGCCCAATCAATATTCTTTAGATTAAGCTTACCAACGCCGTCAATCAAAGGCTCGAATGAAATAAATTTGACGTTGGCCTTCGTTTTTCGAAGCAAATCGATACGAGACTTAAAGTCTTCATTCTCTACGCTAACGCCCATCCAAATATTCTTACCCCACGGCAGCCTATTGGAAATTTCAGCCAATCGTTCCGCTCTTTTAGTTAATACCTGAAATGTGTGCCAAGGAGCTCGGTTCATGACATCAAAAA
>JADFXT010000042.1 GCA_015233405.1 Candidatus Omnitrophota bacterium | reverse complement strand
AAGTATCCATTATTGCAACTAAAAATAGTTGCATAATACATTTTATGTGGTAAACTCGATTATGAGCAAGACGGAAAAACTTATCGCTCGATTTAAGACGAAGCCAAAAGATTTCACTTGGGATGAAATGATCAGTTTGCTTAACTATTTTGGCTATGAGGAAATCCGCGGTAGCGGTTCACGACGGAAATTTATTCACGATAATTGTCACTTGATTATATTGCATAAACCGCATCCGAGAAAAATTTTAAAAATTTACCAAATTGAACAAGTTTATGCAATTCTTACCGAGGAGAATTTATTATGATCGACATGATGCAATACAAAGGATATTACGGATCCGTTCATTACAGCGATGAAGACAAATGCTTTTTCGGCAAAATCGAGCATATTAGGGACTTAGTCAGTTATGAAGGTCATGATGTGGCTACTTTAAAGAAGGCCTTTGAAGATGGGGTTACTGATTACCTAAAAACTTGCAAAGCTAAGAATAAAGCACCGGATAAACCTTTTAAGGGTTCATTTAATATTAGAACCGGCCCAGAACTACATCGCCTGGCGTATATCTATGCTCAAGAGAAGAAAATGAATCTTAATCAGGTTGTCATTTCGGCGTTAGAAGATTATCTGCCTAGACCGCATAATGTGGGATAGTTAAGTGAAGAATAAAAAAAACGTACGATCGGACGTATTACAAGTTTCAAGTGGTCTTTAAGGCCATTTTTTAAAACATATTCAACTATTGATTATCATCATAATCAATAGTAAATGGTTCCACTGCATGTAGAGGGCTAAATCCCCATAGGAAATCGTCTTTCTCCCAAAAGGAACCCAACTTCGACAATAAAACGTATCTGGGGATGGGACGGCCGGACGGATATACAATGAAAGTTTTTGTTAGGCGACTTCAAGAGAAATCCCGTTCCTGGAAACTTTATGGAATGAGATTCTTACTTTATGTCCCAAGGCCTGCGCCAGCTGAGCTAATGTATCAATAGTCAAATTATTATTCTCGCCCGTCTCAATTCTAGAAACAACCTGTTGGGAAACCCCCAAACGATGAGCCAAGGTCTTTTGATTAAGGTGGCTTTCTTTTCTCATTTCAGCGATCCTTTGAGTTAGAAGGACTTTCGCGTACTCAACTTGGTACCCACGCCGAAATTTCGGGGTCATTAATTTTTCATCTAACAGGTGATCGGCTTTTTTAATAGACACATTTGCCATAGGGAATTCCTTTTTATTCGTTGACTTCTTTGATATTCTTTAATGTTTCAACTTCTTTTTTCCTCTTAATACAGAGAGCCAAATCGCCGCTCGGGATTCTATCTGTTTTCTTTCGGATCACATGAAGCAATACTACCGAATCTTTCAGAAAGAAAAAATAAAAGACCCGATGATTTTGCGGTCGTAATTCGTAAATGCCATTTCCTAAGTAATCTGCTATTGGCCGATGAAGAGTATGCCCGCATTCTTTCAGGATCTTTAAATAAGCCCTGACTTTCATATCTTCTTTTTCAGAGAGCTCTTTTAAAGCTTGCTCCACAGGACAATTCCCGCGTTCATCGACGAAGAAGTATATGCGCTTTAACACGATCCATCCTTTCAATAAAAATATACAACATATATGCTGTATACGCAACTATTTTTATTCAATCATAGAAAAATGCTGTCTCAAGTCTAATACCTTACCCTGTAAGTTGGGCTGTCTTCCGGCCTGTGGTCCCGCTTATCGTACATTGCGGTCGTTTGAATGCTTGCATGGCCTAACCAATGCTGAACTTTTCTAATATCTTCCCCGTGAACTAAGGTATTTGTCGCCGCCGTCGCCCGAAGGGAGTGAGGGGAGAAATGCGATGTATCGATACCTATTTTTTGGCCGTAACGAATAACCAGTTCATAGACGGCAATAGGGGAGAGCCCTTTCTGGGAATTTTTTCCGTTGTTGCTTAATGATTTGAAAATAGCTGATTCTTTGTCATTGGCATGTTGGGGGCCAGCGGCTTCCAGATATTCACTTATTCGGCGGATAGCGACGGGGTGAAGTGGGATATATCGTTCTTTGGATCCTTTTCCATGAATTTTTAATTGTTTAATTCCTTCGCGTTCCAAGATATCCTTGATGCGTAGTTGACATAACTCCGAACGCCTTAATGCATGAAATAAAAACGTCGCCAGTATCGCCCGGTCCCGTTTTCCTTTTAACGTTTTTGGATCCGGAGCGTCGAGAAGGTCTTTAGCTTGGATGTCACTGATGGCCTGGGTTGAACCTTCATTGGCAGTCAGTTTAGGCCGCTCAACGCCTAAGACAATGTTTGATTTAACGAAGCCTTCGTCACACAAGTATTCAAAAAATTTCGAAATGGTCGAAAGTTTGCGTTTAATGGAACGGATAGCCAGCCCTGGCTTTTCTTTTTTGGACTTTGCCATAAAGTCGCGCCAATTCATGATGTCCGCGCGCTCAAGATTTTTAAAATCATCGACGGAGCAAAGTTTCATACCGTGGATAAAATCTAGGAGATCTGTTTGTTTGGCTAAGCGGGAATTAAGGGAAGTTGTGTTCTGAAGCCAATGGGTGATCAGATCGTGCTTTAAAATGGCATTTAAGTCAGGGTTAGGGGTGTTTCGGGGCATGTTTTGGCGCATTTAAAGAATCAATCTGGTTAAAAAGCTGGGTTGCCGATACTTATTATAATATGAGTTATGATAAGTTCAATGAATATTAAAAAATCTGCAACTACTCTGCGCAGATTATTTATCCCAGCCTCTCTCAACTGTCCCTTCCCCCACTCTGATCACAGATTCAGCAAAAAAATTATCAAGTTGGCGACGAAAAATAAAAATTTACAACAGCCGAAATTTGGTAAGATAGCCCCTTTTGCGCTAAAGGGGTTTTGTGACGTTAC
>JADFXT010000041.1 GCA_015233405.1 Candidatus Omnitrophota bacterium | reverse complement strand
CGGATCAAGGCCTAAATCCTCCTGAATGTGCCGAACATATCCAAAAACCGCTTTGTCAAAGATCTTATAAGCCTCGTCGTCATGAAGACAAAAAATGATCTCGGACAAAGAAACGTTCTTTTTCTGACGGACGAATTTTAAAACTTCCTGTGCCATAATTTTGGCCGCGCCAAGCAAGGGAAATCCTCCGGTGCCGCAACCTAAAGCCGGAAGCGCAACAGACTTCAGTTTTAATTCCTCCGCACACTGTAACGCGCTCGCCGTCGCTGCGCGGACCTTATCCTGGTCCGTCTTAAAATCCATGCCCATGGTCGCCGCATGAATGACATAGCGGCATTTTAATGTTCCCGCCTTGGTCACAATGGATTCCCCAATTTTAATCGGGCCCTTTCGAACGGCTTCGTTCTCGATCTCAATGCCGCCTTTCTTGCGGATAACACCCGCTACCCCTCCGCCCATGACGAGCTGATTATTGGCGGGATTCACAATAGCATCGACGGAAAGTTCCGTAATATCCGCCTTAACGATTTTCAATTCTGTATTTTGGATTTTCATTCCTAATCCTTTTGCGCGGCTATTTTCTTGGCTAACGCCAGGGCCTCTTTTTTCGTCGTGATTTTCCCCAAAGCCTGAGCTTCGTCCACGCGGCTTAAAATTTCACTAAACAACGGCGACGGGCTTAATTTGATCTTTTTGATAAGGTCATTGCCGTCGATCAGTCGAACAAAAACTTTTTCTTTCTTTTTATCAAAATATTTCTGGGCTAACGATAAGCAAATCTTCTCATGATGTTTTTGCCCTTTTTGGGTCGTCAACGGACCACGGGTCGCGCGCTGGTCGGCCAAGGACAACAACAGAATACTCGCCGCCTCTTCTTTGGTGTCACGAAAATACCGGTAGACGGCTTTCTCCGTCGGAGTCTTAAAGTTCGATAAATACCCCGGCCTTAAATGCCACAGGACCATGTCCTCGAGGATATGCCGTTCTCGGGCAGAAACCTTAAGCATTTTCGCGACATAGCGAATGATATTTCTCCCGATATGCTCATGGCCGTGAAAAGAAAACCGTTTGATCCCTGCCTTGCGACGAGCTTCGGGCTTACCGATATCATGGAGCAGGGTTGCCAGTTTCATCAAAGCATACCGTGGACGATTCCCGCTTAAATTTTCGTTTAAATAATCTTTCCACTCCGGGTCCGTAATCCCATCTAAAATCCTCTCGAGCTGCACCACCGCTTCCAAAGAATGGTGCCACACATCGAGATGATGATACCCGCCTTGTTGACAATGAAACATGATCCGCGCCTGAGGGATGATTTCTTCGAGCAAACCAACTTTATCCATTTCTTTTAAAACTTCCGACGTGCGAGAAGACTTGAGGACCTTAAAGAGCTCCTCGGTGATCCTCTCATAAGAAACTTTTTTGATGAGTGTTTTGTCTTTTTTGACCTGCTGTAACGTCTTGGGCTCGATCTTAAAACCTAAGGTCGAGCGCAAACTAAACGCTCGCATCATCCTTAGCGGATCATCCTTAAAAGCGTGGGCGGAAACTTGACGGATGCATTGTCTTTCGATATCTTTAATCGCCTGTTTCTTGTCGATCAAAATAGCACAGATATCCTGATCACGCGTCAAATCATCCAAATTCACCGCTAATGTATTAATGGTAAAATCCCGCTGATTGAGGTCTTGAGCAAACGTTTTCGCCCGAAAATCCGCAAAGTCAAACGTGTATTGTTCCTGATGAATATATTTGACGACCCGCGCGCAGCGCAACTCCTTGTCCAAAACAACATAAGCCCCTTTAATCTTATGGGCAAAGATTTGGGCGAGCTTGAGCGCATCTTTTTCGACGGCAAAATCAAAATCCGTCTTGGAGATCCCCAGGATATGATCTCTGAGGAACCCGCCGACAAGATACACGGAAATTTTCCTTGCCGAAGCAATAGATTGGATGATTTCTAACTGAGGAAAACGATTAAGGAGGGACATTCTTTTGAGAAACTCTATTCAATTTTAAAAATGGCGGCCTGATTTAAAACTTCATCTTCCACAAAAATAGGCGCGCCGGCACGCACAGCTAAGGCAATACCGTCGGAAGGCCGGGTATCGATCATCTTCTCTTCGCCTTCTTTCGTCTTAATTCTTAATTTAGCATGAAATGTGCTGTCGATCATCTTATCGATGATCAGGCAATCCAAAGTCGCCTCTAACCCATTGATGGTCGCGATCAATAGATCATGCGTCATCGGCCGTAAAGGTTTTACACCGGACAATTTCATTTTGATACTGGTCGCTTCCATATAACCGATAATGATAGGAAACTGGCGTTGACCTTTTTTCTCTTTAAGGACAATCACCTGTTCTTCGCGCTTCTCGTCGATAATAATTTTTTTGAGTTCCACTTCTATCATGCTAGGTCCTATTTCTTTTCTTTATCTAAAATATGTTTTAGCTCATTCATAAACTGATTGACGTCGCGAAACTGACGATAAACCGAGGCGAAGCGGACATACGCGACTTCATCTAAGCCGGCGAGCTTTTCCATAATGAGCTCTCCGATATCGCGGGAGTCAACCTCACGGTCATACTTTTTCTGGATGGTGCGCTCGATCTCCCTGGACACATTCTCAATATTTTCGATACTGACCGGCCGTTTTTCGCAGGCCTTGACTAATCCTGAAATAATTTTTTTTGAATCAAACGGTTGGCGGCGGCCGTCACGCTTGACCACCATCAAAGGCACATGTTCCACGTATTCATAGGTCGTAAAACGTTTCTCGCATTTTAAACATTCCCGGCGACGACGGATGGATGCCCCGTCACTCGTTAGCCGCGAATCCACGACCTTGGTCTCCATGTAATCACATGCCGGACATTTCATAAATGAGTTCCACCTTGCCATTCCTCCCCTCTTTTTGAAAGAGGGGCTGGGGGAGTTATCCTTAAAACTAACTCTCCCTAACCCTCTCTTTTAAAAAGAGAGGGGATTTTTTCACTTCCCTAAATCCTTATAAATCGGAAACTGCTTTGTCAATTTCTCCACTTGCGCTTTAATACCATCCAACTTAACTAGATTATCTTTATTTAAGATCGCCTCATCGATAAAAGCAGCGATTTGTTTCATCTCATTTTCTTTCATCCCTCGGGTGGTGACCGCAGGAGTCCCCACACGGATACCGCTTGTCACCGTCGGCGGAGCAGGATCAAAGGGGATCAAATTTTTATTGACCGTAATCCGCACTTTGTCCAGAATGGTGCTCGTTTCCTTACCCGAAACATTCTTAGAGCGCAAGTCCACCATAAAAAGATGGTTATCCGTCCCGCCCGTAACGATGCGATAGCCCAATTTTTTCATTTCTTCCGAGAAGACTTTGGCGTTCTTAAGAACCTGGTTCTGATACTCCTTAAAGTCCTCACCTAATGCTTCCTTAAATGCCACAGCCTTGGCCGCGATGACATGCATCAACGGCCCGCCCTGAATACCGGGGAAAATCCGCGAATCAATTTTCTTAGCAAACTCTTCCCGGCAAAGGATCATCCCGCCGCGAGGGCCACGTAATGTCTTATGCGTCGTCGTGGTCACGAATTCCGCGAAAGGCACCGGATTTGGATGTAGCCCAGCAGCAACTAACCCTGCAATATGCGCCATATCGACGAACAAATATGCCCCGACGCTGTCACAGATCTCCCGAAAGCGCTTAAAATCAATGGTACGCGAATAAGCCGACGCGCCAGCGACGATCATGCGCGGCTTATGTTCTTTGGCCAAGCGCGCAATCTCGTCGTAATCCAGCATTTCTGTTTTTTCATTGACCT
>JADFXT010000040.1 GCA_015233405.1 Candidatus Omnitrophota bacterium | reverse complement strand
GTGCCCGGTCAAAGCCGCGCGGATGGCGATCTCGGCTGTCTCGGAGTCGCGCACTTCGCCGACCATCATAATATCAGGGTCATGGCGGAGCATATGCCGTAGCGCCGTCGAGAAATCGAGCCCGATCTTAGGGTTGACCTGGATTTGGTTGACGTTCTTCAACTGATATTCCACAGGGTCTTCGATGGTGATGATCTTGACGGCGCTGGAATTAATATAGGAAAGGCTCGCGTAAAGAGTGGTGGATTTGCCGGAGCCGGTCGGCCCGGTCACGAAAATAACACCGTGCGGTTTGTGGATAGCTTGTTCAATAGACTTTAAGTCTTCTTCGCCGAACCCGAGCGCCTTGATATCAAGGAACGACCTCGAACTAAGGACCCGGATATGCACGGATTCGCCGAACGCGGTCGGGATGGTAGAGACGCGAAGGTCGATTTCCCTCTCTTCTATTTTTATCTTGATGCGGCCGTCCTGTGGAAGCCGGCGCTCGGCAATGTTCAAGTGCGCCATAATTTTGACGCGGGAGACGATCGCGGCCTGGAAATATTTGACCGTGTCCGGTGTGTGGATGGGATAAAGCACACCGTCAATCCGAAACCGCGCGCAGAGCTCATTTTGATACGGCTCCAAGTGAATGTCGGTCGCCCGCTCCTTCATCGCCTCCGATAATATCTGGTTCACGAACCGAATGATGGTGGCATCGTCGGCCATACCTTCGATGCCATCAATAGTCTCAGTCAAAACGGGCATATTCTGGGCCGCGGACTTGCCCGATATCATTTTCTCAATGGTATCGGCGCCTACCCCGTAATATTTACGAATAGCTTCCTCTATTTCGGGCCCGGAAGCTAATACGCCTTTGACTTCGCAGCCTAATAAGAGCTTCATATCATCCAGAATGCGGATGTCCCTGGGGTCCTCCATAGCCACTGTGAGAGTGTTATCAAGGAATTCAACCGGCACGGCTTTATAGTAATTCGCCAACTTGGCCGGAAGCTTCTGGATAACCTTGGGCTCAATGACGCAACTCTTTAGATTGACGCAGGAAACATTCATCTCGACTCCTTCTGTACGGTTACCATATTAGAAATAATGCCCATAAAATAGTATTGGCCGTACCCTTAATTTTCTGACTTTTGTCTACTGAAAACGAAGAGACTCTCTAAGCAGAGAGTGCACGCTTAAGAGACAAAAAACACGGCTATTGATGTCAAGACAGAGAAATGCTCTGGTTGGAATGATTCGAGGCCTGCCAGCCTACGGGTTACAAACCCAAGGTCTAACAGGAACTACGGGGGATGAATTCCTGCTACGCTACTTCTTTGCTAAATGGTTGCCCGAAGGCAACCATTGGTTTTATTCGTCCCAAGCCACGGAATCTGAGGCGGCCGGGGCGTCTTCGGGAGCGGCGTTATCTTCCGCCGGGCTTTGATCTGGTTCGCCAGGTTTCTTCTTGGGCAGAAAATGGACGCTGCTCGCTACGATCCTTACCCGGCTCTGCGTCTTGCCGTCTTTTTCCCAGCGGTCTTGCTTCAATCGGCCTTCAACGATGATGCCGTTACCTTTGGACAAATACTTGGCGCCGTTGGCTGCCATGACGCCCCAGACTTCGATATCGAAATACGACACCTCCGTGACCTTCTCGTTGTTCTTGGTGTAAACGCGGTTGTTCGCGATCGAAAGATTGCAGATGGTTTTACCGGAAGGCGTGGTTTTGGATTCCGGGTCCCTTGTCAAATTTCCCATAATGTTGACGCTGTTTAAGGTCATTGTGTTGCCTCCTTGATTATTCTATGTTCTGTCTTATTTCGTACGTGTCCTGGTAACTGCTTATTTAGATTCCCGTAAGAATTCCTGGAAAGAATTCCCGCCAGAGTTCTTCTTAAGCGAAAAGCCATTGAGAAACTCCTTGAATTTATGCCGCGTCGCATCTTCTACAAGCGATTGGATCTCCTTTTGCATAAAATAGATATCTGAATGATATAACCAGTAAAAATAGCCGTCATGAAAAAAAATTAGGTTGGCGTATCCGATCGCTTCCCGTTCTACTTCTATTCCCCACATGGTTTGTTTCTGGATTCTAGGAAAAAACGATTCAAAATACAGCGCTTTTTTGCCGCTAAAAGTCTGTTCCTCTGTATAAAGGACTTCGGGGGCATCTTTTGCTATTGACCTGATGTAATCATTGATTAGCCAATCTTTGGCCTTGCTTAAATCGTTACGGGCTGAAGTGGGTAGCGCATTTAGAGCTCTGGTCAAAATGGTATACTTCGTTCCAAACATATCTTTACCGATCAGTTCCAAAGCATTGTTGTTCTGTTGTAGATACAAATAGTCCTCAGGAACTATGACGCTGTAAAGCCCCTGGCTTCCCGTTATTGTTTGTCCCTTGGTTGCTGTATTAGAATTCTCATACCCAACCCGAACGGCATCGGAAACAAGAGAGCATCCACAAAATCCGAAGGTTAAAATGAAAAGCAAGAATTGCCTCATAAAGCCTCCTATTTTCTTTTCTCCTTTAAAACGCATCAACTGAAACAACCGTTTGGTCATTAAAAAAGAACCTTTTTGTAGATCCTTCTGCAGTAATGCCTGAAATTCCTCGTCGATAAATATAGTACCATATTTCATTAAATGGCACTTTGTCTTCTTTATAATGCGTGTGAATTAGGCCAGATTCGTGCTTGATTTCAGTTGGTTCTCTAAAGGTCTTTCTTACATCATCTTTGTTTTTCCCGATGTAGGTTACTAATGTTGCCATAGTAACCATAACTTTATTGCCATATTCTTCAAGCGATTCATTGTTTAAGTTAACGAATCCACATCCGTTGAAAAATAGAATAGAAGTCAAACATGTTATCAATAAGGCAAATTTATTATTCAATGCCATGATGCGCCACTCCATATGGTAAATCTATAAGACCAACTAGGCCACTAGAAAAAAAAGGTGACAGTCACCTTAAAAGGGGACAGGCATTTTCCTATCGGCTGTCGCCTCTTTTAAATAAATTTTAAAGATCTTTGTCCCAATTCCAGCACCTCGCGTAAAAACAATATCGTCGCTCCTGTCAATTTCATCCGGCAAGGAGGGAACTTCATAGCCGTCAAGCAATTCGTCTTTCCTCCCTTTCTGATAGAAACTTGCCGAAGTATAAGCCCAGTCATCGCTTTGCGCTACTAATCCTGCCTTGACTGGGTTCTGTTCTATATAAAGCCCGCAAGCGTATAGGTAACGGTCGTTCTCAATGAGCAAGCTCTTGAACCGCTCGTGCCACAAGGGACCTTTGCGCTGGTAACGCCGGTTATAATATTGCGTGTAGCTCCACTTCAAGCGCTGCAGCCCTACGGAAAATCTGTCCAAAGACGGGATTGAAACAGCCAGATGAAAATGTGTGTTCATAAAACAATAATGGTGAATTCGGAATAGGTATTCGGCCTTGACCGCCAAAAGCGATTCTCGAAAAGTTTGGAAGTCCTGAGCGTCCTGAAAGATTCGCCGTTTCTCTATCGACTTAGAGAAAACATGAGCATAGCAACCATCTTGCAAAATCTTGTTTCTCGCCATTCTTGCCGGCATCTTTTACCTTTCTTAATCTGCCTGTCCCTTTAAAAGGTGACTGTCACCTTGGCCTTTTTGTTTTTCAGCTTCTCAGCTTCCAGCCTCACACTATATCTACCTTAATAACCACTCCAGCACTGTCCAAGAAGAATTTAAGAAGGTATCTCCCCTCTGCTGGATCGGTTTTAAGATATTCCAAAATCTCGCCTTTATCCCCATCAAACACGTAGGAAAAAATGGGGACGGTCCTATTTTATTTCTTTCTTGGGGCGTCCCCGCCCTTTTTTCTGATTGTTTACACCGTAATATCCTTCAAGCCTTTTGACGAATTCATGGCTGCCGATAAACAGCTGATCCAATAAACGCCTTGATGAAATGAATCTTTCTTCAATAACAAAATTTCTATAAAGAGTCCTTCGCGCCTCATCGTTTTCTGACAAGCCATAATATAAAGGATTCTTTGTAAGCATTGCGTTTTCCTGACCGCTG
>JADFXT010000003.1 GCA_015233405.1 Candidatus Omnitrophota bacterium | reverse complement strand
ACGCGCATATCATGTTGGCGGATTGGGAAGGCCGATGTTACGGCGGGCATTTGATGCCTGGCACCATGATCTTCGCCGCCGAATATTGCATCAAAGAGCTGACCGGCCTGGAATTGCATCGAGGGCACGATCAAGAGACGGGGTTATCTTTATGGATTTAAAACAATGGAGCAAATACAGTTTGGTTTTTCTGCTGCTGACTGCGCCCGCGGCCTATGCTTCAACGTCGAGCATTATGGTCGATATGGAATCTGCTATTTTGCAATCGGATTATAAGACGGCCGAGGATGTTGCACAAAAGGCCCTTTTAGAGAAACCGGAGAAATCCGTCGCGGATAAAATCCAGTATGAGCTGGGGTTGTGTTATCTTCGGGACGGTGATTATGCCAAGTCCGTCGACATTCTAAAGAAAATAACGGCCACGGAATTGGATAATGACATCCGCGATAAAGCCTATTTAGCACTTTATGATGCTTTGTATGCCCAGGAAGATTACGAGCAAGCTTTAAAAACCATTAAACGGCTTCTTTGGCTGAGCCCGAAATCCGATTATTTAAGTTTGGTTTATTTTAAATATGCGCGGGTGAGTTTAAAATTGGCAGCGTGGGACGTGGCACGGGAATATTTAGAGAAGATCATAAAAGATTTCCCGCAAAGTTTTGAAGTGGATTTAGCAAAACAATACCTGGAAGAAAAACGATATTTTGCCATTCAAGTCGGCTCTTTTAAAGAACAATCTCGGGCGGAACAATTTGCCGGAGAACTCAAAAAGAAAGGGCAATATGCGTATGTGGTCGAGGCGACGGATAAACAGAATAATAAATTTTATCGTGTCCGCGTCGGGCAATTTACGCGCTTGGATGACGCCAAAAAGTTAAAATCGGAATTGTCCCAGCAGGGATACACAACGCAGGTCTATCCATAATTCAGCCTTCATGATGCGTTCCCCAAAAATTATTTTTATCGTCGGGCCTACGGCCGTCGGAAAATCGGCTGTCGCAGTTTTTCTTGCCAAACAGATCAAAGGAGAAATTATCTCCTGCGATGCCATGCAGGTCTATCAGGAAGTCCATATCGCCAGCAATAAGCCTTCCCCACAGGAGCTCAAAGATATTCCTCATCATTTGATCGATATCGTTTCCGTCGAACAAAAGTTTGATGTCGCCCAGTTTAATCAATTGGCTTTGGTAAGAATTCAGGAAATCCATAGGAAGGGGCATATCCCGATCGTCGCCGGGGGAAGCGGATTTTATGCCCAGGTCCTTCTCGATGGGATCTTTGAGGACGGAGAGCGGGACGAAGAGCTCCGCGAGGCGCTTAAACAAAAGGCTTTGGAAGAAGGGCCGGGGGTTCTTTATGAGCAGCTTAAAATGAAAGACCCGAAAGCCGCGGCCAAGATTCATCCTAACGATGTCAAAAAATTAATTCGGGCGATGGAAGTTTGCCTGTCGGAAAATAAACCTATTTCTCAGCTGCAGCCTAACCGTAAAGGCATCTGGGGCCAATATGATATCAGCCTTTTTGTCCTGAACCAGCCGCGTGAAAAATTATACCAAAGAATCGACGAGCGGGTTGAGGAGATGTTCTGCCAAGGCCTTGTCGACGAAATAAAAAGCCTTTTAAATAAAAAATTAAGTTATACGGCCGAAGGGATTATTGGTGTTTCAGAGATCCGTGGTTATTTAAATGGAGAGTATCCTTTGGAAGAGGCGAAAAATTTAATGAAACGTAACACTCGACATTATGCCAAACGGCAGGTAACATGGTTTAAGAAAGATCAACGATTTGAATGGATAGAATTGTCCGAGGGGGTTTCTTATGACAAAGTCGTTGAACATATCCGAAAGAAAATAGGCCTATCATGAAAACAACGATTAATCTTAAACAAGAGAAGGAACGGATTTTTCTCGCCGTGGTCAGCTTTAAAAGAGAACGGCCTGAATGGGTTCCTAAAGATATTTTAGAAGAAATGGAAAGCCTTGTGGTCGCATGCGGCGGCCAGGTGGTCGGCAGCATGTTTTGTGTTCTGGACAAACCGACCGCGAGCCATTTGATTGGTAAGGGCAAGGTTGAGGAAATCGCCAGCGCCTGTCAGTTGGCGCATGCCGACACGGTGATTTTTAGCGAAGATTTAAAAGGCAGCCAGCAGCGAAACCTCGAGGATGATTTAAAAGTCCGCACCATTGATCGGACGCAGTTGATCCTGGATATTTTTGCCCACCGGGCTAAAAGTAATGAAGGCAAAATGCAAGTGGAGCTTGCCCAGCTGGAATATCTCTTACCGCGGCTCGTCGGAAAGCGTACGGAATTATCCCGTTTAGGCGGTGGTATCGGGACTTCAGGGCCTGGTGAAACAAAGCTCGAGATCGACCGGCGGCGCATCGCCGAGAAGATCACCCGGCTTAAAGCGGACCTCAAGACGCTTGCCACGAATCAAGATACGAAACGCAAAAAACGTAAAGAAAAAGGGTTGCCGATCATTTCTTTGGTCGGGTATACCAACGCGGGAAAGTCCACGCTATTTAATACCGTAACGCAATCCGAGCAGGAGACCAAAGACGGATTATTTACAACGCTCGATTCTCTGTCGCGCCAATTATTATTGCCGAATCGCCAGCGCGTGGTCTTGTCAGACACCGTCGGGTTTATGCATGATCTGCCGCACCATTTGATCGAGGCGTTTAAAACGACCCTTCAAGAAGTCCAGCAGGCGGACTTATTGCTGCACGTCATTGACATCAGCCATCCGAATTTCCGCAATATGATCCAGGCGGTGATGACGGTCTTAGACGAGCTTAATGTTCTGGATAAACCGGTTATCCATGTCTTTAATAAAATTGATTTGCTGGAAGACAAAGAATGGGTCAAGAATCTTAAGGATAATTATGAACACGCGGTCTACCTTTCCGCCAAGACCGGAGAAAATTTGCCAAGCCTTTTGACGGAGATCAGCCAGATCTTATCCGCGCTCTTCGTGGAAATTGATGTTCTGGTCCCTATTAATCGTATGGATTTGGTCAGTCTCGCGCATCAGGAAGGCGAAGTGCTTTCTATTAAATATTATTCTGATAAAATTAACATCCGCGTGGCTGTTCCGACAAACATCGCGGGTGTGTTCTTAAAAGCGGCGCAACCAGCATAACATGAGCCATGAATCTTAAACGAACCATTTCTCCAATCATTTTTTTATTTTTTATTTCTGCTGTTTCTTCTTTGGCCTTGGCTTGGCCGCAGCTCAAGCAAGACGGGACGTATCAGGAATTTTATGATACCGGCGAGGTCAAGCGGCTGATTACCTATAAAAATGGGCAGCCGAACGGCTATTTTAATACGTTTTATAAAGGCGGGCAATTAATGGCCGACGGCTTGTATGTCGACGGGATCATCCATTCCAAGGCGCGGGTTTATTATCCGAATGGCGCAGTCAAGGCCGAGATGAAATTTAAAGACGGGGTGTTTTACGGGGATGCGAAGTTATTTTATCCCAGCGGCATCGTTCAGATGGAATGTTATTATGAGTTCGGGGTTCTGGAAGGGCTCATGAAAGAATATTATAGCGACGGGAAACCCAAGTTCGAGCGCAGGTATCTTCATGGTTTGGAAAATGGGCCGGCCAAGGAATATGCTCCAGAAGGTTATGTGATAAGAACCGGAACGTTTAAAGATGGTATTCAGCAGGGAATTATCCGGGAGTTCAATCTTAAAGGCAAACTCGTGAGGACTTTTGAAGCGTCAAACGGCATGCCGCATGGCGTGATGCTGGAATATGACCCCGAGACCATGTTTCATCGGGAGGCGATTGTCTCCGGCGATAAAGTCCAGGATGGAATTGCCAAAGAATTTTATGACACCGGGGAACTCATGAGCGAAGTGATTATAAAAGACGGCAAAAGACAAGGCTTGTATGAGGAATTCTATAAAGATGGGACTCTCAAAGCCGTCGGCCAGTTTGTCGACGATAAGCGCCACGGCGTTTTTCGCACATTTTATCCCGATGGGATTGTGCAAAATGAAAAGGTTTTTAAAAATGGCGCAAAGATCGTCAGTAAAAATTATGATAAGTATGGGAACCAGGATTTTAGTGATTGAGAATATATGATCATCTTCTCCGTTATTATCAGCATTGTTTTTCTTGTCGCTATCATTTGGATCAACAGCCATTCGCAGAAACCAGAGACTTCTCTGGAATTCATGAAACGTGTTGAGAAATTGACTGAGGGCAAATCGGAGCCGATTCTCGGCGAAGAAAATGCGCAGAGGATCCGTTTTTCTTTTGAAGGCGAAGAATTTCTTTTTGAATATTTTCTGATCAAAGGATTAGAGCAGGAGGTGGAAAAGGCTTTTCTAAAGATCGAAACGCAAGTACCGTTGACGATCCAGTCCACGGAGAAGAAGCAAAGAAGCGTGATGACGCAATCGTCGATGCCGGGGGCCGTAAAAAATTCGCAGGCCAGCATGCCTTACGCAGAATCCTTGCATGTCCCGCCCAGTTTAAGAGATTTGGAAATTTACACCAATAAGCCTGCCTTGGTTAATAAGCTTTTTGACGATAGAAAAGTGGTCCGCGTCTTGGATTCTTTTAAAAATACCAATGCACAAGGATTTACGTTCCTTTCCTTAAAGGTTTTAACCGGTACGATTATTCTGGAATTTTCTCCGTTAAAGTCCGGCCATCCCAATCTTCTCGTCTTTAAGAGGGATATCCATTCGCTAGAGAATTACGCAGACCAGCTTTTGCTGCTTGCCCGTAAAATCAAATCACTGCTATAACTGCTTTGAATTCTCAAGAAATTTGCCTGTTGACAAGAGAAAATCTTTTGTTATAATTCACTGTTAGCATTCATGTCACTAGAGTGCTAATATAAAAAAGTGAGATCATTATGACTCCGCGTCAAACAAATTCAAAAGAACGTAAAGAAGACATCTTGCGCTTGACCATTGGTCAATATATCCGAACCATGGCGCCGGTGAGTTCTAAATCTATCGTCGAAGAATTCCACTTGGATTTAAGCTCGGCCACGATCCGTAACGTTCTTTCTGAGCTTGAGGAAGAGGGATTTCTGACCCATCCGCATACTTCCGCGGGAAGGATCCCGACGCAGGAAGGGTACCGTTATTATGTCGACCATTTTTTAACGGAAATTCAGCTTTTGGAAGAAGAAAAAGTCCGCATTAAATCGGCGTATGAACAGGAAAAGCTTGAGCTGGAATCCCTTTTGGAAAAAACGTCGCGCGTTTTATCGGACATGACGCATTATACGAGCATTGTTTCGGTTGATGGATGGGGAAACAAAGTTTTTTGCCAGGGGACAAGTTTTGTGGTTGGGTATTCGGAATATCAAGATATTAATAATATTAGAAATATTCTAAGAGCGTTGGATGAAAAAAAACATCTGCTGGAGATCATCAATAAAGAACTTGCGCAGCGCATAGAGATTTTTATCGGGAAGGAGCTGCCTTTTAAAGAGATCCGCAGCTGTTCTTTGGTGGTGTCGCAGTATCATACCAAGCACGGGCCGAGTGGCCGCATTGCTATTTTAGGGCCCACACGCATGAACTATGAACGTGTTGTTTCCACATTAGAGTATTTCTCGGAACTTTTAGAAAAAGTTTTTTAAGGAAAAATATGGCCGACGAAGAATTTAAAGATAATCCTGAAACGCCTGAACTTGAGCCTCTGTCTGATGAAGAGGTTTTGGAAGATTTAGAGCGCAAAAACCTCTTGGCCGAGATTGCGGACTATAAGGATAAATATGTCCGGTTGTGCGCGGAATTCGATAATGCGCGTAAACGCATGGAGCGTGAACGCCAGGAATTTATTAAGTACGCCAATGAAGGATTGATTGCCCAATTTTTGGATATTCTCGACGACCTGGAGCGGACCGTTAAGGCGGCCGAAGAGAAGCACGAGGATTATGAATCGTTCTTAAAAGGGATTGAGCTGGTCATGAGCCGGCTTCATGATATGCTCAAAAAAAGTGGTGTTAAACCGATGGACGCTAAAGGCAAGATGTTTGATCCTCATTGCCATGAGCCTTTGCTTCAAGAAGAGTCCGCGAAAGAACCGGAAGGAACCGTATTGGAAGAATTTCAAAAAGGATATTATTATCACGACCGCGTGGTTCGGACAGCCAAAGTGAAATTGGCCAAGAAACCCGTCGAGGTACAAATTCCTCAAGAAACCAAGGAAGAAAATTTAAAATAACAAAATTCACAGGATCGCTTTGAAAGGCGATTTCTCAAATGTAGGAGGCATGATATGGCTAAAGCAATCGGAATCGACTTAGGAACTTCAAACTCAGCTGCTGCCGTGATGGAAGGCGGCCGACCCGTCATTATTCCTTCCGCCGAAGGCGCGGGAGTGGCATCGGGAAAGGCATTCCCGTCGTTCGTGGCGTTTACCAAGGACGGACAAAGGCTCGTGGGCGAACCTGCTCGTCGTCAGGCGCCGGTTAATTCGGAAGGCACGGTGTATGCAGCCAAGAGAAAAATGGGCACCAACGAAAAATTTAAAGTTTTTGATAAAGAATTTACGCCCCAACAGATCAGTTCTTTTATTTTACAGAAGATCAAGGCGGACGCGGAGAAATTTTTAGGCGACACCATTGACGAGGCGGTCATTACGGTGCCGGCTTATTTTAATGACAACCAGCGTCAAGCCACCAAAGACGCAGGGGAAATTGCAGGTCTTAAGGTGCTTCGCATTATCAACGAACCGACGGCTGCCTGTTTGGCTTATGGATTGGACAAGGCCGGCAAAGAACAAAAGATCATGGTCTTTGATTTCGGCGGCGGAACTCTCGACGTCACCATTCTTGAAATGGGTTGGGACAATGACCACAAGGCCGCGACGTTTGAAGTTCTCTCGACGCATGGAGACAATCTTTTAGGCGGTACCGATATGGATAATGTCCTTATCGATTATATTACGCAGGAATTCAAGAAAGAATCCGGCATTGATCTAAAGAATGACAAAATGGCGTTTCAGCGTCTTCGCGAAGCCGCGGAAAAAGCCAAAGTGGAACTCTCCAGCACGGTTTCTACCGACGTGAACCTGCCGTTTATTACGGCGGACGCATCGGGCCCAAAACATTTGAATTTAAAAATTGAACGCGCGAAATTGGAAAGCTTAGTTGCTCCGATTATCGAGCGCTGCCGTGGGCCTATTGTCCAAGCACTTAAAGATGCTTCTGGAAAATTAGGAAGCGATGTCAAGGTTGACCGTGTCATTCTCGTCGGAGGTCCAACGCGCATGCCGATCGTGCAAGAGTTTGTGGAACGCGAGGTCGGACAAAAGATCGAGCGCGGCATTGACCCGATGGAATGCGTAGCGTTAGGTGCGGCCATTCAGGCGGGCATCATTAAAGGTGAAGCCAAGGAAATGCTTTTACTCGACGTGACTCCTTTGACCTTAGGGATTGAGACCTTAGGTGGGGTTTTTACGAAATTAATTGAAAGAAATACAACCATTCCGGTCAGGAAAAGTCAGGTTTTCTCGACGGCAGAAGAAAATCAGACCGCGGTCACCATCCGCGTTCTTCAGGGTGAACGACCGATGGCCAATGACAATACGGAATTAGGACGCTTTGACTTGGTCGGCATTCCGCCGGCACCGCGCGGCCTTCCTCAGATCGAGGTCACGTTTGATATCGACACCAACGGAATTGTTCACGTCACGGCCAAGGACAAAGGCACCGGCAAAGAGCAGACGATCAAGATCACGGCGTCGACGAAATTGTCCGAGGCGGAAATTGATAAAATGGTCAAGGAAGCGGAAAAGTATGCCGCGGATGATAAAAAGCGTAAAGAAGAAGCTGAGCTATTAAATCAGGCGAACGCGGTTTTGTATTCGACGGAAAAAGCGGTCAAGGATTACGGTGACAAGATTTCCGCCGACGAGAAAGCGAACGTGGAAAAAGAGTTGGAGAAATTCCGCGAAGCGATCAAGACCAAAGACCGGGCCAAGATTGAACCTGCGATGCAGGAATTGCAGAAGGCCAGCCATAAGCTCGCCGAGGAAGTTTATAAATCAACCGCGTCTCAGCAGGCAGCTGGCGGCGGACAGGAACAAGGCGGTCCACAAGCTGAGCCTCAAGCCGGGCCAGATGCAGGGCCGCAAGCCGATACAGATCATGGCTCTGGTAAGGGGAAAGACGATATCATCGACGCTGATTTTAAAGCAGAGGATGGGAAATAACTATCCTTCTGTGATCCTCGGCGATCCCACAACAAATCGGGATGGTGATTGAAGGGCGAACTAAAGCGGGGATTCAGAGGCGCCGTTGTAGGGCTGTTTTTGGCTTAAATTATTTTGAGAAGTTAGATACTTTAATAATAACCTCAACAGCAGAATTTCATAGATTTCGTCATTGGGGAAGGAGGAAGTAAAATTCTCTATAAAAAAATAACAGCTTTAATCTGGGTCATTTTCATGATTTTGTGTTTCGGTAGTCATATTTATGCTGAAACTAACAATCAAATTGGCCAAGAGGATGCAAAGGTTTCGATTACTCTTTGGCCGAAGTATCAATTTGTTGATGATCCGGATCTTAGCAGTATTTTAATAAAAGGTAGTTGGATTGGTGATGCTGGCGGGCAGTTTGTTTATAACGGAACGCCAACAGTAAATACGGTCGATATCTCTTGCAATAAATCCGACGGTGTATGCATTGAATCTAGGGCAGAGGTAAGCCCTGTGTCGGGTAATTTAATAGTTCAATCATTTGTGTATCAAATAAGTAGATGGGATAAGGATGAAGTCGAAGCTTATCAAAAATCAGATCCTTATAGTGTCATGGGGTATTCTATTGGTGGCGGAAGATTAACCTTACGACTTGATCGGAATAATAAATCAGCCACTTTGATTGGTGAATATGAGATGGATGGGAAAAAGGGCGTGTGGAACGCTCATCTTGATAGTGGGGAAAAGTTGATGGGAATTTATACAACTAAGAAAAAATGAGCTATAAGTTTATTCTTGATTCTAGTGTAATCGATGAAAAGTCAATAGATGAGTTAAAAGCCGCTGGATTGGAAAGGGCATGTTTGAGCGGTAAGTTGTCATTTTATGTTACACCGCCTTTATTGAAAGAGTGTTTTCATTTTGCTTCCAGGGGTAAAATGCCTGAAGAGTTAAAAACTTGTATCAAATATCTTCTTGGTTTCAAGTGGCAGAGAATATTTAATGAGATAAGCGGTTCTGAAGGAATTTATGCGATGGAGTTGAAAGGGAAATGTCCCAGCGAGTATTTATTTTCTCCATATGCCTATTTACGGGAGGGTATTCAAAATCTGGTTCAAGGAAATGAGATTGAAGATAACGGGAAAAAAGAAATTCAACAATATATTGAAAACTGGGAAGCTAGGAAGGATCAAAATAGGAAAGTGCTATGCGAAATTCGTGATATGTTTGGTTCAAAATGTAATCCTTCATTTAAAGAGTATTTTAATAGTGTTTTTGAAACAACAGCTATTTATAAAATTAAAAAAAGCATTAACTCCCATGATTCTAAAGAGGTCATTATTGAATATTGGCAACAGCATAAAGATCGCTGCTCGCATTTCAATAAGTTTGTTGAAGGAGAATTGTTTGTTATATGGAATGCTGCGGTAACGAAGCAGAAGTTAGATAATAATTCACAAGATGATATTGAGCATCTCGTATATTTAAATGACGTTGATGGCATTGTTTCAAATGAAAAGGGCTTTATGAAAGAATCGGCACGAGTTTTATTCCCGGATAAAGATTATTTGTCATTGGATGAATTTATTAAGCTAAGTAAGAATTAGTTTCCATACTACACTACGTTTTCGATGGATTTCTATAAGCAGCGGTGTTTCAATGGGCTGTAGGCGTAATTGGCCAAGGGTGTTATGAGTCGAAGGTAAGACAATATGAACCAAGAAATAACCGCAACCAAAATTGCGATATTTAGAAAACAGGAAATTCGCAAGACCATCCATAATAAAGAATGGTGGCTTGTTATCGTTGACGTGGTAGCGGCTTTAACAGATTCTGTCCAGCCGGATGGATATATTAAAGATATGCGTAGGCGTGACCCTGAACTTTCCAAAGGGTGGGTGCAAATTGTACATACCCTTGCTGTTGAGATAGCGGGCGATAAACAACGGATGAAAAACCTAATTGGGACAATATGAAAAATAAGGCAGTTTACATTATTGCGGGGCCGAACGGATCGGGTAAGACGACGTTTGCCCGAATGTTTCTGCCTGAATATGTGAATTGCCCGAATTTTGTAAATGCCGATCTGATAGCGCAAGGATTAGCCCCCTTTGGGCCTCGCGCTGCCGCCATTAAAGCCGGTAAACTCGTGCTTCAGCAAATTGATGAATACGCTAAGCGTGGTGTTGATTTCGCGTTTGAAACGACATTGTCCGGCAAGTCTTATGTGGGCTTGTTGACTGAGTTAAAGAGGAGAGGTTACGCGCCGCATCTTTTTTTTCTGTGGCTTCCAAGCGCGGAATTGGCGATAGCCCGTATTAAAGAAAGAGTTCAGGAAGGCGGGCATTATGTCCCTGCCGAAGATGTCCGTCGGCGGTTTTCCCGCGGCGTCAATAATTTCTTTACCCTGTACGAGCCGTTATTTGATTCCTGGATGTTGTTTGATAATTCCAAGGCAAAGCCGATACTTATTGCGAAAAGGCACAACGGCCACAGGGAAGTGCTTAATGATTGTTTGTTCGAAATAGTTCAAAGAAGTGTGAGGTCATAAATGAAAAAAAGGATGTCATTGCAGGATAAGGCTGAAGCCGCGTTAAAGAAAGCGGTGCGGGGAGTTGTGGAGCGGCATAAAAAGACAGGACGCCCTCTTGCGATATGGGAGAATGGTAAGACCATTCGTATTTCGCCAAATACAGTGAAGTAAAATCATAGCGCTCTAAGGTGTGTGCAATCAGGATTAAATATGAAAAGAGACTACTACGAAATTTTAGGGGTTGATAAAAAGGCCGACCTTCAGGACATCAAGAAGGCTTATCGTTCGATGGCGCTCAAATTCCATCCGGACCGCGTTCCCGAGGCGGAGAAAAAAGAAGCTGAGGAGAAGTTTAAAGAAATTTCCGAGGCGTATGGCGTTTTATCTGATCCCAAGAAACGTCAATTATATGACCAGCATGGGCATGCCGGTATTGACCAGAATTTTACGGCAGATGACATTTTCCGCGGCGCAGATTTTAGCAGTATTTTTGAAGAAGCTGGTTTAGGGGACATTTTAAATCAATTTTTTGGCGGCGGAGGCGGAGGAGGATTTGATTTCTTTAGCGAAGGCGCTGGCGGCCGTTCTTCCCGTCGAGCTCAAAGAGGCCGGGATATTCAATATGAGATGGAGATCTCGCTTGAGGATGCCTTTCATGGCGCTAAACGAAAGATCTCTGTTCCCCGTAATGAGTTTTGCTCGGTGTGTAATGGAACGGGCGCAAAGAATGCGTCGGCATTAAAGAATTGTACTACCTGCGGAGGCCGGGGCCAGGTCGTGATGTCCAACGGATTTTTTAGAATGGCACAGACGTGCCATCAATGTCACGGCGCCGGGAAAGTCATTACCGAATATTGCCCGAAATGTAGCGGCCGCGGCGCTGTCAAGATCATGCGAAACATCGACGTGTCCATTCCGGCGGGAGTTGATAATTCGTCTCGGCTGCGTGTCCGGCATGAAGGCGAAGTCGGACGTGACGGCAACGGCGATCTTTATCTTTATATTCACGTTCTCCCGCACAATACTTTTGAGCGCAATGGAGACGATATTGCTCTTGAACTTCCGGTGAGTTTTGTTGTCGCGGCTTTAGGCGGTGAGGTTTCTGTGCCAACTTTAGGCGGACCGGTCTCGATGAAAATCCCCTCGGGGACACAAAGCGGTCGGGTCTTTCGATTAAAAGATAAAGGAATGCCGAACGTTCACGGCGGGGCGACCGGCGATCAATATGCCAAGGTCATGGTCCAAGTTCCGAAAAGTTTAACCACGGAGCAGAAGAAATTACTGGAAGAATTTGCCAGGGTTAGCGGTGAAAATATTTCCGGCTCATCGGAAAGTATTAAGGAAAAAATCAAGAAGGTTTTTAAGTAAAGTTCCAGGGCTGTCATTCCCGCGGAAGCGGAAATCCAGTAAATGCTTTTAAAATTTTTTATCGTTGCTGGAAGTTCAACCCTTGGTTCTGGATCCCCGCTTTCGCGGGGATGACAAACATAAAGCAATTAAAGGAGAATTATGCCGACCTATCAATATGAGTGCTCCAGCTGTGGGCATACCTTAGAGGCGCTTCAGTCGATGTCTGAGAAGAAACTCAAGAAGTGTCCGAAATGCGGAAAGAATGAGTTAACTCGTCTTATCGGTGCAGGGACCGGGGTTATTTTTAAAGGCACGGGCTTTTATGAGACGGATTATAAAAAGAAGTCTCCCTCGTCAGGCAATGCGCCAAAATGTCCTAAATCGGACAAAAAGGATTCCCATTCTTCGTGTGCGTGTTGTCCTATGTCCAAATAAAGAGGACAGAAGCTTTGCCTAATCAAATTCTTTAAATTTTGATTTTCCGCACCAGGTTATTCTGGTATGATTTTGAAAGTGAATTTAACCCAAGGATTTTAAGAAATATGTCAACGATCAAACCATTTCGAGCGGTTCGCTATAATTCCGAGAAAGTGCAGGATATCTCCAAGGTCGTCAGCCCGCCGTATGATGTCATTAATGCGGACGAGCAGGCGGAACTGGAGAAGAAAAGTCCCTACAACTTTGTGCGAATTGATTTGGCAAAAGAAACTGCCGAGGACGATAAAGATCATAATAAATATACCCGAGCTAAAGATTTATATGAAGAATGGCTGAAGAAAGGGATTTTAAAGCAGGATGACAAACCCGGGATTTATTTTTATAAGCAGGAATATAAGATCCAGGGGCAGAAATATAGCCGCACAGGATTTATTTCGCTGATGACGCTTGAAAATGAGGAGGAATCCAAGGTTGTCCCTCATGAAAATACCCATGCCCATGCCGTCGAGGATAGGTTAAAGTTATTAAAAAGCCTTCATTCGAGCTTAAGCTGCATTTTCGTCTGCTATTCTGACCGCGGGAAAAAAGTGGAGAAAATTTTTAACAGGATCCAGTCCAATCCGCCTTTGGCCAATGTGAAAGATAAAGATGATGTGCAGCATACCATATGGCAATTGACCGATCCGGATGCTATTAAGGAAATCAATGATACATTGGAAGACCAGCATATTTTTATAGCCGACGGGCATCATCGTTTTAAGGTGGCCATGGAATACCGCCAACAGCAAATGGCCCTGCATAAGCAGACAACCGGCGAAGAGCCGTATAATTATGTCCTCACGTATTTTACCAATATTGATTCGAAGGACTTGAAAATATTCCCGATGCACCGTATCGTCAAAGAATTCCCGCAGGATTTAAGCCCGCTCGAGGAATTTTTTAGAATTGACAAGATCCGTAAGGAAGATTTGGTCATTCTTTTGGCGCAAGCCGGAAAAAATGAGAACGCCTTTGGCCTGTATATGCGCGGTGGAGTGTGGCTCATGCGGCTTAAAAACAAAAGGCTGATCAATGACCATGTCAAAGAAGGCTCTTTGGATTATAAAAGCCTGGATGCGACTATTTTAAAGACTTTTGTTTTTGACCGTCTTGGGATCAGTTCTCACGACATCATTTATACAAAAGATTTAAATGACGTGACATCTATGGTTAATGAACAAAAAGCCGATGCCGGTTTTGTTCTCAATCCCGTCAAGATCTCTCAGCTTAAGGCCATTGCCCTCAATGGGGAGCGGATGCCGCCCAAGACGACCTATTTCTATCCTAAGGTCCTATCAGGTTTAACTGTCTATAAAATGGATTAATTCATATTATTATTTTGGCCTGCCTCCGGGTTTTAGACGGATACGGCAAAAATTTGGGTTGATTGTTTAGATGTTTGGTTGTATATTGATTCGAATTTCTTAATAAGAAAGGGAAGGCCTTCCATCTATGACTTTATTCGGTCGAGAACGATATACCCTGGTTAACGTTAAAAAGAAAAGCATGCCGGCTTTGTGGACCAAATGCCCGGAGTGCGACGCCGTTAACTATAATAAAGAGCTTGAGAACAATTTTAGCGTGTGCTTAAAATGCAGCTGGCATTTTACGCTGACCGTCCATGAACGGATTGATTTGTTGATCGATAAAGGAACGTTTGAGGAAAAAGATGCGGATATGATTTCCGCCGACCCGTTGGAATTTAAAGGGCCCAAGACATATAAAGAAAAATTAGCTGAAGATCAAAAGAAAACGAGTTTACGGGACGCGGTCATTACCGGGGAAGGTTTGCTGAATGGCGAGCGCATTGCTTTGGCGGTCACAGATTCGCGTTTTATTATGGGATCCATGGGATCTGTCGTCGGTGAAAGGGTCGCGAGAATCGTAGAATTTGCCACCAAAAATAAACTTCCCGCGATTATTGTGTCAGGATCCGGCGGCGGGGCAAGAATGTATGAAGGCGCGATCTCTCTGATGCAGATGGCCAAGACCTGTGCGGCTTTAGGGCGACATCAGGACGCCGGCTTGTTACATATTTCTATTTTAACAAATCCGACAATGGGCGGGATCATGGCCTCTTTTGCGGGCGTGGGCGATGTGATCATCGCGGAACCCAAGGCTCTGGTCGGGTTTGCCGGTCCGCGCGTTATTGAACAGACCATCCGTCAAAAACTACCTAAAGGATTCCAGAGTTCGGAATTTCTTTTAGCGCATGGATTGATTGACCAAATCGTCGATCGTCGGGATTTAAAAGCAGTGCTTTCTCAAATCATTGATTTTACGAAGAGTCCTGTGCGAAAGTAATCAGGAATAAAATTTTTTATGGCCCAAGTCAGTCTTAAAGATGTTTCTAAATTTTATCGTGCGGGCGTTCCGGCGGTTGATTCCATCAGCCTTGGTGTTGAGAACAAAGAATTTCTAGTGCTGGTCGGGCCTTCCGGATGCGGAAAATCGACGACGCTGAGAATGATCGCCGGGTTAGAAGAAATCTCCAGCGGAAAAATTTGGATCGGTAATACCCTCGTTAATGATATCCCTGCCAAAGACCGCGATATTGCCATGGTCTTTCAGAATTATTCGCTTTATCCTCACATGACAGTTTTTGAAAACATGTCTTTTGGATTACGTTTAAGAAAATATCCTAAACAGGAAATTGAACGCCGTGTCGTCGAGGCCGCGGAGATCTTAGGGATCCGCAGCATGCTCGACCGCCGCCCTCGCCAGCTTTCCGGCGGGGAACGCCAACGCGTTGCCTTAGGCCGCGCCATTGTCCGTAAGCCGCAGGTCTTTTTATTCGACGAGCCTTTAAGCAACCTGGACGCCAAAATGCGCGTGCAGATGCGCACCGAAATCCATAAGCTTCGGATGCGCCTTCAAACCACTTTTATTTATGTCACGCATGATCAGGTGGAAGCCATGACGTTAGGCGACAGAATTATTGTTATGCGCGACGGGAAAATTCAGCAATGTGCGGATCCGATGACGATCTATGATAAGCCGGCCAATAAATTTGTGGCCAGTTTCATTGGCTCGCCGCCGATCAACCTGATGCAGGGCCGTATTATTAAGAAAGAGCGGAAATATTTCTTTGACGAAGGAAAATTCCAGGTTAAGATCGTCGAAGAAATGCACAAAGATGTCCTTTCTTATGTTGGAAAAGAAGTCATTATGGGCATTCGTTCCGAGGATATTTACGATAAATTGTTTGTTTCAGAGGCGTCTTTAGAAACCACTGTTCGCGCAGCTTGCGAAGTTGTTGAGCCATTAGGATCTGAGGTTTATCTCTATTTAAATTCCGGCAAGAATTCATTCATCGCTAGGGTAGGAGCTCACAACAGACCGGATGTCAATAAAGACATGGATCTTGTCTTTGACATGAGCAAGGTGCACTTCTTTGACCGAGAAACCGAAAATACTATCATCTAAATCCCGCAGTTTATTAATCGCCGCGCTTATTCTGCCGCTGGTCGTCTTCTTTCTTATTGCCACGTTCTTTGCTGTTAAATTTTTCATATTTTTAGGATTAGCGTTTGTCGGGATCATGGCGTATTTGATCCCGCTCCAAAATCATCTTCAGCAGAAAAAAGCCGATGTCGAACTCCAGCTGCAGGATCTTTCAGAACAGAAAAATCTTCTGGAGCTGGAAATCTCCAAAGAAGAAATCGCGATTGATTCTTTTCGGGAAAAAATTGTCAGCTTCTCCGAACTCAAAGGGTTGACCGAAAAATTAGGCATGTGCCTCTCGACGGAAGATACGTCCAAAACGCTTTCCTCGGAAGTCAATAAACTTTTTGGCGGCAAAGATTCCACGATTATCCTGTACCTGTTCCATTCCAAAACAGGGGACTTGGGAATTTCTTCATCTCACAAAGGCCGGATGGAGGTCAATATCAAAGAAAAAAAGGGGGACATCTTTGATCGGTGGCTTGTGAAAACCATGCAGCCTTTACTAATTGATGATGCAAAAACAGATTATCGTTTTGACGCGGATAAAATCGCGCAGGAACAAACACGCCCGGTGCGCTCTTTGATCAGCACGCCTTTAATGGTCGGCCACAAGGCGCTGGGGATTTTACGGGTAGATTGTCCCGCCGAGCATTGTTTTACGACGGAAGATTTAAGATTCTTGACGACCATCAGTGACTTAGGCGCGGTCGCTATTGAAAATGCCCAGCTGTATGAACACGTCGAGCAGCTGGCGATCCATGACAGTTTGACAAATTTATATTTAAGGCGCTATCTTCAAGAGCGTCTGCCGGAAGAAATCAGCCGGCATATTCGAGGAAAAGGTGAGTTGTCTTTCTTGATGATGGACCTGGATCATTTTAAAGATTATAACGACAAATACGGCCACATGGCCGGGGATATTGTTTTAAGGACGGTGGGGTTGTTATTAAAAGATTTTTTTAACGAGCCAGGGAGTTTGGTGTGTCGTTATGGGGGAGAGGAATTTTGTGTTCTTATTCCCGATTGCCCTAAAGAAAAAGCTGTTAAATTGGCTGAGGAATTTCGGAAAAAGATTGAAGAACAAAGTATTCTTTTGCGGCGTACGAAAACCGGGGTGACGGTTTCTATTGGAGTCGCCTCGTTTCCCGAAGACGCCCAAATGAAAGACGAGATTATTCATCAAGCCGACCTGGCGCTTTATAACGCAAAGAAAGCCGGGCGTAATCGCGTCTGTTGTGCTTGATAAAAGAAGAGGTTTTTTATGATCGTTGTTTCGTTAATCATCGTTGCAGCTTATGCCGCCTTTGTCCTTTATTGTGCGAAAAGGTCTGCGGTTTCTTTTGAAGAAGAACTCGAGAAAGATCTCTTAGCCCATAAGAAAGATTTGCAGGAATTTCGCGAGAAGAAAGAAGCGCGTTATCAGGAAAAAATGAAATTTGAAGAAGAAGCGATCAAGATTTTTACCTTATATGAAATCACCCGTGAGATCACCAAAAGTCTAACAGAAAAAGAGGCGTTTGATATTTTCAAAAAGCAGCTTGCACAGCATGTCCGTTTTAAATCCTGTCAGCTTGTTAAGGCAGGATTAGAGGGAGAAAAAGAATTCCAGGCCTTAAAGGAGCAGTTTGTTTTTATTCTGCAAGAAAAAAAGAGATTGATAGGATATCTGGTTTTAGAAGGAATTGCCGAGGAGGATAAAGAAAAGGTCATGATTCTTGGCAATCAGTTTGTTCTGGCCTTAAGGCGCGTGGCGCTTTATGAAGAAATCGAGCAAGTCGCGATCATGGATAGTTTAACGGATGTTTATACGCGCCGGTATGTCATGGAGCGTTTTCAGGAAGAAGTCAAACGGTCTAAGGCTCGTAATATCAAATTGTCTTTCTTGATGATGGATGTGGATTTCTTTAAAGCTGTTAATGATACGCATGGCCATTTGACCGGCGATCAAGTGTTAAGGGAAATCGGTAATATTATCAAAGATAGCATCCGTGAAATTGATATCCCGGGGCGTTACGGCGGAGAAGAATTTTGTATTGTCCTTCCCGATACGGATTATTTAGGCGCGCAGTATGTCGCGGAACGTATTCGTAAATCCGTTGAAGAATCCGCCATTAAAGCTTATGACACGCTTGTTCAGACCACCGTGAGTATTGGTGTTTCGAATTATCCTTCCGATGGCCAGAACATCAATGATTTGGTTGATAAAGCGGATTTTGCTTTATACCGAGCCAAAAAATATGGTCGCAACAAAGTTTTCTGCTTTGCCGAAATCACAGATAAAAAGTAGAGCCTGTTCCTTTATCCCGCGATACAAAACTTGCCTGTTTTTCTTTGATTTTTGAGCGTTTTCCAGCCTCTTTATCAGTGTGCAAACGCCTGAAATTTGGGTTGAACCTGCCGTATTTATCATGTAAAATGTTTTCCGTCCTATAAAATAATTTGTTATTTTAATTTTTAAATATTTTTAAGAATATAAATATATATCAAAATAATCCCGGATTTTGCATTAGCCCCGCTCCTGCGGGGTTACGCAAAATCCGCCCACAGGGTTTCAAATCTCTGCCCTGGAGAGATTTGAAAGGATTAATCCTCGCGGCTCCGCCGCAACCGAAGGCAAATTTTGCATTACATCTTTTAATGCGCGACGAATCGTCGCGCAAAACGTTGTAATGCAAAAATTGGGATAATATGAAAAAATTCGTTATTAGCGTCGATTTCGGCGGAACCAATATTAAATTAGGCCTGGTGAACACCAGCGGAAAGATCGTTTCGAGAGCGAATCTTGCCACAAAGAATTTTGCCAGTAATAAACAGAAACTTATCCGGACCATTGTTCAAAGTATTGATAAGCTCATTGAAGAAAACCGATTAACCAAGAACAATATTTTAGGCATCGGCATGGGCTTGCCGGGGCTGATTGATCCTAAGAACGGCATAGTTTTATTCCTTCCGAATGTTCCGGGCTGGCGCAATGTTCCTTTAAGAAACATCATGCAAAACGCAACAAAGTTGCCGGTGTTTATCGATAACGATGTGAATGTCATGGCGTTGGGTGAATGGAAATATGGGGCGGGCAAGGGATATCAAAATCTTATTTGTATCACGCTGGGGACCGGTGTCGGCGGAGGAATGATTTTGGATAATACTTTATACCGAGGCGAAGGATTTGCCGCCGGAGAAATCGGGCACATGCCGCTTAATGAAAAAGGGCCGGTGTGCAATTGCGGCGGAGAGGGATGTTTTGAGCGATATGTCGGCAACCAGACCCTCCAGGAAAAAGCTGCTAAAATTTTTAAGAATAAGGCCATTGCCCTTGAAGATGTTTTTGATTTAGCCAAGAAGGATAACAGCCGTGCCATTCAATTTTGGGAAGAAGCCGCAGCGCATATCGGCAACGCTTTAGTCGGAGTGGTCAATCTTCTGAATCCGCGGCTGATCATTATCGGGGGAGGCGTTTCCAATAGTTATCAATTTTTAGGAAAAACGATCGCAGACGTTATTAAAAAGCGATCCATGAAAACGCAGGCGGATATGGTTAAAGTCGTGCGGGCCAAGCTCGGCAATGACGCGGCTTTAATCGGAGCTTTTGTTCTCGTCAAAGAAAAATTCTAAGGAACCTTGACGTTGTTAAGCAAACACAAAAATTTTATCCTTCTTATTTTTATTCTTCTTTTGATCTTCCCGGTCTCGAGGGGATTTCTCACGCTTTCTTTTTCCGAAGAGACTCCCGCAAACACAAAATCGCCCGCTATTCCGAAAGCTTCTTTTAAGAAAGTAGAAGGCCCTCAAACGGTAGAATTGAATGCTGATACCGTCGAGTATTCTGCGACCGACAATAATAAAGTGAATGCCAAAGGCAATGTCGTGATCATTTATAAAGGGGCGACGTTAACTTGCGATGACCTGGAATTTTATCGCGATACAAAAATTGCCCACGCCACAGGCCATGTCCGGCTCGTCTCTGAACAAGGCGATCTTTCTGGGGACAAATTGGATTTTAATTTTGAAACAATGACCGGTGATTTTTATAACGGGAATTTCAAGGCCTATCCTTACTATGGGAAAGGGGAAAAGATTTCCAAGGTCGGGGACAATAAGATTTTAGTGGAGAACGGATCTTTTACGACGTCCGATTATGATAAGCCGGGATATTGCATGAAATCCCCTAAGGTCGAGATCTATCCAAAAGATAAGCTCATCGCCCGGGATGTCCAGGTCTTGATGGGGCATGTGCCGGTCATGTATTTCCCTAAATTTGTGCAAAGCCTTAATCAAAAGAAATCCGCTTTTACTTTTACTCCTGGATATTATAAAACCTGGGGGGCGTTCTTACTGACGCAATACCGGTATGCTTTTAATGATAATCTCACGACCACTCTTCACTTGGATCTCCGAGAGAAAAAGGGGCTGGCATGGGGTGTTGATTTTAACTATAAGACGCCGTCTTGGGGTAATGGCCTTATCAAAACTTATTACATGGATGAGCGTAACGCATTTCATCATTTTTATCAGAAGCAAATTCCTAAACCCATCTATCGGGAACGGTTTAAGATCCAGTGGCGGCATCAATGGGCGATTGATAATAAGACCGACGCGATCTGGCAATATTATAAAATTAGCGATGCAAATTTGTTAAAAGATTATTTTAAGAAAGAGTACGAGAAAGATTCCAATCCGCCGTCGTATGCTCTGGTCACGCGGCGATTCACCAACAGCACGTTAAGTTTCCGTATTGATGACCGCGTCAACCGGTTTGTCAGCGGCGTTGTCGAACGCCTGCCGGAAATTCGTTATGACTTGGCCAATCAGAAACTAGGCGACACGGGCTTTTATTTTAAAAATACAACGACCGCATCGAATTTGTCTATCAAGGATTCTTCTCCGACGGAAATCCGGAGAGAAACCAAGCGTTTTGATGTGAACCAGGAGTTGTCTTACCCGATGAAGGTGGCGTTTTTGGAATTTCGGCCGTTTGTATCGACGGAACAGACCTATTACAGCAAAACCCAGGGCCCTGACCGGTATAGCATTCTTCGGAATTATTTTCAGACCGGGGCAAGTATCAGTACGAAAATCTTTAAGGTCTTGGATGGGAATAATTTTCTGGGAATTCCGGTCGACCGAATGCGGCATATTATTACTCCAAGCGTTGGGTATGTTTTTGCGCCGGATCCGACGGTGCCATCCTCCACACTCGATATCTTTGATGATATTGACAGCCGGGCCAGAAGCCATAAAATTAATTTTGCTTTGGAAAATAAGATTCAAGTTAAACAAGGGAAGACCACCCGAGACATCTTTCGAGTCCGTTCGGATATAGATTTTCTTCTGAAGGAAGATCCCGGCAAGGGAGGCTTTAGCATCATTAATTCTGAAATGGATTTTAACCCGACAGATTGGTTGACCCTTTATTCAGACTCCACATATGATACGCAGGAAGAATATTTGACGACCGCGAATGTGGATGTCGCCATTCATGATAAAGACAAATGGTCCTTTGATATCGGAAAAAGATTTAATCGAGCGGTGGATGACCAGATCACAACACAGTTAGCGTATAAGATCAATTCCAAATGGGCGGTGAGCATTCTCGAACGCGTCGATGCCGCGTCCGGCACGATGAAAGAACATGAATATATTATTTCCCGTGATTTGCATTCCTGGAAAATGGATCTAAGGTTCAGCGAACGCCGGGGAGAAGGCAGCGAGGTCATGATCGTTTTTCAACTCAAAGCATTTCCTGACCTCGGGTTTGATATTGGTTCTGGTTTTAACCGGCGTAAAGCAGGCACGCAAAGCACGCCATCAGGGGAGATCTACTAATGAAAATTGCTATTATTGGTTCAGGGTACGTCGGGCTGGTGACTGGCGTATGTCTGGCCCATATCGGACATGAGGTTGTTTGTATTGATATGGACCAGGACAAAGTTAAAAAAATGAGGCAGGGGCATACGCCGATTTATGAGCCGGGCTTAGAGCCTCTTCTTAAAAAATACTTAAAGAGCAAACGGATTTCTTTTACGACCTCTATCAAAGAAGGGGTTCAAAAATCGACCGTAATTTTTATTGCCGTCGGGACGCCATCTAAGAAAAATGGGGATGCGGATTTGACGTATGTCGAAAATGTCGCGCGCCAAATTGCTACAAATATGGACTCCTACAAATTGATCGTTGAGAAGTCAACCGTTCCGGCAGAGACCGGACAGAAAGTTGCGCGCACCATCCGGCTTAACCTTCCGAAAAAATATAAACAAGGAAAAAAGATCACCCTGGATTTCGATGTCGCTTCTAATCCGGAATTCCTGCGAGAGGGTTCCGCTGTGGAAGATTTTATGAACCCGGACCGTGTGGTCATCGGCGTTGAGTCCAAGAAAGCGGAAAATCTTTTGAGGGAAATTTACGCGCCACTCAATCCTAAGATGGTTGTGACCAACATTAACTCCGCCGAGCTTATCAAGCACGCGTCGAATTCTTTTTTGGCAACAAAGATATCATTTATTAATGCACTATCTAGAATCTGTGACGAGGTTGGCGCGGATGTTTTAAAAGTGGCAGAAGGCATGGGGCTGGATAAACGCATCGGGCGTAGTTTCCTGGACGCGGGTATTGGTTATGGCGGAAGTTGTTTCCCGAAGGATGTGGATGCCTTTATTCGTCTTAGCGAAGAAAGCGGATATAAGTTTCATCTTCTAGAGGAAGTCCGGCGTATTAATGAAGAACAAAAACAAAATTTCATTAAATTAATGGAAGACAAGCTTTGGATCGTAAAGAACAAGGTCATCGGGGTCTTAGGGCTTGCGTTTAAACCGAACACCGACGATATGCGAAACGCCCCGTCGGCTGATATCATACGGATTCTTCAGCATGAAGGCGCAAAAGTGAAGGCCTATGACCCGCAGGCTGTTGACAATGCCAAAAAAGTTATCCCTCATGTCAGTTTTTGTCAAGACCCGTACGTGCTTGCCAAGGGATGTGATTGTCTGCTTTTGTTGACGGAATGGGAAGAATTTAAACACTTGGATTTTCACAAAATCAAAAGTTTGATGCGCCATCCGATGCTCTTTGACGGCCGTAATTTTTACGACCATCAGAAAATGGAAGATTTGGGCTTTGAGTATTACGGCATCGGCCGTGGGCTTAATAGAGAAAGAGCTTAGAGATGTCAACCATTCTAGAAAAGAAAATTTCTTTGCATAAAGCCAAGATCGCCGTCGTGGGGCTTGGGTATGTTGGACTACCTTTGGCCGTTAGTTTTGCGAAAAGAGGATTTACGGTCGTTGGGCTTGATAATGACGTCGATCGTGTCAATCAGGTAAATCAGAAGAAAAGCTATATTCTCGATATCCCTACGTCAGAGTTGGCGGGCGTTGTTAAAAAAGGTTTTTTAAGGGCCCAGACGGATTTTTCCGTCATTAAAGATGCGGATGTCATTATCATCTGCGTGCCAACGCCATTAAAGCGGAAATATACACCCGATATTTCTTTTATTCTCAGTGCCGTTAAAGCCGTGTCCCAGCATCTTAAGAAAAATACTTTGGTCGTCTTGGAAAGTACGACCTATCCGGGCACGACCGAGGAGCTCATTCGTCCCGAGCTGGAAAAAAGAGGGCTAAAGGCGGAGAAAGATTTCTTTCTGGCGTTTTCTCCGGAGAGAATTGATCCCGGCAATAAGAAATATGACGTGACGTTGATCCCTAAGGTCGTCGGCGGACTAAGTCTTAAGAGCGGGCAGCTGACTAAGTCTCTTTATGAAAAGATCATTAAAGACGTTCATCTTGTCTCGACGGCCAAGGCCGCGGAAATGACGAAGCTCTTGGAGAATTCTTTTCGTATCGTCAATATTGGCTGGATCAATGAAGTGGCCATGATGTGCCATAAGATGGGCATTGATATCTGGGAGGTCATTGAGGCAGCGAAAACCAAACCGTTCGGGTTCATGCCGTTTTATCCGGGCTTAGGCGTCGGCGGGCATTGTATCCCCGAAGACCCGCTTTATTTATATTGGAAAGCCAAACGGTATGGGTTTAACTCAAAATTTATCAAATTGTCGGCGGACATTAATGCTGCGATGCCGATGTATGCGGTCGAACGCCTGGGGCAAATCTTAACATTTCAGAAGAAAACTTTGTCGAAAGCCCGGGTGCTTGTTGTGGGTGTGACGTATAAAAAAGACGTCAAGGACCTCCGGAAATCGCCGTCGTTAAAACTCATCGAGCATCTTAAGGCTCACGGATGCGCTGTGGATTATTTTGACCCGGTGATCCCATATCTAAAGATCGGCAAGATCAATCAGGAATCTGTTGTGCTTGGACCGAAGGCGGTCTGTGGATATGATGCCGTTCTTATCGCCGTTGACCATACGGCGGTGGATTATGATCTTATTCTAAAACATGCCCAGTGTATTTTTGATATCCGTAATGTTTACGGAAAAAATCAGAACAAAAAAGTTATTCGATTTTAAGAATAGAAGGAGTTTGTATGTCCAGAAAGAAAGTTGCAGTCATCACCGGCGGGTCTGGTTTCTTGGGAAGCCATTTGAGCGACCGGCTTTTAAGTGATGGGGTTAAGGTCATTGCCGTCGATAACCTTATCACCGGAAATCTGAATAATATCAAGCATTTGAAAAAAGAAAAGAATTTTGAGTTTATCAAGCACGATGTCTCGAAAGAGTTCCGCATCGCAGGGCCGGTCGATTATGTGCTTCATTTTGCCTCGCCGGCAAGCCCGGTGGATTATTTGAAGCATCCTATTCCAACATTAAAAGTCGGGTCGTTGGGCTCGCACAATACTTTAGGGTTGGCCAAGCTTAAGAAGGCCAGGTATCTTTTAGCGTCGACGTCAGAAGTTTATGGGGACCCGTTGGAACATCCGCAGAAAGAAACCTATTGGGGGCATGTCAATCCCATCGGCCCGCGCGGTGTTTATGACGAGGCCAAGCGGTTTGCCGAGGCCATTGTGTTCGCTTATCGGCGTTTTCATAAAATGGATACCAAGATTGTCCGTATTTTTAATACTTACGGGCCGCGGATGCGTATTAACGACGGCCGTGTGGTTCCAAATTTTATTTATCAAGCGCTTCATGGAAAAAATATTACGGTTTATGGCGACGGGAAACAAACCAGGTCATTTTGTTATTATTCGGATTTGATCGATGGTATTGTCAGGCTCCTTTATTCCTCGATCTCCGGCCCCGTTAATATCGGTAATCCGGATGAATTTACGATTTTGGAATTCGCTAAATTGGTTATTAAAGAAGCCAACTCTAAAAGTAAGATTATTTTTGAGCCTTTACCGACGGACGACCCCAAACAGCGCAAGCCTGACATCTCCTTAGCGAAACAATATCTTAAGTGGACACCGCAAGTTCCCCTTGCCGAGGGATTAACAAAGACCGTGCAATGGTTTAAAGTCCATCATTCTTAAATAACACACAGTCATTTTTATGCGTTTATCTAAAGAAAAATTATTTAAGTTATTGATATCTTTGGCGCGTATCCGTAAGACCCAGCTAAAGATCGAAAAGCATTATCATGAAGACCAGATGAAAACGCCGGTCCATTTATGCTTAGGCGAAGAAGCTGTGTCCGTCGGGGTCTCTGCACATCTTAAAACAAGCGATATGATCTTTAGTAACCACCGCGGGCACGGGCATTATTTGGCCAAAGGCGGGGACTTAAAGGCGCTTTTTGCGGAATTGTTCTGTAAGGAAACCGGCTGCGCGAAAGGCCGGGGCGGCTCCATGCATTTGATCGACACGTCCGTCGGGCATTATGGCTCGTCGGCGATCGTGGCAGGATCTATTCCCCACGCGGTCGGAGCGGCCATGGCGTTTGTCATGCAAAAGAAAAAGAATGTGGCGGTCAGCTTTTTCGGCGATGCGGCCTCGGAAGAGGGTGTTTTGCAGGAGAGCATGAACTGGGCGAAACTCCATAATCTTCCTGTTATTTTTGTTTGTGAGAACAATAAATATTCTGTCTGCTCGCCGATACAAGTCCGTCAGGCCGAGATGCCGATAGCCACCCGCGCTTTAGGGTTTGATATTCCTGCTAAGACCGTGGACGGGATGGATATTTTTAAAGTCTATGCAGCGGCGGAGGCTGCTGTTACCCACGCCCGTCGAGGCAAAGGCCCGTATTTTTTGGAGTTTAATGTCCAGCGTTGGCGAGCGCATGCGGGAGCCGGTGATCCGCAGGCCAAGCTTTACCGTAATCCGGAAGATATCCTGGATGAAAAAACGATGCGCGATCCATTAGCGAGCTTGGAGAAATATCTAATTAAGCAAAAGATATCGTCGAGAGAAAAGCTTGACGCTATTTATCAGAAGATCGACGAGGAAGTCGAAGAAGCCTTTAAGTTCGGCCAAGACAGTCCGCTGCCGAAAAATGAAGAGTTGGAAAAATATTTGTTTGCGAAGTAGTCCCGCAACCTTGCTTCGCAAGGAAACGCGGGATTAATTCGTCCGTCTAATTTATGTTCGCTTCGCTCCATAAATTAAGGACTCATTAAATGCCCTGGACAAAATTACATATGGAACGCCAAGAGCCGCATTTTGATGCGGACAAGGGGAAAGATGTGCGTAAACTTTCCTATGGCGACGCTTTGCGTGAAGCCTTGGACCAGGCTTTGGCCAATGACCCGCGCGTTTATGTGATGGGACAAGGCATCAACGACCCGGCTGGAATGTTTGGTTCTACCGACGGGCTTTATAAAAAACATGGCATCAAGCGTGTTTTTGACACGCCCCTTTCCGAGAATGGGTTAATGGGTATTGCCGTGGGCTCGGCCATGGCTGGCATGCGCCCCGTTTATATTCACAACCGTCCGGATTTTCTTCTTTTGGCCATGGACCAGATCGTTAATCACGCCTCCAAGTGGAGCTATATGTTTAACGGCCAGGTCCCGATTCCTTTGGTCATTCGCACCTGCATCGGACGAGGCTGGGGCTCGGCGGCGCAGCATTCTCAGGCACTTCAGTCGTTATTTGTACATATTCCGGGATTGAAAGTTGTGATGCCGACGACGGCGTATGATGCTAAAGGACTTTTGATCACGGCCATCGCGGACAATAATCCGGTTATTTTTATCGAACAGCGCTGGCTCTATAAACACCAAGGCTATGTGCCGGAAAAAATTTATGCCATTCCTTTTGGGCAGGGCGTTATCCGTCGGGAAGGAAAAGATGTGACGATCGTCGCGGTCTCACACATGGTGCCGGAAAGTTTGCGAGCAGCGGATGAGTTAGCAAAAGAAGGTGTTGACGTCGAGGTGATTGACCCGCGCACACTCAAACCCCTGGATGAAGAAATGATTTTAAATTCGGTCAAGAAAACCGGCAAGCTGGTCATGGCGGATTTGAGTTGGAAGACCGGCGGATTCTCAGCCGAGGTGCTTGCGATCGTCGCGGAAAAAGGATTTTCATACTTAAAGAAGCCGCCGGTTCGGGTCGCGTTTCCTGATATTCCAACGCCGAGCGGGTATACGCTCGAGGATGCATTCTATCCGGGAGTCAAAGACATCGTCGAAGCGGTTAAGAAGGTTATAAAATAGAGTTGTCATCCCCGAATGCTTTAGTCGGGGAACCACAAGGGTTGAAAGTATGGATTCCCGACCTGCACTGCCGGCCGGCAGGTAAAAAATTTCGGGAATGACAGTGGGTGTGTGATGGATAAAAATTCCAAAATATTTGTCGTCGGGCATAATGATATCATCGAAAACTCGCTGGTGGAGTATTTCGAGGCCAGCGGTTATACCCATATCATTTCGTCGTCGAAAATAGGAATCAATACAACCATTCAGGCTTCTGTTTATGGCTTTTTCGCCTCTGAGCGGCCGGATTATGTCTTCTTAGGTTCCACGCGCTCCGGCGGGATCGAAGCCAACCAGAAGATGGGTGCGGAATTTATGTATCACAACCTCGAGAGCCAAAACAATATCATTTACGCCGCACAAAAGTTTGGCGTCAAGAAATTGCTTTATTTGGCAGGCTCGTGTGTATATCCCAAGGTTTGTGATCAACCTATGAAAGAAGAATATATCGGCACGGGAAAGATGGAAGAGACCAGCGAAGCGTATTCGCTAGCGAAGCTTGCCGGTATAAAATTAGCCCAGATGTTCCATCGGCAATATGGATTAAATGCCATCGTAGCTATTCCACCAACCGTCTATGGTCCCGGAAGCGATGTGAATTTAGAGACGGCGCATGTGATGGGTGCGTTGATTGGCAAATTCGCGAACGCCATGAAGAATAATCAGCCCGAAGTCGTCATTTGGGGAACTGGAAATCCCCGGCGAGAATTTTTGTTTAAGGATGATTTTGCCCAGGCGTGTTCATTTTTGATGGAGCATTATGATGAAGAAGCGGTTATCAATATCGGCTGCGGGTCGGATGTGTCGATTAAGGATTTGGCAAGTCTGATTGCAAATGCGGCGGGATTTAAAGGAAAATTAGTTTTTGATTCCTCTAAGCCCGATGGAGCGATGAGGAAATTGTTGGATAATAGCCGCATCGCGCATTTGGGTTGGAAAGCCAAGAAGGAACTAAAGGAAGGCATTAAAGAAACGTATCAGTGGTTTTTAAATAAAAAGAAGGAGTAATGCAATGAACATTTTAGTGACAGGTGGGGCAGGGTATTTAGGGTCAGTGATGGTGCCGGAACTTTTAAAAGAAAATCATACAGTGACGGTATTGGATAATTTTATGTACAATCAATCGTCTTTATTGGACTGCTGCTATGACCCAAAATTGACGATCATCCGAGGAGACACGCGGGATAAAGAACTTTTGGCGCGCCTCATAAAGAATGCCGATGCGATTTTTCCGTTAGCGTGTTTGACCGGTGCGCCCTTGTGTAAAAAAGAGCCTGAGGCCGCCCAGGCAATCTTGCTCGGCGCTATTGAAATGATCTTAAAGTTGCGCAGCAAGGACCAGATGATCATTTTTCCGACGACCAATAGCGGTTATGGTATAGGAGAAAAAGGAAAATTCTGTACGGAAGAAACCCCTTTAAGGCCGATCTCTTTATACGGCAAGCTTAAAGTTGACGCCGAGAATGCCCTTTTATCGTCAGGTAATGCCATTACGCTTCGTCTGGCAACAGCCTTCGGCATAAGCCCGCGGATGCGCCTCGACCTTTTGGTCAACGATTTTACGTACCGCGCTGTTTATGATCGTTATGTCGTCTTATTTGAGGCGCATTTTAAGCGTAATTATATCCATACCCGCGACGTGGCCCGTGCGTTTATCCATAGTTTGAAGAATTTTAGCGCCATGAAAAATGAGCCATATAATGTGGGCTTAAGCGATGCGAATTTAAGCAAGATGGAACTCTGCGAGGAGATCAAGAAACTGATTCCGGATTTTTATTTTGTGGAATCCGCGATCGGCGAAGACCCGGACAAGCGTGATTATATCGTTAGTAACGCAAAGATAGAGAAGACGGGATTTAAGCCGCAGGTCTCTTTACCCGACGGGCTTAAGGAACTTATCAAAGGGTATCAGGTCATCAAGCGCAATCAGTACGCGAACATTTAAGTTAGTATTTTTCCTCCTGTCTGTCATTCCCGCGTAAGCGGGAATCCAGGATATAGGGTAAATTTCGTGGCGTTTCAGGATCTTAAAACATTTACTGGATCCCCGCTTACGCGGGGATGACAATCTTGTTTTAGACGGGAATATTTATTATGGATATCGTTCTTATCAAGCCCAATAATCAAAAGAAAGTCTTTCAGGCGTTAAGCGAAGATTTTTCGGGGATCGAGCCGCCGTTATGGCTTATTTTAATGGCCGCGTATCTGCGTGAAAGTGGCGCCACGGTTTCTGTTATTGATGCAGAGGCGGAGAATTTAAGTGTTGAAGAAACCATAGAACGTGCAGTGACGCTTAAGCCTGTTTTGGTTTCCGTGGTTGTATCCGGGACAAATCCGTCAGCCTCGACGATCAATATGCCGGGCGCCGGTCTTTTTTTACAAGAAATAAAAAAAGTCGCTCAAGATATCCCAACGGTTCTTTGCGGGCTTCACCCTTCGGCTTTGCCCGAACAAACGATGAAAGAAGAGGCTGCTGATTTTGTTGTCGAGGGCGAAGGATTTACGACGCATCTTGAGCTGGTTGCCGCATTAAAGTCAAAGAAAGACATTGGCGATGAATTTTGCATCAAAGGACTTTGGTACCGGAAAGATAGGAGAATTTTTTCTAATCCTCGAGCGGAAAATATCGATGACTTAGGGATTTTGCCCATGCCGGCGTGGGATCTCTTGCCGATGGATAAGTATCGCGCGCACAATTGGCATTGTTTTTCGCACATTAAAGAGCGTCAGCCGTATGCCGTGATTTATACCAGCTTAGGCTGTCCATTTCATTGCGATTTTTGCTGCATCAATTCGATTTTCGGCAAGCCCGGAATTCGGTATCGTCCGCCACAGCAAGTGGTCGAGGAAGTCGAATATTTGGTTAAACATTATGGGATGAGAAATATTAAAATTCTCGACGAGCTGTTTGTCTCCAAATGGAGCCATGTGGAGGCGATTTGTGACGGGATCATTGCCAAAGGCTTGGGCGAGAAATTAAATTTTTGGGCTTACGGACGAATTGATTCGGTCAAGGAACATATGCTTAAAAAAATGAAGCAGGCGGGAATCAACTGGCTTGCTTATGGGATTGAAGCTGGAAGTAAAAAGGTCCGCGACGGGGTGACGAAAGGACGATTCACGCAAGACGACATCAAGCGGGTCATTGCCATGACGCACGACGCTGGGATTGAGGTCGTTTCGAATTTTATTTTCGGGCTTCCCGATGATGATATGGAAACCATGCAGGAAACCCTTGATCTGGCCAAGGAACTCAATTGTGCGTACGCGAACCTTTATTGCGCCATGGCCTATCCGGGCTCGAAGCTTTATGCGGATGCCGTCCAACAGGGAACGCCGCTTCCGAAAAGCTGGAGCGCGTATTCCCAGTTCAGTAAAGATTGCTTACCGCTGGCCACCAAATATTTGTCCGGCCCACAAGTCCTTAAGTTCCGCGACGAGGCTTTTGATAATTATTTTACAGACCCGCGATACCTCGCGCGAATTGAAGAACGTTTTGGGCTTGAGGCGGTCAACAATATTAAAAAGATGTGTATGGTCAAACTTGTTCGGAACAATTACCCGAAAGATTAGCACTTAATCTCGTCGATAAAAAGGAGTCACGATTATGATCATCAGCCGCACACCGTTTCGCGTTTCTTTTTTTGGAGGAGGCACGGACTATCCGGGATGGTTTGCTGATAATAAGGGGGCTGTTCTTGCCACGACCATCAATAAGTATTGTTACATCACGTGCCGGTATTTGCCGCCCTTTTTTGGCTACAAGTCCCGTATTATTTATTCCAAAATGGAACATATCAAAGCCATTGATGAAATTGATCACCCGGCGGTGCGTGAAGTTATGCGGTTTTTAAAAATCAAAGAAGGCTTGGAAATCCATCACGATGGCGATCTGCCTGCCCGCACAGGACTTGGGTCGAGTTCCTCATTTACCGTCGGGCTTTTAAATGCCCTTTATGCTTTAAAAGGAAAAATGACGACCAAGCGGCAATTGGCTAAGGAAGCGATCTATATTGAACAAAATATGTGCCGGGAAAATGTCGGTTGTCAGGACCAGATCCAAGCGGCGTTCGGCGGTCTTAATCTCATCCAGTTTGACGGAAAGAATGATTTTCAGCTGCAAAGTGTGACCATCGCTCCGGAGCGCATCAAGGAATTGGAAAACCATTTCATGCTGTATTTCACCGGTTTTTCCCGGATCGCCTCGACGATCGCGGCGCATCAGATACAAAATATCCCTAATAAAAAAGCCGAACTTAAGGCGATGTATGACATGGTCTTTGAAGCCACAGATATTCTACAAAAGGGCAATATCCGTCGATTCGGAAAGCTTTTGCATGAATCTTGGCGCATTAAGAAAACCCTTTCGGACAAAATTTCAACATCGCATATCGATGATATTTATAAAGCAGCCCGGGCATCGGGAGCAATCGGCGGAAAATTGTTGGGCGCCGGTGGCGGCGGCTTTATGCTGTTATTCGTTCCTCCGGAAAACCAGCGGAAAGTCCGGCAGACACTGCGAAAACTTCTTTTTGTGCCGTTTAAATTTGAAAACCTGGGGACGCAAATTATTTTTTATCAACCAACGTAACAGTTTTAAGATTGAAAATATGAAATACGAATTTCGAAATCCGAAATAAATTCGAAAATTAAAAATTTGGGCTTTCAAAATTTAAAATTTGTTTCGAATTTCGGATTTAGATTTTAAGGCTTTAAAGGCGATGCGCTTATGAAAAGAATAAAGACAGACTGGCTCTATGGTTTACCGACTTATGGGAATGCTCTTGCCTTGGCCCTGTTCACGGTCTTTATCTGCATATTCCCTAATTATCTCAATGGGGAAATGAATCTTTATCAATACGGCTTATTTCTTCCCGGCGTAGATGCCGTGTTAAAAGGGCTGGTGCCTTACCGGGATTTCTTTCATTTGTATGGCCCTCTGACCTTATACTTGCCGGCCCTTGTTATGAAATTCTTTGGGGTCAATATTCCGACGCTTTCGCTTTATTTTTATATCAGCAATGTCCTGACATTTTTGCTCTGTGTCTTGATCGCTAAAGATGTCTTTAAGACAAAATTTGTTTATGCACTTTGCATGGTTGTTTTGATTGCCAGGACATTTCCTCAGGGTATTTTTACCTGTGCAGACGGATTGGGATATGTTTTTGGCTTATGGATTGTTTACTCTGCCGTAAAATATATTCAGAAACAAAAAAAGGGGTGGTTGTTATCGGCGGGAATTCTCACAGCCTGCGCATTTCTCTCAAATTGGGAGATCGGCGTTTGTGCTTTTGTCGGGATTGTTCTAGGGCTATGTTTTGCCTATATGTTCAAGATCATTTCGCGAGAACTTTTCCGAGAACATTTTGACGTTTTTGGCCGTGGCATTCTTTTTATTTTTCTGCCGTATGTTTTTTATTTGATCCTCACGGGATCGTTGGTCGCTTACCTTAATTCGTTGGGGACGGTTATCTTGGGTGCGGCAAAGGTCATGGCTCCCGGGACATATCCTAAAACAGCGTTAGAGTTTATAGCGTGGCTGATTCCGGGAAATCCGCATTTTAAATTCTTGACGCCCGCATATCTCTATCTGGCTTTTAGTATTTTTTGTTACCAGGAGTTTAAAAATAATCGTGTTACCAAAGACCACGCGATTTTAGTGACGTTGGCGGGTTATGGGGCGACCTTGTTTGTCCTGGCACTTGGCCATAAGGAAGGGGCCGGATTTCTTATGGCACTTCAGCCGGAGAAAATTATCTTGTTTTATCTTTTGGAACGATTTTTTGTTTTTTTTCTGAGCGATTTCAAACACGCGTTATGTCCAGAGAAGACCATCCTCAATCAGCCGGCGGATTTGCCATTAAAAACCTCCAAATCCCGTCGAGAGACGACACCAGATTTATTTGGGACTGTTGAGCCAGCGAAGCAAGAAGTTCCGTTGTGCCTGAGGAAAATGGTCATTCCTGTTTTAATGTTTTTATTTATCGGCTCTTCTTTAGGCTTTGCGCTCATCCGCTATTATAAAAAATTCCCGATGACGAAAATCCTTCTAGGTCAGCAAATTTGTTTGAAAGCTGCGCCGACTGTCGAAAGGCCTTTACGGATTTTGAGAGCCCAGGGGATGGTCGTTCCAGCTGTTCAAGCCGAGGACTTGGAATCCTTGACGGCCATGATGCAAAAATTTATTAGCGATAAAGACCGGATTTTTATGTACCCTGAAGAAGGCGCGCTTTATTTTCTAGCGCAAAGGTCGGTGTACGGGCGTTTTCCCATGGCAACATTGTCTTGGCTTAATGATCGGTGGCATCAACAGCTGATGACGGATTTAAAAGAAAATCCGCCGCAATATATTGTTCTGCCGAAAGTGTTTAGCGCGAAATATAATGATGTCTATTTCCTCAACGACAATAATAGGATCAAATTTAACGATATGCTCTGGTTTGTCGCCCAGAATTATGTGATGAAGGCTACGACGAGCAAATCGGTTATTTATCAACGAAAGAGCCTTGATGGAAAAAAACCTAAGCAAAATATCAGCACTCATCCTGTGCGGAGGGCTCGGCCAGCGTCTTCAGGCGGTCACGCAAGGCGCTCCAAAAGTCCTCGCAAAGGTCAATGACAAGCCGTTTTTGGATATTCTCATCGGATATCTCAAAAACCAAGGAATCCGTAATATTGTCTTGTGCACGGGATACAAAGCTGATATTTTAGAAAATCATTATGCTGGCCATTTTCCAGGCGTGGATATTGTTTTTTCCCGGGAAGAGACGCCGCTCGGGACGGGAGGTGCTATCAAAAATGCCCAACCCTTAGTTAAAGGCAATCCATTTTTCGTATTCAATGGAGATTCTTTTTGCGCGCTTGATCTAGAGGAGTTTTTGGATTATTTCTTAAAGAAAAATGCCCAAGCGTGTTTGGCCGTATCAAAAACCGACGACAGCAGGGATTTTGGCGGCATTACGCTTAATGACCATCAGGAAATTGTTTCGTTTAAGGAAAAGCAAGTCGGTGGGCCTTCTTATGTGAATGCGGGGATTTATTGTTTGTCGTCGGAAGTCTTTAAGCTCATGCCCCAGGAAGACAGGTTTTCTCTTGAGACTAATTTTTTCCCGACGCTTCTCGGCAAACAGTTTTTCGGTTTTATCACAGATAAGCCGTTTTACGATATCGGAACCCCTGAGCGCTATCAAAAAGCGCAAAGTGTTTTGAAATTTTAGGACGAAAGGAGTTACGAAATTGAAGATTGATCATAATAAAAGCTCGACATTTTCAGCCAAGGCCAAATATAAAGTTCCGTTTGGAACTGTTTCTATTACCGACAAAGCGGTCAAGTTGATCAATGAAGCGCTAAAGTCGAAATGGGTAACGCGCGGCAAATATGTTCAGGAATTCGAACAGAAATTCGCTGCGATCTTTGGCGTCAAAGAAGCCGTGGCCGTTTCAAGCGGCACGGATGCCAATGCCCTGGCGTGTGCAACGCTTTATGATTTTGGCGCCCAGCGTGGCGATGAGATCATTGTCCCCGCCTTGACGTTTGTGGCGACAGCCAGTGCGGTTTTTCAGGCCGGGTTTAAACCGGTCTTTGTCGACGTGAAACGCGAAACACTTAATATCGACGCGGATAAAATAGAGGCGGCCATTACCAAACGAACACGGGCGATCATGCCGGTCCATTTGATGGGAAAACCCGCCCAGATGGATAAGATTCAGCAGATCGCAAAAAAATACAAACTTTTTATCATTGAGGATACGGCTGAGGCGCACGGCGGGGAATATAAAGGAAAGATGCTGGGGACCATCGGCGACATGGCGGCGTTTAGTCTTTATGCCGCGCATATTATCACGACCATCGAAGGCGGCATTGTGATTACGAATAATCCCAAAATGGCGGAAGTGTTACGCTCGCTTCGCAATCACGGCATAGTCAATAAATTTGAATTTCGTAGAATAGGATTTTCCGCCAAGATGAACGAGCTTGAGGCGGCGGTCGGATTGGGCAACGTCGCTATTTTTAAGAAGATTTTGGAGAAGCGCCGGCGGAATTTAAAGTATCTTTCTAAGAAATTCGAACGGTTCAGCAAATATTTTATTTATACAAAAGAGGAACCGCACGAAAAAGTCGGTCCGCATGCGTTTGCCATCATCGTCAAGGAAAACGCGGGATTTACTAAAAATGAATTTGTTCAGTATCTGGAAGCCTCTGGCATTGATTCGCGGAATTTGTTCTACTCCATTCCGACTCAGTGCGCCGGTTACGCATTTATGGGATATAAGCTCGGGGATTTTCCGGAAGCGGAATATTGCTCGAATAACGGGACACATATCGGCATACATCAAGACATTGAGCTGAAAAACTGCGATTACGTCGCGGAAGTAGTCGAGGAGTTTTTGCGAGTCAAAAATATCCTTTAAATCCGAAATTCGAATGTCGAAATTCGAAACAAGGAAAGCAAGAATGCAAAATCCAATATTTAAAATTTTCTGATTTCGGATTTGTTTCGTATTTTGTGCTTCGTGTTTCGGATTTTTTAATAACCTATATTGAGATATAATTTTATGAAAATCGGAATTCATTGTCGTTCTATCGTCAATCGTAACTATACCGGTATTGGCCGTTATACATGGAATTTGTTTCAGCATTTGGCTAAGATTGATTCCGAAAATCGGTATCTGCTTTATGTTCCTCGGGCGCTTTTTCATTTGCGCCGCAGGACGCCGAAGGTCAATGCGAAGAATTTTTTTGTCAAGGTCGACCATTTTAAGGCTGGTGTTGAAAAAACTTTAGGGAAGATCGATGTGTATCATTCGCCAAGCCCCGACGATATTTCGGTGAATGGCGCGAAGATGGTCGTAACGGTCCACGATTTGATCTATAAGACATTCCCTCAGGGGCATACGGATACGGCCTGTGCGGAAACGGATCGAAAGATCGCTTTTAGCGTGAAGAATGCCCGAAAGATCATCTGCTGTTCCCAAAACACCATCGCGGACTTAAAAAAATATTTTTCTGTGGAAGAAGGCAAGATCGAGCTGATTTATCAAGGCATTGATCATCAGATGTTTTACCAGCTAAGTCCGTCGGAAAAGCCGAGGGCCAAGGCATTGCTTCGTTTAAAAGGCATTCAAGACCCTTTTATTCTGTTCGTGGGAACGATCGAACCCAGGAAGAACTTAAAGAATCTTCTCGTGGCGTTCTCAAAATTAAAGGACCAAGGCCTATTTAAGGGAAAGCTGGTCGCCGCTGGCATGAAAGGTTGGCTTTCGGAGGATATCGCTAATATCATTAAGAAATATCAGCTGGAGACCGAGGTTCTTTTCCCCGGGTTTGTGACCGATGAAGAACTCAGGGCATTATATAATGAAGCGGAAGTTTTTGTGTTCCCGTCATTTTACGAAGGGTTTGGTTTTCCTATCATCGAGGCTTTTAGCTGCGGGGCGCCTGTGGTGACCTCTCAAATTTCCTCTTGTCCGGAAGTGGCCCAGGATGCGGCGGCGCTCGTTGATCCCTATAATCCCGACGATCTTTATGCAAAAATCGTCCGTGTTTTAAATGACCGGGTTTATCGGGAGGAGCTTTCTCAAAAGGGATTTAAGCGCGCTCAGGATTTTAATTTTGAGAAAACAGCCCGTGAGACGTTAAAGATCTACCAATCGCTCAAACAATAATTTCTTAAATCTATGTTCCTGGACAAGCAAAATCTGGTTTCGGTGGTCATTCCTGCCTATAATCGTGCGTATACCTTACGGCGCGCGATCAATTCCGTTCTGAATCAGACTCATCAGAATGTGGAAATCTTTGTTGTTGATGATGGCTCGACGGATAATACCCAAGAGATTGTCAGAAATTTTTTAGATCCTCGGGTTCGTTATATCCGTCATCCTCAGAATTTAGGAATTTCTGCTGCCCGTAATACCGGCATTGAGGTGGCTCGGGGGAATTTTGTGGCCTTGTTGGATTCGGATGATGAATTTTTGTCTGACAAGATCGAAAAAAGCTTGAAGATATTTGACAGGGCTTCTCGACGCGTCGGATTAGTGTCTTCCAATCATTATTTGCAATCCGCAGATGGCCGGTCGGTTGTGGCTATCAATGAAAAAAAATTAAAGCGGGTCTGGCCGATGCCGTCGACCTGGGTCCTTCGCAGGGATGTTTTTAAAAAGATCGGTCTTTTTGATTTACGGATCCGTGCTTCTGAGGACACGGATTTCTTCGCCCGGGTGCGCGAGAAATATTCTTTTCATTTTATCAAGGAGCCCTTGGTGATTAAGTATGTGACGCCCGATAATTTCTTTGTCGATAAAGAAAAGATCATTCAATTAAGACGGGAAACGGTGTTTAATGTCCGTCAGGACCGGCGTCTTTATGCGCGTCAATTGCTTCTGCTGGGAAAAGATTTGTGGGGGGCTGGCCGAAAAGATGAGGCTCGACAATGCTATCTTAAAGCATTTTTTGCATATCCCGTTAATCTTGGATATTTCATAAAGTTTTTTTTGAGCAGTTTAAAAAAATTCTAAGGTGTAAAGTTTATGAAAATCAGCGGTTTTACTATTGTCCGGAATATCAGGAAATATCATTATCCTTTGGTGGAATCCATTCAATCCATTTTGCCGATCTGCGACGAGTTTATCGTCAATGTCGGCGACAGCGAGGATGACACGTTAAAGATTGTCCAATCAATTTCGAGCCCCAAGATCAGGATCATTCAAAATGCCTGGGACATGTCGACGGGGTATGAAGTATTATCCCGACAGACCAATTTAGCTATGAACGAGTGCAAGGGAGATTGGCTATTTTATCTCCAGGCCGATGAAGTCATACACGAAGATGATCTGGCTATTTTAAAAGGAACGATGGCGCGATGTATGGCCCAGGACAGCGTCGATGTTATTCGATTAAGATGGCTGCATTTTTACGGCAGTTATTTCCGTTATCGGGTGGACGCCGGATGGTATCAAAAAAATGACCGGATGATCCGTAATAACGGACAAGTGGAATCTTACGGAGATGCCGGCGGATTTCGCCGCAAGGACGGCCAACCGTTACGACGTAAAAATAGCCTTTGTTTACTTTATCATTATGGCTGGGTGAATTCCGAGGAGATCATGGCGCAGCGTCGATTAAATGCCATTCAGATTGGTTTTGCCAAAAAAGAAGCCCTTTCGGGACAAGAACAATATCGTTATGGAGATGTGAACCAGTTCCCGGTCTATTTCGGCACGCATCCGTCGGTCATGAAATCCATTATTGCGCAGCATCGTTTTAGTATGCAGGATTGGGACAACATTTGCCGGCAATACTGGTATCATCCGGCGAGGATTTTTAGGCTAAGGTATAAAACATTCGGGCGGGTCAAAGAACGATTAGAGCGGTAAGAGGGCTAAATTGTTTATAGAAAATTTAAAAAAATGGGCGCTCTCAGCGCCGGGCAAATGGGATGCGGGAATTTTGTCCGTATTTATTCTTTTGATTACCTGGCATCCGTTTTATCTGTGGGGGAGAATCAACCTTTTTGAAATGGGGCTTTATCTTCCTGGGGTGGACGCGATTCTCCACGGGCAAATCCCTTATCGGGATTTTTTGCATTTAAGAGGGCCGTTTGAACTTTATATCCCGGCGTGGGCCATGCATATTGTTGGCAGGAATTTTTTGGTCATACCGACGTATTTTTATCTCGGGACTTTAGTCACGCTGATCGTCTGTATTTTGATCGCCAAAGAAATTTTCAGCTCGCGGATTTTTTTATATTCTATGACGCTCGCCTTTGTCGCCCGAACTTTTCCCCGGGTTTCGTTTACCATAGGAGGAGGATTCCGTTTCGCCTGGGGTTTGGCCGCGGTCTATTGCGTCCTTCAATATCTGAAAAACAAGAAAGGTCTTTGGATGGTCATGGCTGGCATTTTTTCCGCCATAGGATTGATGACCAGCATCGAAATCGGCGTTTATGCGTTTGGCAGTATTTTTTTGACGCTTTGTTTTTTAATCCGGGAAAAATTATTTAAGTCTTCAATTTTGTTTTACAGCATCGGAGCAGCTATCATTCTTTTCCCGATGTGTTTATTTTTACAGCTCAAGGGAGCTTTTATCCCGATGTTAGATAGTTATTATCAAATCAGCGCCAATATGATCAAAACTTTTCCGCAGGTCGATCCTGTCCCGCAAGGGTTAGGCGGAGTTCTGGCGGCCATGGTAAATCCAAAAGATGTGAATTTTAAACAAATGACGCCTTTGTTTTGCTACGTTGGCGTTCTCGTCTATGGGATTTATCTTTATCGCCGCAAAGCCGTTCGTCTGGACATCTTATGTTTAGCTTTATATGGACTATTTTTATTCATAGGTTCGATGCGCAGTTTGTGGGGTCCGGCATTTGAATCGGCGCTTCAGCCGGAAAAGCTTTTGTTCTTTTTCTTATTGGAGCGATTATGGACTTGGATGAAAGACAGCCACCAGCGCCGTCGACAAGTGATGGCGGGAATTTTATTAGTGAGCATTTTTTTATCTACCGTGGTCTATGCACTACCACGCTACCAAAAACGTTTTTATGCGGCTCAAATGACGTCTTGCCTGATGGGAAAGATGAAACGCTTGTCGAAATTATTCCCGTTTTCCGACCAGGATTTGGTCTCGCTGTCGTTACCCGGTATGCAGGGAATGGTCGTGCCGGAACAGCAGGCCCGTGATTTCCAGGAAGTATCTTATTTCATCAACAGCCATACGCAGCCTCAAGACAGAATTGTTTTTTTCCCTGATTTAGGTGTGTATCATTTTATCGTGAACCGTCCTTTTGTCGGTCGTTTTCCAATTGTATCTCTTTCGTGGATAAGCCCTCAATGGCACCGGGAGTTTATGACAGCGCTTGAAGCCCAAACACCCAAGTATGTTGTGATGTATAAACAACTACCGGACTATTTACCGACGACGCAACTTGTTGTCCCTGCGAACCAAGAGAAATATACGGGCGTGATGAACTACGTGCACGAGAATTATCAGATCATCGACAGCACGCCGTCTCTAAATATCTGGCAACGGAAATTATAATAAAAGGGTTATCGTATGAATTTTTTGGTGATTCGGGTTGGTAATATCGGCGACGTTTTTATGGCGACTCCTGTGGTGCGGGCGTTAAGAAAGACGTTTCCCGACAGTGCCATTGATTTTGTCACCTCTCCGCAAGCGCATTGTGCAGTTAAGAATAATTCATATGTCCGACGTATTTTTGTTTACCGTAAGTGCAAAAATTTCTTAGGGGCGTTAAGACGGAACTTTCTGATCGGGTGTTTATTGCGGCGTAAATACGATGCGTGTTTTATTCTAGAAGAACACCCGCAATATAAGGAATTTGCTTTTCACTCGACGGGAAAACAATGCATTCGCATCGGGTTTTCCGGCGAAGGGGAACAGGGACTCAATTTTCACAACAAGTTTTCTCATGACAAGCATGTGATTGAAAATAATTTACATCTGGTCAGGGATTATTATCAGATTTCCTTAACAGGCGAAGATTTGTTGATGGATTTTGTTTTGCCGAATTCCGACGAGTGTAAGCTTTCAACGATGCCGGGCCGGTATGCGCTTATCCATCCTGGAGTCACGCAGAATTTGCCCTATCGAGGTTGGAGGGCAGAGTCCATAGCACAAACCATTCGGTTTTTAAGAGAAGAAAAATTGGATATTGTTCTGACGGGGCAAAAGAATGACCAAAAGTTGTTAGAAGAAATTGTTAAGCATTGTTCTTTAGAGGAAAGAAAACATGTTCATTTGGTTGTGGACAGAAGCTTTGAAGATTTGGCTTTGTTTATAAAGCGTGCGACGGTGGTCTTATGCTCGGATACGGGGATACTTCATATCGCCAGGGCGCTTAACATTCCTGTGCTAGGATTATTTGGCCCGTCGAATCCGCATCATACCGGAGGACTTGGGCCGGGGATTCATCGTTTTATCCGTAATGATTTTGTTTGTGGCCCGTGCAATTATTCTGCCGCATACCGCTTCGAAGAGAAAAAGAATTGTCTCGACGGGAAAATCCCGGCCTGCATGGCATCTATAACGGTAGAACAAGTTCGAGGACAATTGAAAGATATTTTGGTTCAGAGAGGAAGCTTATGAAAAAGAAATCATCGGAAACATCGGACATGAAGAAACATTTGTTTGCCATTATTCTCGCCGGCGGCACAGGCACGCGGTTTTGGCCCCAAAGCCGGAAGCATAAGCCTAAACAATTCTTAAATATCCTTGGGCCGGAATCTTTATATCAACAAACCCTCAAGCGCGTTCAATCCCGGATTTCCGGCGATCATATTTTTGTCGTCACGAATAAAATATATAAGGCGGAGATTTTCCGCCAATCCGAAGCGTTTAAGATCCTAAAACAAAATGTATTGCTTGAGCCGTCGTCGAAGAATACTGCTCCGGCAATTTACTGGGCGGCCTCTTTGATCCTGAACAGAGATCCTGACGCGGTGATCGTCGTTCTTCCGTCGGACCATTTTATTGCTCAACCCAAGGAATTCTTAAAAGTTTTGGATGCGGCCGCAAGTCAGGCGGCTTTGGGTTATCTGGTGACATTAGGCATTATTCCGACGAGACCGGAGACAGGCTATGGCTATATTAAAGGCGCCAGAGGAAAGGGCAAAGGAGCCAGGAGGGTTGAACGGTTTATTGAAAAGCCTGATGCGGCCAAAGCAAAGCAATATGTCCAAGACGGGAATTATTATTGGAACGCGGGGATATTTATTTTTAAGGCAGAGGCGATTTTGGCGGCTTTTAAGAAATATTTGCCGCGAATCAAAAATGTTGAAGATGATTGGGAAAAATTACCGTCCATCTCCATTGATTACGGTATTTTGGAAAAGGCAGACAATGTCGTTATCATTCCGGCGGAGAATATTGGCTGGTCGGATGTCGGAAGTTGGGAATCATTAATGGATATTCTGCCAAAAGATAAGGATGGTAATGTCTTTAAGGCCAAGGGCGTTTTCCTGGATTGCCATAATACATTTATTTCTGGGGAGAGAAAAGTCGTTTCTGCCGTCGGGCTTAAAGATCTTATCGTCATCGACACGCATGACGCGCTTTTGATTTGCCCGAAGGAGCAATCCCAAAACGTTAAACAGTTGGTCGCTCATCTTTCAAAACAGAAAGCGTTTGAACCGTATGTCTAAAAAAGTTCTCATTATTAATATTTTTGGGATAGGCGACGTCCTTTTTACGACGCCGATCATTCACAATATTAAAAGTCATTTTAAAGATTCTTCGATCGGCTATTTGTGTAACCGCCGGGCGGAAGATGTCGTAAAGAGCAACCCCAAGATCGACAAGGTTTTTGTCTATGAACGAGATGAGTTCGTCCAGATCTCCAAAGAATCGAAAATTTTATTCTTAAGAAAGTTTTTTGAATTGGTCAATGATATTAGAAAAGAACATTACGACATCGTCATTGATGTTTCATTGAGTTCTTTTACCGCTTTTATCGGCTGGCTGGCCGGTATCAAAGTGCGCATAGGATTTAATTATAAAAATAGAAGTATACTTCTTAATAAAAGAATTAAATTAACAGGCTACGACCGTCAGCATGTCGTCGAATATTATTTGGACCTCTTAAATGAGATCGGGATCCCGGTTGAAGATAGAAGGCTGGAATTGACCATCACAAATGAAGATGAGGCTTGGGCGGATTCCTTTATGAAAGACCATGGGTTGACATCTCAGCCGGTCTTAATCGGTCTGGTCCCTGGCGGCGGGGCGAGTTGGGGCAAAGATGCTAGTTTTAAACGCTGGCCCGCGGAGAAATGGGCGAAAATAGCGGATAAAATGATTGAAAAACATTCCGCGGCCATTATACTGATGGGTGATGCTTTTGAGCATGATTTGTGTTTAAGAATCGCTCATTTGATGCATAAACGCCCGGTTTTGGCCGTCGGCAGAACCACGCTTTCACAGTTCGGGGCATTAGCCAAAAAGTGTTCATTGGTTATTGTCAACGACGGAGGTCCGCTGCATATTGCCGTCGCCTCGGGTGCCAAAACGGTCTCCATTTTTGGACCGGTCAATGAGAATGTTTACGGGCCATATCCCCAAAAGGGACATGCTGTTGTGACTGCCGCGACGTTATGCAGGCCTTGTTATCGAAAGTTCCGACGGGCTTCTTGTAGCCATGTGAGTTGTTTAAACGACATTACGATAGAAAATGTTTTAAAAAATGTGGAAGACATATTGTCCACCCTTTTTGAGAAAGGATAAGGTGAAAGTTCCATGATGAATGTGCCATTTGTAGATTTTAGCCAGCAACATAAAATTGTTAAAGAGGAAGTCGACCGCGGATTAAAAGAGGTTTTTGAAAAAGGGAGTTTCATTTTAGGCCCGCAGGTCAAATCCTTTGAAGAAAATTTTGCGAAATATTGCGAATCAAAATATGGGATCGGCGTTAACTCTGGGACGGACGCCCTTTATCTGGCATTAGGCGCGCTTCACGTCGGGCCTGGAGATGAAGTCATTTTACCATCGTTTACGTTTATCGCGACCGCCCTTTGCGTTTCCTACACCGGCGCTAAACCGGTTTTTGTGGATGTGGAAGATGAAACCTACAATATGGATTCCAAGAAGTTGGAAGCGGCCATTACCAAGAAAACTAAGGTGATCATGCCGGTCCATCTCTACGGCCAGGCCGGGAATATAGAGGAAATTTGTGCGATCGCCAAAAAGCATGGGATCACGGTTGTTGAAGACGCGGCCCAGGCACACGGGGCGAGATATCAGGGTAAAAGGATCGGGTCTTTGGGCAAAGTCAGCTGTTTTAGTTTTTATCCGACAAAAGGCCTCGGCGGTTTTGGCGACGGCGGGATGATTGTTACCAGCGACGATGATGTCAATACTTTGGCACGGATGCTTCGGGATTATGGACGCACCGGGCGTTATGATCATAAAATCAAGGGGTTTAATTCACGGTTGGATACGGTCCAGGCGGTTGTTCTCGACGCTAAACTCAAATATTTGGATGAATGGAATGCCATGCGTAACAAAATGGGCGTGTATTATTGCGAGCTTCTTAAGAATGTCGATGGCGTGATTGCGCCTAAAATGAAAGAAGGCCGCACACACACGTTTCAAACCTTCGCGGTCAGGATCCTTAAGAATCGTGACCAGGTCGTTGATAAGCTTAAAGAAAAAGGCGTCAGTGCCTTGATCCATTATCCGATTCCTATTCATCTTCAGGAAGCTTATAAAGATGCAGGCTATAAGAGAGGCGACCTTCCGGTGTCTGAACGGATTTCCGACGAGATATTGTCTCTTCCGATGTTCCCTCATATCACCAAGGAGCAGGTCGAATACGTTTGTGAAAGCCTTAAAGAGGTGGTCAAGAAAATATGATCCCTGTGCCTTTGTCCATTATTGTTTGTGTCAAGAATGAAGAAAAGCGCCTGCATGACTGCTTAAAAAGTGTTTATGGTTGGGCGAAAGAAATTGTCATTATTGACGACGAGAGTACGGATAAGACGGTTGAGATCGCTAAACAGTACACAGACCGAATCCTCTTTAGGAAAATGGACATCGAAGGCGTCCACAGAAATTGGGCAAATGACCAAGGGACATGTGAGTGGGCTTTAGTCCTCGATGCGGATGAAATCCTGACGGAAGAATTAAAAAAAGAAATTGAAGACGAGTTAGCCAATCCTCAAGCGGATGTTTATGGAATTCCCCACCGTAATTATATTGGTGATTATTGGCTTCAGTACGGAGGACAATATCCGGCGCCTCAACTGAGGCTTTTTCGTAAAGGGCATCTTAAATCTGAAGAGGTTGAGGTTCATCCGATTGTCCGTGCGACGGGAAAGGTCAAGTTTCTGACAAAAGATACGATTCATAAAAGTTACAGGGATTTTACGCATTATCTTACGAAGCTCAATAATCAGACGACCGCCGAAGCGACCAAGATGTTTAAATCGAATAAGAAATTCACGTTCGGGAAATATTTTTGGCGCGCGGTCGATCGGTTTTTCCGGACTTATGTCGCCAAAAAAGGATATAAAGATGGATTGATAGGTTTTATGGTCGCATTCTTTAATTCTGCTTATCAGATTATCAGTTATGCAAAATATTGGGAGATGACCCAAAAGAAGCAATCTTAAAAGAATTGGTCGTGCGTAGAAAAAGAGGGTTATATTCAGTGGAAAAAGTTCCTTTAACAGTTGTTGTGTCTGCCAAAAATGAAGAAGCGAATATCGCTGCCTGCCTTCAAAGCGTGTCGGGCTGGGCGGATGAAATGATCGTTGTTGACGACGAGAGTACGGACAAGACGGCAGAGATCTCTTTAGCCTGCGGCGCCAAGGTCCTTAAGCGTAAAATGGATATCGAAGGCATTCATCGTAATTGGGGTTATGCGCAGGCGAGAAATGAGTGGGTATTAAGTTTAGATGCGGATGAAAGCGTCTCGCCGGAATTGCGCGAAGAAATCACCAGCGCTCTTTTAAATAATAACGGACAATATCATGCGTTTTCCATGCCGATCAAGACATATATCGGCAGCTATTGGGTCAAGCATTCCGGATGGTATCCGGCGAGCAAATTGCGCATGTTCATGAAAAGCCGTTTTAAATATGAGGAAGTCGAAGTCCATCCGCGCGCTTTTTTGACCGGAGTGGAAGGGCACTTAACCAAAGATATCGTGCATAAAGGCTATCCGGATTTTGAACATTTTCTGGCGAGTTTGAATCGTCAGACGACGCTCGAGGCCCGGAAATGGATTAACACTAATCGTCGGATAGGGTTGGGCAAAGTGGTCTGGCGGACGCTAGACAGGTTCCCAAGAATATATTTTGGTAAGAAAGGATATAAAGACGGATTCATTGGCTTTATGGTTGCTTTTTTTGCCTCTCTTTACCAAATCATGAGCTATGCCAAATATTGGCAGATGAAAAAGGAAAAGGGTCAGTGATCAAGGCTGTTTTTTTAGACAGAGACGGGCTTATTAACGAATTCCCGGGCAATGGAAAATATGTCACCACGGTGAAGGATTTCCATTTTATCCCGGGTGTTTTAGAGGCGTTACGGATCTTAACTGAGCAGGGCTACGAAATTTTTATTGTTTCGAACCAAGCTGGCGTCGGGAAAGGGATTTATTCCCAGCAAAAGCTCGACCATATTCATCGGAATATGATCAGGGAAATCGAAGCCAATGGCGGGCGTATCCGACGGACATTCTATTGCACTCACCGTTCAGACCAAGGATGCAATTGCCGTAAGCCGGAAACCGGCTCTGTGCGCGAAGCGCTGGCGATGTTGGGGAAAACAATCCGTTATGCTAAGAATACCTATTTTGTCGGCGATACGGAAGGCGATATCGTCGCTGGTTTTGCCGCAGGATGCTCGACCATTTTCTCTCTTTCAGGACGCGAAGATGGTCGTCATAAGCGCGCATGGGTTGTCGAACCGGATTTTGTCGTGAAAGATTTATTGGAAGCAGTGCAAACGGTGATTTTACCGGGAAAAAGAAAAAAAGTCCATCTCTGCGCATCGATGCGATATACAACGGTCAAGGCTTTTAAGCGAAAATGACGCGCCGGCATTTTATCCATGAACCAGAAAACCATGGACTTCAGTCCGTGGATGAACGGTCTTGGTTCAGGATGTCGCCCCAATGGGCAAGAAGATGGGTCCCACGGGCTAAACCGTGGGGCTCCATTTAGGTTTCCTTGATCCGGCGAGGAATCCTGAAAACGAGATGATTTCAGGGTGATAAAAGAGTGAAAATATGAAAATTCTCATCGTTCATGCCTCTGCAGGTGCTGGCCATCAAAAAGCTGCGGAAGCTGTCTGCCATGGCATTGAACAACACACCAATCATAGTGTTCGCTGCATTGATATCCTGGATTATTCTAGTCCGTTTTTTAAAGACCTTTACCGTAATACTTATTTCTTCTTGATCACCAAACTTCCTCGGGTCTGGGCATTTTTCTTTGGACTCTTGGATATCCCATGGTTACTGCCATTCGTTCAACTGGCAAGGCGGATTTATAATGCGCTAAATGTTTCCAAATTCCATAAGCTTTTGATTGATGAGCAATATGATTGTGTCATCTCTACCCATTTTATGTCGACGGAGATCGGGGCTGCGTTAAAACGCAAAGGCCGCATTAAATCCAAGCTCATTACGGTTGTGACCGATTATGATGTCCATCGGATATGGTTGGCGAAAGGCATTGATATCTATACAGTCGCGACGGATCTGACCAAAAAAAAGATGATATCTTTAGGCGTCCCCGAAGAAAAAGTTTGTGTTACCGGTATTCCTACCGACGAGAAATTTAGCAGCCCTATGGATGTCGCCGGGCTTAAGCGCAGATTTGGTCTTAAGGACAATGTCTTTACCGTGTTATTAGCGACGGGGTCTTTTGGCCTCGGGCCCATTGAAGAGATCATGGAACATTTAAACACGGTCCAGATCATCATCGTCTGCGGGAATAATAAAGAATTATTCGCTCGGTTACAAGCCAAACAATCCGCGCTCGTCAAGCCGTTTGGTTATGTAGAGAATATGCATGAACTCATGGCTGTTTCTGACGTGATGATCACGAAGCCCGGCGGGTTGTCCATTTCCGAATGCTTGGTCAGCCACTTGCCGATGATATTTTTTAGCGCGATTCCCGGGCAGGAAACGAATAATATTGACGTCTTGGCCCAATACGGCATTGGAATGAAAGGTTTTACAGTAGATGCGATTGTTCAAAATGTTAAAGAGCTCCAATCTTCGCATGATAAATTTCTCACAGCCCTCAAACAGATTGCCCGTCCGCATGCGGTTAAAGATATTATTCAACTGGTCGGATAAAATTTCCTCACAAAAGTAATGCGTGACATTTAGCAACAGCGCACGATGTTTCTATTTGAGATTTTTGAGCGATATTTTTTGGATAGTGTAAAATATTATCAAGCTTTATAATTGTAGAACGATTTGTTGATATAAGGTTTTTTGACCTATGAATCCCCCCAAGATTGCTTTAATTGTCGTCGATCTTCCTTTGGACGGCCCGTTCGATTATGCCATCGGCACAGAGTTTCAGGAAAAAATTGCCGTTGGCCAGCGCGTGAAAGTCCTTTTCAATCGTCGGGAAACCGTCGGAGTTGTTGTGGGATTTAAACAAAAAAGTGCGTTTCCCCGTCTTAATCCTATTTTGGAAATTTTAGATACGACAACCTCATCCGTCGACAACAATGCTTTTAACCTCGCCAAGGCCTTAAGTGCGTATTATGGCTGCTCTTTAGGAGAGGCGATTTTTTCCTATTTGCCGAATGCATTACGCCGTGGGCAGGCGGTTGATCTTCCCGTCGTTGTTCCTGTTCCTGAGCGGCCCGGTTCATCTTTTTGTCTTGTACAGGATGAGACTTTAAGGCAGTCATGGGTTTTTGTGATGGAAAAAGCTAAGGAAATCCTTGCTCGCGGACAGAGCATTATTATCTTGATGCCGTCTTTGGAGGCGATCGAGCAGGCCAAGCAGAAATTGGAAAAGGATTGCTCGTCGAAGATCCTAGTTTTGGATAAAAAGTTGACCCCCAAAAAAGAATTGGAGGTTTGGCTCGAGATCCGTCAGGGAGCTCCTTCCATTATTTTGGGAACATTGACTGCGATCTTCGCGCCGGCGCCGAATTTGGGATTGATCGCGATCTTTGAAGAGGAAAATACCGTTTATAAAGAAGAACAGTCGCCGTTCTTTCGGATGCAAAAGATCGCTGAGCTTCGTTCTCAATTGGAAGGCGCAAAGGTGATCTTGATCAGCTCGGCTCCGTCGGTCGAGACCTATAAAGAGGCAACAGCACATAAATGGGAGAAGGTCACATTTGTGCCGGAGAAATATTGCGGGTTTCAGGTTATCGACATGAGCAATTATAAATCCCGCAAATCCACGTTTTTGTCTTTTCCGCTTCAGAATGTTCTTTATCAGTGTCTGGAACAGAAAAAACGGGTGGTCTTGCTGATGAACCGTAAAGGTTTTACGACCATGACCCGCTGTGCGTGCGGGTTTACGATGCGCTGCAGCCGTTGCGATGTCAACTTGACTTTTATGTATGCTCAGCAGAAGCTGGTCTGCCGCCATTGCGGAGAAACTAAGGAATTGCCGAAGGTTTGTCCGTCGTGCCAGAAGGCATATTTACAATCCATGGGCGGCGGCATTGAGAAACTGCAAAGCGATGTTGCGCGGTATTATCCCCAGGCCAAGGTCGGGCTCTATGATCGCGACTCAAAAACGTTTCCCGTCGAAGCTAATATTATCATCGCCACACAAGCGATCCTTAAGGTTCAGCAGGATATGGCGTTTGATGTGATTGTCGTCGTGGATTTTGACGCCCAGCTGAACCGTTTTGATTTCCGCTCGGCGAACAAAGTGTTTTCTTTGCTCATCAATCTCAGATTAATGGCGAAGGAAAAATTGCTCGTCCAGACGATGATGCGTAACGATTATGTCCTTAAAGCCATCGAGAAGATGAATTTTGAAGGGTTTTATCGTAAAGAGTTATCTTTTAGAAAAGAGCTGGGATTCCCGCCGGCCAAACATCTTATTTTGTTGGTCGTCCGCGGAAGGAATGAGGAATTTGTCCTCGAGCAGGTGAAATTATTGTGCGAGGCCATTAAGGCCAAGGCGCCTCAGTCGGTTGAAATTTCCGACCCGCATCCCGACGTGGTTCCGAAGCTGCGGGACAAGTACCGCTTTACGATTATGCTTAAAGCCAAGTCAGCGAAAGATAATTTGAAATTGGTCAAGTCTGTATTGGGTGATTTTAAAAAGAAGCGTGACCTTGTGATCACGATAAATGTTGATCCATGAAAGCCCGTTTGAATTTTAATGTTGACGGGAAAATTAGCTCTAAAATAAATTTTCGCAGTTTTGGTATTGACAAAAATAAAATTCGTATTATTATTGAACTTTAAATACGCTTAATTTCGCTTGAGGCATTTTTTAGTTTTAAGGAGATGCTTAAACGAAAGCGGGGAAACCAAGACCACGGTCAAAAAGACCTTGGGGTGAATATCCGATGAGGATTAGGGCCGCTCAAGCCCGAACCCGACAGCTAACTCCGTCAGCTTCGAATGAGGGAATATAACCAGAGATCCCATTCTCTGGTTTTTGTTTTATCTGCCTTTATGGTTTTTATAAAGGAGATCAAACGTTCCTGCACGCAAAATTAAAAGGCAGGGGATAGGTGAATGGACGGTTTTTATGGCTAACAATTTCTTTGAATTGTTTCTTTCTTTGACCCTTTTGACGCTTGCAGCGATTCCGCTGGGAAAGTTCTTTAAATTGGTCTACAGCGGGCAGAAAACGTTCTTAAGCTGCTTGATAAAACCGCTCGAATCCTTCCTTTATAAAATATGCGGAATAGATCCTGCCGAGGAGATGTCTTGGAAGGTTTACACAAAAGATTTTCTTCTCCTTAATTTGTGGGGCTTTATCGTCCTTTTTTTGATTCAGGTTTTTCAGGATAAGCTTCCTTTAAATCCGGCCCAATTATCCGCGGTTCCTTGGCATCTCGCCATCAATACAGCTGTTTCATTCGTAACTAATACGAATTGGCAATCCTATAGTGGAGAAGCCACTATGAGTTATTTAACTCAGATGGTGGGATTGACCGTCCAGAATTTTGTCTCTGCCGCGGCCGGGATGGCGGCATGTGTGGCGTTCTTAAGAGGTTTTTCCCGCCAATCTAGCGAAACTATTGGAAACTTTTGGGCGGATCTCACGCGAAGTATTCTTTATATACTTTTACCCTTATCGATTATTTTTGCGGTCGTACTGATGTCGCAAGGAGTTGTCCAAACTCTTCATCCCTATGTGAATGTCCAAACGCTGGAAGGCCAGAAACAGGTTTTAGCCGTCGGGCCAGCTGCCTCGCAGATCGCTATTAAACAGCTTGGGTCCAACGGAGGAGGATTTTTTAACGTCAATTCAGCGCATCCTTTTGAGAACCCGACTCCGTTAACGAATTTTCTTGAGCTGATGGCGATCCTGCTTATTCCGTTTGCGTTCCCTATTTTACTCGGTGAGCTCTTGAATAAACGCAAAGAAGGCTGGGCGGTTTTTACTGCGATGTTGATTCTTTTGGTTGCGGGTTTAAGTATTGCGTTATTTTTTGAGTTGAAGGGAAGCCCCATTCTTCAAAGTGTTGGCGTTCATCAGGGTATGAATATGGAAGGCAAAGAAACCCGATTCGGTGTCGTTCCGTCGGTGTATTGGGAAGTCGCCACTTCTGCCACTTCCAACGGAAGCGTCAATGCCATGCACGACAGTTTGCTTCCCGTGACGGGTTTGGTCGCGTTATTTAATATTACAATAGGTGAAGTTATTTTCGGCGGCGTCGGTGTCGGTTTGATTGGCATGATGTTCTATGCGGTCCTGGCTCTTTTTATTATCGGGCTAATGATTGGCCGCACGCCGGAGCTTTATGGGAAAAAACTTGGATCTTCCGAGATGATCATGACAGTTTTGGCCATTGTGTTACCGAGCGTGACCTTAAAAATCTTGGCGGCGTGCGCTATTTCGTTACCCATCGGATTAACGGGTTTAAATAATTTCGGGCCGCACGGTTTTACAGAAATTTTCTATGCCTACGCCTCGGGGGTTGGGAATAATGGATCGGCATTTGCGGGATTAAATGCCAACACGCCGTTTTATAATCTGACCATTTCTTTGGCGATGTTAGTTGGGCGGTTCGCGACCATCATTCCGGCATTGGTCATTGCAGGAAGTCTGGCACACAAAAAGATTTCGCCTCAGAACAGGGCTACACTTCCGACGGCTAGTCTGATTTTTATTTGTATTCTTTGTGCGACGGTCATTGTTATTGGGGCACTGACTTTTTTCCCGCCGTTTACGATTGGGCCTGTGCTTGAACATCTTCAAATGATGGCCGGAAAGGTCTTTTAGGAGAAACAATTATGTCGAAGACACAAAAATCATTATGGCAGAAAAAAATTGTCCTGGATTCCATCGTTGTTTCGTTTAAAAAATTGGATCCGCGTTCGCTTTATAAAAATCCGGTCATGTTCCTCGTGGGATTGGGTGCTATTTTAACGACGGGGATTGCGATCTTAGACTGTTTTCACGGCCAAGCCGCGGGATTTGATATTCAAATATCAGTCTGGTTGTGGTTTACGGTCCTTTTTGCGAATTTTTCTGAGGCGATTGCCGAGGGCCGCGGAAAAGCCCAGGCGGAGAGTTTGAAACGTTCTCGGGAAACAGCTTTAGCTAAACGATTGACAACGGATGGTAAAGTTGAGGTTATCACGGGACTTGAGCTTAAGAAGGGCGATTGCATTATTCTTGAGGACAACGATACTATTCCCGGTGATGGCGAGATTATAGAAGGGACAGCGCTCATTAACGAGTCCGCAGTCACAGGTGAATCCGCGCCGGTCATTCGTGAGGCGGGCGGAGACCGTTCGGGCGTCACAGCCGGGACAAAAGTTTTATCCGGTAAACTCAAAGTACGGATTACGGCGGAGCCCGGTAAGACATTTATCGACCAGATGATCGCGATGGTCGAGGGTGCCGTTAGAAAGAAAACTCCCAATGAAGTCGCGTTGGAAATTTTAATCATAGGGCTTACTGTTATCTTCTTGGCTGTCGTCGTGACGTTTGTCTTTTTCGCCAATTATATTCAGGTGGATGTTTCCGTTGTTGTTCTGGTCTCGCTTTTGGTGTGTTTGATCCCGACGACCATCGGCGGGCTTTTGCCAGCCATTGGCATTGCAGGCATGGATAGGTTACTCCAGATGAACGTGATTGCGTTAAGCGGCCGGGCCGTCGAGGCTTCTGGCGATGTGGATGTGGTCTTGTTGGATAAAACAGGGACACTCACGTTAGGTAACCGCATGGCGACGCAGTTTATTGCCGCCGACGGGATTTCGGAAAAAGAGTTGATAGAGGCGGCGATATATTCATCGCTCGCGGACGAAACTCCCGAAGGACGGAGTGTCATTGTTTTAGCCAAAGAACGTTTAAAGATTGAAGGAAAAGATATTTTACCGCCGGAAGGATCAGTTTTCATTCCGTTTAGCGCCCAGAGCCGAATGAGTGGAGTTGATATCGGCAGCCGGCGCATTCGTAAAGGCGCGGAAGACGGTATTGGCCAGTTTGTCAAAAATAACGGAGGTGCGGTTTCGCCCGAGGTTTATAAGATTATTGAGGATATTTCTTTTGAAGGCGGGACTCCTTTGGTCGTCGCCGAGAATGGTAAGGTCTTGGGTGTCATTCAACTGAAGGATATTATTAAAAAAGGAATTTATGAACGGATCTCGCAGCTAAGAAAGATGGGAATTCAGTCGGTCATGATTACCGGCGACAATCAGTTGACCGCAGCTTCCATAGCGGCCGAGGCAGGGTTGGATGATTTTTTTGCCCAGGCCAAGCCGGACAAGAAACTTGATTTAATCCGTAAATATCAGGCGCAAGGTTATTTGGTCGCGATGATTGGCGACGGGACCAATGATGCGCCGGCCTTGGCGCAGGCGGATGTGGCGGTCGCCATGAACGCCGGAACGCAGGTCGCGCGCGAAGCGGCGAACATGGTGGACCTGGATTCCAATCCGACAAAGCTTCTGGATATCGTCGAGATCGGAAAACAGATTTTGATCACGCGCGGGGCCTTGACCACGTTTAGTATCGCCAATGACGTGGCGAAATATTTTGCCATTATTCCAGCGATCTTTATCGCGAAATATCCGGCGCTGCAGATTCTCAATATTATGCGGCTGTCCAATGCTAAAAGCGCGGTTTTGGCCGCAGTCATTTTTAACGCGCTCATTATTCCGGCGTTGATTCCACTGGCGCTACGCGGGGTGCGCTATAAACCGGTTTCTCCGACGGCACTTTTATATCGGAATTTGCTTATTTATGGCGTTGGCGGGATCATTTTGCCATTTATCGGGATCAAGATCATTGATCTTGTTCTTAATTTCCTACATTTAGTTTGAGGAGTTTTATGATGCTTAAAAGTTTATGGAAGTCGTTAAAAATATTATTTGTGTTTTCTATCTTGACCGGAATCATCTATCCGTTCTTCATGACGCTGGTCGGGCAAATACTCTTTCCTTTTGAAGCTAATGGGAGTATCTTAATCGTTGACGGGAAATCCAAGGGATCTGTTTTGATCGGTCAAAAATTTACCAAGGATTTTTATTTCCAAGGGCGCCCATCGGTGGTGGATTACGACGCATCCGCTTCCGGTGCTAGCAATTTTGGGCCCACGAGCGCTAAATTTAAAAGTGCGGTGATAGAGCGGATCGCAGTACTCCAACGGAACAATCCGTCCTTGGCGGACAAAGAAATCCCCGGAGATTTGGTTCTTATGTCGGCAAGCGGGTTGGACCCTGATATTAGTTTAGAATCAGCACAGCTTCAAGCACCGCGAGTTGCCCTCGCAAGAAAATTTGCAGTCAAGGAGGTTTTGGAATTGATTAGCTCTTGTGCTCAAGGCCAGCAATTTGGATTTTTAGGTTCTCCTCGTATTAATGTGCTTAAGCTTAATATGGCGCTGGATTCTTTAAAAGGAATAAATTATGGACGATGAACTCTTACGGCCAGACCCGGAGTCCTTGCTTAAAGTTGCTAATGAAACGGAAAGCAAAAAGGGCAAGCTGACAATATTTTTTGGAGCGGCGCCTGGTGTAGGCAAGACGTATGCCATGCTTCAGGAGGCACAGAATCAAAAAAAAGAAGGCGTTGATATTATCGTCGGGTATGTGGAACCACATAAGCGCAAAGAAACAGAAGCTCTCCTCGCCGGGTTAATGGTGATCGCCTCGCAAAAGATTTCGTATAAAGGCCTGGAACTTTACGAGGCCAATTTAGATGCAATTCTTCAGAAAAAGCCTTCGCTCGTCGTTATGGATGAGTTGGCCCATACCAATGCGCCTGGCTCTCGTCATGAAAAGCGTTTTCAGGATGTGGAAGAGATTTTAAAAGCGGGGATTGACGTCTATTCGACCTTAAATGTCCAGCACTTGGAAAGCGTTAATGACTTGGTTTTTAGTATTACCGGTATTCAGGTCAAGGAAACCATTCCCGACGGAATTTTCCTTAGCGCTGATGAGGTGAAGATCATCGACCTTCCTGCCAAAGAATTATTAAAACGGTTGGCGGACGGCAAAGTTTATATCGGAGAAATGGCCCAGCGCGCTGTGGAAAGATTTTTCACGCAGGGGAATCTGACCGCGTTAAGAGAATTGGCGCTACGCTGTATCACCTCACGGGTCGACAAGGAAGTCGACGAATACCGTAGGATCAAGGCCATTAAAGATCCGTGGCCTGTGACGGATAAACTTTTGGTCGGTTTATTTTCAAGCCCGTCTGCAGAATATTTAGTGCGTTCAACATTTCGTTTTGCTTCAGAATTGAACGCTAAATGGACTGCACTTCACGTCGAAACTGAACGCGATAAGAATATGACGGAACAGGAAAAAGGTTGGCTGATGAAAGCCATGGACCTTTCTAAAGCCTTAGGCGCGGAAGTAGTTGTCGTCCATGGAAATGATGTTACTAAAGAAGTGGTCCGTTACGCTGAGAACCACAACATCACTAAAATTATTCTCGGGAAGCCGCATCGTTTCAGAACGGGATTCGCTTTCATGTGGCGGATGCTCAAAGAAACAAAGGGAATGGATATCTTTTGGTTCTCTCATGAACTTCGAAAAAGCTTCCTCCCGTCGAGAATTTTATTTAATCCATGGAAAGGCTTAAGTTGGGGCTTTCTTTGGGTCGTTGTCGCAGCAGGTGTTGGACAACTTTTCAGGGATTATTTGAGCGAAACGAACATGTTGTTTCTCATGCTCTTGCCGGTGGTTCTTGTTTCCATAAGATTTAATCGTCGGACGGCTGTTTTTTCTGCGGCTTTAAGCGTCGCAGTATTTGATTATTTATTCGTCAAGCCGTATTACACGTTTGCCGTTAATGATGTCCAGTATTTTCTGTCTTTCGCAGTGTTTGCGACCATTGCATTTTTTTTAAGCAGTTTGGCATCGATCTTAAGGTTTCAACTTAAGGAATTACGCCATAGTGAAGCACAAAGTGCTGCTTTGTATGATTTGACAAAAGACCTTCTTGTCGCCCAGGATAAGGAAGAGGTAGCGAAAATTATTATCCGGCATGTTCGTAGCTTGATTCCTTGCGAGGCTGGCATTTTCTTTTTTGGGGAACAAAGGGAAATCGTTTTTCAAAAATTAAGCCCAGCGTTTGTTTTAGATGATAAGGAGCTTGCTGTTGTTTCTTGGGTTTATAAGAATGGTCAAGCAGCTGGTCCTGGGACCAAGACGCTACGCGAGGCACGAGCGGTCTATTTACCGGTCAAGAAAGAAGATGTGACACAAATTGTCTTGGGAATCAAGTTTATGAAAAAAGATTCCGTTTTGACGGAAGATATTCAAAATTTGCTCGAGACTATCGGCAGACTTGGCGCTCTCGCGCTCGGAGAGAAATAAGGAGGAAATCATGGTCAATATCATCGGGCAGGCGCAGGAAATGGGCAAATTGGTAGATTATCAGGATGATTCTATCGTCAGCAAGGAAATTATCCGTAACGATAAGGGCACGATATCTTTTTTTGCTTTCGACAAGGGGCAATGTTTAAGCGAGCACACCGCGCCATTTGATGCGATGGTCTATGTTTTCGACGGAAAAGCTGAGGTCAAGATCGAAGGGAAACCGTCCAGCCTCAAGGCCGGGGATTTGATCATCATGCCGGCGAACAAGCCCCACGCGCTTAAAGCCATCGAACGGTTTAAAATGATGTTGGTGATGGTGAGAGGATAGGGATTATTTTTTATTTCAATTGTAAGAGGGCAAATAGCATTTTATGTGAATAGAATGTATTGAACTCGCGAAAGATAAAACATTATGATACCGTAAAATGTATTTGCTCTTTTGAGGAGTTATATTAGAATCATTTAAACAAAATTTAAATAAGACGAATTAGAGAAAGGAATAAACATGGTTCAAGTGAATGAGTATTTTGATGGAAAAGTGAAATCGTTTGTTATTAATTCGGGCGGGATTAAAAAAACTGTCGGGGTCATGGAACCGGGCGAGTATGAATTTAATACCGAGACCAAAGAAATAATGACGGTTGTCGATGGAGAATTGACGGTGTATTTGCCTGAATATGACGAATGGGAAGATTATGGCGCGGGTTCATCGTTTGAAATTTCCGCACAATCAAAGTTTAAGGTAAAAGTCGCGCAAGATACTGCATATCTTTGTCAATATGAATAAAAATTGAGCCTGTTAAGAAAAGAATAACAGCCCTTTTTTCATGGAGTCTTTTAAGATGAACATTATTTTTTTTGGCAGCGACGATTTTGCAGAAGCTCACTTAAAGAGTTTGTTTGATGGCGGGCATAAAGTTGTTGCCTGCGTGACCCAGCCGGACCGCCCTAAGGACCGTGGCTTAAAAATGGTCGTCTCGCCGATTAAAGAGCTTGCTCTAGCGCATCATATCGCAGTTCTCCAGCCGGCTTCCTTAAAAGAAAATAAAGAGATTATTGCTGAGCTTAAGGCCTTTAAGCCGGATGTTTTTATTGTGGTTTCTTACGGCCAGCTTCTTCCCAAAGAAATTCTGGAACTTCCTTATTTTGGCGCGTTTAATGTCCATCCGTCGCTATTACCGAAATATCGTGGCGCGGCTCCTATTAACTGGGCGCTCATCAATGGTGAAACCCAGACCGGTGTCACAGTCATTCGGCTAAATATTTCTTTGGATGCCGGCGATATCATTAAACAGAAAGCAATGCCCATTGATCCAGAAGATAATGCCGTGACCCTTCGAGAAAAACTTATCGATTTAGGAAATGAGCAGCTTAAAGAAACTTTAAAGGCCATTGATGATGGCATGGTCCGCTTAACGACCCAGGATGCTACCAAAGCGACTAAGGCGCCGAAGCTCACCAAGGAATTTGGCAAGATAGACTGGAATAGTTCCGCTGTCGACATTCATAATAAGGTCCGTGGGCTTCAGCCTTGGCCATGCGCCTATACCTATTATCAAGAGAAGCTGTTTAAGATTTTAACTTCCGAAGTTATCCCCGCTTTAAACCCTAATCATAAACCTGGCGAAGTCCTCGAAATTTCAAAGAACGGAATCCTTGTTCAGACCGCAAAGGAAGCGATTCTTATTAAGAGCGTTCATCTTGAGAACGCTAATCCTATGGATGCACATAGTTTTACGGTTGGACACAAGCTTCAGCCAGGATTTCAGTTTTAGTAGAAAAAAGTCAATAAAAAGTGGAATTAGACCATTCTAAAGAAATAGATATATAGTATTTTAAAAAATTATATATTATATTAGTGTTAATAAATTTTTTGCTTTTCTTTAGAAAGGATGTTATAATTTCCGCATTCGTAATAAAATGAATATAAAAACAAAAGGAGAACATATGAAAAAAAGAATCCTAATTTTAACGTGTTTGCTGGTGGCAGGATTACAGGCTGGCGTGTTCGCGGCTATCAATGTCGTCGAGCGCACAGGAACGATCAAGATCGATATGCCGGATGGAACTGCGGTTATTGTGAATGTTGACCAACCGTTACCTGAAATTCCTCAAGGGGCCAAGATCGAAGTCGTTAACGGTGCAGTGAAAGTTGCTACAACAGATAATTCCACCGTCGACGTTATTGTGGGCGACCAGAGCGGGCAGACAGTTATTCCTTTAATTGCGGGTAACACGGCTAATGTGAAAGTAGAGAGTTCTTGTTCAGCGCTTATCAAAGTGGATCAAGGTGATGTGAAAATTACAACTTTAAATGGTAATATCCTTACTTTAAAGCCTGGTGACCAAACTAGAGTGGGTGGATGTGCGGAACCTTATACCCCACCGACACGACCTGATTTCACGCTTAATCCGAAACCAGATCCGGAACCTGATATTAGTCCTGTACAATAGAATCTTTTTAGCTCTTAAAAGTTTTTATTAGAAAAAAGGGGGAGTATGAAGATACATAAAATTATATTATTTGTGTTTGTTTTTGGATTATTTTCAGTTCAGGGCGCTTTTGCTCAGCTCACTGAAGAAGAAGCCGGCATTCGCCGTATTGGGCAAAATGAATTTAAAGAAATGAAAGGTGTTCGTATCGGGAAAGCAAGCTTAAAGGCTGGCGTCTCGGTTGAAGAGCGTTATGATTCGAATATCTTTCTTACTTCCAACGATAAAAAAGGGGATTATCTTAACATCTTAAGCCCCAAATTCTTGTTGGATTTGCCTTTTGGAATTGATGAACGCCACCTTGCTCAATTGATGTATGGGGCGGACGTCGGGTCATACTCCGATGAAAGAGGCCAGAATTATGTGAACCAGGACTTGGCGGGCAATTTGAATTTGCGCCTGCCGTTCGGATATTTTAACGTCCAGGATGATTATTTGGATACCGTTGACCGCGCCCAGACAGAGTTTACTACACAGGTTCACCGCAAACAAAATACGGCGCAGACAACTTTAGGCGTTGAGATGAATAAGCTGACTTATGAAATAGGGTATACGAACTTCAATGAAAATTATGTTGATGAACAGTTTCAGCCGTTTGATTATACGGAGCATATTTTTAGCACCACCGCTTTTTATCAGATGCTTCCTAAAACAAAAGCGCTCCTTGAGTATGACCGAGGTGTTATACGGTATATCAAAGATCAAACCCGTGACGGGAACTTTAATCAGGTGATGACTGGTTTAAAGGGAAATATTACCGGAAAGACCGTCGGGATTGTTAAAGTTGGTTTTCAGTCCAGAGACTATGATGTCATGGGCCGTAGTGGGTTTAGCGGATTTGTTTCTGAAGCAGGAACCATTACCAAGTTTTCTGACAGAACAAATTTGACGCTAAAATATATAAACACGGCTGTCGAATCAACGTATGCCAATAATAACTATTATAACGCTAATGAGTTTAGAGCAGAGTTAGAGCAAAAGCTTATGGGAAATTATAGCGTTTTGCTTGCATCGCAATATGATAGAAATCGCTATCCGGAATTCGACCCTACACTCGATGTCCGACGCCACGACACCATTTTAACTGAAGGGCTTACCTTACAGTATAAGATTAAAGACTTGGGCAAGGCGAGTCTTGGGTACGAATATAAAGAAGATATTTCCAATATCGATAATTTGGATTATAACCGGAATCTTGTCTTTCTGCGGTTTGACCTCCTACTCTAAAAAGAAGTAAATTATGAAGAACATGAAAACGACGCGCCTGTTTTTGATAGGCATTGTTTTTCTTGCGATATTCTCTGTCGACATCAATGCCTTAGTCCAAGCCCAGGATGTTCCCGGATCTTCTGCGGTTGTAAGAAATCCTCTGCCTTCGCTTCCCGCCAATGCAGGTCGTTTAGGAAGAACAAAGGAAGTTATAAATTCTTCAGAATATGTGATCGGCCCGGAGAATGCACTTCAGATCGACGTCTATTATGGCAAGAATGAAAAAATTTCTCAAAAAGTCCGTGTATCTTCTCGAGGGATTATTAATTTCCCGTTAGTTGGAGAAGTTGATACGACTGGACTGACCGTGACCGAACTTCAGGATAAATTGGCATCTCTTCTTGAGAAAGATTATCTTGTGAATCCTCAGGTAACGGTTTTTATTGAGGAATATAGCACGGTTTCTATTATGGGAGAAGTTACGAAGCCGGGGGCGTATCCCATCAAAGGACAGCTCACGGTGGTTGAACTTATTTCTCTTGCCCAAGGGTTTACGAAAATCGCATCCCCTAATAAAGTGAAAGTGATTCGTCATAATGCCGACGGCACACAAGAAGAAATCATTGTCAGGGTTTATGACCTTATGAATAAAGAAGGTGGCGATAAAGATAATGTGGTCTTACATTCTGGGGACGTAGTCATTGTTCCCGAAAGTTTGTTTTAGGAGAAAAATTATGCCGGAAACGAATTCAGAATCGTCCGATGTCATTGAAATTAATTTACAGGAAATTTTAAATAAGCTTTTTAAGCATCGGCAAACGGTCATTTCAACAGTGGTGATTTGTGTGGTCATGGCGCTTATTTATTCGTTCACATCCAAGCCTGTCTATAAATCCACAAGCCGTATTCTCGTCGAAGGAAAACCCCCTAAAATTGTCAAGGTCGAAGATGTTGTCCTGCCGGATTATACGGACACGACGAATTTTTTTAATTCCCAAATTGAGATCTTAAAAAGTCATAAGCTTGCCGGGATGGTTTTTGAGGATTTAGGGGATTATGAGCCTTGGGGACGTCGAGGGAAACCCGCCGATAAGCTAAAAGCCATTTCGCAGGAAGAACGCCTGGAAGATCTGTTAAGGCATGTGAAGATCTCTCCTGTGCGGATGACGCAGGTCATTGAAGTTGATGTCGAAGACCAGGACCCTCAATTGGCGGCGCGTATCGCCAACAGTTGGGTCAGGGCTTATATGCTTTTTTCTTCCGTGGACCAGCTTGTTCAGCACAGAAGTGAACTTGAGGCGGATATGACCCAGCAATTAAAATATCTGAAAGAAAAGCATCCGGTTATTTTAGGGTTAAAGAATGAGATTGAAGCTATTAATGAGAAGATTAATAATGAGCGTGCGCGTTTAAGCCAAGCCGATAGCCCGATGCAATCTGTCGTATCTGCTAACAACAAGGACATTACGAATGTCAAGATTCTAGACCAAGGGCAGGTTCCTTTAAAGCCAGTGCGGCCCAGGAAAACTTTAAATCTTCTCTTAGGCCTGATTTTTGGTTTCTTTACCGGAGGCGCATTGGTCTTTTTATTTGAGTCGCTGGATCAGACAGTCAAATCGTCCGTCGAGATAGAACAAAAGCTTAAAATTTTCTGCCCGGTGGCTATTCCTGTTTTTCAATATGAAGAAAGGCATCCGGATATTACAACCGCGTATTTTGCCGAGCGTTCCGGCAATGTGTTAGCGGCGGAAGCTTTCCGCAGTTTAAGGACAGGGATTATTTTTAGTAATCCTGATCTGCCCAAAAAAACTTTTGTGGTCACGAGTTCATCTCCGTCGGAAGGAAAGACCACGGTTGCTGTCAATCTGGCGGCTGTTTTTGTCCAGGGAGATGAAAGAACGATTCTTGTCGATGCGGACTTACGTAATCCTCGGCTTCATGAGGTATTTCAAGTGGAGCGAGCCCATGGAGTGACCGACTTTCTCGCTTTGGGGAAGGGGGACTTACAGTCTTTTATCCGTAAGACAAGTATTCCGGGCCTTGATCTGTTGACGTGTGGGGAAATTCCGCCGAATCCTTCAGAACTTTTGGGTTCTAAAAAAATGGAAGAATTTATCGCCAAGCTTGCTTCGATGTATGATCGCGTTATTTTTGACGCGCCGCCGATCCTGGCTGCGACGGATGCCGTTGTTTTATCCGCGAAGGTTGACTCAACAATTTTGGTAGTCAAGGCCGGATTCACGCAGTGTCAGGCGGCCTTACGAAGTATTCATTCTTTAAAGGCGGTTAATGCACGTCTTTTGGGAGCGGTTTTAAATATGGTGAATCCTAATGACCGGAGTAGCGCGTATTATTGTTATTATTATCCATATAGTCAGAAAGATTCCGCCAAGAAAACCAAAGATCTGACAAAAAGAAGAAGTATAATTGACAAGCTCTCTGCCGGGTCTAGGAAATCTTAATTGATGCCCATGTCCGACGTCCTTCTGTTTTTGAGCCTTGTGACAGCTCCTTTGTTGTATGGGGCGGTCAGTTTTTCTTCCCAGATTTTTCTCGCAGTTCTCTCCGTGATTATTTTTAATTCCGTTTATTTTTCAAGGCCGGAAGCCTTGTCGAAGGAGCTTCGTTCTCCTTTTGCTTGGCTGGGGCTGGGGATGCTTGTTTTTATCTTATTTCAATTGGCCCCGCTCCCGGTAACGCTTCTTAAAGCTATTTCTCCGTCAACGTATCAATTTTATGCCCAATATTTTCCCGGCGGAATCGGTTCTATCCAGGCGAAGACACTTTCTTTATATCCGTCGGATACACAGCGTGGGCTTATGCAGTTTATGACATACGCTTTGATGTTTTTAAGCGTTTTGATGCGCTTGACCCTAAAAGAAAAAGAGGCAGAGCCAGTCCATCCGGTGAGTTTTCGAAAATCTCAATATTTGAAATTGGGATGCTTGATCGGAATCTTATCCCTTCTTTTTCACAGTATTTATGACTTCAATCTGCATATTACGGCTAACGGGATTTATTTTGTGGTTTTGTTGGCTTTGGCTGTTGGGGCATCAAGAGAAAGTTATGACCATGCTTTTTTCCGCCGGGCCGTGAGTTTTATTATTACCTTCGGGTTCCTTATCGCTGTTTTTGCTATCGCACAGAAGTTCAGTTTTAACGGCCGGATTTATTGGGTCGGGATAAAAGCCCTTGATCCCGTCGGGCCTTATTACAATTATGATCATTATGCCGGGTTCATGGAGTTGTGCGCGGCGGTTGCGGTCAGCATGGTTGTGGCCAGTATTTTTCATACGTCCTTTTTCCATCAAAAGGGCTTAGTGAAAAAAGTGGTCTGGTTCTCGACGAGAGAGGCGAACAATACTCTCCGTTATTTATTCATGGCAACCGTGATGGTGTCGACGATCTTTCTCTCGAGCTCTCGCGGCGGCATCATGAGTTTTGTTCTAAGCCAGCTCGTTTTCTTTTTTATTGTGGTCTGGGCAGCATGGCGAGCGCGTAAAGGTGGCAGATTGGCGGCTGCCATCGTGACAATGGTCCTTTTAATAACGGTCATGGTCATGTGGCTGGGACCGGAGGTCTTTTTGGAAAAATTTCATTTATTGTTCGTCGAGAACATTATTAAGATGGAAGGGCCCATAGGGGTTCGGCTTTTATTTTATCAGCAGACACTTCATGTTATTAAAGATTTTCCCATGTTCGGGACCGGGCTTAATACCTTTGGCACAAATTTCACGCGATACCGCACATTTGATTATACCGACGATTATTTGCGTTACACCCACAACGATTATTTACAACTTGTTTCGGAAACAGGCGTGGCCGGCGTAATTTTTCTTATCTGTTTCTTGGGATTGTTTCTCTTTTATGCCGTCCGGGTCATTAGAAAATTGGAATAGAAATGTATATGCGAAAGATCATCTTTTTTGTTACTATGATTTATCTGACTTTTCTTCTTTTTTGGGGAAGCGCCCAGATTGTTTTTGAGAAAGCTGTGGTGACAAAGGACCTCAAGCTTTTAAAGCTAGCCCAGCATTTGAATCCTTTTGTGTCTGAATATTTCTATGAGGAGTATCGTTTGACAGGCCATGAAGCTGCTTTGCTGGAAGCCATGATGATTGAGCCGACCAAGCCCGCATATCCGATGTATTATGGTTTAGCACTTATGAATCGCACGTTAAGGACGCGAATCAGCGACCAGGAAGCGGTCAAAGAAGTTTGTAAAGCCTCCCGGTTAAAACCTTATAGCAAAGAATATCAATCAATTTGTGAGCAGTTTAAGAGGCTAATTCCTGCTCCGGTTATTTACACTCTGGACCGATAGGAGGTTTTTAAGCATGTCTAAGAAAACGAAATATATCCTTGTCACCGGCGGGGCAGGGTACATTGGGGGCCATATGGCGGGGCTTCTTTTGGAAAATGGTTACCGTGTTGTTGTCTTGGATAATCTAACGACGGGTGTAAGGGCGTGGGTCCCTAAATGCGCAGAATTTATGCAAGGCGATTTGTGCTCTCTTGAGGATTGCCGGAAAGTTTTTAAGAAATTTCCGATAAGCGCTGTAATGAATTTTGCGGCCAAACTTGTTGTCCCTGAATCTGTAACAATGCCACATGTCTATTATGCCAATAATGTCGGTGGGGCATCCAATCTTCTTAAGGCCATGGTAGAGCATCGCGTCAGGCAATTTGTCTTTTCCTCGACGGCAGCTGTGTATGGAAATCCTAAAAAAGTGCCTGTTATGGAAACAGCCCCAATTGCGCCTTTAAGCCCTTATGGCGAATCGAAGGCCATGGTAGAACAAATCCTTCGGGATTGTGCCAAAGCTGGGTTGATTGATTTTATTGTCTTAAGATATTTTAACGTGGCGGGATGGGACACGCGGCGTTATTGGCCGATCAAAGGCCGTCCAGTCCCAACACATTTGATTTCATGCGCGATGCGCGCTCTGCATGGTCAAGGAAAACTGATTGTTTGCGGTAACGATTATAATACGCCCGACGGAACAGGGATTCGTGATTTTATTGATGTCCGGGACCTTGTTCAGGCTCATTTATTGGCACTCAAGGCTCTCGATAAAGGCATAAAAAATGAAGTGTTTAATTTAGGCACAAGCAAGGGGTTTTCTGTAATGGACGTTATTAAGACCGCAGCAGATGTGGCGGGCAAGCCCGTCCCGTATCAAATAGGTTCCCGTCGACCAGGAGATGCCACGACCGTCATTGCTTCCTCAGCTAAGGCAAAAAAGGTTTTGGGCTGGAAGCCGCAGTATGATTTAGAGGCGATCCTGAAAAGCGAGTGGGAGAGGAAATTATGAGGACGATTCTGTTGACCGGCGCGGCCGGATTTATTGCTGCCCGCACGGGAGAGATGCTCTTAAAAAAAGGTGCACGTGTTATCGGCATCGACAACATGAACGATTATTACGACGTGACTTTAAAAGAATATCGTCTAAAGATCCTCAAGCAATATAAGAATTTCACGTTCTATAAATGCGACATCGAGGACGTTTCTTCTTTAAAGCGTATTTTTCAGAAATATCATTTTGATGCTGTTCTAAATTTAGCGGCGCGCGCCGGGGTGCGTTACAGCATGGAAAATCCGTTTGTCTATATGACCACCAACGGCAACGGGACATTAAATCTTTTAGAGATGTGCAGAAATTATAAAGTTAAGAAGTTTGTTTTGGCGTCGACGTCGTCTTTATATGCGGGACAAAAAATGCCTTTTACGGAAAGCTTACCGGTCAATACGCCTATTTCGCCGTATGCGGCCAGTAAAAAAGCCGCAGAGGTGATGGCGTATACCTATCATTATCTTTATGATATCGACGTGACCATTGTGCGGTATTTTACCGTCTATGGCCCGGCGGGCCGGCCGGATATGAGCGTCTTTCGTTTTATCAAATGGATTGATGAAGGAAAACCTTTGGAACTTTTTGGCGACGGGACGCAAAGCCGGGACTTTACGTATGTAGATGATATCGCCGACGGGACAATTAAGGCTTTAAAGAAAGTGGGATTTGAAATCATTAATTTGGGCGGGAATCATCCGTATGATCTTAATGACATGATTGCGTTTTTGGAAAAGAATCTCGGGAAGAAGGCTAGGCGCAATCAGAAGGCATTTCATAAAACGGATTTAAAAGCCACCTGGGCGGATGTTACCAAAGCCAAACGTTTATTGAGCTGGCAGCCGAAGGTCAGCCTCGAAGAAGGATTGAAGCGAACGGTGAAGTGGTATTTAGACAATAAACAATGGCTGACGAAGGTGAAATTGTAAAAAAAATTATTGGGATGGCTGATGCCTTTGACGGCGGAGAGTTAGGACAAAAATTTTAGAAGGTAAGGGAGAAGATGGACCTTCATAAACAATTTCCATTGAATTTAGCCGCCAATATTATTTCTTTTGTCATGAACGTCGTTATCGGCATATTCATGGTGCCATATTTTATAAGGCATTTAGGCGCGGAGGCTTATGGGTTTATTCCGCTTGCGGCAACCGTTACAGCTTATGTCGGGTTGATCAATTTTGGCCTCAATGCCGCGACAGCGCGGTTTTTTACCATTGATTTTCAGCGTGGAGATATAGACAATGCCAACAAATTTTTTAATACCGCGTTTTGGACGATCAGCGTCGGGTGCATTGTCCTTCTGCCGCTTCTTAGCCTTTTCGCATATTTTTCTCCGCACGTCTTTCATATCCCAACCCAGCTAACAACGCAAGTTCAGTGGCTTTTCTTTTTTATATTTTCTTCCTTCCTGTTCAGTATCTTTTCGAGTGTCTTTGGTTCGCCTTTGTTTGCATTGAATCGGCTTGATTTGCAAAATATGATTGATATCAGCGGCTTAGGTTTACGAACGGCATTGATTGTTTTACTTTTTTTATTCTTTCGGGTCAGCCTTCCGGCGGTGGGAATAGCCTATCTGCTTTCTGCCCTGGGGGTTCTTTCTCTTAGCATTTATTTGTGGCGCAAGAAAGCACCTCAACTACGAATCGCGCGATCTTATTATGATAAAACAAAATTGCGGGACATTTGGAGCATGAGCGGTTGGATTGTACTAGATCAGATCGGGTCTTTATTGCTGCTACAAGTTGATCTTATTGTGTGTAACCTTTTATTTGGCGGATTGATCACGGGGCAATACGCAGCTATTTTACAGCTAAATTTTTTGTTACGAAGTGTGGCGGGAGTTTTCTCAGGCGTTTTTTCTCCTATGGTGCTTATCAGTCATGCCCGCGAGGATAAGGATTCCATTATTTCTATTTCCCGTCGAGCTGTAAAATTTATGGCGATTGGAATAGCTTTTCCGGTGGGATTATTGTGCGGGTTTGCAAAACCTGTTTTGAACCTTTGGCTCGGGAACGAATATGTCAAATATGTTCCGTTGGTCTGGGTGTTTGCGGCACACTTGACGATCAATTTAGGAATACAGCCTTTATTTGCCATTCAGAGAGCTCTTAACAAGGTGCGCACTCCGGCGCTGGTGGTTATTTTTATCGGCATTCTTAATGTTATTCTGGCTGTTGTGTTCGCCAAGTTTTTGCATTGGGGTGTTATTGGCATTGCCGTTGCGGGAGCGTTGGTGCTTACGATTCGGCATGCGATCTTTGTTCCTTTTTATGCCGCGTACATTTTAAAGATTCCGTTAACGACATTTATTAAGCCGGTTTGGAAAGGCGTAGTGCTTACGATAGGAATCATGGTCGTAGCCGTACTTCTTACGCAGTATGTTTGCCTCGATAATTATGGGAAGCTTTTCGTTGCTGCCGTCGGAGTTTCCATGACATTTATTTTCTTCGCATGGAAATTTCTTTTGGCAAAAGAAGAGCGCGCCATGTTGTTTAACATGCTTGTTCGTTTTGGTAGGTAAATTATGACGCCAAAAGTATCCGTTATCATTTCTTTGTATAATAAAGAAAAATATATCGCCCGGGCTGTCCAGTCGGTCCTTCGTCAGAGCGTGCAGGATTTTGAAATTGTTATTGTGGATGACGGGTCTACGGATAACGGCATAGCGACGGTAAAAAATATTCAGGATGACCGCCTGCGTTTGATTGAGCAACCCAATGGCGGGGTTTCAGCAGCCAGAAATAAAGGCATAGACGAAGCCAAGGCGGAATTAGTCGCTTTTCTGGATGCAGATGATGAATGGTTGCCGGATTTTCTGGAAGTCATTTTAAGGCTAAGAGGGCTTTATCCACAGGCAGGAGCGTATGCGACGTGGTTTGAAATTTGCACGTCGGGCAAAAGGACTAAGCTTCAGAAGTTTAAAACCATTTCCAATTCTCCATGGGAAGGTCTGATCCCTGATTATTTTTCGTCGATGGTTGAGGGAGAGTGGATTGTTTGCGCTTCAGCTGTTTGTGTCCCTAAAGAGGTATTCGTTGCGATCGGAGGAGGATTTCCCGTCGGAGAAAAGCTTGGTGAAGATTTAGATGTCTGGGGCCGGATTGCGCTAAATTATCCGATAGCTTTTTCAAATCGGGCGTGTGCCGTTTATTATCAAGATGCGATGAACAGGGCTAGTTTGAAATTTCCTGTTATCGAGAATTTACCTTTCATCAAGACGGGGCAAGAGGCCATTTTGAATAAAAAAGTCCGTCCTGAAATGCTTCATAGTTTAAAAGAATATATCGCAAGAGAACAATTAAGAGTTGCTCGAAGTTTGGTGTTATCAGGCGATCCGAAAAGAGCTGGTGTTGTCTTGAAAAATTGCCAGACGTCGCGTTTTTATTTGAGAAAGATATTTTGGAAATTGTGTTCAAGAATGCCGTCTTCATGGGTTCGAGGGGGATGGAGGCTAAAACAAAAATTTTTTCGTATAAGAAATCAATAAGATTGATCACGAGAATGCGTTTGTAATGTTTAGGAGCTATTTTCTGACGAAATGAGATTATATGGGAATAAATAAAATAGAAAATCCGCCTTTGATGGTGGCGCATCTGGCTGGATTTGCGGCGCCCTATGGAGGAAATTTTATTGCTTCATTGTCGGCATTAGATCAAGAGTGCTCCAGAAATAATGCGCGGCAGATATGGGTATTTCCCAAAGATGCGTCTAATAAGGATTGGTGCAAGGCGCTTGTTGGCTCTGGACGATCGGTGTATTTTTTTCCGTCCAGGAAATGTTTTTTTTCTTTAGTGATCTTTTTGATGGATCTCGCAGCCAAAGAGAAAATTGACGTCTTTCATTCTCATTTCTCAGAATATGACATCGTAGCATGGGTCGCCAGTGTCTTTTTGAGGCTTCGCTTTAGAAGAGTAGTTGTGATTTGGCATATGCATTCTGACTTTCCTCTGAAATGGAATTTCTTAAGAAGGCTAAAGAATTTTTTAAAATATAAATGTATGGGGAGGTTTTGTTTTTCTGTTGCAGCGTCGGATTATTTGTACGAGAAACTTAGGGCGCTGGGATTTCCCAGAGAGCGGCTGATTGCCGTTTCGAATGGAGTGGATCTTCAACGAGCGGTCGTTACGTCGCGTTCAAAAGCTCAAGTGTTACGCGATCTTAATATTCCAGATGATAAAGTTCTTATTTTGATGTTCGGCTGGGCGCCTATTATTAAGGGCGTGGATGTCGCCATAGAAGCGGTTTTGTCGATTGTCCGGTCTCAGTCTGATGTGGTTTTGGGGATCGTGGGAACAGAGGATCTTAGCTGCTATGTGAACAATTATTCTAAAGGAAATATTCCTGCGTGGCTGTATTTGATTCCTCCGACGGAGACCCCAGCGGATTATTATCAGTGCGCGGCTATTTTTCTCTCAGCCAGCCGCCATGAGGGATTTTCCTATGCTTTGTGTGAAGCGATCCTTAATAAATGTAGAGTTATTGTCAGTGATATCCCGGGTGTTCAATGGGCAAAAGATTTTAGGGGTGTTAAATTTTTTAAGTCTGCTGATGTGCAAGATCTTGAAAAAAGAATTCTGGGAACATTGTCCTTGTCGGATGAAGATGTCCGGACAGATTTGATGGATAGCTGTGCTTTGGTGAAGAAAGATTTTGGTCTTGAACGATGGTGCGCGGAGGTTTTTGCTTTCTATCGTCGTTGTTTAAATTCATTGTAATGGTCCTTAGGAGAATGCTATGCGTGTAGCTATTTTTATTCCTTCGCTTGATGGTGGCGGGGCGGAACGTGTTGTTGTTCTGCTCGCCAATGAATTATCGACACGGGGAATTGGAGTTGATTTGCTTTTGGTCGAGAAGAAAGGTCCGCATGTTGATTCTTTATCTCGCCAAGTCAACGTAGTTGATCTTGCCAAGAAAGGTGTTCTAGCTTCTTTCTTTGCCATCTCGAAATATATAAAGGACAATGAGCCGGATTTTTTTATTTCTCATCTTGAACATGCCAATATTGTGACGGCGCTTGTTAAAGTTTTTTCCAAAAATGTAAAAACCAAATTTCTTTTGACTGAACATGTTGCGCCTTCAGAATGGTTTAAGAATGCGCGCTTGCTCAAGGACCGCGTCGTCCACGTTTTGGGAAAATGTTTTTATCGTTATGCTGATCACGTGATAGCGGTATCCAAGGGAGTTGCCAAGGACGTTATTTCTTTTTATGGAATTTCCAATGACAAGGTCTCTGTTATTTACAATCCAGTCATAGGAAAGGATTTGATGGCGCGCTCCTGTGCCGAGTTTGTTCCGTTGTTTGACGAAGATGCGGATTATATTTTAGGAATGGGGCGATTGGTTGAGCAAAAAGATTTTTCTGTTCTGATCGAGGCATTTAAAATTTTAAAGAAGAGTCGAAAATTAAATCTTCTTATCCTTGGCGAGGGTGCACAGCGTAGGCTATTAGAAGATCTCATAAAAAAATATGGCCTTCAAGATCATATTAAACTCCCAGGGCATTTGGCGAATCCTTATCCGTATCTAAAACGGGCAAAGGTGTTTGTTTTGTCTTCCCGGCGTGAGGCGTTGCCGACGGTGCTTATTGAGGCATTGGCATTAGGCGTTGCTGTTGTTTCAACAAACTGTCCCTATGGTCCAGCAGAGATCCTAGATAATGGTCGTTTGGGCCGAATTGTTGAAGTTGGGAATGCGACTGCTTTGGCTGCTGCCATTGAGAAAACATTGGAGAGTCGATTACCCGAGAAGACATCTGAAATGAAGGAATATACTGTTGATTTTGCCGTAGATGCATATATGAAATTATTAAAAGGAATTTCATAATGGTAGATAAGCTTTACACATTTTTCCTTTTTGGGCTTGTTTTTATTATTCCCATTGAAGAGGGCGGAGCTTTAGGCGAAGGATTGACTGTCGCGCTCTTATGCGGGATAGGCTGTCTGGTCTTTTTTTTATGTAATGTCGTTAGTGGAAAAAAGATTGTACGTCCTAACGTCGTTTTCTTTGCGGCGCTTTTATTTATTATATGGTCTGGGGTCTCTATTTTATGGTCGGCGGACATGGTATCTTCTATCGCAAGGGTTAAAACGTTGGCGCTGGATTTATTGTTTGCCTATTTTCTGTTTTCTAAGGTGTCATTGAACGGCGTGAAAAACCCTTTCTTAGTTTATGTGTGGGGTTGTGCTGTGGCCTTGGGGCTCCTTTTTTTGGAATATTATCGTGGCCCATCGTCCATGGATGTTTTGGAAGAAGGGCGTTTTACGGCGGCGAATATGAACCAGAATAATTTAGCCTGTGTTTTAGCCGTTGGGATTGCTTTAGCGTATATCCTGTTTAAGTCTTATGTTACTAATAAATTTGGAAAAGTTTTGCTTGTCGGTTTTATCTTGTTGGCGTCTATCGGTATTTTTCTTACCGGTTCTCGAGCGGGGGCTTTGAGTGTAGGAAGTTTTTATTTTATTCTTCTTTTTATGGAGAGAAGGTCATTTTTTTCTAGAAAAGGGCTGTTGTTTATTGTTGTATTTATGTTCGCTATATTTTTGTTGTCTGTTTTTGTCCCTCAATATCTTTTGAATCGCGTATCAGAAGGGCAGAATGCCGGGACATTTCTGCTGCGGGTGGAAATATGGAAGGCTGGCTTTGAAGCTTGGATAAAAAATCCGCTTTTTGGTGTCGGCAGTGGAGCATATGCTTTTAGTTTGGATAATCCCAGCCTTTATGGAAGAGTCGCGCACAATACATTTGTGAGCGTTTTAGTTGAGACGGGAATTATTGGTTTCTTCATTTATCTGTTTCTTTGGGGAGGATTAGTTCGAAAGTTTTTATTGAAAAGTTCCCAGCAGTCATTTTTTATTATTTTATTTCTAATCTGGTTTCCTTTCGCTTTTTCCTTAACGCTGGATTATGCCAAGGTGACCTGGTTTATTTGGGCAATTCTGTTGGCAGGATTTTATCCAAATAAACGGCGGGCCATTCCCTTAGGAGCTATCTCAGAGGTAAAAAGTTTATGAAGGTATTAATTCTTAACGAGGATTTGAAACTTGGTGGCGCTGAATCTATGGCGGTCGAATTAGCTAATGGATTGACGGCATTAGGCGGCATAAAAGTTTTTTTTGTTGCTTCGGATGGGGAATTACGTGAGCGATTTATTGATGGGGTTGATTATTTTTCTATTTCCAGTTTTTCGGTCTTTAATATCCCGACATTGATTAGAGAATTGTCTCGGATTATTGATCAGACCTCACCGGATATTATTCACGCGCAAGGAGCATCTGTCGGGATTCTTGCGGGATTGTCCGCCCGGCGGATAAATAAAAATATCAAGATCATCATGACACATCATTCGCGCCGGTTTTCTAGAATGCCGGCACCGATCGCATTCTTTCTATTTAAGAAGTATTGCGATTTCTTTGTGGCGATTTCTCAATCTAAGTTGCAAAGTCTTCTTAGCGGAGGCCTGCCAGAAGAAAAGGTCGTCTTAATACCCAATTTTATTGATTGTCAAAAGTTTCGAGAGTCCGCCGGCAGCGACACCCGCAAGGATGTTTGTCATGAGCTTGGTATAGGATACGAAAGCCGTGTGGTCTGTATGACGGGAAGACTAATTCCTTCCAAACGGTTTGATAAGTTTTTGGAAATTCTAAATGATTGCGCCGGGAAGACAAAAGAAAATATTGTTGGGCTTATTGTGGGAGATGGCCCTGAGCGTGGGCGCTTGGAATCGTTGGCCGATTCATTAATGCGAAAGAATCTTCAAGTTATATTTCTTGGTTACCAGAAAAATGTCGCGCGATATCTTTCCGCTAGCGATGTCTTTCTTTTTTCTTCACAGCGAGAAGTTTTACCTATGAGTTTGATTGAGGCGGCTGTCTTGGGCGTGCCGATTGTTTGTTCTAATATTCCCGGGAATAATGATGTTGTAGAACAAGGGGTCAATGGTTTTCTGGTGGATCAGGACCAGGATTATACAGACGTTGTTTTACGTTTTATTAATGGGGATGAATCTATCAGAGATATGGGCCTTCATGGAAAAAAGAGAGCGGAACAATTATTCGATCAGAAAGTTGTTATTAATAAAATTGTGGATGTTTATCGTCGGGTATTAGGAGGAGTTTAAGATGGCGGGTATAAAATGGCCTGATGGCAAAAATTTTGCTTTTACAATATTTGATGACCCGGATTTTTCGACTGTTCAAAACACATCTGAGGTTTATGCTCTTCTTTATGATTTAGGGTTTAAGACAACGAAATCCGTTTGGCCGTTAAGAAGCAAAATTATCCCAAGGGTAGGAGGGGAAGCTTGTGAGGACGGGCCTTATTTATCATGGGTCTTGGATCTTCAAAAGAAAGGATTTGAGATAGGATTTCATAACGCTGCCAGTTATTCTTCATTACGTGAAGATACGATCAGAGGATTGGACAGATTCCAAGAGTTGTTTGGTGGTTATCCGCAGTCCATGGCGAATCATTCTCTTTGTCAAGAGGGGATTTATTGGGGCAGTGCGAGATTGACTGGGATTGAGGAGGCCGTATACAATTTGCTGACGTTTTATAAGCGAAAGAATTTTTTCCGTGGGCATGTTGTGGGGGACCCGTTTTTCTGGGGGGATCTTTGCAAGTCGCGTATTAAATATGTTCGAAATTTTGTTTTTTCAGAAATTAATACGCTTAAAGTCTGCCCATTTATGCCATATTATGATCCGGCGCGCCCCTTTGTGAACCAATGGTTTGCCTCATCCAACGGAGGGAATGTGCAGGATTTTGTTAATTGTGTTAATGAATTTCATCAGGATCGTTTGGAAGCCGAAGGTGGCGCGTGCATCATGTATACGCATTTTGCTAAAGGTTTTCAGGATGGTAAAGTTTTAAATTCGAGATTCAAGGCGCTTATGGGGCGGTTCGCTAAGAAGGGTGGTTGGTTTGTTCCAGCGACAGTCCTGTTAGACTATCTTCTTAAAAATCATGGAGGTCATGTGATTACGGATTCTGAGCGCGCCACGCTGGAAAGCCGTTGGCTGTTTGGGAAAATTCTTAAAGGACCGAATTAAAAATAATCTTATGACAAAACGTGTGTCGATTATCATTCCATGTCGCAATGAGGAAAGATTCATAGGAGAATGTCTGGATTCCGTGTTGGCGCAGGATTATCCGCAGGATCAAATAGAAATTTTTATTGCCGACGGTATGAGCACGGACCGTACGCGGGAAATTCTTGATGATTATGCCAAGCGTTATTCGTTTATCCGATGGCTTGATAATCCGCGCAAGATTGTCTCAACAGGGCTTAATATTTTAATTGGACGCGCAGAAGGAGATTTTATTATTCGTCTGGATGTGCACGCGGATTATCCGCAGAATTATATTTCGCAGTGCGTTAAATATATTATAGAATATCAGGTGGATAATGTCGGCGGGTTCTTGAATATAAAGCCTGGAAATAGCACGCTGACTGCTCGGGCTATTGCTTTAGCGATTTCGCGTGGCTTTGGGGCTGGAAATGCAAGTTTCAAAACCGGGGCTATAGCGCCGAAGTTTGTTGATACAGTCCCCTTTGGATGTTTTCAAAGAGATGTATTTAAGAAAGTGGGACTATTTGACGAAGACCTGATTCGCAATCAGGATGATGAATTTAATTCCAGAATTATTAAAAATGGCGGCAAGGTTCTTCTGGTACCTGAAATTATCATCAATTATTATGCTCGGCAATTTTTTACTCAGCTTTGGCGGATGAATTATCAGTATGGTTATTTCAAGCCCCTGACCGCCATCAAATTAGGGAAAGTGATGACTTGGCGTCAATTGGCTCCTGCGTTGTTTATCATTTCCCTTGCGATGTGCGGAATAGGTTTTTTCTTTTATCCGGTCTTTCATGAAATTCTCGCCATTGAATCCGTCTTATATCTCTTGGTTAACTTTACGGTTTCGGCCTTTTTAGCGTCTCAAAAAGGGATTCTTCTTTTTCCTTTTCTAGTGGCATCTTTTTGCGTGATTCATTTTGGTTATGGTATGGGATACCTCAGAGGGATTTTTGATTTTATAATATTAAAGAAAAACACAAAGAAAAAAATTCAAGATATGAAGTTGAGCCGCTGATTTTCGTTTAAAATGCACTTTGTGCATTTTTTTGCCTTTTGTTTTCTTTTTAATTCATGTAATATATGGGTTTGGTACATTGGCTGGAATGGGACATATACCCGCATTCCGGATGAAATATCAAGGTTATCAAATTCCGAAGTTAAGGAGGAATGAATGTTAAATTTCGCTCTTGTGGGTTGTGGGCGTATTGCCAAGCGACATGCGGAACTGCTAGGGTTTAATCAGATCAAAGACGCGTGTCTAAAGGCTGTTTGCGATATTGATGTAAAAAGGGCGCAGAGTTTTGGGGAGCGTTTTAAGGTCCCGTTTTATACGGACATGTTCGAGATGATGGATAAGGAAAAGATTGATGTGGTTTCTGTCTTGACGCCCAGCGGCCTTCACGCGCGGCATGTCATCGGGCTTACTAAATACAAGAAACATATTGTCGTCGAGAAGCCGATGTCTTTAACGCTGGATGATGCGGATGCCATGATCCGTGCTTGCGATGAGGCAGGTATCAAACTGTTCGTCGTAAAGCAGAACCGTTATAATTATCCGGTGCAAAAATTGCGGCAGGCCTTGGATGAGGGAAGGCTAGGCAAGATCGTTTTAGGGACGGTTCGTGTGCGTTGGTGCCGGGACCAGAAATATTATGACCAGGATTCCTGGCGTGGAAAATGGAACATGGATGGCGGCGTGTTTGCCAATCAGGCAAGCCATCATATTGACCTGTTGGAGTGGCTTGTCGGCGAGGCGGAAAGCGTTTTTGCCAAATCCACGACGGCGCTCGTGAATATTGAAGTGGAAGATACCGGAGTTGTGGTCGTTAAGTTTAAAAATGGGGCCTTAGGCGTGATTGAAGCGACAACGGCTGCCCGGCCGAAAGACTTGGAAGGGTCGATTTCCATTTTAGGCGAAAAAGGGGCCGTAGAAATCGGGGGCTTTGCCGTCAATGAAATGAAGGTTTGGAATTTTTCCGACCCTCGAGAAGAAGATAAAATCATTTTAGAAAAATATCGCGAGAATCCGCCGAATGTGTATGGTTTTGGCCATATGGCGTATCTTCAACATGTGACGGATGCGGTGATTAATAATCAACCGGCCTTAGTCGACGGATTAGAGGGGCGCAAATCTTTGGAGCTCATCAACGCGATTTATGAATCTATTGAAACTGGTAAGGAAGTTTATTTAAGATTTAGACCAAAGAAATGCCGATTGGGAAGGCTATAGGAATAAGGCAAGGGAAACGGATGGCACAAAAGAAATCACAACATGTTCCTTTTCACCGGGCGTTCGTCGGGAAAGAGGAAATCAAAGCCGTGACTGAGGCGATTGAGTCCGGTTGGATCACCATGGGGCCCAAAACCGTCGAGTTTGAGGAAAAGTTTAGAACTTATGTTGGTGCAAAATATGCGCTCGCTGTTAATTCCTGCACGGCCGCATTACATTTAGCATTAGAAGCGATTGGGATTAAAGAAGGGGATGAAGTTTTGGTCCCCGCCATTACGTTTACTGCCACCGCCGAGGTCGTTTGTTATTTTAAGGCCAAACCGGTTTTGGTAGATGTCGAACCGGATACGCTTAATATCGACGCGTCAAAAATTGAAGACGGCATCACTTCCCGTACCAAGGCGATTATTGTCGTTGATTATGCTGGCCAGCCGGTTGATTATGACCGGATCAAAAGAATTGCCAAGAAACACAAGCTTTCTTTGATTGAAGATGCCGCGCATACGCTTCCGTCGTGGTATAAAGGAAAAAAAGTTGGAACGCTTGCGGACATTACGTGTTTTAGTTTTTATGCCACAAAGACGTTGGCGACCGGCGAAGGCGGTATGATAACGACGGAAAATCCGAAATGGGCCGAGCGGATGAAAATTATGCGGCTTCACGGGATGAACCGGGATGCGTGGAAACGTTACGCGAAAGGCGGGCATTGGTATTATGAGATTGTCGGCGCCGGCTATAAGTATAATACGACGGATATGAATGCCGCGTTGGGATTAGTTCAGCTTAAGAAGCTTGAGATGATGTGGAAAAAGCGCCAAGCCATTGCCGAGATGTATCATAAAAATTTCACGACGCTGCCGGAGATTATTTGTCCGGTCATTCGCCCTGACCGGGTAACAAGTTGGCATTTGTATGTCATTAAACTTGCCCTTGAGAAGCTTTCCATTGACCGCGCTCAATTTATTGAAGAATTAGCTCAGCAAGGAATTTCGACGAGCGTGCATTTTATTCCGCTCTATCGGCATCCGTTTTATCAGGAAAAATTTGGATTTAAGGCTAAAGATTATCCTCATAGCGAATGGGCGTATGAACGGATGATCTCTTTGCCTATTTTCCCGGGGATGACCAAAGATCAGGTCGCGCAGGTCATTGATGCGGTTAAGAACGTTATTAAACGGAATCGGCATGTATAGATCATTTGGCAAAAGGTTGTTTGATATTATTTTTTCTCTCGTTGGGATTCTGGTTTTGATCCCATTATTTTGTGTTGTGGGGATTTGGATCAAACTGGATTCGCCGGGGCCGGTTTTTTTTATCCAGAAAAGAATGGGGCGGGGAGGCCGGTTGTTTCCTCTGATGAAATTTAGAACGATGTTTACGGATTCTTCGAAGGAAAGATTGCTCTTTGAGCCTGGGAGGAAAAATCGTATTACCAAAGCCGGCGGATTTTTAAGATGGACAAAAATAGACGAATTGCCGCAATTGTTTAATGTCTTAGTCGGTCAGATGAGCTTTGTCGGCCCAAGACCGGAGGTCCCAAAGTACGAAGCGTTTTATAGAGGAGCGAATGCCGAGGTCTTGAGTGTTCGCCCGGGGGTGACGGATTTAGCCTCTATCAAATATCGTCATGAAGAAGAATTGTTGGCGCAAAATAATGACCCCGAAAAATTTTATACCGAGGTTATTTTGCCGGATAAATTAAAAATCAATTTGGAATATGTTCGAGGCAAAATCAGTTTGATGACCGATATTTCAGCCATTGGAGCTACGGTTGTTAGATTAAAGTCGAAACAAGGGAAGGATTAATATGGGGGTTAACGAAACTAAACAAGAGATCATTTTACGATATCGACGGGGGATTATTCTCTTGGCCCATGTTGCCATTGTGGTCGTGGCATATTCTTTGAGCTTTCTATTGAGGTTTGACTTTTCTATTCCCTTAAGTGAATTGCCGGGATTCTTTAATGCGTTTTTTTTAATTATCCCTGTCAAGTTATTGGTGTTTGCTTATTTTGGTTTATATCGCGGACTTTGGATGTATTCTTCCATATATGATTTAATGAAAATTTTGAAGGCCAATGTGTCTGCCACGGCTTTTTTTATCATAAGCGTGGCTTTATGGGGCGGTCAAGGATTCCCGAGGTCTATTTTTATCGTCGATTTTGTTCTATGTACGGGGCTTGTCGGCGGGATTCGTTTTATCTCAATTTTTATTAAGGAAAATTATTACCGCGGGTATAAAGACGGCATCCGGCGGATTTTGATTGTCGGCGCTGGGGAGGCGGGACTCATGCTCCTTCGCGAATACCGCAAAAATCCAAGCTTGGGCTGGATCGTTGGGTTTATTGACGACGATAAGATCAAGATCGATGAAAGCATTCAGGGGATCAGGATCCTTGGTGGCCGTAGAGACATCCCTCGTGTCGTGGAAGAATCCGAAGTCGATGAAATCATTCTTGCGATTCCTTCAGCGCAGGGAGAAGTGGTGCGTGACATCCTTTCTTATTGTGAACAAACTCCAGCAAAAATAAAAGTAGTCCCCGGTTTTAGCAAGATATTAAGCGGCGAAATGGAAGTGCGGGCGCGTGATGTAAAGCCCGAAGACCTTTTGGGCCGGGAGACTGTTCGCATCAATGAGGATGAAATCCGGAATTATGTTGGAGGGAAGGTTGTCTTAGTGACGGGAGCCGGTGGGTCTATTGGGTCTGAAATTTGTCGGCAGATCGTGCGGTTTAATCCAAAGGAAATCATCCTCTTTGATCATCACGAGAATTTCGTTTATTTTTTGACGATTGAGTTTAAGGTCCGCTATCCTTCCGTCTCCATCAAAACTTGCATCGGGGACATTCGGGATGTTGGACTTTTAAAACGGCTTTTTACCAAAGAAACGCCGGAGGTCATCTTTCACGCGGCCGCGCACAAACATGTTCCTTTGATGGAAGAAAATCCGATCGCGGCGGTCAAAAACAACGTCTTAGGCAGCCGAAACATGATCTATGCCGCGCACCATTATGGGGTCGAACGGTTCGTTCTTATCTCAACGGACAAAGCGGTCAATCCGATCAATGTGATGGGGATGAGTAAGCGCGTGGCCGAGATGATTTTGCAGGCCAAGGCCAAGGTCAGCAAGACGAAATTTATGGCGGTCCGGTTTGGTAATGTTTTAGGTTCGGCGGGAAGCGTGGTCCCTTTATTTAAAAAACAAATTGCCGACGGGGGGCCGATCACCATCACGCACCCGGACGTCAAACGCTATTTTATGAGCATCACCGAGGCGGTCATGCTTGTGCTGCAGGCGGGATCCATGGGCAAATGCGGCGAGCTTTTTATTCTGGACATGGGCGAGCAGATCAAAGTCATCGAGATCGCCAGAAATTTGATCGCATTATCAGGGTTAACCATTGATAAAGATATCAGCATTAAATTCATTGGGCTACGTCCCGGCGAGAAATTGGAAGAAGAACTTTTGTTGGACAAGGAAAAAGATGCGGCGACGAAGCATGATAAAATTTTTATCAGCCAGCCTCAAGAATTTGATTTAGAAAATTTAGGCCGCGGAATAAAACGATTGCATCGTCTCGTTGCGGTCATGGATGTCGAAGGTGTCATGGAAGAGATGAAAGCAATTATTGCAGGTAATTACACTGATCAGGATGGATAATAAAATATGTTTGTTGGTCTTATCATAAAGGAGCAGAAGATGAATAAATTGAAAAAACGGCATTATTATGTTTGGGGGGCGATTATTCTCGCCGGGCTTGTGGCCGCCGGGTGTGCTAAAAAGGAACAGAATAGCCCTGTCGTCGCGGAAATCAATAATTATCGGCTGACCGCAGAGGATTTTCAAGTAGAGGCTCTTTTATCTGTGCCGGATGTCTTAAAAGCTGAAGATGTCCCTGCGCTCAAGGAGCAGATTTATCAAGATCTGCTGACTAAAGAGCTCTTGGTTCAGGAAGCTCAGAAGTCGAACTTAGATAAGGACAAGCATTTTATGAAAGAGATTGAAGATTACTGGAAACAGGCGCTCATCAAAAGGATCATGAATCGAAAAACCAATGAATATATTCGAACATCGACGGTAAGTGAAGAGGAATTAAAGAATGCCTATGCTCTTTTAAGCCGTAAAATTCAAGCGCAAATGGTTTACTGTAAAGATAAGGATTCTGCGGCAACGTTGAGCAAATCCGGTGTCAATTTTGATGCTGTTGCCCTGCAGCTTAAAGAGAGGATTTTATTTTCTCAGGCTGCGGACTTTTCCGCCGGAGAATTGTCAAAGCCGCTGGAAGACACTCTTTTTTCTTTGAAGGCGGGACAGATTTCTGCGCCGCTGGAATATAACAACACTTGGGTGGTTTTTAAAGCGATCGGAGAGAGCCAGGAAAATCTTAAAGCCTATGAACAGATGGTCGGCCAGCTGAAGAAAATGGTTTTACGCAAGAAAGTCCAGGACAAGTTGAACCGCTGGGTGAAGAATTTAAAAGATAGTGCCCGCGTGGTTCGACATGACGACGTTTTTCAAAGTCTTAAATTAAATGCTGCTGTAGGCAAAAAGGGAGAATGATATGCAGAATAATAATATCCAATTCAAGAGAAGGCGGGTTCGGATAGTTAAGATGGAGTTTCAAAGAGACTTTATCTTGAAATTTTGTGCGGTAGTTATTCTTGTCGCTCTTTTGATCGGAGGGATTGTTTACGCTTTATCCGCCAAGACAGTGACCACGGTCTTTGAAAATTCGCGGTTGCAGATTAAAAGCACGTCGGATTTCATCCTGCCGCTTTTGGTCTTAAGCAGCCTCGTTGCCATCATGATCGCCGGGACAGCTACGATCATCTTGACCCTTTTTATCTCTCACAGGATTGCCGGGCCTTTATATCGGTTAGAAAAAGACTTGGCTGAAGTAAGCCAGGGGAATTTGGCCATGAGTTTTCATGTGCGTAAGAAAGATGAACTTAAGGATTTAGCGAAAGCCTTAAATCAAATGGTGCTGTCTTTGCGCACCAGAATTCTTGAAATCAAAAAAGAGGTCGACGACATAGAGATATCCAAATTATCCGAACATGACCGAGAAAAAATTGAAAATGCCAAAAAGCTTTTTAAGAAATTCGAATTATAAATACATCCTTATCATCCTGGGGTTTGTTGTTGCCGGGGCTTGCAATGTGCTGGCGATGGCGCAGCGAGAGGAAACTGTCCCTGATGTGGATATGACCAATATCAATCTTTTAACTGAGCCCGGCGGGATTGCTGAAGTCGATATTAGTCAGGAAACCCCGGGCTGGGCCGCTTATCAAAGTAAGCAAATGACGTTGGAATATCCCAGTGAGATTAATTTAAGGACATTAGAGGCAAGATTGCGCAGCCGTTCGTTCTCGGTCTCGACGCTGGAAAAAGATCTCTTTGCCAATCCGGCGTATGCCATCGAAAAAAGGATTATCGCCCGGCTAGAGACGATCCTGCTTCGGGTGGAACAAATCCTTGCGATGAGCCCACGGATAGATATCAAGATCAAAGTTTTTAGAACCCGCGCGGAATTAAATAATGAATATTGGATCATGTTTAAGGAGACCCATGATTATAAATCGTTTTATGTTGACCGATATAAAACCATTTATACATCCTTAGAGGATATTTCGGATTCTGTCATTTCTCATGAGATGGGTCATGCGATTATTGACAGCTATTTCAGCGCTACGCCGCCGCCGAAGGTCGCCGAACTTTTGGCCACTTACGTCGATGAACATCTGGACGATAGTTACTAAATGCGTAAACCTAAAACGAAAAGTAATAAAATTATTCATCAAAATCCCTACGGCCGGGTTTCGCGTGTCACCATGGATTTCGGTAAGCGCCAGAAAGATTTTTATGTGGCTGAGTTTGACGAGCGGGTTGGTATTGTTGTCATTCGTAATAATATGGTCCTTTTGGTCCGCCAATACCGCGTGCTTATCAATCGGGATTCTTGGGAAATTCCCGGCGGCGGTGTGAAACCGGGTGAGACGCCGGCTAAAGCCATTGTTCGTGAATGTTACGAAGAGACTGGCGTTCGCTGCAAGAATATTAAGCCGCTTTTGTTTTATCAGGAAACCCTCGAGTCTGTTCATACGCCAACACATCTTTTTCATGCCACGGATTTTACCGAAGATAAAGATTTCTCTCCTGATCCGGAAGAAATTTTTGAGAAGAGATGGTTTTCTTTCCGCCAATGTCTTTCCATGATTAAAAAAGGTGAAATGCTCGACAGCTTCACCATCCTTGCCTTGCTGGCCTACCAAGCGCTGATTTCCAAAAAGTCCTAGATATTTTTATTAAACCCTTGACATAAAAGTTAGTAGCCGTTAAAATGATAATGATTATCAATATCGAAATGGAGGTTAAATATGTCTACGCCCAAGGAACATGAAAAACTCTCGGATTATATCTCGTCGCAGAAACTTAAACAGAGCCATAAGCGTCTGACGGTCCTCAAGGCCATCTCAGCGAGCCCCAAGAGGCATCTTACGGCGCACGAGGTGTTAGCGCTTCTGAATAAGAAACGCTCTGGGATAGGCCAGGCTACGGTCTACCGTTCCCTTCGGCTTTTGTGCGATGCCGGCGTGTTGAATGAGCTTAGGTGTGAAGACGGTTCGTCGAGATATGAGTTTGCCTCGGCTGGTTCCCATCACGACCATCTTATTTGTACCAAGTGTGGGAGGTTTGTTGAGGTTTTTGATCCTGAGATAGAAAGGCTTCAGGATAAACTTTTTGCCCGTCACGGGTTTTACCCTGAGCGGCACAAGCTTGAACTTTATGGGGTTTGTAGGATGTGCAAGAGATGAGATTTAGAGTTCCCGTTGAATGAATTAACAAGAAAGGCAGAAAGTGGTCATTGAACGAGATGTGAAGAAAACAAAGAAAGTCATGATTGTTGGTTTGCCCAATACTGGCAAAAGCCATGTGTTCAATAATCTGAGCGGCGAATACACTCTGGTAGGAAATTATCATAATACGACAGTGGAAACAAAAAAAGGCCGATATGAGAGAGGAGATTGTTGGTATGAGATTATTGACACGCCGGCCTTGCATAGCTCCTATATCTATTCGCGCGAAGAGTTGATCGCGCGAGATGCCATATTGAATGAAAAACCGGATGTCTTAGTCCAGTGCGCCGACGCTAATCAGCTGAATCAATCTTTGACTTTGACGATGGATTTGATGGAATTGGGAATCCCGATGGTGCTCTGTGTCAACGCTATTGACGAGACCGCCAAACGAGGCATCTGGATCGATTCGCGTCGGCTTTCCGAACTATTGGAAATCCCTGTCGTTGAGTCCGTCGCCACAAAGGGTATTGGAACGGAAGAATTAAAGAAGGCTATAGCGGAGGCTGATTCAATGCCGCAGCTTAGCGGCTACGATACTTTGACAGAGGAAAGTATTAGCACTATCATGGCTAAGCTTCCTTCGGATATGGTGTTTCGTCGGAAGATCGCAATGCTGTTTCTTCAAAAAGATGAATTTATCGAGAGTTTTATAAAAAAGCAATACGGGGAAAATGTCGCCCTGGATGTCTTTCAAGCGGCCGAAATCGTCCGCAAGAATTGTTCAGGCAGTTTTACCCGGGTCATTAAACGCAGGCTCATTGAGCGGGCTGACGAGATTTTTTCCGCGGTTATTCATAAGCAGAAGGTCGCGCTTGAAGGGTATTCACAAAAATTTTCTCAAATATGCCGTGATCCTCTTTGGGGAATATTTATTCTGCTTGGCGTTGTCTGGATGATGTATGTCCTCGTCGTGGACGTGGCCAATGTCGTCTCCAACTGGATGAATCAATATCTGTGGCTTCCAGTGTCACATCAAATCGACGTCCATATTTATTCCCAATTTTGGAAAGAATTTTTAACAGGCAATTACGGGATTTTATCTCTGGGGCTGGCCAACGCCATTATGACGGTGCTTCCGATCCTTTCATTCTTTTTCCTGTTTTTTAATATTCTGGAAGACAGCGGTTATATCCCGAACCTGTGCATCCTTACGAAAAAAATCTTCGAGAAATTTGGGTTAAGCGGCCAAGCCATCATGCCTATCGCGCTGGGATTTGGCTGTAAAACCATGGCCACGATGAACACGTGCTGTCTTCGGTCCCCGAAAGAAAGATATATCACGGCTTACCTGATCGCTTTTGCCATTCCCTGCGCGGCGCAAATGGGGCTTAATTTAAGTATTCTCGGTCGATGCGGCATTCAAGCGTTTATTATCGCGTATACGGCATTGGGATTAGCGCAGATAACAGCAGGGCTTCTTCTTAATAATATTTTGAAGGATGACTAAAAGAGCGATTTTATCCAGTCCGTGCCGCGCATGCGGATGCCAGACCCCAAGCTGGTGCTGGTGAAAGTTTATTATAGGATCCTCTGGTTTTTGAAAGAATCTGTCCCGGTATTTATGATTACCGCCGTTGTTCTTTTCGCGTCGGATAAAATAGGATTATTGAATTTAATAAAATACATCGTCAGCCCCGTTATCAAAGGTTTTTTGGGCCTTCCGCTTCAGATGGTCGATGTGCTTATTGTTTGCGTTGCCCGACGGGAAGCGGCGGCCGGGATGATCATTAAACTGGTTCAGTGCGGAGCTCTTAATGTCACGCAGTGTATTGTCGCCGTGGTGTTAACGACCACATTTATGCCTTGTTTGGCACATACCGTAGCACTGGCAAGAGAGATGGGGACAAGAAAAGCTGCATGGATGATGGCGTATATCAGTGTCAGTTCGATTTTGTTGGCAGGCGGGCTTTATTGGCTGCTGGTATTTCTTAAAAAATAATAATCTTGAAGGAGAAAATATGATAGAAAAAAATGATCTCGATGAATATCTCGAATGTTTGTGGCACATGAAAGAAGATGGCGTGAATTCGCTTGGTTTATTAAAACAACACGTCGGCGTAAATTTTGATGCTAAGTATTTAAATGTGCTTAAGTCTGATGGTTTGGTGAAATTTTCCGATGGCGGCGAGAACGTGGCGCTGACCACAATGGGCGAGGCTGCGGCGCGGCGTTTGATCCGGTCGCACCGTTTAGCCGAGACGCTGCTTTACACCGTTTTTGGCCAGGTTTCCGAGCCTTTGGCCTGCGAATTTGAGCATATGGTCATCTCAGAAATCGTTGACAGTATTTGTTCTTTGCTTTCTCACCCGAGGGAATGTCCGCACGGAAAGCCCATCCCGGAAGGTGATTGTTGTAAGCGTGCCGTCGTTACCAGCGAAAGCCTCGTGATTCCGCTGACGAATATGAAGGTGGGATGTTCAACGCGCATAGCGTATATCAATTACAAAAGCGAACAGCAATTCTATCAGATCGAGAGCTTGCATCTTTCGCGTGGTTCCGTCATTAAACTTCTTCAAAATTCTCCCGCGTATGTGATTGATTGTGAAGATGCGAATGTTGTCTTTGATGATGAAATAGCGTCGCAGATATTTGTCTGGAAAAATATTGTACCGGTAGACGGCCGCATTAGTGCAAAAGTTTAACTGGGAATTTTTCTGGAGAATTGTGTCTATTCGAAAAGGAGGAGTATATGGAAGAGACTAATAAAAGCAAAAAGATCTGCAAGGTAAAAACTTTTTTTAGAAATTGGGTGGAAAAATTAGACAAAAAGATAGAGGCCAAGGCGAAATCAGAATCCAGCTGTTGTAACTCATCCGATAAGGGGAAGAATTCATGCTGCAGATAATGGTCGATTGGTTGACGTATTCTTTTTTGAGGCTTGATCCCAACGCTCAAGTAGGATCAGCGATAAATTTTTTTATCTATGATTCCACTAAGATAATCCTGCTTTTATTTGTCATGATTTCGGTCATAGGATTTTTACGCACTTTTTTATCTCAAGATAAAATTAAAACCTGGATTACGGCCAGAAAGGGATGGGGAAACTTTTTTGCCGCGCTCTTTGGTGCAATCACCCCGTTTTGTTCCTGTTCTTCAATCCCTCTCTTTATCAGTTTTTTGGATTCCGGAATCCCGTTGGGTGTGGCATTTTCTTTCTTAATAACATCACCGTTAATCAATGAATACTTAGTGGTGCTCATGATCGGATTCTTCGGATGGAAGATAGCTCTGGCCTATGTCATCAGTGGCATGGCGATTGGAATTATCGTGGGAATTGTTTTAGGAAAAATGAATCTGGAAAATTACGTCGAGAAAGATATGGTACCCCAACATGAAGCAGAGGCTTGTGATGTAAGGACGAAGAACATCGTAGGAAGGATTGGCTTTGGCGTAAACGAAGCAAAATGCATTGTCGAGAAGCTTTGGATTTGGATACTTTTTGGCGTCGGGGTTGGAGCTTTAATCCATAATTACGTCCCACAAACAGAGGTTCAGTTTATTGTCAGTAAAACTGGGTTTCTTTCTGTGCCTATTGCCGTCTTGATTGGCGTGCCCATGTACGGAAGCTGTGCGGCCATTGTCCCTATTGCTGTTGTTTTATTCCAAAAAGGATTCCCTTTAGGGACGGCTTTAGCGTTTTTAATGGCGGTGGCGGCGTTGAGCCTTCCTGAAGCGATTATGCTTCGAAGGGCGATGAAGCTAAAATTGATAGTTATCTTTTTTAGCATCACAGCATTAAGTATTATCGTTATCGGTTACCTCTTTAATTTATTGCAAAAGATATTGATTTAGAACAGAATAATTCTTCTCGAAGCATCCCCTAAAAAAATACTTGACAAATTTTAATTTCATTATATACTATACTATGTTGATAGACATTATAGATTAACAGGAGGAAATAATGAAGATTACGTATAAAGGTGATTACGCGCTTAAGGCTGTATTAGATTTAGCAAAGAATTATAACCAAGGGCTTTTGACCATCAATGATATCGCCACGCATATTGATGCCCCGATTAAATTTTTAGAGCAGGTGCTCTTGGAATTAAAGAGAGGTGGATTTGTGGAAAGCCGGCGCGGGAATGTTGGCGGATATTTATTGGCAAGGTCGCCAGCCGAGATCACTGTAGGCGATGTTGTCCGGTTTGTCGATGGACCGACAGAACCGATTGCTTGCGTTAAAGAGGGATATTCTCAGTGCGGCGATGTTTATAAGTGTGTTTTTAGGAAAATCTGGCAGGACGTTTCACAAGCGACATCGGATATTATTGACAATATAAATTTTGAACAATTGGCTTTGCAGCTTGATGCTGAACAAAAAGTGATTGCTTATGCGATATAAACACATGTTCTTCTTCCCTAATAATATGGGCTTAATGATGTGTCGCATAGAGATGCGCGGCCAGGGAGGTCTTCCTATTAAGTAGACAAAACATTAATTTCTAGGACGAGACAGCCCGCTAGCCTTAAAGAAGGAGAGCGGGATTTTATTTAAGGAGCAATAAATGGATATCAAAAACAATTCGAAAAAGTTTCTTAACGACACCATTATCAAAGACATCAGCGATGGGGTGGAATCTCTGGAATACGGTGAAGTCCATATTAAGGTCCACAATAGAAAGATCGTGCAAATCGATATCGCTAAAAAGACGCGGTTCGACGACGTGTGGAAGCTTGAGGAAGGAGGTGGGATCTAGTAATTCTTTGGTGAAATGATTTTTACCGGTTATCCGGACTATTTTAAAAAAATAAACCATGCTTAATAATAACCAGTCAGCTGGAGTAAAAAAGCACAAAAAAATCTAAGGAGATAAAAAAATGAAGAAGTTGATATTTGTTTTTGTGTTTGCCGTGCTGACGGTTTTTACTTTATCAAGAAATGTTTTGGCAGGCCCGCCCTTGACGAATCTGGAAGGTGTTGGCGGGATCGCGTTTAATCCGCTGGCGTATTTGGCAGATTCCGACAGCCATATTAAAATAGGAGAAAGCGATGCGATCGGCCTTCCACGATTCGGTGCTTGGTATGTGAATCTGGACCATGTCAACGTCGATTGGACGTCGCTGGGAGTCGCCCAGACGTTCTTTAAAAGGTTGGAACTTTCTTACGGCCATGAAATCATCGCCCAATCTAACACAGAGACAAAACATAAGAATAATATCGGCGCGAAATTCCTGGTCTTGCCGGAAAATGCGTTTGATTCTAAATTTGTTCCTGCGGTATCCGTCGGAAGTGTGGTCAAGCATACGGCCAACGGCCCGGCCGGCGTTGATTCGACGGGCGAGGACTATTATTTAGTTGCCACAAAATCCATTACCCTGTTTCCCAGGCCTGTGCTATTATCGGGAGGTGTGGTTTCGACCAATAGCCGGGTGACGGGCGTGTTTGGGTATGATGATAAGAGAGACGTCACAGGGTTCGGCAACGTCGACGTGATATTGACAGATAAATTCGTCCTCGGGTTTGAATACAAACAAGGCGCGCGCTTTCCGACATTTAAGAATGCCGATTATTGGGATGCGCATATTGCCTTTCTGGCGAATAAGAATCTTTCTTTGGTCTTGGCGTATGTCAATGCCGGGGATTCAAAATCAACCAGTACAGTCGGGTTGGGCGACGGAGTCGTGTTAAGCGCCCAATATGCATTTTAAGAAAAAATTCCAGAGGGAAAGGTTGTGAAAATCTTTCCCTCTCCAATGAAAGGAAAAAGAGATGAGTAAAATTGACGCAAAATTAAAAGTTGAAACGCTCGCACTTCATGGTGGGCAGGAACCAGACCCGACGACAGGTTCTCGGGCGGTGCCAATTTATCAAACCACGTCATATCAATTTAAAGATACAGACCACGCGGCCAATCTGTTTGGCCTCAAGGAATTCGGGAATATCTATACGAGACTTATGAATCCCACGACGGACGTCTTTGAAAAACGCATTGCACTCTTAGACGGCGGCGTCGGTGCTTTAGCTGTCGCGAGCGGGCAGTCGGCGATCACGATCGCGCTTTTAAATATCGCTCAAGCCGGAGATGAAATCGTCTCCGCCGACAATCTTTACGGCGGGACGTACAATCTATTTCACTATACTTTTTCCCGCTTAGGGATCAATGTGAAGTTCGTAAAATCCAATGACCTTGAGGCGTTCCAAAAAGCTATAACGCCTAAAACAAAGGCGATTTACGCGGAGTCCATCGGGAATCCAAAGCTCGACGTGGCGGATCTGGAAGGTTTGGCCAAGTTGGCGCATAAAAATGGTATTCCGCTCGTATTGGATAATACTGTTTCGCCATATTTGCTTAGGCCCATTGACCATGGCGTCGACATCGTCGTCTATTCCGCGACGAAATTTATCGGCGGGCATGGCACCAGTTTAGGCGGCGTTATTGTTGATTCCGGTAAGTTCGACTGGACGAACGGCAAATTCCCTCTGATTTCCGGGCCGGATGCCAGTTATCATGGCATTGATTTCGTCGAGGCGTTAAAACCGTTGGGGAATATTGCTTATATTATCAAAGCCAGAGTCACCTTGCTTCGCGATCTGGGCGCTGCGGTCTCGCCGTTTAATTCGTTTTTATTTCTGCAGGGATTAGAAACGCTTCATTTGCGTATGCCGAGGCACTGTGAAAACGCCTTGGCTGTTGCCAGATATTTAAAGAAGCATCCGAAAGTCAGCTGGGTCAATTATCCTGGTCTCGACGACAGTCCGGAGAAAGAACGCGTGAAGAAATATCTGCCTAAAGGCGCGGGAGCGATTATTGGCTTCGGCATCAAAGGCGGACTTGAGGCTGGAAAGAAGTTTATTAATTCGATTCAATTGATTTCGCATCTGGCTAATATCGGCGATGCAAAAAGCTTGGCGATTCATCCGGCCACGACCACGCACCAGCAGTTGACTGCGGCGGAGCAATTGGCTACGGGTGTGACGCCGGATTTTATCCGATTATCCGTCGGGCTTGAGCATGTGGACGACATCATCGCGGATGTTGAACAGGCACTGGAAAAGGCGTAAGCTAATTTTGTAGAGTGCATTTTTTTGTCATTTCGAATGTCTTAGTCTAAGAGTTGTCATCCCCGAATGATTTTAATCGGGGATTCATAACAAGACCATATTCTCGTCGTGGATTCCCGACAAAAGATTTCGGGAATGACAGCGGTGTGGGGTGGGAATGAGAGTAAAGAAGAAAGTGAGGTCATTATGTCAAAAATATTCTCTGATATCACAAAGACCGTCGGCAATACGCCGTTGGTCAAGTTGAACCGTTTGGCCGAAGGTCTCGAGGCTACGGTGGTCGTCAAAGTGGAGTCTTTTAATCCGCTTTCAAGTGTGAAGGACCGTTTGGGTGTTGCTTTAATTGAAGACGCAGAGCGGCGCGGAGTCCTCAATAAAGATTCCGTTATTATTGAGCCGACGAGCGGCAATACCGGAATTGCGTTGGCGTTTGTCGCTGCGGCCAAAGGTTACAAGTTGATCTTAACGATGCCGGACACCATGAGCCTTGAGCGTCGGCAACTGTTAAAAATTTTCGGCGCTGAGCTTGTCTTGACCGAAGGCGCGAAAGGCATGAAGGGCGCAATAGAGAAAGCGGAGGAGTTACTTAAAAATACGCCGAACAGTTTTATGCCGCAGCAGTTCAATAATCCGGCGAACCCGGAAATCCACCGTAAAACAACCGCGGAGGAAATCTGGAATGATACCGACGGAAAAATTGATATTTTGGTCGCGGGAGTCGGAACGGGTGGGACAATCACGGGGATTTCAGAAGTGATCAAAAAGCGTAAGCCGGAGTTTAAGGCGATCGCCATTGAACCTGCGGATTCACCTGTTTTATCCGGAGGAAATCCTGGCCCACATAAAATCCAGGGAATTGGTGCGGGATTTGTTCCGCAGGTCTTAAACCGAAATGTCGTCGATGAAATCATCCAAGTGAGCAAGGAAGATGCTGGAAAAGTTGCGCGGCAGCTCGCTAAACAGGAAGGGATTTTAGTCGGGATCTCCAGCGGGGCAGCGGCCTGGGCCGCGCTCGAAGTTGCCAAACGAAAAGAAAATAAGGGAAAGCTTATTGTGGCTATTCTTCCCGATTCAGGGGAGCGGTATTTGTCGACCTGGTTATTCCAGGAGTTCTTGGTGTAAACTCAAAGCGGTTGTTTTTCAAATAGGAGGGCCAATGAATGTAGTTCGAAAAATCACCTTTTTGATTACACTTATTACGATTGTTTTATTTTCCCTGACGGCAAGAGCCGAAAATAATCAGTCGTATACTCTCGACTCGTTGATCAAAGAAGCGCTGGCATCAAATCCAGAAATTCTCTCGACGAAGAATGCGTTTGATGCCGCCAGCGCGCGCATTCCGCAGGCTAGAAGTTTAGCCGATCCGACCATTGAATTTGAATACGACCGGATAACTGCTGACCGGGAATTGTCGGGTAATCCTATGAAGACATTTTCTGTCTCCCAGGATATTCCCTTTCCCACCAAATTATATTTACGCGCGAAAATAGCCTCCAAGCTTGCGAAAATGGCCTACGAAAATTATCAGGCCAAAGAGAGGGATATTGTCTCGAAGGTGAAGAGTGCCTACTCTGAGCTTTCTTTGATATATAAAGAAATTGAAATTAATAAAGAAAATAAAGATATTTTAGACCAGCTTTCGAAAACAGCGACGACGAGATATGGCGCCGGTCAAGGCACGCAGGCTGATGCGCTGAAATCTCAAGTGGAACTCGCCCGAGTGGATAATGAACTTATTCTGCTCGAGCAGAAACGGGTGACGGCCCAAGCGCGATTAGATGTGCTCCTGAATAGAGATCCCAAAACGGATTTTGGAATTCCTTTGGCCGAACCGGCAATTCAATTTGATCAAACGCTCGATGACTTTTATAAACTCGCTCGTGCAAACAATCCCGAACTTAAAGCTTTCGCCTATGCTGTGGACCGAGGGCAAGCAGCGGTTGATCTTGCGCGTAACGAATTCTTGCCGGATTTTAACGTGCGATTTAAACAGATGGTCGATAAAGGTAGCGCCGTAGACGGCGCCTGGGCGGGAATGATCGGCGTCACTATCCCCTTGTGGTTTTTTGAAAAACAATCGTTTGGGGTTAAGGAAATGAAATCGGACCTTGAAATGGTCAAGGCTGAATATAAGGGAAAAGAAAATGCGGTTCTTTTTGAAGTCAACGATGCGTACGCCCGGGCCGTAGCCAATAAAAAACTCGTCGAGCTTTATGAAACGGCGTTTATTCCACAAGCTAAGGAAGCGGTGAGTGTCGCGATGAAAGGCTATGAATCTGGAAGAACAGATTTCCTCGCCGTGCTCGACAGTCAGCGGATGTTGACAGAATTCAAATTGGAACATTACAAGGCAATATTAGATTTACGCGTCGCTTTAGCGGATCTTGAGAAAGTTGTCGGGGGAGACATAGATTATTAATCGAGAACACAGGATTGTCTCTTTTTTGTCATCCCCGCGGAAGCGGGGATCCAGGAACCTAAAAGTATTTACTGGATTCCTGCTTTCGCAGGAATGACAACCTAAGAAAAATGAATTTAGAAAGAGGTTATTATGAAGCTATTTAAGAACGGGTTATGGGTTCTCGCAGCAATCATGTTTGTCGGAACGGTCTTTGTTCTCGCAAGTTGTGGACAATCGCAAGATCATAACGCTGTTTCGCAAGGCAATGTTATCTATCGCTGCCCGATGCATCCGACCTTTACGTCGGATAAGCCTGGTGATTGTGCCATTTGCGGGATGAAATTGGTGAAGACAGAAGCCAGTGCTGCGGATAAAACAGCCAATCAAGGAATAAATGCCGCGCCAGCTCTATCTAAAGAAAAAACACTAGCCGAGGTTTGTATCCTTCATAAATGTAACATGAAAAATTGTCCTATGATGATCAAGGCACATCTGAAACCCGGCGAGAGGCTGGTCTGTCCGGTCTGTGGTGAATTTATTGTTACAACTAACGGAAAGCTCGTGGAAGTCGCCAGCGAAAAAACGCTTGTCCCGGCCGAAGGCAAAAAAGAACGCAAGGTTTTGTTTTATCGAAACCCGATGGACCCGCAATCCACGTCGCCGGTAGCGATGAAAGATCCCATGGGCATGGATTATATTCCTGTTTATGAAGAGCCAGCGACAGCGACGGAGAAAGGAACGACGGTCGTGATCAGCCCCGAGCGGCAGCAGATGATCGGTGTTCAGACAGAGTCGGTCCAGGTCAGAGAGTTACAGAAAGTTGTACGTGTGTCGGGCAAGATCGCTTATGATCCCGAGCTTGCCGTCACGCAGGAAGAATTTGTTCAAGCGTTAAATGCCGAGGATAATGTCAAAGATTCTCCGCTGGCTGATGTTATCAACAGAGCCAAAAGTTTGACGGAAGCCGCGCGAAATAAATTAAAACTTTTAGGAATGAACGAGGACCAGATTGCTGCTCTTGAACAGACGCGCAAAGCGGAAACGAATTTATATCTTCCCAGCAAGGGAGAAAGCGTTTGGGCATATATCAATGTCTATGAATATGAAATAGGTTTTATTAAAGTCGGCGATTCCGTCGACATTGAAGCCGTTGCCTATCCCGGCGAGAAATTCACCGGCAAGGTCGTTTCTATCAGCCCTGTCTTAGATCCAAACACGCGGACGAATCAAGTGCGCGTCGAGGTTCCGAACACGGATAATAAACTTAAGCCGGAAATGTTCGTTAATGCCTTGATCAAAGAAAGTCTGGGCAAAAAATTAGCGGTTCCCGAGACGGCTGTTCTAGACACGGGGTTAAGAAAAATTGTTTATCTTTCCGAAGAGAACAATGTGCTCGAATCCCGCGAAGTTACGCTCGGGCAGAAAGTCGAGAATTATTACGAGGTCTTAGGCGGCCTTAAAGAAGGGGATGTGGTCGTGACTAGCGGCAACTTTCTCGTCGATTCCGAGAGCAAGTTAAAATCTCCTTCTCAAGAGAAATGATTGTTAAGGTTGTCATCCCCGCAATCTTTAAGCGGGGATCCAGGATATCTGGTGAATTTTGTCTGAAATGGAAAGTCTTAAAAGCATTTACTGGATTCCCGCCTCCGCGGGAATGACAGAGAGACGGTAAAAATAACATGATCGAACGAATTATCGAATTTTCCGCAAAGAATAAATACCTCGTCATCATCTTTGTCCTGGCGGCGATGATCGGCGCGTTATATTGTATAAAAAATATTCCCCTGGACGCCATTCCTGATTTATCCGATACCCAAGTGATTATTTATTCCCGCTGGGACCGCTCGCCTGACATTATCGAGGACCAGGTCACCTATCCTATCGTCAGTGCTCTTCTGGGAGCGCCTAACGTTAAAGCGGTTCGAGGATTTTCTGATTTCGGGTTTTCCTACGTTTACGTTATTTTTAAAGACGGCACGGATATTTATTGGGCGCGTAGCCGTACACTAGAATATTTAAGCAAGATCATCCCCAAATTGCCTGAAGGTGTACGGACCGAGATCGGTCCTGACGCTAGTTCCGTCGGATGGGTGTATCAATACGCGCTTGTGGACAAGCCAGAAAGGCAGTGGTTTGGCTCTCCACATAGCCAAAGCCACAAGACTGGCAAGAACGATTTGTCCAAGCTTCGTGGTTTTCAGGATTGGTATCTGCGCTATTGGATTCAAGGCGTTCCCGGTGTGGCTGAGGTTGCTTCCGTCGGTGGATTCCAGAAGCAATATCAAGTGAATATTGACCCGAACGCGCTTTTGTCCTACAAAATCCCACTGACCAAAGTGGTGGACGCTATTCGTGACAGTAATAATGATGTGGGTGGACGGTTGGTGGAATTTTCCGGAGCGGAATATATGATCCGCGGCCGTGGTTACGCGAAATCTCCGCAAGATATCGCTAATGTCGTCATTGGTTCTGACCCGTCTGGGACACCTGTATTGGTCAAGAATGTTGCGCAAGTGGTATTGGGTCCGGATATCCGCCGAGGGGTCGCGGACTTAGACGGCCAGGGTGACACCGTCGGCGGCATTGTCATCATGCGTTACGGTGAGAACGCGCTTAATGTCATCACTCGCGTTAAAGAAAAGATCGAAGAGATCAAGCCGTCTTTGCCGGCAGGCGTTGACATCATTCCTACCTATGACCGGTCGGATTTGATCAAGCGATCCATTGAAACGCTCAAACACCAGCTCATTGAAGAAATGATCATCGTCAGCTTGGTTATTCTCATATTCTTATGGCATTTCCCGTCGGCCATTATTCCTATCGTTACGATCCCCATTGCCGTTCTACTTTCTTTTATTCCGATGTTCGGGATGAAACTGACCTCAAATATTATGAGTTTATCTGGTATTGCCATTTCCATCGGTGTTCTTGTCGACGGAGCGATTGTCGAGGTTGAGAATGCCTATAAGAAATTGCAATTGTGGGACGCCGGAGGACGCAAGGGGGATTTTCATGTCGTTCGGCTCAATGCACTTAAGGAAGTCGGCCCGTCCGTATTCTTTTCCTTATTAGTCATAGCGGTGGCGTTCTTGCCGGTCTTTACTCTCGTCGACCAAGAGGGGCGATTATTTAGACCGCTCGCTTTTAGCAAAAACTTGGCCATGGCCATTGCCGCGCTCTTGGCCATTACGCTCGATCCGGCTATGCGGATGCTTTTTACGCGGATGGACTATAAACATTTTAAGCCGCGCTGGCTTTCCAATTTGTTCAACGCAGCCACCGTCGGGAAATATTATCCGGAAGAGAAACATCCGATCAGCAAGACGCTCTTTCGTATTTATGAGCCGGCGTGCAGATTTGTCCTTAAGCATCGCAAGGCAACGATTATCACCGCAGGAATTTTAATGCTTTCGGTTATTCCCGTCTTCTTTCAGTTAGGGTCGGAGTTTATGCCGCCATTAAATGAAGGAACGATTTTGTATATGCCGACGACCATGCCGGGCATATCGGTCACGGAGACGCAGAAGCTTCTTCAATCCATGGATAAGATCCTAAAAAGTGCGCCGGAGGTTGAACGGGTCTTTGGGAAGGCCGGCCGCGCGGAAACATCGACGGATCCAGCGCCGTTTTCTATGATGGAAACAACGGTTGTCTTAAAGCCAGAGAACCAGTGGCGAAAAGTTGACCGCTGGTATTCGGGGCTTCCGGAATTTCTTCAAACACCGTTTAGGCCGATTTGGCGCGACCGTATTACTTATGAAGATTTGATCAATGATTTGGACCGAAAGATGCAATTCCCTGGTGTCTCGAATGCATGGACCATGCCTATTAAGGCGCGGATCGATATGTTGTCGACGGGCGTGCGCACTCCGGTCGGAATAAAGATTTATGGCGCCGATTTAAAAGAAATCGAGAAGATCGGCCTCAGCCTTGAGTCTGTGATGAAGGATATCAAAGGCACTCGCTCAGTTTTTGCAGAGCGCGTGACCGGCGGATACTTTCTGGATTTTGATATCAAGCGTGAGCAGCTTGCTCGTTACGGTTTGTCGGTCAAAGATGCGGAAGAGATCATTACCTCTGCCATCGGCGGCGAGGCGGTCACGACCACGGTGGAAGGCCGAGAGCGCTACACGGTCAATGTCCGTTACGCGAGGGAATTTCGCGATGATCTAGAAAAGCTTAAGCGTGTTTTAGTTCCGACGGAGGCGGGGGCACAGATCCCGCTCGAAGAATTGGCGGATATCCATTTATCGTTGGGTCCGGCCATGATCCGCGATGAGAATGGCATGCTTGCCGGCTATGTGTATGTCGATATCGCTGGCCGAGACGTCGGAAGCTATGTCACCGAGGCGCGCAAAATTGTCCGTGAAAAGATACAATTACCGACGGGCTATGCGCTTTCATGGAGCGGACAATATGAGAACATGCTGCGGGTTCGAGAGCGGCTCAAAGTGGTTATTCCTATTACACTTTTTCTGATTTTTATTTTGCTGTATATGAATACCAAATCTCCGATTAAGGCGTCCATTGTCATGCTGGCTGTACCGTTTTCTTTGGTCGGAGCTATTTGGTTTCTCTATATTTTACACTACAATATGTCCATCGCAGTGTGGGTGGGGATGATCGCGCTGATGGGGCTTGATGCCGAGACCGGCGTATTTATGCTTCTGTTTCTCGATATGTCGTATCATGATATGGCGAGGCAGGGGAAGATGAAAACAAGGGAAGACCTCGACGAGGCGATTATTCACGGAGCCGTTAAGCGTATTCGTCCTAAGATGATGACGGTGATGGCGATGTTCATGGGGCTTCTTCCTATTATGTGGTCCATGGGCGCTGGCGCGGACATGATGAAACGCATTGCCGCACCGATGATCGGAGGCATATTGACGAGCTTTATTTTGGAATTGCTGGTTTATCCGCCGATTTATTCCATTTGGAAATGGCGGTACGAAATGAAACAGGGAACCGTTGATGTCAGCAAATGAGAGGAGCAGTCAGATGAAAAGATTCTATGTTGTTATGGTTTTGGGTATTTTATTATTGGCAAGCCATCAATCGGCGCAGGCTCAAAATGCGACAAGCGATACCAATGGGACGGATAAGGTTACACAATCGCAAGATGTGGGTAACAAAATTTGTCCGATCTCTGGCGCAAAGATCGTTAGCAATAGCGGCATGGCGTCGGCCATTTATGAATATGAGGGAAAGATCTACCATTTTTGTTGCGCAGGATGTATTAGTGCATTTAAGAAAGACCCGCAGAAATATATACTGAAAGTTGAGGAAGAGTTGAAAGCTGAGCAGGCCTCCCAGGAAAAAGACAAGTAACTATCCCCTTGACAAGTTTTCGGTCTGTGTATATTGTAATAATTCAAATTCATACTTAGAAAAATTTTTTAATATCAGTTAATTCTTAAAACAGGAGGCAAGTATGGCAAGAATCGCAATCAATGGGTTTGGCCGCATTGGGCGCATGGTATTCCAGGCGCTTTGCGACCAGGGATTTTTAGGTAAAGGATTGGATGTCGTCGCGGTCGTCGATATTTCGACGGATGCCGAATATTTCGCGTATCAGATGAAATATGATTCCATCCATGGCAAATTTAAGCATGACGTGAAGGTCGAGAAAAGTGACCCCGCGCTTGAAGCTCCGGATGTTCTCATCGTCAATGGGCAAAAAATTAAATGTATCATGGCGACCAAATCTCCGGCGGATCTTCCCTGGAAGGCTATGAATGTCGATATCGTTATAGAGTCAACCGGATTATTTACGGATTCCGAGAAGGCCAAAGGTCATATCGCGGCTGGGGCCAAGAGAGTCATTATTTCCGCTCCTGGTAAAGGTGAAGTGAAGACCATTGTCATGGGCGTTAACGAGGGCGAATATGATCCTCAAAAACATGTTATTCTTTCAAATGCCTCTTGCACCACGAACTGCTTGGCACCGTTAGTTCATGTTTTATTAAAGGAAGGTATCGGCATCGAAACTGGTTTGATGACGACCATTCACTCTTATACAGCAACGCAAAAGACCGTCGACGGTCCTTCCAAGAAGGATTGGAGAGGCGGACGTGCAGCAGCTATCAACATCATTCCTTCAACGACCGGTGCTGCTAAGGCCGTGGGCGAAGTTCTTCCGGCGACTAAAGGAAAATTGACCGGTATGGCATTTCGCGTTCCGACCCCGGACGTATCTGTCGTCGACTTAACTTTTCGTTCAGTCAAAGATACTTCGATCGAAGAAATCGACAGCTTGCTTAAGAAAGCTTCTGAGACTTATTTAAAAGGCATCTTAGGCGTGACGGCTGAAGAACTTGTGTCCACGGATTTCATCCATGACCAACGCTCTTCGATTTATGATTCATTGGCTACACTCCAGAACAACTTAAAAGGTGAGAAGCGTTTCTTTAAGGTTGTTTCTTGGTACGATAATGAATGGGGTTATTCCTGCCGTGTTGTTGACTTGTGCGATTATATCGTCAAGCGTGGGATATAAACCATCGTTTAAATTTATCTGAGCAAGTGACAAAGAAGGGCTTGAGAAATCAAGCCCTTTTTTGATTATACCCGCTAGAATTCAAACATTGTTTCATTGCAAGGGATTTAATGTGTGTTAAAATAGGCAGCAAAAGGAGTCGGATATGTTTTATAAAATAAATGCAAAGATTTCTTACGAGACCATTGAAGAAGAAACGGTCATTATCAATTTTGATAGCGGAAAATATTATAGCCTTGATAAGGCAGGGATTCTTGTTTGGGACTCATTAGCGCAAGGCGCGTCGGCTCAAAATATCGTCGAGGATCTGTCTAAACGTTATGAGGAAAGCCCTGCAAACTTAGAGGCTGTGGTTGTGGGGTTTATTGCAGAACTGGAAAAAGAAGGTCTTATTTCCTCTTGTGATGCGACAGACATTAGAAATGTCGATAGCGCTCATCCAAAGATTGAAACGTCTATGACGGGACAAAAGATCCCATTTGAAGCGCCTGTTGTGCATAAGTATTCCGATATGCAGGATCTGCTTCTTTTAGACCCCATTGATGATGTTGATGAAAGAGGCTGGCCTAATAGAAAGCCGGATGCCTAAAAAACTGAACGTCTATCTCTCGTGAATAATTCCCCTCAAAAGAAAATAGAGAACGCCACGCCCAGATCGTTTTTTCAAGCCGTTTCTACTGTATTCCGGGAAACCGAAAAGTCCGTCGGTAAACCGATCGAGCGTTTCTACAACATCGCTGGATTTAGCGTCCGCTTGCGTTTTGCCGGGCCAACGTTAATGCCATTTATTACGCCCGCCTTGGAACATCTTGCTACGGAGGCGGTCGATAATCCATCGTTAACTATTTGCTTTTTCGACAGTGTTTCCACCCAAGCTGTGATGCCGGTTTTTCCTTGGACCAAGGATGCTGCCTGGCAATGGCACATCAAACCTATAGGAGGCCAAGAAGACAATTCTATTAAAGCCAATTATAATTTTGGCCGAGGCATTTTAAGTCTATTGGATATGTCATCTAATGTCGGATTTTATTTGGTGAGAGATGCCCAACAGATTCCTTATTATGAAAAGGGCGCTCCGATGATGCCTATTTTACATTGGTGGATGCTCATTCGTGGCAGGCAATTGACCCATGGCGGGGCCATTGGCACAGAAAAAGGCGGTGTTTTATTGATCGGAAAAAGCGGCTCGGGAAAATCTACCGCGGCGCTTTCGTCTTTGAATTCAGGTCTTTTTTACGCCGGGGATGATTATTGTTTATTCAGCAACGACCCTGAACCATATATTCATAGTCTTTACAGCTCGGCTAAAGTCAATCCGGATAATCTTAAAAATTTATTGTCTCATATGCAAAATTTGGTTTCAAATAAGGACCATCTGGATTCGGAAAAGGCCTTACTTTTTCTCAATGAATATTTTCCGGATAAAATGATCAACGGTTTTCCATGCCGGGCAATTTTGATCCCTCAGATCAGCAATTTAAAAGAGACGCGGCTCACAAAAACATCTGCGGCTGTCATTTTAAAGAATTTAGTTCCCAATACTATATTTCAGTTAAATAATCAGGTTTTAAGCCTCGGAGGAGAGGTGGACATTAAGAATTTCGGCAACCTTGTCAGGCAGATCCCCGGTTATATTCTTGAGGTGGGAACAAATTTATCCGGCATCCCTTTAGCGATTCAGGATTTATTAAACGAACTAAGAGCGTAACTATGGCCGACCCATTGGTAAGCGTCATTGTCCCTGTTTATAACGGCGAGAAATATTTGGCCGAGGCGATTGATAGCATCCTTTGTCAAACATATCTTTCTTTTGAAATTATCGTTGTGGATGATGGCTCGACGGATGATACCGCAAAAGTGGCCAAGCAGTTTCCTTCTGTTCGTTATTTTAATCAGGGCCATTTAGGCCAGGGCGTAGCGCGTAATCGGGCCGTTCGTGAAGCAAAAGGAAATTATTTTGCTTTTCTGGACGCGGATGATCTGTGGGTTAAAGAAAAACTCGCATTACAAATGGATTATCTTACAAGCCATTTGGAAATCGATTTGGTTTTTGGGCATGTTAAACAATTCTACAGCGCTGAATTAAAAAAGGCGGCGCCTCCGGCCAACGAGATCCTTCCTGGGATTATTCCGTCGTCAATGGTGATAAGACGGGAAGCTTTTTTTAAAGCGGGATGGTTTGAAGAAACAAAAAAACTTACCGATTTTGCAACGTGGTATGCTTATAGCGTGGAAGTGGGGTTGAAGGCTTTTGTCCTCAAAGACGTGGTGACATTTCGCCGGATTCATAAAACAAATGTGGGAATTCTTGAGCGTCATCATCGGAAAGATTATGTGTTGCTTTTAAAAGAACATCTTGACCGAGGACGAAATGTCCGAGGGAATGGTTGAGCATCGGCGAAACCGCGATAGGCAGCGGAAGACTCAAAAGATTACGGAAGATAAATAAATATGAAAGACAATGAAATACTAAATTGGTATCCTTCCCGCGGCGAAGAATTGCTTTTAAAGGCCGCTTTATGGAATGAAGATGAGGCGGTTGTCGCCTGGCAGACATGGATTCAGGAAAACGGCGTCAAAGAGATCGACCATCAGTTTTATCCATTAGGCGCCATGCTTTATCAGAATTTAAAAGATCGTATCCATGAACCATATATGAACAAATTCAAAGGTGTTTACCGTTCGATATGGTTTAAGAACCAATTTCTTCTAAAGAAAATTAGTCCTGTCCTAAGGGCTTTGGAAAATGAAAAGATCCCCATGCTTTCTTTAAAGGGAATGGGGTTAACGCTGAATTATTATAAAGATTTTGGCCTGCGTCCGATGTGGGACGTGGATATTTTGATCCCTCGGCAGGAGGTGATCAGGGTTTCTCAACTGTTAGGGTCCTATGGTTTTAAACGCTATGAATCCCTTGAATACTCGATAGAGGAATTGATGAAATGGTGCCATTCCATAGGTTTTCGTAATCCTCAGGGCCTTTTTATTGATCTTCATTGGGAAAGTTTATGGTGTAGTTATAAAACTTCCGTCGATGACGATTTCTGGGCGGATGCAAAACCTTTTCTCTTTGACGGAATATCTATTAAAGGATTGTCAGCTTCAGACCAGTTCCTTCATGTGTGTGTTCACGGCGCACGCAAAAAAGGCGTCAATCCTTATAGCTGGGCGCAAAGTAGCGCGGTGAAGTGTATGCCGGATGCGATGAAAATTCTTCGTGTTTCTAAGTCCTTGGATTGGGAGCGGATTATTCGCCTTTCGCGAGAGATGAGCGTGACGCTGCAGATGCGGGATGTGGTTCGATACTTGGCGACGACGCTGAAAGCGCCTATCCCCACGGAGGTGGTTGAACAGTTTCAGAATTTACAAGTTTTGCGGATGGAACGCGTGCATTATCGTCTGACGATGGACCAAGCGCAGCCCCAAACATTTTGGGAGAAATTTATTTATATGGTTTGGGCAAGTTATATGACCTGGCTGCGGCGCCATTACGGGCTTAAGAATGTTAATAGCTGGGGCTTCTTAAAGTTTTCGACGAGATTTATATTTTTTTGTAAAGATATCCTTCAAATGAGCATGATTTCATTTTCCGCTTTTCGGATAAAATTCAGGTATTATTTGGGGTTAACCTTTAAGAAAAGATAAGGCTCCATAAGAGTTTAAACGAAAAATGAATAAAGCGCTTTTCGTATCTATAGTCATAAGAACAAAAAACAGGAAAGAAGCCCTCCAACAGGTTATAGCTTCAATTCTGGCGTCCGATTATTCCAACTACAATCTTGTTATTGTTGATGACGGGTCCAGCGACGGGACAAAGGAATTCCTCCAGAAGCACTATAGTCAAGACAAGAGATTTATTTTAATCCGTAATGAGAAGAAAATATCAACTGCCTTTTTATATAACTTGGGGGTGAAGCATTCCACCGGTGAAATCATTGCCTTTACCGATGACGATTGCATTGTTAATAAGGATTGGTTAAAAGAATTAACTCGGCCGTTTATTTTTAGTAAAGATGTTATGGCCGTCGGAGGGTTGTCTTACGTCAAAAACACGAATGAGCCTTATATGTATGCCGGCGGCATATTCGGATGCAACATGGCTTTCAGATCTAAAATATTTGAAAAATTCTCATTTGATCCAAATTTAAAGTATTCTCATTATCACGACGAGAGAGATTTGATAGACAGGATAAGAAAGCATCATTTTAGGATCTGGTATGCGGAAAGGGCCATTGTAAGACATTTTGAGTTATATAATTCTTATCGTGAGAATAAATATTTTCAATTAGGGGCGATGCTCAATCGGATATATACGGAAGCGAAAAATGTGCCTTTGGCTCAAGTCTTGACATACCATATTTTGATGTTCAGGCGGGCTTCTTCTTTATCGTTAGAGCTGCACAAAGAACACCATTTCAATATATTCACGGCATCAATAAGTTTTTTGAAGCTTTTTTATATTGTCTTGTTCGAGATACCGGTCAAATCGCAAATCAGGCATAAGCAGGAAGAACGGATGCTTCATCGGGCGGCTGGCGGAGATATTTAACAACTATATGACGATGGTCGGGAAAGGAATTATTTACTCGCCTTATAATAGTTTTCTGCATCATCTTGAGGAAAAAATCCTAATTTTTCTTTAGTCTCTGTAAGATCAAAGACCGTATGGCTGTTATTACTCACCGCGAACGCCGCTAAGAAATTAGTCTCAACTTCAAGCGCCTTTGAGAACGCCTCCCCAAGATCTCGTTTGCTGCAAAAAACCGCGCGCATATAATCTCCTCCATAGACCGTAGGATTATCTTCAGGGACAGTCCAGCCGATTCTAAGCGCCACAAATTGCATGCCTAGACGAGAAAAATGCCGGCCGAGTTTTTCTCCAAATACTTTAGATTTTCCATAGAGGCATGCCGGACTTGGAGGCATATCGAGCGTGATAAGCCCTTTCATTGTTCCATTGAGTTTTTGTGTGATGGCTTGTTCATGATAAAAATTCGAGCTCGCAAAAATGATTTTTTTTATTCCAGCCCGATGAGCTTCTTCAAAAACAAACTTTGTTACGGTAAAATTATTCCTATAGGTTAGCTGCTCGGGGGCGTCTGGCCTCGGATCAGCAGCCAAATGAATCAGTGCGTCTAGTCCATTAAAAATCCCATTGATTTTATTTTTTTCCGCAAGATCTACTTTGACAAAATTTGCATTGCAAGCACGGTTTCCTTCTTTGATATCATACAGGGACAGGTCATATTCTTTACAGAACCTCATCTGGAGGGTTGTCCCGATATTTCCTGACGCACCGGTAATGCCGACTTTTTTAACAGGAGAAGACAATCTTTCCATTTAGTTAGATTCTTTGTTTTGAAACGCCTTGATGATCTTGTAATAGGCTGGCTTGGGATGATATTGCTGATCAAGAATCAAGGGCGCATCATCATTGTGAAATCTTCTTAACCACGAATGTTTATCGGTAAATCCCCAGAATATAATTATTTTGCAACTCGGATTATTGAGGCAGACCGTGCAAACGTCGTTAAAGATCTTCGCTTGTTTTTCCAGTTTCTTTTCTTTATTGATCGTCGGGCTATTGATATAGGATTGTTTTAAAATAGCCCAGACTTTATCGAAATCTTCGCCGGCAATATTTCGCACAGCATTTTCTATGTTGTTAATATGATACCTTAAACGGACTTTGGTTAAAGAGATGTCTAACAGGATTTTCTTTTGGATTAAGGCATCCAGAATGTTTTTCCCGTTAGGGATAATTTTATAAAATTTCTTCCGTAAGATATTCTCGGCAAGCGTGACGTCAACCTCGGTAAAATCCGTCTCAAGACCAAGTTCGGCAAATCGTTTGATATTGGCGGCCATGTTTTTCATCGTTCCTTCAGGGGCTAGGTCGAAGTGCCCTTCGAATCCGATCCCGTCGATAGGAACCCCTTTGGCTTTTAATTTTTTGATAAGCTCATAGACGGCGTCGGACTTTTTATTTCGCATTTCAATGCCGTCTTCATTATAAAATAATAACGCATTCGGGTCTGCTTCATGGGCCCATCGAAAGGCAAGTTCAATGTATTCCGCTCCAATATTGTTAAGCCATACGTTCCGTCGCAAAGTCCCGTTAGATTGAAATGCTTCATTGACCACATCCCAGCTGTAAATTTTCCCTTTATAGCGCCCGACGACAGATTTAATATGATTGTGCAGGATTTCTTTGAGGTCTTCTTTGGAATGTTTTCCTTTGGCAAGCCAGGAGGGAATTTGTAGGTACCATACCAGTGTATGACCCCGCATTTTCATGTTGTGGATTGTGGCAAAATTCAAAATGGCATCTGCGTCTTTAAAAGAAAAAATGTTCCTTCCAGGTTCTGTCGCATCAAATTTCAAGGCGTTGGCTGGAGTAATTACATTAAATTGATCAGCCAACACTTGGGAACATTCTGGATCATATTTAAGCGACCGGATATCAACGGCTGTCCCGATATATTTGCCTCTGGCTTCTGCCAGTGTTTTTAAGCTAGGGATGCTGTCTGTATCAAAATGTTCCTGCGCTCCAAGAAAAGTGTTTGGAAGGCAAACAGAGAAGATAATTAATATTAATAGAATCTTTTTAATCATAAGAGCACCTCAAAGAGGATGGGGCTAACATTTCTAATAATTTAATATACTTTACTATAAATAAAAAACCTCAACAATCTATTTATCCAACATTCGTTGGTCAAGATCGGTTTTTAGGAGGTAGGATAATGAAAAGAACAGGATTATAGAAAACATTTGACAATTATAGGCACTGATGTAATTCTATTAGAAATTATTTAAAACCCGAATGCTTGCTTCAAACTATTTTGGAGTACAAGTTTATGGATCCTACTGAGAAACAGAAAGTCATATTAGTTGTTGATGATGATATTCTTTCAGTAAAGTTGCTGCGAAGTCATCTTTCAGACAATGGATATAGGGTCATGTCGTCGACCGATGCCGCTGATGGGCTTCAAATGGCGGTTGACGAACGGCCAGATTTGATTGTCTTAGACGTGATGATGCCTATCATCAACGGTTATAATTTCTGCCAACTACTTAAATCCCAGGAAGAATATAAAGCGATCCCTATTATTTTTATGACCTCCCGCGATTTAAAGGAGGATAAGGAAATTGGCAAGAAAATGGGGGCGGATGCTTATTTAACCAAGCCTGTGGTGCCGGAAGAACTGATTGCAGCTGTCTCAAAATTGCTAAATAAATCCTAAAGGGGCGATAAAGATTTATGCTGTCATTGCTTGAACATATTGGAGCAAAGGTGGAAAGCTGGATAAAGATTTCTTCTGAATTTTTACAGCTTCTCTTGGAGACGTTGTATTGGATCGTCTTGGGGCCTTTTAAAAAGAGACCGATCAATTTCTCGTCGACAATTGCGCAGATGGTTTTCATGGGCCTTAACTCGATCGTCATTGTTTTCTTCGTGACTTTCTTTACCGGCATGGTTTTGGCCATGCAAGCCGCCCCACAGCTTGAAAAAATGGGAGGCGTGATTTACGTAGCCAGTTTGGTCTCAATATCGATTTGCCGGGAATTGGGCCCTGTCTTAACGGCACTGGTCATTGCCGGGCGCATTGGTGCTGCCATTACCGCTGAGATCGGCTCCATGAAAGTCAATGAGCAAATTGAAGCCTTGGATATTATGGCCATCAGCCCCGTACGGTTTTTGGCAGTTCCGAAACTCTTGGCGTTATTCTTAATGCTTCCGTGTCTCACCATTATCGGCGATGCCGCGGGCATAACCGGAGGGTATGTTATAGGCACCACGAGTCTTAAGATCAATTCCGGTCTTTATATGCAGATCGCCTGGAAATTCCTGACGCATAAAGATCTTTATACCGGACTTTCTAAGGCGTTTGTTTTCGCCATCATCATTACGATGGTCGGTGTTTATCAGGGGCTTAAAACAAAAGGCGGAGCCGTCGGTGTGGGCCGGGCCACGACCATCAGCGTCGTCACAAGTTTTATTCTTATTATCGTTGCCGATTGTATCATGACCGGCATTTATTTCTTCTGGGGCGTATAGACCAATGAACAATCGTAAAGTCGCTATTTCCGTCAAAAATGTCCGAAAAATTTTTAACGGCCGGGTTGTCCTCGATAATATCTCTTTTGATATTTATGAAGGTGAAACCTTTGTGATCATGGGCGGATCCGGAAGCGGGAAAAGCACTTTGTTAAGGATCATGAGCGGCGCCATTCCTTGCGAAGAGGGTGAAGTTTATTTTAGGGATAAAAAGTTGAATGAATTGTCGTCGAATGAGAAAGATGAGCTAAAAAAACGGTTTGGGATGTGTTTTCAGTCAGCGGCGCTATTGGATTTTTTGACGGTGGAGGAAAATGTCAGCTTGCCTTTGAGGGAACATACGCGGCTGGATTCAAAGATCATAAGTCTCACGGCTAAAATGAAATTGGGGTTGGTGGGATTGCAGGGCTTTGAGAATTATGAGCCGAGCACGATTTCTGGCGGGATGAAAAAACGCGTGGGGCTTGCCCGGGCCATTGCTTTAGATCCGGAGATCGTTTTTTATGACGAGCCAACAGCCGGCCTAGACCCTATCGTCTGTGCGGTCGTCGATAATCTTATTTTAGACCTCACTAAGAAGCTTAAACTGACGTCGATCGTGGTCACGCATAATATGGAAAGCGTTTTTCGTATCGCGGACCGTATTGCTATGGTTTATAAAGGAAAACTAATTCAGGTGGGCACGAAGGAGGAAATTAAGAATTCCTCCCAAGCCATTGTCCAGCAGTTCATTAACGGCTTTATTGAAGGCCCGATCCAATTAAACGAATAGAAGCATAAAGGAGATTGGCTATGAAATGGAATAATGAAATAAAAATCGGCATGATGGTGGTGATTGTTTTGTTGATCCTCGCCGGGCTGACATTAAAGACGGGGAATGTGCATTTTTCCCAAAAAGGTTATGCGATGAAAGTCGTGTTTAAGAATATCGACGGGATCTCAACGAATTCTCCGGTCATGCTCAATGGTTTAGAGGTCGGCATGGTCAAGGCCATTACCGTTAAAGAAACGCCCGAAGGGACAAAGATGGAGGTCTTGATCTGGGTCAAGAACGCTGTGCGATTAAAAGAGGATACCAAGGCCTATGTTAAGAATTTAGGGTTCATGGGGGAAAAATATGTGGGCTTGATTTCGAGCGGCGTTGGCGAGAATCATTTAGCTGCGAATAGTGTGATTATCGGCCAGGAACCGGCAGACTTTAATCAGATTTTGACCGAAGGTCAAGCGGTTGCGGTTCAGTTAAAAGAAATTTCTCAAAATATTAATGAGCGTTTAAATGTCAATAAAACGGCTATTGATCAAATTATCGCGAATGTCAATACAACAACTAAAAGTGTTGCTTCGATTACAGGCAATGTGGATGAAAGGCTTAAAGTTAACCAGAAGGCGATTGATGAAATTGTTGAGAGCTTAGAGAAGACCTCCGGGAATTTAGAGGAATTAAGTGAGGATTTGAAGGCGAATCCCTGGAAATTACTTTATAAGGAAAAAACAAAGAAATCGGTCCATTAATCGTCATCTCCCGTCGGAAATTTTTGTCTAAAAAGCATTTTCTTTTAGTTTCATCCCCAGGACAAATTTACAAAATTCTTGACTTTGAATATTGTGCATGTTAATTTGGGGCTTATCTTTTGAAAAATTATAAAAAGGAGAAAAAATGAAACGGATTGTCACGGCTATGGTTTTTGCACTTGTTGTCAGTTCTTGTTTGGTGAGAACAGGCTATGCCCAAGCAAAAAGCGAAAATCTTGAAGGAAGAATCACAATATCGGGAGCCTGGGCGCTTTATCCGATGGCCGTGAAATGGGCGGAAGAATTTCAAAAGGTTTATCCGAACATTAAAGTTGATATTTCCGCCGGCGGAGCTGGAAAAGGTATGGCGGATTGCCTCGCTAAGGTCATTGACCTTGGCATGGTCTCTCGTGATATTAATCCGGAAGAAGTCAAAAGAGGTGCTTTAGGGTTTTCTGTGACCAAAGACGCTGTTGTTGCGACGATTAGCGCGAACAATCCCGCCATTAAAGATATTTTGGCCAAAGGCATTACAAAAGAGATTTTTCAGGATATTTTTATTACAGGCAAAGCCAAGACATGGGGCGAGGTCGTAAAAAGTTCTTCCACCGACGCTGTTAATGTTTATACGCGTTCAGATGCCTGTGGCGCCGCCGAGACTTGGGCAAAATATTTAGGGAAGAAGCAGGAAGATTTAGTTGGCATTGGTGTTTATGGAGACCCGGGCGTCGCGGAAGCCGTGAAGAAAGATGCTTTGGGCATAGGATATAATAATATTAATTTCGCTTATGATTCCACGACAAAAACGCCGGTAGACGGTATTCGTGTTGTTCCGATTGACGTTAATGGCGATGGACTCATTGACGAAAAAGAAGATGTTTACCGTGACCTTCCGACGATCACTGCGGCCATTGCGGATGGCAGGTATCCTTCTCCACCGGCCAGAGAACTTTTCTTTGTTTCCAATGGGAACCCCGAGCGAAAAGAAGTTCGTGCGTTTTTGCGCTGGGTTTTGACCGATGGACAAAAATTTGTCCCTGCCGCCGGTTTTGTGAATGTCACGCAGGAAAGAATTGACGAAGACCTTCAAAAGCTTGGTAACAACTAAAGATGAGCGAAGAGAGCTTGGGAGTTCAACGCCGGCGATTGTTTTGGGATCGGGCTTCTGAAAAGCTCTTGTATCTTCTTGTAATATCGTCTGGGCTCATCGTCCTTCTTATTGCCGCTACGCTTTATTTCCGTTCCCGTCCGGTTCTTCAGATGCAACCTTTGCGCAGTCTTTTATTTTCTCTCGATTGGCATCCGTCGAGAGGGTCGTTCGGTTTCTTGCCGTTTATCGCCGGCACACTTTGGGTGACTTGTGTTGCTATGGCGCTCGCCATACCGGTTTGTCTTTTAACATCGATCTATATCGCTGAATACGCGCCAAAAAAATTCCGGGAATGGATCAATCCGCTCATTGATATTTTGGCAGGAATTCCCTCGGTCGTCTATGGCATCTGGGGCGTTTTGGTCATTGTGCCGTTTATTAAAGAATGGCTGGCCCCGTTATTCCATGTTTCCTCAACGGGATATTGCGTCTTGGCCGGAGGCATGGTCTTGGCGGTCATGGTTTTTCCATTTATAATCCATCTCTCTACGGAAATTTTAAAGGCCGTGCCGCAAGAGTTAAGAGACGCGTCCTTGGCGCTCGGTGCGACGAAATGGCAGACCATCAAGAACGTCGTGATGCGCCGCGCCATGCCGGGCATTGTCGCTGCCATTGTCCTCGGGATTTCGCGTGCCTTAGGTGAAACCATTGCGGTCATGATGGTCGTCGGAAATGTCGCCCGATTACCGAAGTCCTTGTTTGACCCGGCGTATCCGTTACCGGCATTGATTGCCAATAATTACGGAGAAATGATGTCGATTCCTTTATACGACTCGGCGCTGCTTTTCGCGTCTTTCATTTTGCTTCTGGTGGTGCTGTATTTTAATGTGGTTTCCCGAATGATCTTAAGCGGTAGCAAATGGAGCAGTTATTATTATGGATAAACGCTCGCTGGAAGAAAATATTTTTAAGACCTTGATGGTCGGCTCGACCTTGCTGATCTTGGCTGTGCTTTTGATGATCCTAGGGACGATCGTCGTCAAGGGGTTGCCGTTTTTAAGCTGGTCGATGCTCACCCAAGCGCCCAAGAGCGGGTATTATTTAGGAAAAGAAGGTGGCATTCTAAATGCGATCTTGGGGTCCTTGTATCTGACCGGCGGGGCAACGATTTTAGCATTTTTCATTAGTTTGCCGGTTACGCTTTATCTAAACGTGTACGCTAGAAGAGGATCAAGGCTGGTCTATGTGACGCGTTTTGTGTTTGATGTCTTGTGGGGAATTCCGTCGATCGTTTACGGCGCATTTGGTTTTACCTTGATGCTTTTCTTCGGGCTTCACACATCTCTTTTAGCCGGTATGATCACCGTGGCGTTTTTGATTCTACCGATCATGACCCGTTCGATGGACGAGGTTATTCGTATGGTCCCTAATGCGCTTTTGGATGCCTCTTACGCACTTGGGGCGACCCGATGGGAGACCGCGTTTAAGGTCGTTGTCCGTCAAGCTTTGCCGGGGATTCTAACGGCGGTCTTAATAGCTTTTGGCCGGGGAATAGGAGATGCGGCATCGCTTATATTTACCGCAGGCTTTACGGATTCACTGCCGTCGTCCTTATTTAGGCCAGTGGCGACATTGCCGTTGACCATTTTCTTTCAATTCAGTACGCCCATCCCGGAAGTCCGGGGGCGAGCTTATGCCGCGGCGCTTATTTTAACGATCATTATTTTAATTATCAGTGTCGTGTCACGTTTTTTAACAAAACGGTTTGCGCGGCACGTGGTGAGGTAAACAACCGATGGAATCCAATGCTCATATTCGTGTCAACAATCTAAATGTTTTTTACGGGAAAGACCACGCACTTAAAGATATCAGCGTCGAAATCCCGAATAAAAAAATAACCGTGATTATCGGGCCTTCTGGCTGCGGGAAAACGACCCTCTTAAAATCGTTTAACCGCCTGCTTGACCCGACGGATAATGTCAAAGTGACCGGCGAGGTCTTTGTCGACGGGGAAAATATTTATGACCCGAACATCGAAGTGACCCACATCCGAAAGAAGATGGGGCTTTTGTCCCAAAAGCCGTATCCTCTGCCGATGTCCATTTATGACAATATTGCCTACGGGCCGCGTTTGCACGGCGAGAAAAATAAAAAGAAATTAGACCGAATCGTCGAGCATTTTCTAAAAACTGCGAGCCTTTGGGAGGAAGTGAAAAATAAATTAAGTGCCCCGGCCTCCAGGCTTTCCGTCGGCCAGCAGCAGCGCTTGTGCCTTGCCCGTGGGTTGGCTGTCGGGCCGGAAATTATCCTCGGAGATGAGCCGACTTCTGCGCTTGACCCTAAATCCAGCCAGCACATTGAAAAGCGGTTCTTGGAATTGAAACAGCATTACACGATCGTTATTGTCACGCACATTTTAAGGCAGACCAAGCGATTGGCGGATTATGTCCTTTTTCTTTACATGGGCCGTCTGATTGAACATGGCCCCGCCCAGGAAGTCTTGGAAAATCCGAAACAGGAAATGACAAGAGAGTATATTCAAGGGATTATCAGCTAAAGGGGGTTTAAAATAATATTTGACTTTAAAACCGTTTTTATTTATAGTGATTTCAATTCATTTATTTCCTGGTAGAAATTTAGGCGTCGTCGGGAAATAAATTTTTTTGCCCTTAAATGTATAATATGTAGAATAAGTATAATAAGTAGAACTCAACAGGAGGGCCGATGAAGGAATATTATTCAACCGTAGAGATTTCCAAGCTTTGCAACGTAACAAGATTCTCTATCATCAATTGGACGAAAAAAGGGATTTTAAAAAGCACCAAGACCCCGGGCGGCCACCGGCGCATTCACCGTGCGGACCTCGTTGCTTTTATTAAAACGTATAAAATCGGCCTCAACGCAATTAAGTCGGAGAAGTTTATAGAAAATGCAGATTTTTTACGCTGTTGGGAATTTCATCAACCGGTGAAGAATAATGGAGTTCATAACTGCAAACTCTGTGTCGTCTTTCTGTCCGATACCAAAAAGTGTTACACGATCCGTGAACACGTCGCCCACCAAAAGATCTTCTGTAAGACTTCTTGTTTATCCTGCGAGTATTACAAGAAAATCCATTTTGACCAGGATGGCGAAGCTGTTTCTACGAAAAATAAAACGAAGCAGAAGAGTAATCCCCAATGAAAAAAGAAACGATATTCCTCATCGTTTTGATTGTGGCGGTCGGCCTTGTCATTGGGCGCGCGCTTTATGAAAAGAATAATCCATTGGTTTTGACCGGTAAAAAGGCCGTGATCATCGCGATCGCATCGACGGGGAAAGACATTTCAAGCCCGGTTTCCTACCTGTTCGGCAGGGCGCCGTTTTATATTATCTGTGACCGTGCCAAAAGAACGTATAAGGCCGTACCGAATAAATTTATGGACGCCCAGCATGCCGCTGGGTTACGTTCCGCTCAAATGATCGCGGGTTTAAACGTCGACGCTGTTCTCGGCAACAATGTTGGATTTGAACCTTTTAGAGTTTTTAGCCAGGCGCGTATTGAAGTTTATACGGATTTAAAAGGGACCGTGTGGCAGGCGCTCAATGATTTTCCCGACGGCCTGACCAAACTTACCGAACAAAACGTTCCGTCGCATTTCGGCATTACCGGAAGTAAAACGCCGGTGGCCTGTAACTCCTTTGATGCCCAAGCCAACGTCGGGCGGATAGTCCAGGGAAAATATTATATGTGCTTTGATTGCAGTTACCGCGTTTCGGAAAAAAGTGCCGGAGCTATTGTTCCCACGCAATGCCCTAAGTGTGGTGGCGTTATGCATGAGGTAACCGCCGTGACTGCGCCGCTTAATAGTGCCGCTGTAAAACCCAAAGTGAAGGTGTTGTAAGCATGGAAGACAGTATTATCTTAAATGATCAGGACAGAAATCGCCTACTTATCATGGTGGTGGCTTTTGCCATTTTTTTGTCCGGGTATGCCATGTATTCGGTTTCGAAATTTAAAACAGTCCAGGCGCGTTCCCTTGTTTCCAATAATGTCGTCATGAAGGTGATTGAACATAATGTGTTCAGTGTTTGTCCCAAGTGCGGTGCAAAAGGAGTTCCTTTATGCCCGACGTGCCAGGTTTCCATGTATTGGAACGGATATCGGGGCGCCTTTGTTTGTCCGGCCTGCGGATATAGCGGATTTCCACAATGCCCGCGGTGTCGAACATATATGACATGGATTGAAAGCCAGTAAATCTGGAAGGATGTTTGATTATGAAAAAGATAGTCGTGATTGTCGTCTTCTTTTTGGCGTTTATTTTTTTCCTTATCGGAGACAATAACAACGAACCTCTCGAGACACAAAACAACGGGGCCACCATGTGCATGGCCTGTATTGGATTGGAGTAACGGATGGATTTGCTACAGAGTATACGCACGACAGCACAGTGGTGTTCGCTCGTCTTAACAAATGCGTATTTCGGTTTTTTAAGGACCAAACAGGTTTATCAGGGCTCGCTAAAAAGTGTGTGCATCCCGGGGTTGAATTGCCATAGTTGTCCGTCGGCATTTCTTTCCTGCCCTATTGGAACATTTCAACATTTTATGACCATCCGTAAGTTCCCGTATCTTTTGACGGCATATCTTGCGACCACCGGAATTATGGTGGGTTCTTTGGCATGCGGTTGGTTGTGCCCGTTTGGGCTTATCCAGGATCTTTTTTATAAAATAAAGAGTGTAAAGATCCGTCTTCCACAAAAGTTATCAGCCTTACGATATCTGATCCTGATTTTTCTCGTTATTTTGTTCCCGTTAATCACGCAAGAGACTTGGTTCTCGAAGGTGTGCCCTATGGGGACGCTTCAAGCCGCGATTCCTTGGGTCGTTTGGAATCCGATCATTCCGGTCTACGGCGAGCCGGCTGTGTCTCTTTCGACTTTAGGGTTATTATTTATCATCAAGATCCTTATCGCATTTTCTTTTATCGCGCTTTTCATTATCGCCAAAAGGCCATTTTGCCGTCTAGCCTGCCCGCTCGGTGCGATATTTGGATTCTTTAATAGACACAGCATTCTTCAACTAAAAGTGGACCCGCGCGATTGCAAAGATTGCCAAAAATGTAGAGAGGTCTGTCCGGTGGATATCAACATTAGTGATGACCCTGGCGCGTCGACGTGTGTGAGATGTTTTAAGTGTTTGAAATGTGAAAATGTCAAGGTTGGCCTTGGGGCAACAGCGACAACGAATAATCAGGGGCAATGATGATAAAAACAAAGGTGGCCATTAAGAGAAAAAATGATGACGCGGTCAACGCGGTCCTTTTTATGATCCTTTTAACGGCCATTACGGTGATTGTGCTTTTTATAAAGTTGCCGACCATGCTGCTCAAGCCTGCGGATTCGCGGCTTTGGCTGGGCATGGAAACGGTTGAGCTTACGACGGATATCAAAAAGCAATTTGATATTCAGTCATCGAACGGCTTATTGGTTTCGAGAGTTTTTGTCGGCTCGCCGGCGCAAGCGTCCAAAATTCATGAAGGGGATGTCATCCGAAGGTGGAACGGGACCAGTGTAACCAGCCCGGAACAACTGGAGCGGCTTATCCAGACATCCAATACAAATGAGCGTGTTAAAATTACGATCGACCGGCAAGGAGAATCGGTCATTATTTATACGACGGTAGGAACCCGTCCCGGCGGAATATAGTGTCTGGTTATATGATTTTTATTTTTTAAAGAGTGGATTCCCGTTTTTGTGGAAATGATGAAAATTATAGGTCTTATCCTTGATCTTTTTCTGTCATCCCCGCAATCTTTAGGCGGGGATCCAGAAGGTGTCCTCCTGTAGGGGCTTAGGACCTAAAAGCATTTAATGGATCCCCAATCATTTCTAGATACAACATCGAGGAAGTTGAGGATGACAGGCAAAACAATTGTGTTCCTTGGATTGTGACAATATATAACCTCCCCCATCAGTATAAGGGGGACGGAGGGATTAAAATGAAAGGGGTTTTTCATGAAGAACGATAAAAAAGAAGAGATATTTTTCGCAGACGATTCCTGCGCGAATATCAATGCCAAAAGTTTATGGATGATAGGGCTTACTGTCGTCGGGCTCACGTCATTTTTCTGCTTTGCGCTTTTTAATATGCGGCCCAAACCGGTGCCCGTTCAAGATCCTGCCCAGCAAGGGATTATTGCCACGGGAGGCTCTCAGCAGGTCGCGTTTCAGCAGAATTATCCAACCGCTGCTCAAGACTTTAATCAGTGGCAGTCCATGCCGCAGCAAGTGGCGTATATTCCGCCGGGTTGTATGACGTGCCCAACGGTCACACAATGTTTTCCTCAAGGAACAGGCGCTGCACAACAGGCTGCGTATGTTCCACCGAATTGTGCGGTGTGTCCCAATGTTGCCCAATGTTTTCCTCCGGCAACGGGTGGTGGACAACAAATAGCCTTTCAACCCAATTGTCCAACGGGAACGCAAATTTTTAATCAGTGGCAGGCGCAGGCCGGTCAACAAGCGGCGTATATTCCGCCGGGTTGTATGACATGTCCGACGGTTACCCAATGTTTTCCTCCTGCCACGACGGGCGGTGCTGGCCAGCAGATTGCGTATACGGGCAGAAATGGATGTGTATTCCCTGGAGCGCGGACGGTTGCTTTAACGAAGCCAATCCCGGGACAAACAAAGGCGCCGGCCATTTTGCGTGATGCAATTATGATGCATGAATTTCGCGGCGTCTGTGAAAATTGTCATGTGATTATGACCCCTAATGTCCCAGCGATACCGGCAAATGCGCAGGCGCCGCATGAATATCGAGGGATTTGTTCTAAGTGCCATGTAATCCAGGGATAACGATGAAAAAGAAACCAGATTTCCTTAAAGAAAAGAAAGAGCGGATCACCTATGCCTTATTATATTTTTTTATAACATCTTTTTTGTTTAAGACTGTTTTAGGCGTCATCACGGGCTCAAAATGTTTATTGGTATCCGGCATCTTCGCGATTTTTGGTATCTTGATAGCCATTGCCACCTTGATGCGCATCGGTATAACGCATTCTTCCCGACGGCTATCGCCATATTTTAACCGGGGCAAGCTTGAATTCATGATCCTTTTGGCGATATCGTCAGTTATCGCCTTAAGCACCAGCGCCCTTCTTTTTTCTTTAGGCCATATGATTTTCTTTCACACGCTTTATCCGCCAGAATTTCTGGCTGCGTGGGTTGCGGCGATCGCTGCTACGATCAGTTTAGTGTTTATGGTAAGAATCAAGGCCGAGATAACCAATATTCAGGAAGAAGACGAATCGAAGGATATTATCTTTATTCTGGATACAGATTTCCTGCTTTCGGTCTTGACCATCCTTACCGTCGTAATATCGAGGATGGGGTCTTACATTGTTGATTATGGATGCGCTATTTTTGCGGCGTTCTTTATCATCGCCTACAGTGTTTTATTTTTATATAAAGCCTTTATAGGGCTGATGGATGCCTCGTGCGATAAGAAAACTGTTTCCGAGGTCGAAAGTTGTATCCGTAAAGCACAGATAGGTGAAGCGTCGTTAAAGGCGTTACGCGTTAACAAGATCGGCCACATCTACGAAATTATCGCTGATCTGTCGACGGCAAAAGACATTCCCATGGTGGACGTTTTTGCTATCGCAGAGAACATCAAAAGAGCGGTAAAGGTAAAATTTTTAAGCCCCCATGAAGTGTTCATTGGTATTAGGCTGGAAGAAAAAATATGATTTCAAAAAATGCAAATTCCTGTATGACGACAGAAGGCTGTTGGGCGTGTTCAAAGAAAATCCTCGTCTGGACAGTCATCGGCAATGCTGTTTTGGTCGTAATAAAACTTGCCGGTGGAACGTTCGCCAACAGTTCCGGGATGATCGCCGACGGAATTCAATCCATCGCTTGTGTTGTGACGAGCATTCTCATTATGGTGAGCTTGTCATTTTCCAGTCGGCCGAATGATGTTCGATTTCCGTATGGTTATGCGAAACTTGAATTTATCGTCGCGCTTATCGCGTTTAGTATCTTGATCGGGTTTGGCGTTTCTATTACGCTTTCGAGCATTCTGGCCATTCTTAGACGTGATTTTGTCCAACCGGATATTGTGTTGGCGCTCCCCGTTGCCGTAGCGTCGGTCTTTCTGACCTATATGATCCAACGGTATAATTTTTGCGCCGGCAAAAGGTTAGATAGCTCTGGACTGATTGCAAACGGTTGTCACGCCGGAGCAGATGTCCTTTCTTCAAGTGCCGTGATTTTAGGGATCATTTTATCTCAGATGGGGGCTGATTTTGCCGTCTGCGACCGGTTAGCAGCTCTCATCGTCGGTGTGGTCATTGTTAAAGATTCTTTGAGTCATTGGGCTTCTAATGTGCGAAACATCCTGGACCAGGTTCCTGAACCGGGGTTCGCGCTTCGCATAGAAAAGATGATCCTGTCCGCTTATCCTAAATATCGACCAGGGAGTATCAAGTTTAAGAGAGTGGGCAAGAAATTTTGGGTCGGCATCAGTCTTCGCTGTCCCAAGACGGGTACTCTTCAGGAAGTCTGTGTGGCCATGGACGATATGAAGAAGTCGGTTATTCGTAATCTTCCGTCCATCGGTGAAGTTGATTTCTTTTTTGAGCCAGCGTAATCTCAACAAGCTCTAACCGCTGTCATCCCCGAATGCATTAGTCGGGGATCCACAAGGGTTTAAAACATGGATTCCCGATAAAAGATTTCGGAAATGACAGCAATATAGAGTGGGGATGACAAAATAGCGTTTTTTAATATAAGGAGGCCATAATGGCAATGAATTTCTATCGGATGGTACAAGTCATTGAAGATTTGAAAAATGTTCCGGATCCCGTCGATAAAAAAGATTCTGAAAAGACGCGGTTTTCTCAAAAGAAAGCTGAGCCTAAAAGTGGGGAGCATAATAATTTTCTGGAATTTTTATCTTCCAAGGCAAAAGTCTTTGATGAGTTTGAAGAGATGTCTTCTTTCGCTGCTAGCATCTTGCGGGCCTCAAGTTATCCGTTCTTCGTCGTGGATAAAAACATGAAGATCCAATATATGAATCCGGCTTGCCTTGATTTTACAGGCTTGAAATTAAATGATGCCATAGGAAAAGTCAAGTGTATGAGAGTGTTTAATAGCGATTTGTGCGAGAAAAATTGTGCTATTAAACAAGCTATGACGACGCAGAAGTCCGTCATTGGTAAAAGGGTCAAGGTTCAGGACAAATTCGATCGCGAGCATACGATCATTGTTACAGCTGGTCCGCTCATTGATAAACGAGGAAGGGTGCTGGGGGGATTTGAGGTCTGGAGAGATGCAATGCCGGATGAAGAGGTGACCTTACGAATAAATCGTCTTTTAGACACCTTAAAAAATTATTGCTGGAGTGTCGAGAGTTTTCTGGAAGGTATCGAGAAAAGGCCATTCTCTAAGGAGTTGGAAAATAAAGAAAACTGGGACCGCTTGATAAACGGAATGAAAAAGCGGACGAATGATTTACAGGATTATTGTAAAAATCTTTTAAAGTCTTCTTGCTGGGACATCTTAAATTGTCCGGCGGAGCGTCAGGTTCAATGCCCTGCGTTTCCCAATCATGGGGTCAAATGCTGGGATGTGGATTACACCTGGTGCGATGGACAAATGCAGGGTACGGCTGAAGAGAAGATCAATAAATGCAAGAAATGTTCGGTTTATTCCAGAGAGAAGGATTTGCGCCTGTAGAATATTCTGTTCTTTTATAAAAGAAATGTTATAATTGGCAAAACAAGAAAAGGACTAATTTTTTATCATGGTCAATCTGAAAAAAATTCTTGATTTGCTGGCCGTTGCGTTTCAAAACGTTTTGTTGGTCCTTATCTTTCTCGCCTTTGCTGCCATTCTTTTGTGCGGTTCCCATGCTCGCATTTTTGAAAATAGTGAGCTTGGCGCATTAGACTTTCGTTTTCATCTCCGTCCGTTCGTATTCACATCTGATAAAGTTGTAATTGTTGAAATTGGTGAAGATTCTATCGCCAAATTAGGGCGATTCCCTTTTGACAGAGGGTATCATGCTGTTTTGATCAAGGCTTTGTCTGAATATGGCGCCAAAGCCGTTTTGATGGATATTTTCTTCTCGGAGAAAGGCAATGGCGACCCAGAATTGGAACAGGCGATCAAGACCACGGGTAATGTTTATTTGCCATATGTTTTTGATCTGGACAATACGCCAAAACAAAAGGTCATCGAGGCAAAGGGTTATACGGCCCAAACGTTAGAAAATTTCAGGCAAGTGGCTGCAGGTATCGGGCATATTAATGTCATCCCAGACCCCGACGGAAAATATCGGCGCGTTCCGCTTTTGGTTGAATATGGAAACACGCTTCATCCATATCTTTCGCTTCGTTTAATCTCTGCTTATTTGGGGTTATCTGCTAAAGATCTAAAGCTTTATCCTGGTCGCTATATTCAATTGGGCCGCAAGATGCGGATCCCGGTGGATGAAAATTCAAATGTGATCGTGAATTATGCCGGCGATTGGGGCAGATATTATAAACATTATTCTTTTGTGGATATTTTGCAGTCTTATGTTTCTTTAAAAAAAGGAGAAAAGCCGACGCTGGATTTAAATGTTTTTAAGGACAAAATTTGCATTGTAGGACTCACCGCCGCCGGCACGGCAGACCTGCATCCTAACCCGTTCTCCGCGCTTTATCCGGCGCTTGCGGTGCACAGCGACATTATTAATTCTATATTGAATAAACAATTTATCGTCCGCGCCTCAAAGCAAACCAACCAGGTCATTTTGTTTTTATTAGGCGCGTTGATCGTCTGGGGCGTATTTGCCACCAAGCCATTTAAGAGTTTTTTGATATTAGCCGGCACGATTTTTTCCTATAGCGTCTTGGCGATTTTATTGTTCATTTTATTCGGAATTTGGGTGGATATGTTTTATCCGTTCTTTGCGTTGGTGGCGCTTTATTTGCTTTCAACGCTGATGATCTCCATCCGCGAGTGGAAGAAGAAAATCCTCGTCGAGAATGAAATGAAAATTGCCAAGAAGATCCAGGAGAGTTTCCTTCCTAAAACGCTTCCTATGACCGCCGGGCTTGATATCGCCGCCATCATGTATACGGCCCGTGAGGTCGGCGGGGATTTGTATGATTTTTATGAATTCAGCCCTAAACGGCTTGGCGTCATGATCGGCGACGTTTCCGGAAAAGGCATGCCGGCCAGCCTTTTTATGACCACGGTTTCGGGCGCGTTTAAATTTTTCGCTTTGTCCGAAACCAAGCCGCATGAGGCGCTTCACAATTTAAACTTAAAATTAACCCAGGACTCTCCGACAGGATTATTTGTCACGCTTTATTATTCCATATTCGACATGGATAAAAAGATCATGACGTACGCCAACGGCGGGCATCTGCCGGTTTTATATTTGCCCAAGGGCGCTTCCGCTAAAGCTTTGGATGTGGAAGACGGATACCCCTTAGGGATGCTCGAAAGCACTTACTCCGGCGGACAGATCGCATTTTCTTCCGGCGACATTTTTGTTTTTTATACCGACGGGATCACAGAAGCGAGAAACGCCAAGGGCCAAATGTATGGCAAGGAACGGCTGATTTCTACAATTGAAAAAGACCGGAATTTCCCCGCAAGAGGATTGTTGTCCTCGATTGAAAAAGATGTCCGGAAATTTGAGCCGCAACATAAGCAGTCGGATGATATCACTTTTATTGTTGTTAAGATTATTTAAAGGGTAAGGGATATTTTTATTTGACGCGTCGGAGTTTTTTTGATAATTTACTGCAACCTTTATGCATATATTTGAGACCATACCTTCGCAAGTTGCGCCTATAAACGGATTTGTTTCTTCAATTCTGGAGAAACTGTCTCCATTGGCTTTGGACCAAAGCACTATTTTTAATATTAAGCTCGTGTTATATGAAGCGATTGTCAATGCCGTTAAACATGGCAATAAAATGGACCCGCGTTTATCGGTGCAGGTTGAGATTACATCTGACGAGAATCAACTAACCATTCAAGTGACGGATCAAGGCAAAGGCTTTGATTATCAAAAGATTCCTGACCCTGTCAAAACGGAAAATTTAGAAAAGTTAAGCGGCAGAGGGATATTTCTTATAAAAAATGTCATGGATAAATTAGAGTTCGCCAATGAGGGCCGGACAATAAAGATGACTAAATTTTTGAAGCAATAAGGGAGGCTGAAAATGAAAATACTGGTTGAGAAAATAAGCGGCATTACTGTAGTGACCATGGATGGGGAATTGAGCGTGGACAACTCCATCGCGCTACGCGAATCATTTCTAAAAATGTTGAAAGAAGGCTCGACCAAAGTCCTGGTTGATTTTGAAAAGGTGACGTTTGTCTGCAGCGCCGGGCTTGCGACACTCATAGAAATGATGCAAATGCTTAAGAAATCCGGCGGAAAACTGGCGATCTGTAATGTTAATAAAGACGTAAAGGGGCTGTTTGAAATCACAAAGATCCACAAATTGATCCCGATTTATGAACATCGGGAAATGGCAATGAAAGATTTAGGAACATAATGGCCGACGATATTAAAAATATAGAACAAGAAGCGCAGAAGCTTTTTGAAGCTCAAAAATATGAGGAAGCTTCGAAGCTTTTTTTGCAAGCGGCCATGTCTTATCAAAGCCAGGGACAGCATAAACAAGCAACAATCTGTTTTACTTCCGCGGCGAGCTGCTGTGAATTTCAAGGCGGCAGGCAGACATTGTTCTATTATGCGTCGATGTATTATGAAAAAGCCGCTGAAGAAGCGGTCATCTCCGGCGATTATGAATACGCGAGCATTCTTTACAAAAATGCAGGGATTTGTTATGAGCGCGACCTGGAATATGTCAGTTTTTCAGAATGCTTTTTTCTTTCCAAAGAATGTTATCGAAAGTCTCTGATGCCGCATTTATTTTATGCCAAACGACTTCATCATGTCGGAAAGAATCATCAAGGATTTGATCTTAAAGGACGGATGAAGCTTTTTATCTCTTGGGTTTTATTATCGATATCTTCCATCCTATGGGGCCACGGAGAGCGCCCGCAGCGAACAGTTATTTTTGCCTGTTCATTAATTTTATTGACCGCTTTATTGTATACCCAGGGCCATTTTCTTGTTAGTTCGGTTGCTCACAAACCGAATTTATTTGAATCCATTTATTTTAGCTTAATTACCTTCACGCACATTGGTTATGGAGACATAATTCCAATCGGATTCAACAAAATTGTTGCTATTCTAGAAGAATTTGTTGGTATTTTTATTATTCCACTGTTTCTCACTGGGCTTTGCCGTAAATACCTCAGGTTTCTATAGTTACGAGTTCTCTAATCTCGTTCAATAATCTATCGTGAACCCAAATCATATCAACATTCTCAACATTTTTTTGTTAATCATCCTCGGTGCATTCTTCTTTCTAATTCGATCGTCTTTTAAGAAACAAAAACTTTTGGATTACGATGAAACAAGGCCTTATTTAGGGGCTTATGTGCGCATTCATTTTTTTTATGACCCAAAGATAAATGTTATATCGGTTATTAATCAATGCTGGAAAAAAGTTGAGGAAGTTCAATTGCACATGAATGCGCATTCAAAAAATATGGAAGGGGATCTAAGCAGATTAAATGCGGATGGATTTCAAGGGGTGCGCGTTACGGCTGATGTGTTTAAAGTGATCAAAGAATCCATTGAATATTCTAAACTGACAAATGGCGCATATGACATCACTGCATTGCCGCTTGTAGAATTATGGAAAAAATCTGCGGATCAAGGAAAACTTCCGGATAAAGATTTATTAGAAAAAACAAAAGATAAAGTTGGTTATCGGAATTTATGCCTTAAGGCTCCGGATTTTATTTCTTTTAAAAAACCGGGAATGAAAGTGGATCTTGGTTCTCCTGCTTCAGGATTCGTTTGCGATGAACTTGCAAAAATACTTGATAAAAACAGGATCAAACATTTTCTGGTTGATGGCGGAGGTGAGATATTTTGCAGAGGAAAAGATCAGGGGAAAAAACCTTGGATCATAGGGGTTCAGGACCCTTTTAACAAGGAGAAATTATATTGCACCACAGTTCTAAGTGATAGGGGCATATCAACTTCCGGCAATTATGAAAAATTCTATACTATCGGTTCTGAAGCGTTCTCGCATATCATAGATCCTGTTAGCGGTTACCCTCAAAAAGGGGCCGTAAGTGTCACCGTTGTAGCCAATACGACCCAAGCGGCCAATGAATTATCAACGGCTATTTCTGTTTTAGGTGGTGAAAAAGGCTTGCGTTTAGCGCATGCTTTAAAGCGCGTTGAAGTCCTGGTTATTGAAAGCAAAAATGGTGAAATTGTTCAGTACAAAACACCAGGGTTTCATTAATTTAGGCTTTTTTTATTTTTCTTGCCGAGAAAAGCCTTTCCAGACGAGAAAATGTAAGAAATCATTCAACATTTTCAACACTCTTTTATAAAAAATCCGGTCGAATATTTTTTATTGACTTTTTTTGGTTGATTGCCTATAATCCAAACACTTTTATTAATCTTTATTTCAACAATAAATGCACACTCCAACCTCCTCACATAATTTTTTAACAACGTCGCAAGCTGCAGAGCTTCTTCATGTTACCCGTTTTACCGTCTTAAGTTGGGTCAAGCAAGGAAAGCTTAAAGCGGTCACTACATTAGGCGGGCATCAGCGTATCCCCCGAGAAGCTGTTCTAGACCTCCTCAAGAAAATAAAATCAAATAATCATACTGAAGCAAATCTTCACGATAAAGAGCCAGTTCATGAGGCTATTCATTTAAAAACGGCGACAAAATCCCGCGCTCATATTTTGCGGCGCAGTCGAACGAATATTGCAGAGACGTTGAAAAAAGGTTTATATGTTTCCGGAAAGTATGCGGCGCTCATCAGAGATAAGTTTTTCCCAAACAAACAAATAAACAAACAAACGGGCAAGTTAGAGAATTTTTCTCATGAATCAAACTGATAAAATGGAAGTTATTATTGTCGGCGCAGGGCCTTCGGGATTGACGTGTGCGTATGCTCTGGCTAAACGCGGGATAGAGGTCGTCGTTATTGAGCGCGGCGAATATCCTGGCGCGAAGAATGTGTTTGGAGGGATATTTTTCTCAAGCATCATGGAAAAACTTTTCCCAGATTTCTTAGATAACGCGCCGTGGGAACGTTACGTCGGGAAAAGAAAATTTGCTCTTTTAGCGAATGAAAACGAAATGGCGTTTGATTTAACGCCTGCGGCATTTAACGTTGCACCGTATAATCATTCCTTTCTGGCACGGCGTGGCTCGATGGACCAATGGTTGGCCAAGAAGGCAGAAGAGGCTGGCGCGAGCATTATCACGAATTACTGCGTACGAGATTTTCTTTATGAAAACGGAAAAGTCGTCGGTATTACAAGCGGTGGAGATGAAGATAGCTTATTGGCTGATGTGATTGTCTGTGCAGAAGGCGCGAATTCATTGTTATCGGAAAAGGCAAGGCTTCGTAAGAAAATTAGTCCAGGCCGTCGTTCCATCGCGGTCAAGGAAAACATCCGTCTGCCTCGAAGCGTTATTGAAGACCGGTTCGGCTTAACGGACCGTCAAGGCGCGGCCTATGAATATTTTGGTGCCTCCGTCCAAGGGCTTTTGGGAAATGGATTTATTTATACGAACCAAGACAGTTTATCCGTTGGCGTTGGATTTTCTTTAAGCGATTTTATGAAAAGTGAGAATGCAAAGAATCCGAATGATATTCTCGATGATTTTAAGAGCCATCCGGTCATCGCCCCTTTAGTGCGCGGAGGAGAAACCACCGAATATATGGCGCATATGATCCCGTCTGACGGGTTTGATTATCTTCCTAAGCTTTACCGGGATGGGCTATTGGTCGTCGGCGATGCAGCAGGACTTTTAAATACGTCGTTTTTCCATGAAGGTGTCAATTTGGCGATGTCCTCCGGCCTTTCTGCTGCGGAAACGATTATCGAGGCGAAGGAGAAGAACGATTTTACCGCTGAGGCGCTGTCGCAATATGAAGAAAAACTTAAGGCGAGTTTCGTCATGCAGGATTTAAAAAATTGCAAAAATTTTCTGTCGTTCTTGCATAAACATAAATCCCTTATCAACGATTATCCGACTTTGATGAATGATATTCTGGTGGATTATTTCCGTGTGTCCGAAAAGCCCAAAAGCGTTGTTAAAAAAGAGATTTTTAATCGTGTCATGAAAAACGTGAAATTGACCCGTGTCGCGTCCGATATGTGGGGCGCGTGGAGTAATTTAATATGAAAACCGGAAAACTTTCTTTAGATGACAAGCTTTTTTTGGTCAAGACCAAGAAAGATGCAGCGAGCCATATCAAGATCAACAAGAAAGTTTGTAAGCACTGCGAGCACAAGATGTGTCTTGTTGTTTGTCCGGCGAAGACCTACGAAGAGAAAAGCGGCGCCATTGAAGCCTCATATGAAAATTGTCTTGAGTGCGGAAGCTGCCGGGTGGTTTGTACAGATGGCGCAATTGTTTGGGAAAATCCTCGAGGAGGATTCGGGGTAACATTTATAAACGGTTAGTTAAACAGTAATGAAAGGAGAAACAAATGGCACATGTTATTGGAGGAGCAATTGCAGCTCTTTTAGGAGTTGTCGGGATTTTCGGTTGGTGGGATAATTTCGGCGATTTTTTACGTGGATCTGTTCCGCTTGCGCTTCTTATCGGCGGGCTGATCGCTCTTAACACAGGGCTTAAACTCACAAAAGGTAAAAAATAATTATTCGTGAGGCGTCGTTATGATTGGAAATAAAGAAAAGTGTCTTAATCCGTGGTTTGGTTTTTTAATTATTCTAGGTGTCTGTACATTGATCTCTGCTGCCGTCTTCTTTAGATTTAAGGGAAAGACCCGGCACCATCAATTGCACCATGTTCCAACCACGGTAAACAAAGCTGCAATGCCGGCTGCTTTTCCAAGCACCGGAGTGGATACTCCTGTAGCTGGGGATAAGTTTGCTTTTTAACTAATAGAGGTGAGGGAAAAGAATGGAAGATTCAAACGATCTATTTTGTCGTAAGCCGCTGGGCCCATGGATAGTCGGTGTAGTCATTATCTCGGTCATGCTCCTTTTTTGGGTCGTGATGAGACGGGAAGATATCACGAATAGCATTGAGGCTGAGAATGGCGGTGCTAAGAATCCGGTTAATCCATCTAATGTCGGCGAGCCGAAGTTCCCTAGTCCGGTCGTTCAGGCAGGAATGGCCACACCAGCCGCTATTACCAAGGCCACACCAAACGGTGGTATGCAGCTCGTGGCGAATCAGCGGAACACCTCTAATTATTCCGTCGCAGCTATTACCAAGGCCACACCTAACGGCGGTATGCAGCTTGTCGCGAACACGGACAGCAAATTCCAGAATTCATTAAAAGATGCGGTCAATGTTATTATCCCTTCGGTCTGCGATATCCACGCCCGACGGGTTGTTCGCACGCCTGTTCGTCCGACCATTGACGCCCAGAACCTTCAATTTGCCCCGCCGTTCGACGGGACCATTGATAAATTTATCGAAAACAAAGGATATGAAAATGTCGGCGCCGGAATTTTCGTGGATGAGCGCGGATATGTTTTAACAAATTACCACGTGACCAAAGATGCGACCGATATCGTCGTGACCGTTTTTGGCAATCCGTCGCGTGATATTAAAGCGGATCTTGTGGCCCAGGAACCTAATTTGGATTTAGCTGTTCTTAAATTACGAGCGGATGGCCCATTTCCAGAGGTGGCTTTGGCGGATTCGAGCTTTAGCCAGATCGGCGATTATGTCGTCGCTGTCGGAAGTCCGTTTGGCATAGAACAAACGGTAACAAGCGGGATTTTAAGCGGCATTCGAAAATCTGTTTTGATCGAAGGCATTCGCTATGAAAATCTTTTTCAAACCGATGCGCCCATTAACCGTGGTTCCTCCGGCGGGCCGTTGGTCAATTTAAACGGAGAAGTCATCGCGATTAATACGGCTATCTATGCGCCAACCGGAGTTTTTAGCGGAACGGGATTTGCTATTCCTATCAATGACTGCAAGGATTTTCTTGCTCAGGCGCTTAAACGAAATTTTTCTGTACCAGTTAACCAAAAAGGTTTGTTGGCCGCGGCTTTACCTAAAACGACAACAGATGCGCCGGTTCCGATACGTTTTGGATTAGAGGTCATGCCTATTAATGATGTTATTGCTAAACAATTTGGGATATCTGTTGGCCAAGGTGTTTTGGTCAATCGTGTGATGGATGAATCTCCGGCGAGGTTTGCCGGGATTCAAAGAGGGGACATTGTCACGGCTATTGCCGGTGTGGTCATTCAATCGGCTGATGATATCAGAAAAGTCGTTGCGCATTTTCGCTCAGGGGACAGCGTGAATGTCCATATTTTAAGAAACGGAAAAACCGATGAAATTTTAGTGAAACTACAGTGAGCCTATGAAAACAAAAAATGAAAAAAAGTTTGAAGAAATAAAAAAACGAACCATAGCATTCGTTCGCAAAGAGCCTGTACTTTCTGCCGGAATTGTCATCTTCTCTATTATTGTGATTTGCTGGCTTGTTTCTTCGCTCGAGATTTTTCCAGAGCCTGCAGAACGCGTGGCGGCGAATGGTGCGATTGTTGAACCCGGCGATAGCATGACCTGGATCGGCATGAGGGTCATTCAATTGACGCGCAGTATCCGTAAAGAATTTAATATCCCCGGGAAGATCAAGGGTATGTTTGTTTTAGATGAAGGGAAAGATCTTGCTCTTAAATATGGTGTTAAGACGGGCGATGTCATTGTTTCTATAGGGCGTAAACCGGTTCCTACGGCGAAAGCTTTTGTTAATATAGCGAACAATGTTAAATATACTGATGGGATTCTCCTCGACATTTATAGGGATGGACAAAAGATGTATTTAACGATTCCCTTTGAATATCAATACGGCCCTTTGATGGGTCCGAATAAAGGAACGTGGCAAATGGGTTCACCGGTTTTTGGGCCAGCGTTTCAATATGGTCCGATTTATAAAGGCAATAATCCAAATCAAGGATTCTAAAAAACTTAAGAATCAACAAATGGGGATAATATGGAAAAAAATTTGAAAGCAAAAAACACTAAAGCCCAAGATAATCCGTTTGAGGATCTCCTGGCGCGGCTCAAAGATGTCGACCTGAATGTTTATTTTATTTTTGGTTCGATATTTCTTGTCTTGATCGTTGGAGTTTACGCGCTGTTTGCTCCTGAGACTCAGAACCAGAATGCGGGAAATCCGGCCTGTGGAAAAATCGTTATCGCGGCCGATGGCCCGTCTTTGAGCGCTAAAGTGTCGCCGTCTTTGCAAGAGTCCAAATATTTTCTGGTCGTGAATCCGTTATCGCAGAAACTTGTTCAGGCGGTTCAAAATCCTTATCGTGGCACGGTGCCCAATCCCCAGATCGCGTATTTAGTTGCTGGCAAAGGAGAAGAGGCTGTCATCGTCAACAATATCGACCAGCAAAGTTATAATATCCTGATGCAGTTTGGCATACGTGTGTTTGGCGGATATGCAGGAACTTCAAGAAAGGCCATCAGTCTTTATCGGCAAGCACGGATGCCTCAAGCCCCGACGTCCACGAATGTGATTTCTCAACCTGTTATGGCCGGACCGGTTTCTCCTGTCAATGCACAAGCTAATATGCAGGCAGGTTTTGGCCCCGGACAAGGCGGGGTTTTTTGCAATTATTTTTGTCCTCGTTGTAAGTATATTATGGCCGGTCAGAATTCCGCAGGTGTTTGTCCTGTTTGTCCCAATTGCCGTATTCGTATGATGCAGCAAACCGCGCAGGGCGCTGGATTTGGTATGCCGGACATGAATACGATGGCAGTTCCGACGTGTCCTTTACCTACTCGACAGGGCTTTATGCAAGGTGGAATGGGAATGAATCAAATGGGTCAAGCTTGCCCAATGCCGGGATATATGCAAGGCGCTATGGTGCAAGGTGTGGCTATGCCGGACCCGGATACCATGGGACAAATGAATACTGGCACTCAAGTTGCTTTTGGATGGGGACAGCAAGTTTTTGTTTGCCCGAATTGCAATTGGCGAATGAAAGGAACAATGCAAGGCAATAATTATCCGACGTGCCCGAACTGTGGCTCGCCTATGGCTAAAGATATGTCGAACAAAGGACCAATCAATTGGTGGTCAGAAGGCGGGCAACAGGCTGCCAATATGAACCAGGTTAGACCGCAGATGAACCAAATGACGAACCAACCTAATTTTTGGAATGGTCCGGAATCGACGGGATTCTTCCTCTGCCCGAATTGCAATTGGAGAATGTACGCGCAACAAGGGGCAAATGAATTTCCGCGTTGTCCTAATTGCGGACAGATCATGGCGCGCGGTGGTGCGTATTACCAAAATCAAAATAATCAGCCGAATTTTTATAATCAAGGAAATAATCCCATGGCGCCTGTCGCTGCTCAAATGCCCGTACAGGCACCGCCGATTTCAAGCAATGCTGGCATGACACATGGATACCGCGGTGTTTGTTCCAATTGCCATCAGATTATCGACGGACCCATGGCACAGAATACACAACCTGTGGCAACACAGGGGATGTATAATACGCAACAAAATCAAAATAGTGTTCGCGTGGGATTCGGTAGACAAGTTAAGTAAAAAAATTTCTAAAATTGTTGAGATTGTTGATTAAGTTAGAAAACACAGGAGGAAGTTAAAATGGAACCATTTTCAATGTCAATGATTGGAGTTGTTTTATTATCCGCAGCAGCAGGAGCCGTTATATCAGGTTTTTTTAAGAAGTCATCATCAGGTGAGGGATGTTGTGGGACAACAAAAGAAGAGAAGCCGTCTTCTGTTGACTGTGGTTGCGGGTGCGCTACAGAAGTTCCTAAGGATGATTCAAAAAGTATCAGCGCCGAGAAAGAAAAGGCGATCAGTGATTTGTTAAAGGATATTAAATAATTAAAGAAAGAGGTGAGTTATGGCGGACAAATCATTAATTTGTAATCTTTGTAACGGCGAGATGCAGCTTTATACGGGCCCTCGTTATAGCAAAAAGGCCGGTTTTTTCTTAGTCATCGTCGGTATTTTTGCAACGCTTTTTTGGGTCGGCCCGGTTTTAGGCGTCCCGCTTTTTTTGATGGGATTGTACATGATAACATCCAAAAGACAGCTTTGGGTCTGTAAAGAATGTAATACCGCTATTGAACGAATTGAACTTAACCCCGAAGAAACCGCATCAGTTAAAAAAGGGACTAAATAAAAACTATGCCAGATCGTCTTATAGAATATCGTAAGAAAAATAGGCAAAGATTCCTTCTCTTATTATCCGTGATCGTTTTCGGATTTCTGTTTATCGCGGCTCTGATGCATATTGGCGCCGGAGACGCGGAATGGGGCGGGATGTCGGTTAGTAACATTACACCGGCCAATGCCATGGAATTCAATATCCCCAAAGATGAAAAGGGCGTTGTCGTTAACTGGTGTGAAGATCCGGCTTACACGTCGGGGATTCGTGGCGGGGATCTTTTAAAGGCCATTAATAATAAGAAGATCAAGAATATTTCGGACTTCCTTAATATTACTAAACAGACAAGCCTAGATCAAGGTGCGCTTTTAGACGTTTTGCGTAATGGGCAGCCGATTTATATCACTTTAGAGAACAAATTAGGTTTTCATGACAAGATCAAGAAATCGCTCAATATGGATATGGGCATTACGGGCCAAGAAAAAGGTCAAGCTCCCAATCTAGCGCAAGATCCGGTTCAAAATGTTGGAAATGTGGACCCTGCTGCTCCAGGGCATCAGATTGCATTTGCAAACCGTTCTCCGGCGGAAACAGCCGAGGCAGGAGCGGCTAATCCCGTTGCTGCAGCTCCGTCCAATATGCAGCTTCCGACGCCCAAAGAACAAGGCGCAGCGACGAAAGAACTTATTGAAGGCCATTGGTTAGGGATGGAACTCATCCCGCTGACGCCGGAATTAGCCAAAGAATATCAAGTTCCGGCGGACACCAAAGGTCTTTTGGTCGACGAGATATCTCTTGAGTCCGCGGAATCAGGTGTTTTGGCGGGTGACTTGGTGGTTGCCGTAGAGAGGATTTCTACGCCGGATTTAGTTGCTTTTACGGAAGCAACGCGCAGGGTCAAAAATAGATTTAACGCCAAAGTGCTTGTTTCACGCCGTGGGAAGATCATGGAATTCACTTTTTCATCGACAAGAACTTTAGGATTTTCACAGAATGAAGCGGCTCAGCCGATCACGCCGGGTGCGTTAAGCCCGCACCGTAGCCGGAATAAACCGTGTACGACATGTCATATTATTATGCTTACAGGAGGACAACTTCCGACAGATGCTGGAGATATCCTTCCGACAGCCCCACCGATCATAAAAGGGGCGGTCGCGCCGCATGAATATCGCGGGACATGTAAGAATTGCCATTTTATATTGAAAAAATAGTCGAAAGAATTATGACCAAAATGACCGACTATATGCCGATCTGCTTGAAAGTAAGAAATGAAGAATGTCTCGTCGTCGGCGGCGGGAATGTGGCGTTAAGGAAGATTACAGTATTAATGAAATTTGGAGCTAAGGTGATTTGCCTTAGCCCGGAATTTTTAAGACAGATTGAACAATTGGGGAAAAGCGGAAGAATCAAATGTGTGAAGGGATGCTATTCTCCCAAAATATCTTTGAAAAAATATACGCTGGTGATTGCTGCGACAGATGATGCGAAGGTCAATAAAAGGATAGCGGCTGATGCTGCTCGCGTTAAAACGTTAGTCAATGTTGTTGATCAAAGCGCGCCTGGCACGGTGATTATGCCGGCCATCTTAAAACGCCCGGGATTGGTCGTCGGGGTTTCCACCAGCGGACGCAGCCCCAGTAGAGCTAAAAAAGTAAGGGACCTATTAAGTAATGCTTTATAATATTATATTTTTTCTCTCCAGCATGTTTTTTTATTTTGTTGGAATTGTGTGCTACGGTATTTACGTTTATCAACAGAGGCAATCGTTCTTTGAGTATTCTAGGCAATGGTTTGCCGTCGCAGTTTTGACCGGATTATTCTTTTTGATCGTCCGGTATCGCGAACAAGGATATCTGCCGCTCGTGTCGCTTTTTGAAATCACATTCTTTTTCGCTTGGCTTCTAAGCGGTGTTTACATCCTATTCATTAAGGAAGGCGCCGGCAAGGTCATTCAAAGTATCGCTCTTTGTATTTTTAACGGCATTTTTATTTGGGATTTATTCTTAGATAAAATAAGCCATCCGTTAAATCCGCTCTTAAATAGTTTCTGGCTTGGGATTCATGTTCCGTCGGTGATTTTAAGTTACAGCGCATTTGGATTGTCGTTTGCGATCAGCATTTATTATATTATCGCTGAGAAAAAAGGAAAGCCGGTAAGTCAGTTGGAGGCGTTAAATGCCAATCTGATTTTATTCGGCACTGTTCTTTTAGGGTTTGGAATTGTTACAGGTTCGATTTGGGCGCATTCAGCTTGGGGCAGATATTGGAGTTGGGACCCTAAAGAAACCTGGGCGCTGATCACGTTTATTATTTATAGTTTAGCTGTTGTTTTGCGTAAAGTTTTCCGGATAAAACCGTTTTGGCAGGCCGTTGTTTCGGTTGTTGGTTTCTTAGCTATGTTAATCACATTTTTTGGCGTGAGTCTTTTTATGGCCAGCCATCATGCTTATAGGTAAAAATATGACGATAGTTGTTTTAGGAATCAATCATAAAAAAGCGCCACTCGAAGTCCGTGAGAGATTTAGTTTTCGGGATAGCGAGCTTGAGAGCCACTATCAGTCTTTGGTCAATACCCCCGAGATCAAAGAGGCGTTTATTCTCTCGACGTGTAACCGCGTTGAGATTTATGGCGTCGGTGAGAATGCTTTTGAAGTCATAAAAAGGCTTACTGAATTTCTAAGCGGCCTTCAGGATATGCCGGCAGATTTTTTAGAAAATTATTTTTATCAGAAAACTGATACAGCTGCGTTAGAACATCTTTTTAGAGTGGCGAGCGGTCTTGATTCCATGGTCATTGGTGAACAACAGATCATGGGGCAGATCAAAAAAGCCTATGAACAGGCTTCGGCTTTTGGTGTTGTGGGGCCGTATCTTCATAGAACTATTCAAGACGCCCTACGAGTGGGTAAAAAGGCGCGTAATTTAACCGGAATTTCTCGTGGAGTGACATCGATTTCCGGCGTCGTCGTGGAACTTGTGAAAAATGAGCTCAACATTCAAGACAAGAAAGTCCTGGTTATTGGCGCTGGCAAAGTTGGCGCGATGACCGTTTCAAAATTGTCCGAGCTAGCTATCCGTGAAATAGCTTTGACGAACCGTGATATAGCCAAGGCTGAAGAGCTGATTAAGAAAGAAAACGTCAAAATTGTTGAATTTGTGAATTTGCCTACAGAAATGCTGACTGCTGATATTGTGATCGCTGCAACCTCCGCGCCGCATTTGATTGGTGAAGAGATGGTCAAAGGATTTCTTAAGGGAAGGCAAAAGGGGATTCTTTTCATTGATCTTGGCGTTCCTCGTAATGTTGAGGAAACAGTCAGGGGGATCGACGGAGTAAGGCTTTATAATATCGACGACTTAGCCCCGGTCATTGACCGGACCATGCTAAATCGTGAGATAGAGGCGGTAAAGGCCGAGAAGATCATTCAAAGAGAGCTTGCTTTAGTTGTCCAAAAAGCGGCCCATGAAACAGCCGCGGTGCCTTTATGCGAACCATCATTTTCGGTATAAGAAAAAGCGCGCTCGCAAAGCGTCAGCTTGAAGAATTTATCGCGTTCCTTGAAAATCAAAAGTTAACGTTTAAGTATGACGTTAAAACGATCGTGACCCAAGGAGATAAAGACAGAACCTCTCCTCTTCATGAAATGGGGCAAGGGATCTTTACCAAAGAAATCGAACGGGCCCTTTTACGTCGAGAGATTGATTGTGCGGTCCATAGTTTAAAGGACATGCCGGTCAAGATTGAACAAGGGACGATATGTCCTTGTTTCCCTCCACGGCTGGATGTGCGGGATTGTGTGATCGGCCGTCGTGGTGTTGAGGTTCAAGTTTTAAAAGGGTTACGGATTGGTACGGGAAGCCCGAGACGATCAGAGTTCCTTAAAGAAATAGAATCGGACGTTGAGATCTTGCCGCTGAGAGGCAATGTTGAAACTAGGCTTCGTAAGTTGGATAATGGCGACTATGATGCCATCATTTTAGCAGCGTGCGGACTTAAACGGTTAGGATATACGGACAGGATCAGTCGTTATTTTGACCCGGATCAATTTGTTCCGGCAGCCGGGCAAGGAATTATTTGTGCGCAAACACGCTTAGATGACGACGAGCTTAATGGCGCGTTAAAAAAATGTTCCTCCTGGGAGGCTGAAGAGGCAAGCGTATCGGAAAGAAAAGTCTTAGAGGCGCTCGGGATTGGTTGTCAGATGCCGTTTGGCGTTTATGCACGCTTTGAAGGAGAAAATTTTATTATTACTGCCAAGTTTTATATGGGTTCCAAGAAATCTTATGTGTATGCTCGACGGACAAGTTTAAAGGCGGATAGAGAAACAGCGACGGCGGATTTGATACGGCAGCTAAAAATGGAAATGGGTAAAGAGTCATGAAAAGAAAAGCTGCCAAAATATATCTTATCGGCGCAGGACCCGGAGACCCGGGGCTTATGACCATTAAAGCTTTGGAATGTATTAAGACCTCTGATGTTGTTTTATACGATCGGCTCATTGACAAAAGTATTTTAAAAAATTGTAAGGCGAGCGCTGTCATTCAATATGTCGGAAAGACCAAAGGCCAGTCACTCGAGCAGGGGAAAATTAACGAGTTACTTTTGTCCTATGCTAAAGAAGGTAAGGTCGTAGCGAGGCTTAAAGGCGGCGACCCGTTTATCTTTGGCCGAGGCCAGGAAGAAATGCTCTTTCTCAATAATCATGGAGTGGATGTGGAAGTGGTTCCCGGCGTCAGTTCCTGTTACGCGGTGCCGGAGGTTTGCGGAATTCCGTTGACCTATCGCGGCATTTCGAGCGGATTTCTCGTCGTTACAGGACATGAGGACCCGACAAAAGAGAAGGAACACGTGGACTGGCGACGAGTCTCGCAATTTTCGGGAACGGTTGTGATTATGATGGGCGCGTCAAATCTGAAAGGGATCACCGCTAAGTTGCTTTCTTATGGCAAGAATCCCCAGACACCGGCGGCTGTCATTAGTAGCGGCACAACAAAGAATGAAAAGCTGGTTGTTTCCAATCTTTCGGATATTGCCGATAAGGCGCGAGATTTAAAATCCCCGGCGGTTTGCGTTATCGGAGATGTGGTTAAGATGGGATATCGGTTAAACCCGGCGCTGAAACCGCTTCAGCATAAACGATATTTGGCCACGGCGAGCGAACCTTTGAATGCGGATATAGCCAACGGGTTGGAACGGCTTGGGGCATCGGTGGTACGTTTGCCGATGATTCAGATTACCCCGAGTAAAGATACAGATGTTCTGGACCGGATCATCGAAGAAATTAAAAATTTTGATTGGCTTGTTTTTACGTCGAGACATGGGGTTTATTATTTTTTGAGGCGTTATTTTGAACTTGAGGCAAGTCCGGCGAACCTAAAAGGCCGTATCGCCTGCGTCGGTTCCGGGACTGCGGCGGAATTTATTAAGCATGGAATTCCCGTGGATTTGATGCCGGAGAAATTTACGACCAAGAATTTGGGTTTAACGCTTGCAGCAAAAGGGTTGGCGGGAAAAAAGGTTGCGTTATTACGGACAAAGCTTGACCGGGATTATTTAAAAAATATTTTAGTCAAGGCCGGGGCAAAGATCACGGATTGCATGGTTTATAACGTCGAGGAGCGGCCGCGACAAAAGGCGTTGGCACAAGCTTTAAAGAGAAAGACAGACGGGATATTTTTCTTAAGCCCTAAATCTGTGGAAGTGTTCTTTGATAGTATCACGGCGGCCATGAAACAAAAATTAAAGAAAGAAAGTTTGTTTTATTCTATCGGGCCGGTCACGACCAGGCTTTTGAAGCGTCAAGGGATTAAAGAGGTCAAGGCCGCAAAAGTTCATACGGTCGAAGGCTTACTTCAGCTTTGTTTAGAGGAAGCATTATGATTCCAATCACAAAAATATTTAAAGGCGAACGAACCGAGCACACGGCCAGAAAAATGGGCCCGCTTTTCGTGTGGAACGTGACGAGCCGATGCAATTTAAGTTGCGGCCATTGTTATCGCGATTCCGCGCCGGGAAATCAGCCTGTTGATCTGACGGATGAGCGTTGCCTGAGCCTTGCACAGGAGATTAAGTCGCTTAATCCGCCAATCGTGCTTTTAACAGGTGGTGAGCCGTTATTACGAAAAAATATCTTTGACATTATTAAGCGCTGTAAAGACGTTGGCCTGAGGGTTGGGTTGTCGACGAACGGGACATTGATCGACGAGAATATGGCAAAAAAGATCAGCGCGGCCGGCGTTGATTATGTCGGTATCAGCGTTGACGGCAAGAAAGAATCGCATGACCGGTTCCGTGGATTAACCGGCGCTTTTGATGCAAGCTGGCAAGGCATTCAATATTTAAACGAGCACGGTGTTAAGACCGGCGTGCGCTTTACGCTCACGAAGGCGAATAGTAAAGATCTTTGGGATATTTTGGATAAGACGGTACAAGCTGGCGTTAAGCGGTTTTGTTTATACCATTTGGTTTATGCCGGCCGTGGTTCCGCCGACCAGGACATGGCCGCTCAAGATAAACGCAGCGTCATGGCAAAATTTTTTCATAAAGTCCAAGAGATTTCTTCACGTGACGCCCAGTTTGATGTGCTCACGACGGACAATCCCGCGGACGGGATTTTTATGCTGGATTTGGTTAAGGATAAGGCAAGCGCGATTTCTTGCGTGATGTCTCATCAGGGTTGTTCAGCCGGCGACCGTGTGGTGTATTTGGATTCGACCGGGGATGTTTATCCGTGCCAATTTTTACGGGATTGCTCTTTGGGAAATGTTTTGGAAAAACCGCTGATGGAAATTTGGCAGGATACGAATAATCCATTGTTGCGTCAGCTTAGAAATAAAAAAGATTTTTTGGAAGGTAAATGCGGGGTTTGTACGCATAAAGAAATTTGTGGTGGATGCCGCGCCCGTGCCAAAGCGTATCATGGTTCATTATGGGCGGAAGACCCGGCTTGTTATTTGACAGAAGACCAACTCTCGGCGGGAAAAATTAAGGAAGTGTTGGTTTAGGATACAAATATGGCGAACGCTCATTCATATAAACCAAGCAGATTACGACGAGCGGAATCGCTTCGTTCGTTAGTCCGTGAGACGAGGCTTGATAAAGAAAGCCTTATCATGCCGCTATTTTTTAAGGAAGGCAAAGCGGCGGAGGCAATTCCTTCTATGCCAGGCATTTCGAAGATGCCGGAAACTGTTCTTTTAAAAGAAATAGAGGCGTTAGACAAGCTTGGTATTAAAGCTGTCTTGCTTTTTGGCGCCGCTAATGGTAAGGATGAATCAGGTTCGGCAAGCTACGACGAGAAAAGCGCGTTTCATAAAGCGATTCGAGCCATAAAAAGAACGAGTGATATTGTTCTAATTGCGGATGTGTGTTTATGCGCTTATACGAGCCACGGCCATTGCGGAATCGTCGACAAAAAAGGCGCAAAGATTGATCATCAGAAAACTTTAGATGCTCTCGCAAAAATCGCGGTGTCTTATGCCGAGGCCGGTGTCGATATGGTGGCACCTTCAGCCATGACCGACGGACAGGTCAAATCGATACGGGAGGCGTTGGATAAAAACGATTTTGGTGAAACCGCCATTATGAGCTATTCCGTTAAATATGCGTCGAGTTTTTACGGGCCGTTTCGGGATATTTATAAATCCAGTCCAGTTTTCGGTGACCGAAAAAGTTATCAGATGGACCCCGGCAATAAGAGAGAAGCGCTACGAGAGGCAATGCTTGACGTCAAAGAAGGCGCGGATATTGTGATGGTTAAGCCGGCGTTGGCGTATTTGGATATCATTGGCGCTGTTCGTGAAAAAGTGGATGTTCCAGTTGCGGCATATAATGTCAGCGGCGAATATTCCATGGTCAAGGCCGCGCAATTAAAGGGTTGGCTGGACGAGAAAACCGTGGCACTCGAGATGCTTAATTCTATCAAGCGCGCAGGTGCGGACATGATCATCACCTATTGGGCCAAGGAGGCCGCACAGTGGATTTGAAGCCTCGCATTATATTTTGGGAAACGACAAACCGCTGCAATTTAAAATGCGGGTATTGCCGGATGAGCCCGAAGAAGGCTAAAAAAGATTTAACGACGGCAGAGGCGTTTAAAACCATAGATGCGATCAAAAAGAATTTTGGCGCGCCGATTTTAGTCTTAAGCGGTGGAGAGCCCTTATTAAGGGAAGATATCTTTGACATCATTTCGCATGCGGTCAAAGCTGGATTGCGCGTGGCTTTAGCGACCAACGGTGTTCTTCTTGGGGAAAAAGAAGCTTGGGCATTAAAAGCAAATGGCATTACCCGTGTGAGTTTAAGCCTTGATGCGAGCGATGAAAAAAGTCATGACGCCTCGCGTGGTGTGCCTGGCGCATTTAAAAAAACTCAGGAAGCGGCGGGGATATTAAAAGCTCAAGGGATACAGTTTCAAATTAATTTTACGGTTACGAAACTCAATGTCCAAGAGCTAAGTTCCGTCGAGAAATTGGCTAAGGATTTAGGCGCTGTGGCGGTTCATTATTTTGTATTGGTTCCGGTCGGATGCGGTAAGGAAATTCAGGAAGATGTGATGCTCAGTGGCCGCGAGGCGGAAGATGTCTTAAGAACAATTAAGGCGATTGCGAAAGATTCTCATTTAGAAATAAAACCGACTTGCGCGCCGCAATATGTGCGAGTTAATCCGGAAAGTTCGTCGGGATGCCTGGCTGGGACAGCGACATTTTTTATATCATCCGACGGAAATATTTATCCCTGCGGGTATTTACCGGTCAAGGCCGGTTCGTTACGGGAAAGCCCTCTGGGCGACATTTGGAAGGATTCATTGGTGTTTAAGACTTTGCGGAAAAATAATCTTAAAGGAGAATGCGCCGGATGTTCGGTCAAAGCTAAGTGTCGAGGATGTCGAGCTCGTGCTTATGGCGTGACCGGTGATTATATGGCAGGCGATGTTACGTGTATTCTAAATCGGGAGGAAGCGCTCGTATGAACGCAGCCTACACATTAGATGAGGTCATGAAAAAAATATTATTCCGTCTCCAGGAAGGCCTGCCCATAAGTCCGCGGCCGTATAAGGAATTGGCGGATGAATTGGGTTTGTCCGAGGAGGAAATGGTCGCTCGTCTTAGCTGGCTTCAAGAAGAGGGGTTTCTTAAACGCATCAATTTCAGTTTTGATTTAAATAAGCTGGGCGTCGTCAGCACGTTGGTTGGCTGCCGTATTCCTAAAAAAAATATCAACATGGCGCAGAAGGTCATTAATGCTTACGGTAATATTACGCATAATTATTTACGTAAGCACCGGCTGAATATGTGGTTTACCTTAAGCGCTAAGTCGAGAAAAAGACTTCAAACGGAAGTTGCTCGGCTTAGAGAAGAATTAATGGCAGAAGAGATTGTCAGCCTTCCGACACAGAAAGTTCATAAATTGAGGTTTCGGCTCCATGCGTGAGAAAGAAAAAAAAGTGCTCAAATATTTTTCTGAATACGACCTTGAACTGTCACCTCGGCCGTTTCAGAAAGTGGCACAAGCTTTGAATATGGAAGAAACGGAAGTGGTCGGTATCCTTCAGAGATTAAAGAAACAAGGCATGATTAAGGATTTGCGCGGGGTCATTCACCATCGTCGGGTAGGATATACAACCAATGCGCTCATTGCCTGGCACAAGGCCAACACGGATGTCATAAAGAAAGTTTTTATGGGTGATGACAGGATCTCGCATTGCTATAAACGCACACCTCAAAAATCTTTTAACTATGATACTTTTACGATGATGCATGCAAAGACAGCCTCCGAGATAAAAGGTTTTGTCCGGCAAACAGCGGAAAAATTTAAGCTGACCGCCGAAATCCTTTTTACGGAGAAGGAACTTAAAAAAGACAAGCTTGCTTTAGGGAAACTCTTATGATGACACTCGCACATTCAAAACGATTATTCGAGCGAGGATCTAAATCCTTAGTCGGGAGTGTTAATTCGCCGGTGCGAAGTTTCAATGCTGTTCAAACACCGATGCTTTTTGCCCAGAAAGCTAACGGTGCGCACGTCTGGGATACTGACGGGAATAAATATATTGATTATATTATGAGCTGGGGAGTTGGGATTTTGGGCCACGCGTATAAACCTGTGGTGGACGCTGCGATAACGGCCATGAAAAATGGTTCCAGTTTTGGTTTGGCCACTGAGCGTGAGATCGAGTTGGCTGAAAAGATCAAGCAACATATGAAAAGTATTGATAAGGTCCGCTTTGTTTCGTCGGGAACTGAAGCGACGATGACGGCTGTGCGTTTAGCGCGGGCGTTTACCGGTAAGGCAAAGATCATCAAATTTGATGGTTGTTATCACGGGCACTTTGACAGCCTGTTGGTCAAAAGCGGGTCCGGCAACTTGACCTTAGGAATCCCGTCGGGTGAAGGAATATTGCCGGGTTACAGCCGCGACACGGTGTCCATTCCTTTTAATAACGTGACGCTTTTTAAACAAGCGGTTGAAAAAAATAAGAATGAGATTGCCTGCGTTATCGTCGAGCCTGTTCTTTGTAATGCCGGCGTTATTTTACCAGATAAAGAATTTTTGAAAATCTTGGCTCAAATCACAAAGCAGGAAAAGATTATTTTGATCTTTGATGAAGTGATAACCGGATTTCGTTTGTCGCTTGGCGGAGCGCAAGGACTTTTTAATATTCGACCGGATTTAACCTGTTTAGGAAAAATCATCGGCGGAGGGTTTCCTTTGGCAGCGGTCGGCGGACGAAAAGATATTATGGACCTTTTGGCGCCTGTCGGGCCGGTCTATCAGGCGGGAACGTTGTCGGGTAATCCTGTGGCAGTTGCGGCCGGGCTTAAAACTTTAGAATGTCTGGAAGACAATAAAACGATTTACAAGGATCTTAAGAAAAAAACAGCAGAGCTCGTTTGCTCTATTCAAAGTGAAGTCAATACTCTTGGAATTGCGGTAACGGTCAATAGCATTGGTTCTGTATTCTCAATTTTCTTCACGGATAGAAGTGTGGAGTCGTATAAGGATACGATCAATACCGATAAAGCGCGTTACGCCCAATTTTTCCGCGGGCTTTGCCAGGAAGGGATCCTTTTCCCGCCATCCGCGTTTGAGGCGTGTTTTGTTTCTGCATCCCATGATGAAGCCGCAATTGAGAAAACCGCAAAAGCGATTAAAAAAACATTTCGTACAATGAGGAGTGCAAGATGAGAATGTTGACGGTCATGAAGGTGATTGGAATTATTTTGGGATTGGTCCTGATGGTTTTCTTTATTTTTGAAAATACGGATCCCGTAACGATCTGGATCCCGCTTTTTAAAGGCCGACATATTGGGCTTATTTATATCATTTGGGCGGCATATCTTTTGGGCATGTTAAATGCGTTTTGGATCATAACCCTTGTCGGCGCTCGACTTAAGAAAAAACGAAAAATGGAAGCCATTCCCGAAGGGGAAGAAGTGTTGTTCCAGGATGAAGAATGAGTTCTGATAACGTTAAAACTTTGGCGAAATGTAAAAGCTGCACGACGAAGACCATTGCCTGGGGCTTGGTCGCAAACCTTTTTTTGGCGACGTTTAAGATTTTTGTCGGGTTTTTGGGACGCAGCCGCGCTTTACTGGGAAGTGGATTATGCAATTTAAGCGACGTCACATCGTCGATTGCTGTCATTATTGGCGTGCGGTATGCCAACCGAGGGCCTAACGAGCGTTATCCTTATGGGTATGGCAAGGTCGAGTTCATCGTGCAGGTCATTATTAGCTGTTTTATGATCTTAGGTACCCTTGCGCTTATTTTTAGTTCGTTTATCGTTTTGGCTAAACGTATTTTGGTTGTTCAGCACACGGTTGTATTTTTCGTCGCTATTTTAAGCGCCATCGTCAATGGGTTGCTATTTAAGTTCGCGCATTGCGGGGCTAAAGAGTTGAACAGCCCCGTTTTAAAAGCGCATGCTGAGCATAATAAGATTGACGTTATCTCGTCTTTGTTAGTCGCTATCGGCGTTATCGTGACCCGAGCGGGGATTCATTGGATTGACCCAGTCATTGCTATCTTTGAATGTTTGGATGTTATCCGTGGCAGCCTTGTTATTCTTCATGAAGGCGTCAAAGGCGTCATGGATACAAACATGCCGGAAAAATATACGGAAGGAATAAAAGAACGAATCTTGGAAGTTGAAGGTGTTCATAAAGTCAATAATGTGCGCGCACGTCAAGCTGGGCGGTATATCATTTTAGATGTGGTCTTGCAGCTTGACCCGAGCATCACGGTCCTTGAATCGAAGAAGATCAACCAGACCATCAAATCACTTTTGCGTAGTGAAAATAGATATGTCGGGCATGTTGCGCTTCAGATTGTGCCAACGGAGTAAATAAATCATGATTGAACAAAAATGTATCAGATGCGGGAAAGTCGTTCCCTGGATGGTTTTAGCGGGTAATACGCTATTGTCCGGTTTCCAGATCTTTATCGGAACAATGGCTGGGTCTAAGGGCCTTATTGCCGACGGGATCCATTCCGGGACCGATGTTTTAACAACGTTGATGGTCATTATTACGGTCGGACTTTCGGAGCGTAAGAGCGATAAGAAACATCCCTGGGGCCGCGGTAAGGCGGAATTTTTAGGCGCGGTTTTTGCGTACACGCTTCTTCTCTATATCGCCTTTGTTATTTTATTCGACTCGGGTAAGGCGCTTTTGGGCGGGCATATTCATCCGCCGCACGCCGCCGCTTTCTTCTGCGCGTTGGTCGCTATCTTAGCGAATTACATTTTATCTGCGTATGGTTTGTGTGCCGGGAAGAAGCTCAATTCTCCGGCCATGATCGCGAACGCTAATGAAAACCGTTCCGACATGATCGCAAGCATTGCGGTCTCGATCGGGATCCTTTTAGCGAATCTGGGACTTCCTCTGCTCGATCCTCTCGCCGCGTTCTTGGTCGGGCTTATGATCGGCCGGATGGCGATTAAATTGGGCGTTACGGCTTTAAAAAATTTGATTGACGAATCACTCCCGCAGGAAAAAAGAGCTCTTATTGAAAAAGTCGCGCTTGAATATCGAGAAGTCAAGGGGATCAATTATCTTCATACTCGTCGAGTTGGACAACAGGCGTGGGTCGATATGGAAATCATTATTGATGCGAAACGCAGTGTTAAGGAAGGACATGCCATTACCCGAGAAGTTCGCTCAGCGTTGATGCGCCGATTTGTTCAGATCAAAGACGTGACCATTACTTTTACTTGCCGGGAAAATCCGGTTGAGGGTAAGACAGAATTTGCGAAGAACGCAAAACAGGTTAATATTAAAAAACAATTAAATCCAGCCACATAGTTAATAGGTGATACCACAGGAGGAAATGATGGAAGAACATAAGAGCCATAAGAAGCCCGAAGAAATCACAGAAGAAGTCGTTGAATCTCAGGACGCACAAGAAGCGCCCACAGAAGTTCATAAAGTTAGAAAAACCAGAAAGCACGTGGAAGAAAAGCCTAAGGCTGCTGATATCGCGGCGAAAGTGCAGTTGGCCGCCTACCGTACGTTATCGACGACCGAGCGGATCATCCAGGGCTTAAGCAATGCCTATGAAAATATCTTCGTCGGCCACGAAGGGATTAAAACGAATTTTGAAAAAGAACAGGGCATCAAATATTTTAATAAAGGCGATTATGCCCGCTCCTTAAAGAGCTTTGAGGCTTATGTGGAAAATGGCAACGAGGAAGATGCCGATGTTCTCTATATGATGGCCATGTGCCATGTCAATCTGGAAGAAAACAAGGAGGCTTTGTCCTATTTCGAAAGGGCGGCTAAACTCAATCCCCATGATTATGATGTCATCATTGAATTTGCCAAATGTCTTCTTGTCCTTGAAAAATATGCCGAGGCGGCGCACCTTTTAAAGAAGGCCATCGAGATCAATCCGGAGGAAGCGGATACTTTTTATCATCTGGGGACTTGCTATGAAAAGACCGAACAGATCGAGGAAGCCAAAAAGATGTATAAAAAAGCCATTGACCTTGACCCGCGAGAATCCGTTTATTACCACGCGTTAGGGTTTGTGTATGAAAACGCAGGCGATCATAAAGATGCCATTGTTTGTTTTAAGAAAGCTATGGATTTAGAGAGAAAAAAGAAGTCCTAAGGAGAATAAAATATGGTCCGGATAACCGATACGATTAAAAGAATCTTCCCCAATGATTTCCAAGAGCTTGTTCCTGTCAAGAAACATTGGTGGCAGAAGATCGATTTTAACAATTTAAAAAGCAAACAAGGAGTGATTCTTTCCCTGTCTGCCGTAATTATTATCTTGCCGGGGATTTGGTATTATAACCATTTCATCGCGCTTCACCGGTTTACGGAAATGGAGCAGCATCAAATCGAAGTCCAGCTCCAACGGCGCAAAGACCTACAGGTTAAATTGATCAAAGCCGTTATTGATTATGAAGACCATGAACGAACAGTCTTGGAATATATGGCGGATCGGCGTGTAGGAGTGTCTCCGGTGAAGAGAGTGGAACCTCTGACGGCAGCTCTTGAGAAAAGCGGAGTGAACGACATCTCGCAGATGAACTCGACGAAGTTAAATGCCACGCTTTCCAAAGTTTTGGCTTTGGCTGAATCGTATCCTGACCTGAAATTAAGTTCTAATTTTCAAACTTTAATGCAGGCATTTATCCAATCGGAAGATAACATCGCTCAGCGACGTATGGCTTATAACGAAGCGGCCAGTAATTTTCATGCTTATGTGAAGAAAATCCCGGCGTGTTTTTACGCTTTTATCTTCGGATACAGAGAAAGCATGTTCCATTATGTCCAAGTGGATGATGATGTGAAAGTTTCATATACAATTGCCACCCCTGGCACCCGATAATGAGAGGATAAATTATGGCTTTAAACAATAAAAGCAGAACAATGGCCGTTAAGATGAGGAATTCTCGTGCGACCGGATTTCCTTTGCTCGAGACATCCATTGCCGTGGTTGTTCTAGTTATTCTGACCGCGCTGTTCTTTAATACGAAGAATATGCCGCCGCAAGGCGCCTCCCGTGTGGCTCAAACCGCTGGCGGTAGCGCGCTTGAGTTTGACGTCGTGACCGTCAACCCCATTATCGCGAAAGATTTCAATCTGCCGTACGCTGCGGGGGTCCTGGTCAACAGCACGCCGACCGGTGCGTCAAGACGACTCATCGATATTCAGCGCGGGGATGTTATTCTTAAATATAATAACGTCGACGTTCAGTCCGCCAACCATTTTGCCTATTTGATGTCCACGAGCAAGCCCGGCGATAATGTCATTTTTATTGTCTCGCGTAACGGCCAAACACTGACGGTTGCGGCCAAGATTCCCGTCGAGACCGGATTTGGTGCCTTGGACGCTAATGGCGTGAATGTTTTTGTTTCTTTGGTTATTATCATCGTGACTTTTGCGGCGCTTTTCTTGAATCTTTTTAACCGCACGGTTTGTGTGACGTTAGGCGCTGTCTTAATGCTCATCGCCGGTACGGCGCTCGGGTTTTATAACCAAAGCGAGGCATTCGACGCTATCCACATGAGCCCGATTTTTGTTTTGGTGGGTATGAGCGTTTTTTCTATCTTTTTGGAGGATTTGAAATTCTTCGAATATTTTTCCAAGCGCATGGTCCTTACCATGAAGGGCGACAAGGTAAAGATTATTTTAACCTTGTGTATTTTAACCGCGGTCGCTTCAGCGTTCATGAACAATATTTCCATCATCCTGATCGTTATTCCGATAACGATTTATGTAGCAAAGGGTTTAAGTTTTGATCCGATTCCCGTCGTGATCTCAGAAGTCATTTCTTCGGCCGTTGGCGGCAACATGACGCCAATTGGCGATTTTTCTAATATGCTGATTGCCACTAGCGCCGGGCTGACCTTTGTGGATTTCCTTTTGGTCATGGTCCCGATTTGCGCAATTTGCCTTGGCATTTTCCTTTGGTATATGTGGTATTTTGAATTCCGTCACATTCGCCAAGCTAAATCGTCGACCACGGAAAAGGCGTTCTTAAAAAAGATTGCCGATGATGTTGAGGAAATGGATTTAGATTGGCCGGCCATCAAGCGCGTACTTTATGTGTTAGGCTCGGTCATCGCGGCTTTTATCATCCTGCCGTTTTTTAAAGTCCGTCTCGCGCCGATTGCCTTAGGCGGTGGTTTTATCTTATTGGCTATTGAAAATCAAAAAGCCAAAAACGTCATTAAAAAGATCAGCTTGACCGACATCCTGTTTTTTATCGCGTTGTTTCTCATCGTCGGTGGCGCACTGTATTCGGGGCTTTTAAAAATCATTTCTGATGTCTTGACGTCCATGGCCATGGGCAATCAGGTTTTATATCTGATTCTTCTGATGTGGACCATGGCGGTCTTCACATCGTTTATGAATGCGGGGCCTGCAACGGCATTTTTTATTCCGATCATCATGAGTTCAGGTTATGCAGATTTTACGGACCTTGTTTGGTGGGCGCTGAATTTAGGTTCTATCGCCGGGTCTTGTGCGTGCATTTCCGGGGCAAGCGCCGGGATCATTTCGCAGACTTTGGTCGAGGATCTTTATCCCGCGCGCAGTGAAGGCCAAGTAAGGGAAGGGCTAACCTTTTCCAGCTATAGCCGTCGAGGCATACCGGCAGCGATTATGTTTTTGATCATGTCATCTATTTACATCGTCATCCTAAGTATGTTGCCATAAGAAAGGTTTTAACATTATGAATCATGAAAAGAGTATGGGTTTTGATTGGCGGGGGCATGCCAATATTATTATTGGTGTTGCCGTAGGCGCGATCGCATTAATTGCGATGTTTAGCTCGCATAACACAACCACGGGCCAGTTACAATTGCCGCAAATTCCGGTCATGGCTCCGCAGACGGCCGCAGCAACCGTAGCCGACCAGCCAGTATGGCTTTTGCTTGTTATCGGTTTTGCCATCGGTTGTTACGGAACCATCGTCGGTATCGGCGGTGGGCCGCTTATCCTGCCCATTCTCGTATTCTTTTATGGATGGGAAAATGAGCTTCTCGTTGCGACATCTCTTTTTATCGTTCTGCTTAATGCCGGGTCGGGATGTTCCGGTTATGCCATGCAGAAGCGCATTGATTATAAAGGCGGGATCAAATTTACGCTGGCGGCCATGCCCGGCGCGTTTATATCAAGCTATGTCCACCATTTGATCAACCTGACATTCTTTAATATTATTTTTGGTATTTTTCTGATTTTCTTAGCAGGCTATACCATGTTTAGCGTCGGACGCATAGACAAGACGATCGAACAGAAGCAAAAGCTCCTTAAACAAGCCAAGGCGGAAGGTTACCGCCGGGTGACTTTTATGGATAAATTCGGCATCAAATATGATTTTTACTCCAATGATAAGATGGGAATTTCCATGAACCTTTTATTAGGATTTTTCTGCGGATTTTTAGGGATCGGCGGTGGAGTGTTTCAAGTCCCGATCCTGATTTTCCTTTTGAATTATCCTACGCATATCGCGACGGCCACGAGCCACTTTGTGACTTTGTTGACTTGCGCGATCGCGATATTACCACATGTGTTCTTAGGGAACGTTATGTATGCAGAGGCCATGTGGATGGGTGTTGGTGTTATTGCCGGAGCGCAGGTTGGAGCGCGTGTGGCGGCGAAATTGAACACGAAAATGACGTTATATTTATTTATCGTCATCTTGGTTGTGTTCGCAATAAAATTGTTTTTTGTTTAAATTTTTTTAGGATCCCGATCCCTTCATCCCTTGGGATGATATTTTCCGACGAGAATATCTCTTCCGCGGGGGGGGGGGCAATATCCAGCTTAAAAACTGGATTTATGAAAGGAGCGGGTTATGGAATTCTTATTCACAGCTTTTGTTGTCATCTTCGACATCGTCGCTATCATCGACGCGATGAGGGCTAAATTACCAGTCGAGAAAAAAATCCTTTGGATCGTATTGATCGTCGCTGTCCCGATGATCGGCTTATTTTTGTATTTCTTATTAGGCCGTCCGTCGGAAATCAAGAACGTTTAAAGGCCAAATTGTAAGATTGTCATTCCCGAAATTTTTTGTCGGGAATCCATGAATTATTTGATAGGCTCCGTCGGATCTAGATCAAACCACTGGATCCCCGCCTAAAGATTGCGGGGATGACAGAAATCAGGAATTGAAAATTTTTCGCGGTACGATTGCGCAAAAGAAAAAGGAAGAGTTATGGAATCATTGTTCGCCATGCTTCTCGTTTTGTTGGATATCGTCGCTATTGTTGACGCGATGAAAGGGGCATTATCGGCAGAGAAAAAAATTCTCTGGATCGTGCTCATCATCATTGTCCCTGTCGTCGGCATGTTTCTTTATTTTTTGTTAGGTCGGATGGAACAACAAAGTACGTAAAATCAATGGAGGGGAAATGAAAAGAGAAACTTTAATAGCCTTATGCGGAACGGCGTTTATCGTCATGCTGATCGTCGCGATTTGTCATAATCACGACGTCCAGACTGCGACCGATGAAGCTTTGCATGAGATCAAAACAGCCGACATCTGGCAGCAAGCGGCGTATCCGTGCCCTACCGGCGCTGGTCAAGGATATTATCCACAATATCAGGGGCAAGGGGCTCCTAATCAGCCGGTTGCTTTTCAGGAAATCGTTCCGCAGCCGGATATGGCTTTGCAGCCAGCGGCATTGAACGCAGCAAACGGCGCACCGCCTATTTATGCGGGTCAGGATAAGCCGGTATTGATTAAGCAATGGGGCGCTGAAGTTATGCCTGTTGGCGGAGGCAAGGTCAAAATTACAGGCGTCATGGGAGCTTCCTGGGCGGATAAAGCAGGGTTAAAGGCTGGAGATATCATCTTAGCATTTGATACAAAAAAGATCACAAGCCTTGCGCAGTTTCAGGATATTGTTGCTAAAGCTCCGCCGGAAAAAGATTATAAGGTGGATTATATGCGTAACGGCCAAAAAAAGAAATGTTTAGTTACCGTCGGAGAAGGTGAAATGGAAGGGTTTACCCCCATTCCGGTGCCTAAATAGAAATGAATCCCTTACGCGCACAATTGGCAACGGTTTTAATCAGCTCTGCATATAAAGGAATTGAACATCTTGATAAAAATTCTCCGCTCGTGCGGGAACTTAAGGGTCTTGATGTAGATAAGATCCTTAAAGAAGATATTCAAAAAATTTGTAATGAGGTTTCTTTTTCTGAGATGACCAGGATTTTGGCGCTTATCGCAAAACTTAAATTGGGACGGGAAGAAGAGTCATTAAAAGCTGAAATGAAGAAAATCGCGAAAAATCTTATTACTCGTATCGAACGAGGTTCGGGGAAGCTTCAAACTCCGGCGTCGTGCCGGGAAATGCTTTTTAACCTTTAAGAGAGGAGAACTGTCAGTTGAAAACTTTTTTTATGAAATTGTTTTTGGTGGTCGCGGCATCTTTGTGCATGTTTGAAGGCTTGGTCTTTTTGGCGGTCGGATTAGGTCGATTATCGCCGGACAAGCTCGTGACCTTATATAATAATTTACTTCAGACACCGAGCGCTCTTAAGACGATGCAAGGCGCGGGAGCGTTCTTTATTGCTTTAGGATTTATCCTGCTGGTCTTATCCGCGCGCACCAAACACGACCCGAAGGTCATCACCGTCGAGCAAGACGGCAAGGTTTTAAATATCCCGCAAAAAACCGTCATGGATTTCATCAAACAGATCGGCACACAAAATCCATACGTGAGCTATTTTCATGTGAATTTTTATAATAAACCGAAAGAAGGTTTTATTATTTCCATCGCCATTGACTTGCACGGAGTGCCTTCGGTCCAGCAGGAATTAAGCCGGATCGAACAGACCTTAAGCAGCGAGCTTGAAAATGTTTTTGGTTGGAAAAATTTCAAATTCAATTTTAGCGTACAAGGCGTAAGTGTTAATCCGAAGAAAAAATATTTTAGCTCGCCCGAAGAATCTAAGGAGCCCGAAGCTGTTGTTCCTGCGGAAGAAAAGTCAGAAAATCCAGCCACAGAACAGCAGCCGCCTGTTGAAACTCCGACAGAAGAGACGAACCCCGCTGATTTGACGGTGAAGAAAAGTGCTATTGAGGATGCCGCTTCTGAATCGGCTCCAGCAGAAGAGGAACAGGAACAGTTGTTTGATGTCGACGATAAAAGAAAGCCCCAAAAAACCTCTGTGATCTCCAAGATGTTGTGGGGAAAATAGTTTTTTAGTTTGTCCTGCCCAAAGGAATGATTGAAGATGGCTGATAAAATGACTAAGACGAACAATGCTTCTCTAAATGTTCCGCTTGCCATTCAAAATGAGAACGGTGGAATAGAAAAAAACAGCCGTAAAGAAGGCCGTATGGCAGAACCATCCCAAGACGCTCCCAACAAAGCCCTCATCAAGAAAGTCGCTATAATCGGGCTTCCGAATACCGGCAAAAGCCAGCTTTTTAATAATCTTACCGGCGATTATAATATTGTTGCGAATTATCCGCGGACCACGATTGAAGTCAAGCGGACCTTAGCTAAGATCGAAGGCCAGCTTTATGAGATCATTGACACGCCAAGCTTGCATTCTCTTTATGTCCACTCCGAAGAAGAAATCCTTGTCCGCGATTTGATTTTTGAAGAACATCCAGATGTCATCGTCCAGTGCATTGATGCCCTTCATTATAAACAATCCCTTTTGTTGACCGCCGATCTTTTGGAATTGGAAACGCCCGTCGTGATTGTCATCACCGCTATTGATGAAGCCGCGCGCAAGGGGATTGCCATAGATTCCAAGAAATTGGAAGAGCATTTAGGCGTGCCTGTGATTGAATCGATCGCTATTCGCGGCACCGGAGACAAACAACTTAAGAACGCTATCGCTAAGGCGCGCAAAAGTAAGGCCAATATTAAATATGGGTTTAAGATCGAAAGTGCCATTATTGACGTCATGGCGGTTTTGCCTTTGGAAATGGTTTTTAAATTTAAGACCGCAGTCCTGCTTTTGTTGACGGACCCATTCTTTGAAAAGTTTCTCGAGAAAAAACATGGCAAGGTCATGCTTGATGGCGTGCGTAAAGAAATAGGGAAGACCCGACGGCAGTTCCAGGATAGGATCCGTCAGGAAATTCACGGCAAGCGCCATCAATGGGTTGATCAAATTTCCGAAGGGACGGTCAAGAAAGAAGAATCTGCTCGTGGTTTTTCGTATTATTTTGCTCAGGCCACACGCCATCCTATTTGGGGAATTCCCATTCTTTTCTTTTTCATCGCGATCGTTTATTTGACCGTCGTCGACGCTGCAAAATATATTGATAGGCCGATCAATCAGTATTTTGTTAATCCGATTCTGATGTTCATAACCTTGCTTAAACTGCCGGTATTCTGGAATGATTTTCTCATCGGCAATCACGGCGTATTGACCCTCGGGCTTTTAAATGCCATTTGTACGGTGCTGCCCATCCTTACGGTGTTCTTTTTCATTTATGGATTTTTCGAAGATTGCGGATACATCGCGAATTTTAGCGTCTTAACCAAAAGGATCTTTGAGAAATTAGGCGTGACCGGAAAGGCCATTACCTCAATTGTTTTGGCCTTTGGCTGTAAGACCATGGCGACGTTGACGACCAAAGGTTTGACGTCGTACAAGGAAAAATTCATTACCAATTTTTTAATTCTCTTTGCGATTCCCTGCTCGGTCCAGCTGGGTATTAATATCGCTATCCTGGGAAAATTCGGCATGTCTGCTTCGTTGATCGCTTTTGGGACGCTGGCGATCTTGGAAATCGTCGCAGGCTTAGTGCTTAATGTCATCATTAAGGATAAGGGCGAAAATTATTTTATCCAGGTCCTTCCGGAAATGCGGCTTCCTAGTCTTAAGGCCGTTTGCGTGAAGACATATTATCGGATTGTTTGGTTCTTGCAGGAAGCCATTCCTATTTTCGTTATCTCGGCCGTGGCTCTTTTCGTCGCCGATAAAATTGGCCTTTTAAATGGATTAAAGCACCTGCTCAATCCTTTGATGGTCGGATGGATGGGCCTTCCATCGAGCATGGTGGATGTTTTTATCCTCGCTTTTGCCCGACGGGAAGCTGCGGCAGGCCTTATTTATAAAATGGTCGATGCTGGAGCGCTTACCTACATTCAGTCCATTGTCGCGGTTGTTATCACGACCATATTTTATCCGTGCTTTGCGAGCGTTATCGCGTTAAGCAAGGAAATGGGAGTCAAGACCGCGGTTGTCATGTCCATCCTTTTTATCGTCGTATCTTTTTCTTTTGCGGGGATATTGAATTGGCTACTGTTCTTTGCGATTCATGGCTTTAAAATAATATAAAAAAGAATTGCAATAAATAAAGGTTAAGATATTTTATGTATAGTAGTCACTCCAGAATCAGAGTCAACCTCAACGCTTTCATGGCAAAAACTAAACGCAAAAATAAAAACTGCGCGCAAAATCGTGGCTGGTTCACGGATAAACCCGTCGTCGTTCTCACGGCAACCATTGCGCTAGCTGTTATTCTTTTATCTTTAAATTATCTCTCCAATAATTCCCAGGACCATGCCCGCGTTTTAAGAATGTCCGGCTCAGTTTCTGTTGTGCGTGGCAACGAAAAGATAACTCCGGTTGTTGGAATGGTCTTAAATTCTCGCGATAAAATTCAAACCGCGGATGGCGCTTTTCTTGAAGTGGCGTATGATGACGGGCTTAAAGATGTGGTGCGTGTCGGCAGTAATTCGCATATGGTTTTAGAAAGCGCGACCATTGAAAAACAGACCAATATTTTCTTAGATCAAGGCGACATTATTTTAAAGTTGGAAAAACTGGAAAAAGGTTCGACGTTTAAAGTCCGCACTCCTGTCGCGGTTGCCGGTGTCCGCGGGACAAGTTTTGGCGTTAGTTTAAGAGGCAAGGAAGCGGTTATTCTGGATTTTGATAGCCGGATTTTTGTGAAAGGCATCAATGAAGATTTCATCGAGAATAAAGACGAGCTTCTTTTAAATGACGGCTGGAAAGTCCAGCTTATGCAATTCGAAAAGCCGTCGCGGGTGGCACGAATTACCGACAGTGAGCGCGCAGAGTGGCTGGCCTGGATCAATGAAATCGCCGCCTTATCAGGAAAAACGTCGTTAAATACGAATACGCAAAATGTCAATTATACGATCAATAATTATTCTTCCGCTCGGGTATTTATTTATGATATGGTCTTTCATAAGTCTTTAAGCATGATGTCAGCGGTGACAGGAAAAATGGGAACTTCTGCATCGTTCTTGGCATTTATTTTATATTTGGCGTTAACCGTGAATATCGGAAGGGTTTTTGCGTATGACACAAGAACATGATCTTGATGAATATCTTGAGCAGTTGTGGTATATGAAGGAGGACGAACAAACTTCCGTCACTGCTTTAAAGCGGGTTTTGGCCGATAAATTTGATGGGGTCCTTCTTGAGAGACTTTCCGTAGAAGGCCTCGCAAAAATTAGTCCGGATGCTAGAAATATCAGCCTGACAAGCTCGGGGGAAGCTCAAGCCCGCCAATTGATCCGAGCACACCGTCTAGCGGAACGGCTTTTGCATGATGTTTTGGGTAGCGATGTGGAAAAAGGCGCGTGTGAGTTTGAGCATATCGTTTCTTTGGAGTTGGTCAATAGTATCTGTACTTTGCTAGGGCATCCGAAAGAGTGCCCTCATGGGCTTCCTATTCCTGAGGGCGAATGTTGTAAGCGTTCAGAAAAGACAGCATTAAGTTGTGTGTTGCCGCTTAATCAGCTTAAACTTGGGGCCTCAGCCAGAATAGCGTATGTCAAATGTCAAAATGACCAACAGATCCATATTATGGAAGGGCTGTGTGTTCGGCCAGGCGTTGTTATCAAACTCCATCAGAATTATCCGACTTATGTTATTGAGTGTGAAGGCGCACATATTGCCTTAGACGATGCGGTTGCCGCGAACATTTCCGTTTGGAAAGACCAGCAGCCTTCCAGCCAAGAGGCAAAATAGTTTGTACGAATCAAAGGACAAAAATTTATGAAGAAGCAACTAGATGATTTACAGCTTAAAAAGAAAAAGCTCCTTTTTCTTCTTGGGGAGGCGATGTCGTCGCTTTATAAAGCCCAAAAGTTACGGGTCCTTTATACATCCGACGCTGTAGATAGCGAAGCAGAGGTCTTGAAGCTTTTAAGGCTTATGGAGCATCTGCAGGACAAGATAAAGAAGCTTGAAGCATCTTCAAATAGCTGATAAAGTAAGAACAATTTTGAACAAGAACTTTCCAATAACCAGGAGACATATATGACAAAAGAGAAAAAAATTGAACAAGACGCGGTTGCAAATATCCTTAAAAGTATATCTTACCAAACAGGATCTTTTTTTGGAAAGATAACAAGCCTTGGCAAGAACGCAAAAACGAGCTTGGCTGACATGAAAGAATCCTTTGATGAAGGCGTGCAATCTCTTGCTGAAGAAGAGATGGACCCTGCGCCGGTAAATGTGGAAGTCAAAGAGGCGAAAGAAAAGAAAGTCAGAAAAGGAAAAAGGGCGAAAAAAGAGCAGGAATCTTTGAAAGAAGAAAAAGTAGAAGCTGAAGAGAAGAAAACGGAATCTGCCGACGTCGAAGAAAAATCTGAAAAAGCCCCTTCGAAAAAGAGAGCAACAAAACGAAAATAGTCGAATCATCGCCTACGGGAAAAGACCGATCTTATGCCGATTCAAATCGCGGATCTAAAAAGTCAAAATAATAAAGCGAAATATTTACTGGGTTCGTTGATTTATGGGCTATATAAGGCCGAATCGGTCCGGCTTCTTTATGCGCCTGAAGCTACCGAACAGCAAAAGAGCATCAAGAAAATTTTCAATCTTCTTAAGATCATTGACGAACAAATTGACGCTATCCGACAGGCCAAATTCGGACAGAAAGATGTTGTTCCTGAAGTGGAGAGCCACGTTTTAGTCGTTTCTCAAGAAGAGCCGGTTGAGAGCCCAAAGACTGAACCTGTTTTAGAAAGCCTTAAGACAGAACAAATGGAAGAATCAGGCCAAGGTCAAGAAGAGGATATTAAAGAGCGGTATATCGCCGATCTTAATAATACGGACAGCTCGGTCAAGACCGCGGCGATCAAAGTATTAAGCAAACTTTTGCGTAAAGACGTTGTTCCTTTGATTGTACCGATGCTTGATGACGCTGACCCTTATGTGCGCGGAATGGCCGTGACCTGTTTAGGGCTTCATGGCGGCGATGAAGGACTGGCCGTGATAGTGAAACTTAAGGATGATACTGATGTGTACGTCCAGAAATGTTTTAAAGAGTTGACTGAGCTTGTTCCGCAGTCATCTGTTGACGTAAAAGTTGATAAGATCAAGACGAAATCCAAAATTTCAAGAATATCTCAAAAAGAAAACTTGAAGAAGACAACTGGGAGAAAGAAACGTGATGGCAAAAAAGACAGCTAACAATAATTCCGATAAGAAAAATTTGGTGCAGCAAGTTTGTTTTAAAACCGGCCGAGCAGTTGCCCGGGTGAAGAAGATGAAGACATCCGTCAAATTAGACAAAGTCGCCAGCGTTTCCAAGGTGGCTTGGGAAAAGACCAAAACCTCTTCTCTTAAAATCGGCAAAGAAGTTAAAGAGGGCGCAGTTGATATTGCGAAATCTTTCCAGGAAGGTTTTTATTCTATAAAGAAAGACCCATCCGTTTCTACTAGAAAGAAAGTAGAAGACATTTTAGAGGGATCTCCATCGGATGAAACCTTGCCACAAGAAACATCGACGGAGCTTCCTCAATTGGCTGAGGTGGATGTCGGTGCGGATTATGCGGTGATAGAGAATGTTAATATTGACGAGGAAATTGAAAAGATCGACAAAGAAATAAAAGAAATAGATAAGGTTTAATAATGGCAATAAAACAAAACGAGCAAGAGATACAAAAATGCGATGAGCAGTTAGATGGCCTTTATGTGCATTTTGGCAAATTGGTTAGTGACAGCGTCCAGGATGGAAACTTGTCCTATCTGTTTAATCCTGAATTTCAAGATTTAGAAAGAAAAGCTGAAGAATTATTGAGCGCGGTTCACCCGGTAACGGAAATTGTGCCTGTGGAGCCAGTAGCGATTCCTCAAGAAGAAAAGCCAACACAGAAAGACACAAAACCACCAATGAAAGAACCGCCTAAAAAAGAAAAAGTTGTTAAAGAAACAAAATTTGTTAAAAAGGAAGAGCCTCTTAAGCATAGTAAAATTGAAAAAAAACCGGAGCCCCCTAAAGGAAAAAGTATTGAGCGTAAAGAAGACCGCGCGTTGACAATCATCCATGCGCCGGTTGAACGCAGGCTTCAGATTCGTACGCGTCTCTTAGCGGAAAAAAAAGAGAACGTTGCCGTTTCGAGTCCCGTCGAGAATATTGAAAAAAAAGAACCCGCGGCTTTGCCGGCGAACAGCGAAATTATTGAACCGATCAATAAGAGGGGATTGCTCGAACCCTATACGCGATTGAACGTGGCGATTTATGCTATGAAGCAAGATTTAAGTTTGCTTTATAATGATTTGGACTGGCTTGCGGCGCTGGTGAAATCTTCTTTGCATTTTATTGATCATGCACAGTCACATGAAGATATTAAGGAATTTAAAGAATTAAAGGAAGCCATCAATTTATCGTTGGGCCAATTAACGGAGGTAATCAAGCAGATTATGGATACGAAGAAAACCGCCATAGATAATATTAAAGAAAAATCTGATCTGGCGACATCGTCGATTGAAAAAGATTTTCTGGATGATGCGCAAGCGAAAATCAAAGATATCGCCGGAAGCATTGACTCGCTGGTCAATCACGCCAGACAACTTTTCGAGGACGTCAAACATTCCTACGAGAAAGATATTGATCGGCAAAATGCATTGTTGGAAAGAAATACAGCCTTGGCTGAAAAGATCATCGATCGGGAGACCCCGACGAAGAAAGAAGAGCCGCAAGAAGTTGTGACGGAAATTAAGAAGGAAGTCGTTTTAGAAGCTGAAGAAAAGCCCGTTGAAGAATTGCCTGAGGAGAATATCCCGATGCCTCCAGCGCTGGAATCTTTAAGCGCGCCCATAATCCATGAAGAAGAGCAAGTCCATGAGTTTGATCCGAGACTGCTTGAAGCCGCTGAACGGAAATTCAAGGACGAATTGACCAAGCAAGACGAAAAATTGGCGATTCTTAATATGCTGATCAACAATATTCCCGATACGATCTCGGATTTTATCAGCAATTATTTTTTCAAAGCGGATTTGTCAGCCAAGAAATCTTTCCTTAATTTGTTGGCTAAGGTGGACAACCCGATCTTGATCGAAATTTATGAGCGTTTCCTCGACGAAGAAGATTCCATGCTGCGGTTAAATGGCCTTATGGGATTAAGCCAGTTAAATCATCCTAAGGCGAAAGCCATTATTTTATCAGCCGCCAATGATCCGGACAGTTCTATCCGAAGGCTCGTCGCTAATTGTGTGAGCCATGCGGGGTCTGATGCGGAAATGTCGACGATCGTAAAGCTTATCAATGATGCCGATGAAGGCGTTTCGCGTATCGCCATCCGCAAATTAGGGAAAAGTCGTAGCCGGTTTGCGTTCATTCACCTGATCCCTAAATTGGACAGCGAAGATATGAAAATCAGGAAAGAGGCGATTGATGCGCTTAAGTCCATCACGGATACGGATTTAGGATACAAATATATGGCGCCGGAGGATGTTCGTAATGAAGCCATTAAACGATGGAAACAAATGTGGAAAGAAAATCAAACGAATCCACGGTTTTTAATGGATATCCGTAATACAAAACTGGTTATTAAAGAAAAATATATGGGAAAGCCGGCCGTAGGAAAAAAGTCAGTCGCGCCCGTTCAAGTCTTTAAGAAAAGTAGTAGCGCAAGATATGGAAAATAATCAGTCCAATAATACAGAGAATGACCCCGGTCAAAAGGCGCGCACAAAAACATTCCGCGCTGTTAAGAAAACATGCTCGGCACTAAAACAGGAATTTTCCGCGGGAACAGACCGTTTGGCAGACGCATGGATGGAAGACGATTCCGGAGAAAAGAAGCAGAAGACAGAAAAGCTTAAAAAAGAAACCATGGCCATGGTCAAGAACATTACCTCTGACGCGAAGAAAAATTTGGAAGGCCTTGATTTCAAAACGGTTTTTTGTGATATGTCCTACGAGCTTGGCCGATTTTCCAGAACGGTTTTGGATGGGGGAAAAGAGTTGGTTAAAGATATCAAGGACTTAAAAAATGGAAAATAAAATTTATTTAGACCTGGGAAAGAGTTTTTACGATTGGCATCATTCGGGCAAGCTTAAATTCTTCTTTGAAGAAGACAATAAAAATCTTGAAATGGAAATTGAGCGCGTATCCGAGCTTGTTGAATATGTGAAGGAAAAAAGGGAAGATTTAACGACGTAAGCCCGTAGGATTTGTTTAGAAAATTCTTGACTAAGAAATCGCGTATGTAATAATGATAAACAAATAAAGCACAAAAGGAGAGCTATGACGCAAGAAAGCCCTAATCCTATTGTTTCAATAACGAATGATACTATGCGTTTTTTGGGTGAGTGCACAAGACTCGTCGAGGATAATTTTTATGCGATCCTGCCATTTTTAAAGCCGCAGCCGTCGACTGAAATCAAAAGCCCTGCAAAACCGGTTGAGCCGGCGAAATCATATAGTTCTTATGTAAAATCAGACAGAGAAGTTGTTGTTCCTTTTACGGCAGTGAAGAAAGAAGAACACAAGGCCGCGCCGAATCCGGTGCTGTTATCCTTTCAGAAAGAAATAGAAAAACCCATTCCTGTTCCTGTTCAAGAAATAAAGAAAGAAACGGCTACCCAAGGCAGTTTTCTTAGCGGGATACCTTTTCCCGATAAAGATGAACTTTTCCGTGCAGAGATTTATGTGCGGGATTTTGATGCGAAACTCGCTAAATTACGTTCAGAAGCCCTGGATCAGATCAAGAAATTGTCTAAGCCCGCTGCGGTTGGGATCTTAAAGAAATTGCTTTTTGTACAAAAAGAAGAGTTAAAGAAGGTGGAAATTCTCAACGCTCTCTCGACGTTAAATGAGAAGGGCGATTTGGATAAAGAATTTTTTAAAGAATTTTTGGCCCATCCGAATTCGCATATGCGGCTTGCGGCACTGAGGGCCATTTCAAAATATAAGGATGAAGAAAGTTTGGTGTTATTATCTGTGGCCATTAAAGATCCGGAAGCGGATATCCGCAAGCAAGCCTTAAATCTTGTTTGCTGGGCTTATGGGGACCGCGCGATTCCTTTTATTACGAAACTTCTTCACGATGTCGATGATAATATCCGTAAATCTGCGATTCAGATGTGCGGAACGTTTAAGGCGCAGCAGGCGATTTCGGCTTTGATAACGCTTTTGGCCGACGAGAACCAGGAAATCCAGAAAGCTGCGGACGCCGCATTAAGAAAGATCACGAAACAAAATTTTGAATTTCATTCTAAAGGTTCCCAGAAACATAAAGAAGAAGCCATCGAGGCGTGGCGGTTTTGGTGGATCAATAACCAAGGGACTTTTGGATCTTCAATGAAGGGCCATGCACAAACTATCGAGAAAAACGCAGCTGAAGAACAAGGAGGAAAAATATGTTTACAAAATCTTTATTAGTAGTCGCCGGAATAGCCGTCGTCGGAGTCGTCGGGTATAAAATTCTTAAAAAGAAAAACCCGAAAATTTTAAAAGATGTTCAGCAGTCAGTCGTTGGGATTAAAAATAGTACTGTGAAGCTTTTTGAAGGGGCTGCAGAATCTTTTAAAGAAGGATACGCCAGCGCTTCGTAATTTGAAATACCGGATAAACGGAAAATTAAGTTAATCGGCTAAACAAAAGGGAAAACCCCCAATTTATGAGACGAATCGTCGTAGCAAACCAAAAAGGCGGCGTGGCTAAGACCACCACATCAGTTAATTTAGCCGCGGAATTGGCTCGAATGAATCAAAAGGTGCTTTTAATTGATATGGATCCTCAAAATTCCGCCACATCCGCGATTTTTGGAGGATCTAACTTCGAGAATACCATTTACGATGTCTTGATCGGCGGGATGAAGATTAATGAGGTGGTTCAGCACTCGACAGCCTTTGGCATTGATGTGGTGCCGAGCGATATCGGGCTCTCTGGAGCCTCGATGCGCATATCCGAGCAGATCGGCCGCGAGAAAATCCTTTTTCACTATGTTCGCCAATTGAAATATGATTTTATGATCATCGACGCGCCGCCGTCTTTAGGACTTTTGACGGTCAACGCCTTAACTGCATGTAATGAACTTTTGGTTCCTATTTGTCCTGATTTCTTTTCGCTTAAAGGGATTAAATTGCTAGAAGAGATCGTCGTGAAGGTGCGGCAAGGGCTAGAATCCGAAATAAATATCTTAGGGGTTTTAATTACACGATTTAGAGACCGAGTCGTCACCAACGAAGCCAAAAATGCCATTAAGAATTATTTCGGCGACAAGGTCTTTAATACGATCATCCCGGAAAACATCAAGCTGGAAGAAGCCCACAACGCGCATCTTCCTGTTTATAAGTACGACAAAGGCTCGAAAGGTGCAACAACGTATGCCTCTTTAGCCAAAGAAGTTCTGCAGCGCAAAGATAAAGTGAAAAAAAAATAATAACCCGCGGCATATTAAACTGAAGGAAGGGCTGTTATGACAGTGAGACCTATGAGAAGAATTGATAATCCATTGCTTCAATCGACATTAAAAAGGGTGACGGAAGAAAAGCCCGTCGAAAAATCTGTCCTCAAGAAACAACTGGATGCCGTAAAGAAAGAAGTCTCGCGGCAGAAATATTTCATGTCGCCGGATGAGGAAAAGGCGAGCGTTTTTGAAATCATTTCGGATTTAGAGAAACAGCTCGAAGCCGCGTTTAGCATCAAAGATACCCAGGAAAAAGAAATTGCGAAGCTGCAGAAAGAGCAGGAAAAGGCCGAGCAAAAAAATGCTGCCTTAGATGCCAAAGTCAAAGAGCTTCAAGAAGTTTTGGTTTCTCAGGAAGAGCTGAATTCTGACCTTGAATTTTTAGAGAATGAACGCTTAGAATCCATGGAACGGATACGAACTTTAGAGCAGGAATTGGAAGACGGCAATGAAGAAAAAGAAATTTTGACCAAGAAGATGGAGCAATTAATAAAAGATGTCAAGGCGAGAGATACGCGTATTGAACAGATCGAGCTAGAATTAAACAGTACGAACTCGACGATCCAGAACTTCCAGAACCAGATTTATCTATTAGAAGAAGAAAAAGAAGAATTACAGGGCCGGTTGGAAGAGGCTGCTCAAGAAATTCGCGTTAATATGGAAGAGAAAGAACAATATAAGAGAGAATTGGAACAGGCCAAGGAAAGCTTGGACGAAATCCGATTAATGTTAGCAGACACCCGGGCCAAGGCCAGGGGACATTATTATAAAAAACAGCCAAAAGCTTCAGAATAATTTAGGCTGGTCTTTTCAAAGCGAAGGAGTTTTTCAATGGCAAAAAGAGTGAGAGGCCTCGACGTAGGCACAATGAATTTAGCGGGCGCTGTTCAGGACGATAAAGGGAATATCAAGATAAAGCTTATGCGGCATTGTTTTCTTGATATCGACGTAAACCCTTTTACAAAGAAAATGTTGCTGCAGCAAAAAGTCCAATACGTGGAGCTGGGCAAGAAAGTTTATGTCTTAGGCGAATCCGCGTTTGAACTGGCGAATATTATGAATAAGGTCATTCGCCGCCCCATGAAAGCTGGGGTCATGAGCCCGGATGAAGCCGATGCCGCTCCTATTTTTGGCCTTTTGGTCGAAGCTGTCATCGGGAAAGCCGAAGAACCGAACACGCCGTGTTATTATTCGGTACCGGCTAACCCCATCGACGCTGATTTTAACATTGTCTACCACTCGGGAATTATTGCCGGGGCGCTTAAGAATTTAGGCTATGTCGGCAAAGAAATGAATGAAGGCCACGCGGTTGTTTTTAGCGAATTGGCGGAACAAGATTTTACCGGTATAGGTATTTCGTTCGGTGGCGGGATGGTCAACGTTTGCGTTGCTTATAAGACTATTCCGGCTGTCGCATTCTCGACGAGCCGTTCCGGAGATTGGATTGATAAAAATGTGGCGAATGTTCTAGGGATTAATCAAACCCGCGCGGCGGCCATCAAGGAAAAAGGGGTTGATCTTAAAAATCCTAAGACCCGTGAACATGAAGCGATTGGTATTTATTATCGAAACTTGATCAATTATACCATTACGAACATCAAGGCAAAATTCGAATCGGCTGAAAGCGTTCCGCAATTTCCTGATCCCGTCGACATTGTTTGTTCGGGAGGAACTTCTTTAATCGGGGGATTTGTGGATGTGTTTGAAGAAGAGTTGAAGAAAGTTGATTTCCCGATACCGATTAATAAAGTGAGATTGGCGGAAGAGCCCTTAAATGCGACGGCTAAAGGATGTCTTTTAGCGGCGCTTAATGATGCGGAGATGGAACAGGAACAGCAAGAAAGCGAAGCAAAACCAAAGAAAAATACCAAGTAAAATCCGATAACCCCGCCAGTTTTATTGATGAGTAGTTGTTTCTTCAAACAAAAATGGCGGGGTTATTTTATCGAACTAAGTCTTAATAGAATCTTAGATTTTTTAAATTTATAAATATATATCATGGCTATCCCAAGACCTGATCATACACGAACTCCCCAAGACCTTGAAGATGTCTATTCCAGATTAAAGCACCTTAACTCAAAGGTTAGAAACCTCTCGTCCCCTCGGACCCATCTTCATAGAACAAGCAAAACATCTGTAGCGGACCGTCCTGATACTGATGTTCAGAATCTTTCCCTCGAACAAATGCGCGATAAGCTGAAAGTCATTAATCAATATTTACGTAAGAAATTAGCGCCTGAAGTTGTTGCTGTGGCTAAAGAAACCGTGACCGAAGAGGTCCCGGACCAGATTATGCCAGAACCGGACGGAATGGCGCCAACCTTGTCGGAGGAAAAGACTACTTCGATCAGTCTTCCATCTGCCGGTGAGCCGCAGGAAAAGAAAGCGCCGGAACGTCTTGGCGTCGGGTTGGACCTCGGGACTGCTTATCTCGTTGCTTCTCGCGAAGTCGAAGGTTCAAGGGTTTTTGTTAAGACAGAGCGGAACGCTTTTCTTTCGGTCAGAGCGGACAATGCCACCAAAGAGCTTTTGGAAAAATTGCGGATCAAATACGCCTCCTTGGGAAATAATATGTTTGTCTTAGGGAATCTTGCTTTGAACCTTGCGAATATTTTTAACCGCGAAGTGCAGCGGTCGATGAGCGTGGGGATCTTAAATCCTTCTGAGTCGGAATCTATTCCGATCATTAAACTGATCGTCCAGAATATTCTTTGGCCGGCTCGACGAGAAGGAGAGATCTGTTGCTTTTCCATTCCGGCAAATCCGATCGACCGTAATCAGGATACGATTTATCATCGAGGCGTTTTTGAAGGTATTTTGCGGACGTTAGGATTTCATCCGATTGTGATTGATGAAGGGTACGCGGTCGTCTTGTCTGAACTTGAGTATAAAGATTTTACGGGTATCGGCGTCTCCTGCGGCGGAGGAATGGTCAATGTCTGCGCGGCCTACCGGTCGGTCCCGGTATTGTCTTTTTCCATAACCCGCGGCGGAGATTGGATCGATAAAAGCGCGGCCACGGTTTTAAATATTCCGGTTAGCCAGGCCACGACCATCAAAGAACAAGGCATGAATTTAAAAAGCCCAAAATCGCGCGAGGAAGAAGCGATAGCCATTTATTACCGGAATTATATCCGTTATTTCTTAGAAAGTATGGCCCAGGTCTTCGGCAACAGTAAAGAGCCGTTACAGTTTAGGGACCCGATTGACATCGTTTTTGCTGGCGGGTCGTCTTTGGTCGGAAATTTTCTCGACGTGGTCAAAGAGGAGCTGATAAATGTCCGGTTAGGGTTTAGAGTCGGCGAAATAAAGAAATCCGACGAGCCTTTTACGAGCGTTACCCGCGGTTGTTTATTTCACGCGATCAATACGGAAGAAACGAACAGCTATCGTTAACCAGGAGCGGTCACTTTTGCCTATGGATCTCAATATCCTTATTCAAAATTTATCTGAGAATGTGGTCGAGATCAAAAAGACGCAGATGGAGCTCAACGACGAGCTTCTTTCCATAGAAAGAGATTTAAATAAATCCTTAGAAGACCAGGCTGCGATAAATACAAAGCTTAAAGAAGTTGTCCTCCAAAAGCGGATAGAGAAATCGACGCCGCAAATTCCCGTCGTGGCTCCGGAAGTTGTGATTCAAAAAGCCGAACATCCGCAACCCATCGACACAACCGCCCAATTAGAAAAATTATTACAAGGTTCGTTGGATGCTCTCGGCGATAAAATCTCCGACCGGCTCATGGGGATGCTCAAAGAGCTTAAATCCTTGCCTATTGAGGTGCGTGCAACCCGGATTCATGAGATCAAACAGGCGGCAGATGCGGAATTGGTCGACTTATCCGCTCTCTATAAACATCAAGAAGTTGAAAGCAATATCGAAGAGGTTGGCGTCGATGAAAAAGAAGCCAAGGGTATTGATAAGAATTTGGAACGATTAAGAAAACTGCGCCAAATGAAGAAATAATAAAATCCTATGCTCATCATTGTCTCTATCTATCTTTTAATTATCGTCGGTGGAAGTATCCTGATCCTTTTGAATATGCTCCGTCAGGATAAAGAGATCGACCGCTTGACGCAAGACCTCGACCGGGTCAATCAATCGTTTTTAGAACAACAATCCCAGGGGCAAGGCAACGCACAAGAGATGGAAAAGGCCTTGCGTGAGAAAGATCTATTTATCAGTAATGCCAATGATGAAATACAAAAAACACATAATGAGGCGTTTCGCTTACGCACGGAATTGCAGAGCCAGATAGATAAGTTTAATCAACAGTCTTCGGATATCCTGAAATTGACGCAGCAAGCACAGCAACTTAAGCAAGAGAAAAATGCTTTAGAAGAGAAACTGACGAATGCCCAAGCCAATACTCAAAAAGAGAAAGAAGCCCAGAAGCTCGTCGCAGATAAAGATGTTTTATTGAAACAAAAGGATGCGGAACTTAAAGAAATCAAGACACAGATTGATAATCTTAACGCCACGATCAATCAAAAAACAGAGGACCTGCGCATTAAAAATCAGGAGATCCAAAATTTGCAGGATTCCTTAAAACAGTTGGAAAGCTCGCAAAAGAATTCTGCTGAAGCGTTAAAGAATTTGGAAATCGTTAAAAGTGAACTGGCGCAGAAAATAGAGGTTTTAAAGAAGTCTGATTTGGAGATCCAGAAGCTGCAAGCAAGTTTAAAGCAAATGGAATCGTCGCAAGCTGGTCTTACGGATGCGGCTAAAAATCTAGATGCTGTGAAGATAGAATTAGCGCAGAAAACAGAGGCTTTAAAGAAATCTGATTTGGAGATCCAAAAGCTGCAAGCGAGTTTAAAGCAAATGGAATCGTCGCAGATTGGTTTTGTAGACGCTGCTAAAAATTTAGAAGCTATGAAATTAGAATTGGCGCAGAAAACGGAAGCCATTAAGAAAGCAGATGCCGACATTCAGGATTTAAAAGGGCAGCTAGAGCGCGCAATGGAAATAAAAAATTTCGAAATAGAAAAAGAAAAACAAAAATGGGACACATCGATCAGAGAAAAAAATGGTCTTTTACAAAGATTGGAGTCCGAAATACAACTGATCCAGTCGGCGTTGCATGTTCAAATTCAGGACTCGAAAGAAATGCGCCGACGGCTGGACGAGCAACATGCGAAGGTAAGATTATTAGGTGAGAAAACAAAAGAGAACAGTGAATTGATCGCTCAATTATAGCGAGATTACGTTGCCTGAGAAGTCGGCGATCATAAAGTGGAATATCTTATGTTTTTTGAAAGTTCGTCTTTTTTTTGATACGTCGCATCATTTAAGGGTAAGTCGCAAGATGAGTTGCTTGAATGGGAAATATTTGTTATGGTATACGAAGTCAAGGTTTTGATTGAGCATGAGAGGAAAGAATAGAGCTCAATTCTTCCGCTTATTGAAAATGGAAATACTTAGAAAAGAGCGATAATGAAAACACGTAAAGTTTTGATCGTAGATGACGACCAACTGACCCGCGAACAGCTCAGCCGGGAACTTAAAAGGCAATATTGCGAAGTCTTCCTCGCCGGGGACGGCCAAAGCGGTTTAGAGATCTTTGCTCGGGAAGAGATTAATATCCTCCTTTTGGATGTCAAACTCCCCGATGTCGATGGGCTGGAATTCCTTAAACAAGCTAAAGAGCTTAGGCCCAATTGCGAAATTATTGTTGTCACTGGATACGGCAGCGAGGAAGTGGCTATCCAGTCTTTACGCCGGGGCGCCATTGATTATCTGGAAAAGCCCATTAAGTTCGAGGAGCTCGGCGCTTCTCTGGGACGGGCGCAGGAAAAATTAGCGCAAAAAGAAGAGATGTCGTTTAAAAACAGCATCCTTGTGGTGGATGATGATACCGCCGTGCTTCGGCCGATCAAACGGTTTTTGGAGAAGGAAGGCTATGAAGTGATGACCGCCGAGAATGGCAAAGACGGTCTGGCCATCATTGAAAATAATAAGATCGACGTTTTGGTCACTGATATTAATTTAGGCGACATGAGCGGTATTGAGGTCCTCCAAAACGCTAAGAAGCGCTATCAGGACATTGAGGGGATTGTCGCTACCGGAGAAAAAGATGAGGCCTTGGCCATTGAATCGCTGCGCGCCGGCGCCTTGGATTATCTTAACAAACCTATTAATCTCGACGAGCTCTTGATTTCCGTCCGGAAAGCGGTCGACAATATTAATTTAAACCGTAACCGTTTATACCGCAGCCGTGAGTTAAAAATTTCATCGGAAATCATTGCCAAGATGAACGAAGAGCTCGAGCGGCGTATTGAAGAGCGCTCCAAAGAGCTCACTCAGACGCAGACGCAGTTGTTCCAGACCTCCAAATTAGCGACGCTGGGTGAAATGTCCGCCGGGTTGGCGCATGAGATCAATCAACCTTTAGGCGGCATTGCGCTTATCTGTGCCAACATCAAGAAGTCCATCGAACGCGGCAAGCTTTCTGAAAAAATGCTCCTCGAAGACGTCGCCGACATTGAAAAATCCATTAAACGTATGACCAGGATTATTCAGCATATTCGCACCTTTGCCCGTCAGGATGCTTTAAGGTTTATCGAAGTGAATTTGGCGGAGACCCTCCAATCGGCGATGAGCCTTTTAGGTGAACAATTGAGACTTCATGAGATCGAGGTCGTGCTTGATATTGCGCCTGACATCCCCAAGATTTCGGGCGAGCCTTTTCAGCTGGAGCAGGTTTGGATAAATCTTATCACCAATGCCCGCGATGCTATGGATGAAAGAGAATTAAAGATAAAAGATGGACGGTTGCCTCCGCAGCCGGACTATCAAAAAAAGCTGACTATTGCGCAAGTCTATGACCCGACGACGAAAATGGTGCAGGTCAGCTTTACGGATACAGGGATCGGGTTGTCGCCCGCGAAGAAGGCAAAAATGTTTGAGCCGTTCTGGACCACGAAAGAAGTGGGGAAGGGCTCGGGCTTAGGTTTATCAATAAGTTTTGGGATCATTGAAAACCATAAAGGAAAAATTGAAGTGGAAACCATAGAAGGACAGGGAACAACGATGAGTGTGTTCCTGCCTATTGGAGGGATAGATGACGCCGGAAATTAAAATTAAAGTCCTGGTCGTGGATGACGAAGAGATCCTCCGTGACAGATTAAAAAGACTTTTAGAGATGGACGATTACGAAGTGATCACAGCGGAAAACGGCCCGAAAGGTCTTGAAGAATTCGGTAAATTCCAGCCTGATTTAGTTTTGCTGGACGTTAAAATGCCCGGGATGGACGGGATTGAAGTTTTAGAGAGAATCAAAAAGACTGATATCCCGACGGAAGTTTTTATCATGACCGGCCACGGTGGTGTGGAGACCGCCATTCAGGCTTTGCGTAAAGGCGCGTTCGATTATTTGACCAAGCCTGTCGATTATGACGAGCTTGAGATCAATATGAAACGGGCCGTTGAACAGCGGAAATTGCAGAAACAGTTAGATAGTTATGTCCAGGACCTGGAGGCTGTGCACCGGAAAATGAAGATCCAGCAGGCCCAGCTTTTACAGGCGGCAAAATTAACCGCCGTCGGAGAATTAGGCGCCGGTGTCGCTCATGAAATGAACCAGCCGTTAATGGCGATCTCATCGCACTTGGAGATCCTTTTGATGAACCCAGCGATTTCATCCGATGATAAAATAAAAGAAAAGATCAATAAAATCAAAGACCAGTTCGTGCGCTTAGGGACTATCGTCAAACGTTTGCATGAATATTCGAGCGGCAGGACCGGGAATTATTTTAATGAATCCGTTAATCGCCCTGTCCAAGACGGGGTTTATCTTTTTACGCAGCAGTTAAAAGACCATAATATTGAGATCACCGTCGATCTAATGGAAGATTTGCCCAAGACCTATATCGACCGTTACCAAATCCAGGATGTTGCGATGAATTTTTTAGTCAACGCCCGCGACGCTGTCGATGCGGCCTTCAATCAGCAAGTCGGCGGCAAGGTCCATGTCTTTTCGAAGATGTTGGCGGCACAGAATTGCGTTTTAGTCGGCTTGATCGATAACGGCATTCCTATTCAAGAAGGGACGGAATCGGAATTGTTCAATCCGTTCTTTACCACCAAGCCCGTCGGAAAAGGAACAGGTTTAGGATTATCGGTCTGTTATAATATCGTCAAGAACCACAATGGTATTATCAGCTTTACAAAGATCAAAGACAATCGTAAGGTCTTTTATTTTGCCATTCCCGTCGATAAAAACAAGAACTTGGCGGAAGAAGCGAATTTGGTTAAGGATATTAACGAGGAATTGAATAAATTATAAAAGGTTGTTCCCGTCATTATCTGTCATCCCTGCATCTCCTTGTTGTCATCCCCGCAATGTTTAGGCGGGGATCCAAAAGGATTGAAGGCATGGATTCCCGACCTGCCTACCGGTAGGCAGGCAGAAGATTTCGGGAATGACAGCTAAAAACTAAGGATTGTCATCCCCGAATGAATTAGTCGGGGAACCAAAAGGATTGAAGGCATGGATTCCCGACCTGCCTACCGGTAGGCAGGCAGAAGATTTCGGGAATGACAGCTAAAAACTAAGGATTGTCATCCCCGCAATGTTTAGGCGGGGATCCAAAAGGGGTTGAAGGCATGGATTCCCGGCAGAGGCTTTCGGGAATGACAGCTAAAGGGTAAGATTTCAGGAATGACAGCAAGGATAATAGGAGGTTACTAGAGATGCCAAAAACAAATCACCAAGGATGTGTGCTTTTAGTTGACGACGACGATGCGATCCGCGAATCCTTAGGCGAGCTATTAGAATCCTGCGGTTTTAAAATCTTCACGGCCAATTGTGTTGACAATGGCATCAAGGTCATCGAGACGAACAACGAGATCGAGGCGATCATCAGCGACCTAAAGATGCCCGGCAAAACGGGGCATGAATTGCTGAAATATCTTAATGACGTCAAGAAAACCATCCCCTTGATATTCCTCACCGGGTATGCCACGTTAGAAAGCTGTCAAGAAGCTGTCCGCGACGGAGCTTTTGACTATATCCTTAAACCGATCGAGAGCAAGGATAAGGTGATTTATCCGCTCAATCACGCCATTGAGAAGCGCCGGATGGAAATAAAGATGATCGAACTTCAGCGCGACATCATCGTCATGGCGGAAGAACATCAGGCCATTCTGGACGAGCTCTTGATGGATGCAGAGATGAAAGACAAAGTCCAATCGCGTATCAATCAAATCCTGGATAAGTGGGATACGAAGAAAAAATAGCCTAAAATCCTGTCCTGCCGTATCAAATTAAAATAAATATTCTTATTATTAAAATATGATAAAATAGGACACTTATGCGCGAATTCTTCATAGCTCAAATGGATTATATTTTCTTCGTTTATGGCCTATCCTTTTTCCTGCTTTCCATAACCAGTTTTTTCCTTTCCCGCGTACGTCTAGCACAGCCCTTCTGGAAATGGATCGCATTCTTTGGATTATTACATGGCATTACGGAATGGATGGACATGCTCGCATTGAGCATGGGAGACAGCGTTTCATTTAAGATCGTCAGGACAACGCTGCTTATCTTGTCTTTTTTGTGTTTTGTTGAAATTGCCCGCGAGGACGCTGAGAAACGGTTTGGACAAATATGCGGACTTTGGATCTATGCGCCGTTATTATTCATCACATTGGATGGAGGCTGGACGCTCGGCGGGCTTACCGGCATTAATATTCTTTCGCGTTATATTTTTGGCGTTGTCGGCGGACTCTTAGCGGCAAGGGTCATTATCATCTCGGCGGCTAATGAAAAAGACGACAAACAGTCTTTTGCCATCATTGCCTGGGTGCTCAGTTGTTATGTGGTCACACAATATTTTGCGCCTAAAGGGACATTCCTTCCAGCCTCAGCCATCAATCAAGACGTGTTTTTTTCTTTTCTTAAATTTCCTGTCCAGCTTTTAAGGGCTATTCTGGCTTTTACCTTGGCCATCTTCGTTTGGAACCGTTATAACAGGACAACCAATATTCATAAATTAGAAACGTCTGCGCATTCTTGGGTATTATCTAGCGTGATCTTGACACTGATTATCTTAGGGGGAATTTTTACGGATCAAGTTGGCGTTCGTGCGATACGACAGGAAAAACAAGATATTCTAAGGATCTCCCAAGGTTTTGCAGCGGGTATTAATACCGATCGCGTCAAGAAATTGACGGGAACCCCTGAGGATACGGCAAGTCCGGATTATCAGAGGATCAAAGAGCAGATGAAAAAAATGGGCGATAATGTCCTGGGCACGCGCTATGTTTGTTTAATGGGGGAAAGAGACGGCAAAATCTTTTTTTATGCGGATACAGAGCCGGCGCGCTACGAGGCTGCTGCGCTAAGGCCGACCGCTTCTCCCGGCGAAGTTTATACGGACGCTCCGGAAGGATTGATCAATGTTTTTCATTCTGGCAAAGAGGACGTTATCGGACCGTACACGGATTCCTGGGGGGCTTTTATATCGAGTTTTGTGCCGGTCATTGATTCTTCATCCAGAAAAGTTGTGGCTGTTTTAGGGTCGGATGTTTTGGCTGACGATTGGAGTAAGAATGTCGACCAGCATCGTTTAATGCCGATTTTCATTACCTTTTTATTTGCCGTTCTTTTTATTCTGTTTTTTTTGATTTATCAACACGAACAGGAAATCCGTCAGAGTGCACAGACGCGGGAGATTCTTTTAGAGGGCCTGATGTCCCAGCTCGAGGATGAACATAAGAACCTTGAAACCATTTTTGATTCCGCGCAGGTCGGGTTATTACTTGTCGACAGCCAGCTTAAGGTTAAGAAGCTTAATCAGATTGTTCTTAATATGGGCGGACAGGATTTCTTTTCTGTTGTCGATCAGCAATTCGGTGATGCTTTAAGCTGCATCCAGACCAAGGAAACAGAGGAAGGCTGCGGTAAAACAGCGGAGTGCAAAACCTGTCCAGTTCGTTCGATGGCAGAAATGATCCTTAAGACGGGTCAACCCGTCAGAGGCGCTGAGGTTTCACGAATTATCCATACGCCAAGCGGAGAACATAAACTTGTTTGGCTTCAAGTCAACGCCACGCCGATTGAGATCAAGCACGAGCGGCATATTCTCTTTTCCCTCGAGAATATCACCGAGCGTAGGGAAATTGAAAATGGGCGTCAAGAGACGTTACGACGATTGGAGACCTTGATGGACGCGATGCCTAATGCTGTTTTTTATAAGGATGTACGCGGTGTCTTTCAGGGGTGTAATAAAATATTTGCCGAGATCCATGGGGTAGCCCGTCAGGACATTATTGGTAAAACGGTTTTTGATCTTGTTCCGCGAGAGTTAGCGGAAAAATATCATGCGGGTGACCTAAAACTGATGAATAGCCCCAGCACAGAAATAGATGAAGGCAAGGTCCAATTTGCTGACGGGACATTGCGGGATGTTATTTTTAACAGGGCCTCTTTCGTTGGGCCTGATGGTAAGGTGGCGGGCATGGTCGGCGTTATGGTCGATATCACCGAACGCAAGAAAGCGGATGAATTAGAGAAAAAACGGTTACGGGAATTTGAAGTTTTCTATAAGGCCAGCGTCGGACGTGAAGAGCGTATCTTGGAACTTAAGAAAGAAGTGGAGAGATTAAAGAAGGAGTTGGAGCAAAAATAGCCGTCAGCTGTCAGCATTCAGCTAGGCTGGCAACTAAAATCTGGGAAACAAGAAATTTTTAGCTGAGAGCTGAATGCTGACAGCCGAAAGGTATTCTATGAGAATCAAAAGTAAATTAACAGTCACCTTCCTGGCGGTTGCCGTGATCCCGATGCTTTTGGTCGGGTATTTTATTTTTTATAATTCTCGGAATAGCTTGCAGGTACAAATTCTTCATGCCCTCGAGGCCAATGCCGAGTTTAAAGCCAACACGATCAATGATTATATCTTAGAGCGCAAAAGTGATCTTTTTATCCTACAGAATCGTAACGTCATAAAATCATTTCTTCCGGTTTTAGACCAATTCAAAAATGATCCTTCCAATCTTTCCTATGTAGAAGCCAAGAAAACAGTTGATGCACAATTGGTGATCATGCAAAAGGCTTACAATTACGTCGATATTATGCTGGTCAATAAAGAGGGAATTGTCATTTATGTCACAAATCCGCAGCATCAGATTGAGCTGAATAAGCCTCTCGTCAATAAAGAAGAGGTTCTTCAAAAAGTCAAAGCCAGTGCGTATATCGGAGAGGTCCATCGATTCGATAGCAAAGAGCATCCGTATTGTTTGGATCTGGCCGGGGCGGTTTCTGGCAGTGCAAATGAATTTGCGGGGTTGGTGTATGTGGAGTTATGCATGCGTCCTATGTATGAAATAACGCAAAAAGTGAAAATTTTTGGGCCCAGTATGGAAGTGTTACTCGTTAAGAAAACCGCGGATAACAAAGTTTTATTTTTAAGCCCTCTTAAAGGAGCTCCGGATGCGGCTTTAGAAAAGACGGTTCCGTTAGGATCACAAGAAGCGATTCCCGCGCAAAAAGCAGCGCTCGGGGAAACAGGCTCCGGAATAAGCGTTGACTATCGAGGGAAAAAAGTTTTATCTGCCTGGCGGCCTATTTCTGTTTTAGGATGGGGGCTTGTTGCGAAGGTTGACGTCGAGGAAGCCTTTGCGTCCATCAATAAATTAGAAGAAATCGTCGAGACTATTTTTATCCTCTTCATTGTCTTATTGGTCCTTGTGGCCTTAGCTGTGGCAAAGTCTATTGCAAATCCTATTCTCAAATTAAGCCATGGGGCTGAAATGGTTGGCAAGGGTCAATTGGATTATAAAATAGATGTCACCGTTAAAGATGAGATCGGCGACCTCGCCAAGGCTTTTAACGCGATGGCCAAAAATATAAAAGATCTCATGCAGAAAGAAAGAGAATTTGCCTTTGCGGAAGCACGCTTGGCGGTAGAAAAGAAAAAGACAGATGAACTCCGCGCTCTTAATCAGCAATTAAGGGCCAATGAACAGCAATTGAAGGCGGCCAATCAGCAGTTGTCAGCGACGGAACAGCAATTGCGCGCGTCCAATCAACAGTTGACGGCTAATGAGCAGCAATTGAAGGCGGCTAATCAGCAGTTATTAGCGACCGAACAACAATTGCGTGCGACCAATCAACAATTATTGGCCAATGAACAAGCTCTGAGAACTTCACAGGCAGGTCTCGAGGAGAAAGTCAGAGAACGCACACGTGAATTGGCAGAAGCCAAATATTCCCTGGAAGCTCAAGTCCAAGAAAGAACACGCGAGCTTGAAGAGAAGATGGCCAATTTAGAAAAGATGAATAAATTTATGGTCGACAGAGAGCTAAGGATCATAGAGCTTAAGAAAGAAGTCAACAAGTTATGTTTAGAATTGGGCCGTCCCGAGCAGTATAAAGGGGGCGTGTCGTAATAAGCTATCAGCCTTCAGCTGTCAGCGATCAGTTTTTTGTTCATTCATTTCTTGTCATCTTTGAATGCATGCAAAGCAATTGTCATTTTCAAATGAATGTAAAACAATTGTCACTCTTGAATGAATGAAAATAATTGTCATCTTCGAATGAATGAAAACAATTGTCATCTTCGAATGAATGAAAACAATTTTCATCCTCGAATAATATAAAATAATTGTCATCCCCGAATGGGTTAGTCGGGGATCCACACATATGCAATATCATGTTTATATTTTAGCTAGTCAAAAAGAAGGAACATTATATATTGGCGTGACGAATGATTTGTTAAGACGGGTGTATGAACATAAGAATAATTTTATCAAAGGATTTACAGAAAAATATCGTGTTCATGATTTAGTTTATTTTGAGGCAACAGATAGCATCGGAAGCGCTATCGCAAGAGAAAAACAGCTGAAAAAATGGAATAGGCAGTGGAAGATTAGGCTGATTGTGAAAAGTAATCCAGAATGGAAAGATTTGTATGCAGATTTAGGCTGAAACGTGGATCCCCGCCTAAAGATTGCGGGGATGACAGCGTGGTGTGAAGCGGGAATGACAACAGACTGATAATTGTCATCCCCGAATGGGTTAGTCGGGGATCCAGAAGGTTTAAAAGCATGGATTCCCGACCTGCCTGACGGTAGGCAGGCAGAAACTTTCGGGAATGACAACTAAGAGCGAAGTGGGAATAAAAAAAGGTAGAGCTGCCCGCTGAAAGCTGAAGGCTGATAGCTATAAGGAACCGCCCATGTCCAAAATCAAAGACGTCATGACAGGAGAAGTTGCCGTCGGGAGAGCGGGAGATCTTCTTAAATCTTCCGCGATCGGTTCCTGCGTGATCGTCTCTGCGTATAGTTTACAAAAAAAAGTGGGCGGCCTCGCCCATGTCATGCTTCCCTGGTATTCTCCGCATGAAGAAACTCCTCAAAAGACCCGCTACGCCGGTAATGCCATCGACGAGCTTTTAAGACAAATGGAAGTGCTGGGCGCTGATATCAATGACCTTGAGGTCTGTTTGGTCGGAGCTGGAAATGTGCTGAAACGCTCAGATGATACGACGGCCAAGAATAATCTTGATTCTGTGACTGAACTGTTACGAAAGAAAAAAATAAAGATCAAGGCCGAATCCGTCGGCGGCACGACCCGAAGAAGTGTTTTATTCGATATTGATAAGGGTAATGTGTTTTATACGGAAGGCGATGAAGAAGAACGCCTTTTGTGGTCCGCGGGAGAAAAGGGCCTGAGGGAATGGGTTCGTGAACTTGAGGAATCTCGAGCGGTCGTCAAACGCACCGAAAGAAAGTTGCGTGAGAGCGAAGAACGTCTTAGGGGTGTCATTGAAGCCCAGACAGAGATCATTGGCCGCTTTAAACCCGATGGCACCGTTGTCTACGTCAATGATATCTTCTGTCAGTTTTTTGGAAAGTCCTACAATGATCTGATAGGGCATAAATGGTTTCCTCACGCCCATCCCGACGACCTTGAAATCATCCGAGAAAAGTTGGAGGCCCTATCGCCGCATAATCCCATCGTTGAGATCGAGAACCGGGTTTATTCGGCAAAAGAAGAATTGCACTGGATGCAGTTTGTCAATCGGGCCATCTATGACGAACAGGGTAAATTGTCCGAGATCCAGTCCGTCGGACGCGACATCACCGAACGCAAGATTTTGCAGGAAAAATATGACCGCATCTTCAATCTGTCCTTTGATCTGATCTCTATTGCCGGAATGGATGGTTACTTGAAGCTCATCAATCCTTCTTGGGAAAGAGTGCTCGGCTATACGAGCGAAGAACTTTTAGCTAAACCATTTTTAAGTTTTGTTCATCCGGAGGATCAGCAGAAAACTATTGCTGAAATGGCTCATCTTCGAGCTGGGCATAAGACTATCAATTTCGAGAACCGATATCTTCACAAAGATGGAACTATTCGGCATCTGCTATGGACAGCAACTCCATTCGTCGACGATAAAATGCTTTATTGTATCACCAGGGATATTACCGACATCAAAAAAGCGGAAGAACTTGCGCAGGAAAGTCAGAAAAGATATGCGGCTTTATTTGCCTCGAGCATTTCAGGTATTTGCCTTCATGAAATTGTCACAGATGAATCAGGACGAGTGGTCGATTACCGTATTCTTGATGCCAATTTATCTTTTGAGGAGATTACAGGGATTTCTCGGGATAAGGCCGTCGGAAGTTTGGCCTCAAAACTCTATGGGGCTAACGAACCGCCGTTTTTAGAGCAATATGCTAAAGTCGCTGAGACCGGAGAGTCTATCAGGTTTGAAACTTATTTTCCTCCGATGAACAAACATTTTCTGATCTCCGCTTTTTCGATATCAAGAAGACAGTTCGCCACGGTATTTATGGATATCACCGAGAGCAAGAAAGCGGATGAAGCGTTACAGGAAAAAAATAGGCTGAATCAGATTCTTTTGGATTCCTTTCCCGGCACGGCTCTTCTTCTTAGGCCTTTTACTCGTGAGATCGTTGCGTCGAATAAAGCGGGCGTCGATGTTGGAGCTATTCCAGGCAAGTGTTGTTTTAGCACATGGGGCCAGCAGGATAAACCTTGTCCCTGGTGCATGGCTCCTGCCCTCTGGTCGACCGGCAAGGCCCAGCATCTTGAAGTCGAAGCCGGCGGAGTTGTCTGGGATGCCCACTGGATCCCGATCTCCGACAACCTTTACATGCATTTTGCCTTTGACATTACTATTCGCAGACGAGCCGAGGAGAAGATACGGGAAAGTGAACTCCTTTATCGTTCGCTCTTTGAGAATATGTTAAACGGATTTGCGTATTGCGAAATGCTGTTTGACGAGCAGGGCCGGCCGCAGGATTTTATTTATCTAAGTGTTAACAACGCCTTTGAGTCATTGACGGGGCTTAAAGATGTCGTTGGGAAAAAAGTCTCCGAAGTTGTTCCAGATATTCAAAAGATGGATCCTCAACTGTTCGATATTTATGGCAGGGTCGCTTTAACCGGGAAAGCTGAACGGTTTGAAAGATACGTGGAATCTTTAAAACAATGGTTTTCCGTCTCCGTCTACAGCCCTGAGAAAAATTATTTTGTGTCCTTATTTGACGTCATCACTGAACGTAAGAACGCGGAGCAGGCTTTACGGGACAGCGAAGATCGTTTTTCAACCATCTTTCGCGTCAACCCCATTGGTACGGGTCTTAGCCGGGTGTCAGATAATAAATTCGTCGATGTTAATGATTCCTTTCTTAAGATCGTTGGTTATACCCGTGAAGAGATTATCGGACATTCGTCAAGTGAGCTTGGCATCTGGCTTTATCCTGAAGAGCGCGCGCGGATGATTTCGGAATTGAAAAGCTGCGGACAAGTGGAACAATATGAGGCCAAAATCCGTCGGAAGACAGGAGAAATAAGAGAACAACTGGTTTCCATGGAAATAGTAAATATCAATGGCCAGGATCATCTGTTGGGAATGATAATGGATATTACCGAGCGGAAGAATATTGAAAACGCATTACGGGATGCCCAGGATCGTCTATCCTTTTCACTTCAAGCAAGCCATGTAGGGTCATGGGACCTCGATCTCATAGACCACACAGCTTTTCGATCGATCGAACACGATCGGATATTCGGCTATACCGAACTTCTTCCTTCGTGGACTTATGAAAAATTTATGGAACACGTGCTACTGGAAGACCGCAAGATGGTGGATAACAAGTTTCGGTTAGCGATCGAGAACAAAACAGAATGGGACTTCGAATGCCGTATCCAGCGCGTTGATGGGGTTGTGCGCTGGATCTGGGCGACTGGACAACCCAAACTCGATTCATCAGGCACTATTCGTCGCATAGCAGGGATTGTCGTTGATATCACTGAGCGAAAGAATATGGAGGAATCCCTACGGTTAAGCGAACAGGAATTAAAATGTTATATTGATCTTGCCGGCGATGCGATCTATGTCGTTGATCTTAAGAGTGGACGGATTATAAATTGTAATCAACAGGCCTGTTATGACCTTGGATACAGCAAGGAAGAACTGTTGCAGTTATCTGCGAAGGACATTGAAATTCATCTTAAGCCCGACGATATTGAAGAAGTTCATCGTCAAGTTGTTGAGGAAAAGAAAGCCCTGATTGTAGGTGTTCATAAAAGAAAAGATGGTTCGGTCTTTCCGGTTGAGATCCGTTTTTCTGCCCTCGGGCCGGAACATCCGCAACATGTGATTGCCATCGCGAGGGACATTACCGAGCGCAGGAAAGTGGAAGAAGAATTGCGCGCGCGGATGAATGATTTGAAAGTTTTTCGTGACGCGAGTGTGGGCAGAGAAGAGCGCATCCTTGAGTTAAAGAAAGAAATCGAAAAACTGAAGAAGGAAAAGGGAAAATAGTTTTTCAAATTAAAGTTGTCATCCTCGCGAAAGCGGGGATCCAGGGGGTAAAAGCATTTATGGATTCCCGCCTAAAGATTGCGGGAATGACAATTAGGGGTAAAGATTTTGGGAATGACAACAGACTAATAATTGTCATCCCCGAATGGGTTGGTCGGGGAACCACAAAGGTTAAGGCGTGGATTCCCGATAAAAGATTTCGGGAATGACAACTGGAGGCAAGATTTAGGGAATGACAATTAGGGGTAAAGATTTCGGGAATGACAGAAGGGGTAATCTTTTGGGAATGACAACTGGAGGCAAGATTTAGGGAATGACAATTAGGGGTAAAGATTTCGGGAATGACAACTGGAGGCAAGATTTAGGGAATGACAACTAGGGGTAAAGATTGCGGGAATGACAGCAGTGTGGAGTAAAAAGAGTTGTCTTCCCCGAAGGATATAAAATGATTGCCATCTTTGAATGATATAAAATAATTGTCATCCCCGAATGGGTTAGTCGGGGATCCAGGAGATAATGTGATAAAACGAATATTTTTATTTTTTTTAGTTTTTCTGGCGACAACGATTGCCGGTTGCGGATTAAAATCTGCGGAGCCGAAGCTGACGCGTTTGACCATTGCTGCTCAAGAATGGATCGGTTACGGCCCATTTTATCTCGCCCAAGAAAAAGGATTTTTTAAAGAAGAGGGCGTAGATCTTATCTTTATCGACGAACAATTGGATTCAGCGCGGCGCGATGCTTTTAAACAGGGGATGCTAGATTGCGAAGCAGCAACAATGGACTTGCTTGTTTCCAAAGCGGCTCAAGATACGCCGATTGCGACTGTTATGGAGCTCGATATGTCTTTTGGCGCGGATGCGATCGTCGCCAATGAAGGCATCAAAACCTTGGAAGACTTGGCGGGAAAAAAGGTCGCTTTAGCCCGAGATGATGTGGGTGACACATTTATATCGACGCTATTTTATAAGCATGGCTTGCCGTTAAATGCTTTGACCATTGTCCCTCAGCGCCCCGAGGAAGTTGCGCAAGCCTTTTTAAATGGCTTGTCCGATGCCTGCGTCACCTGGGAACCGCAAGTGTCGGAGGCCCTAAAAAAGCCGGGCGCGCATATTCTGACAAGTTCCAAAGAAAATCCAGGCATCATTATTGATACCTTAAATGTCAGGAAAGATCTGCTAGAGAAGAATCCGGAATTAGTGAAAAAACTAATGCGCGGCTGGTTTAAGGCGCTACAATATTACAAAATGAACCCTGTTGAGGCGAGCGGAATTATTGCCAAGTATTATAAGGTGACGCCGGATGAATATCGAAAGCAGGTTGAAGGGCTTGCGTGGTCGGATTATGAAAAGCAGCGAAATCCGTCGGAAGCAAAAGAATGGTCCGACGCGTTTACCGCGATCGTTGCGGTTAAATTAGCGAACGGTAGGATTTTTAAGAAACCGGACGCAGCAAAATTCATCAACCGTACGTTATTGGAGGATTTGTACTAGGATTATCATCCCTGAATGATAAAATAATTGTCATCCGCGAATGGGAAAAAATGTTGTCATCCCCGAACGGGTAAAAAAATGCTGTCATCCCCGAATGGGAAAAATGTTGTCATCCCCGAATGAATTAGTCGGGGATCCACATATATGCAATATTATGTTTATATTTTAGCTAGTCAAAAACATGGAACATTGTATATCGGTGTGACAAATGATTTATTAAGACGGGTGTATGAGCATAAAAATAATTTTATCAAAGGATTTACAGAGAAATATTGTGTTTATAATTTGGTTTATTTTGAAACAACAGATAGTGTTGGAAGCGCTATTGGACGAGAAAAACAGTTGAAAAAATGGAATCGGCAGTGGAAGATTAGGTTGATTGAGAAGAATAATCCCGAGTGGAAAGATTTGTACGTAGATTTAAGTTAAAAATGGATTCCCGACAGAAGCGTTCGGGAATGACAGCTAGGGGTAAAGATTTCGGGAATGACAACTAAGCGTAACGATTGTCATCCCCGAATGGGAAAAATGTTGTCATCCCCGAATGAATTAGTCGGGGATCCACTATCGAGAGAATGTTTATGAAAATTGCTAACAAAATTCGCCTTGTTTTTTTTGCCGCTTCGATTCTCGTCATTGCGGTTTCTGCCAGTATTATTTATTGGAATTTCAGCGGAGCTTTGACCAAGTCCATCTCCACGAACCTTAAGGCTAACCTTCACGCCCGTAAAAATCACATTGAAACTTATTTTAGGATGCTCAAGTCTTCGGTCGTTCAGGCCTCAAAGAGCGTGGTGCTTCCGAAACTGCTTAAAATGGCTAAGGATGACCCCGGCTATAATGATGCGGTTTTAAATGCGAACAAACTTTTAAAAAACAAGAAGTCAGCCGACGATCTGGTCTATGAATATATGCTCCTTGATTCCTCGGGCCGGATCGTGGCCTCCAGCGATGAAAGCAGTTTAGGGCAGGACAAATCCACCGATGCCTATTTTCTCGGCGGGCAAAAAGGCGTCTTCATCAAGGACGCTTATTTTTCCGTGACAAAAAAACAACCTTTAATGGCCGTATCGGTGCCGCTTTTTGAGGAGAGCCGGGATGTTCTTTTGGGCGTACTTGTCGCGAGGATCAAGTTAGATGACCTCAATAATATTATTACAGACACGACAGGGTTGGGGGAGACAGGAGAGATCTATATCATCAATAAGTACGGGTATATGATCACACCTTCCCGCTATCTGAAAGATACATTCTTAAAACAAAAGGTTGATACACAAAACGCAAGGCTTGCCTTAGAACGGAAAGATGCTCAGGGCCTTAATGCGTCTATGGATATTTTTTCTGATTATCGTGGCGTCAAGGTCCTTGGCTCGTATGAATATCTTCCCGAAAATCATTGGATTATTTTAGCTGAGATGAATACCAGAGAAGCCTTTGCGCCGTTGGTGATGCTACAGTGGATCTTTTTCTGGGTCTTATTGATTACCCTTTCGACGGTCTGGGGCGTTTATGGCTACATTGTAAAGAATATTTCTGAGCCTCTTCAGAAACTTAGTAAAGGGGCGGAGGTCGTCGGCGGTGGAAATCTCGATTATAAAGTGGCCATTTCCACACGGGATGAGGTCGGGCAACTTTCTCGGGCGTTTGATATTATGACCTCGAATTTAAAAAAGACAACCGCTTCGATAACGCTACTTAATAACGAGATCGAGGCACGCAAAAAGATCGAGAAGGCGCTCGATGAAAGCGAGCGAAGATTTTTTGATGTCTTTTATGCGTCGAAGGACGCGGTTCTTCTTATTAGTGAGAATACATTTGTGGACGCCAATGAAACTGCCACCCGCATGTTAGGCTATCCCACGCGAGAAGAGTTTGTGAAGACCCATCCGTCTGAACTTTCACCGCCCATCCAGCCCGATGGAAGAAGTTCTGTGGAAAAAGCTGACGAGATGATACGCCTTGCTTATGAAAAAGGGTTCCATCAATTTGAATGGATGCATCGTAAGGCCAGCGGTGAAGATTTTCCCGTCCAGGTATCTTTGACGCCTGTTTCAGTTAAGGGCAAGCAGATCCTTTATTGCGTTTGGCTTGATCTGACCAAACAAAAACAGGACGAACGGCGGCTTATAGAAACTCAAGAACGCCTTAAAGAGCAAGCTCAGAAATTAGAAGAGACCTTAGAAGAATCACGCAAGTCGCACGAAATTCTCTCGAGCATGCTTGATGATAATAATGAAATGCGGGCCAGGTTCGAGCAGGCCGCTCGGAAGCTGGAATCGATTTTGTCCTCGACGGGTGAAGGCATCTTCGGGCTGGATATTAAAGGGAGACACACTTTTGTGAATGCCCAGGCGCTCAAAATGCTCGGGTATATAGAAGAAGAAGAAGAAGAAGAAGAAGAAGAAGAATTTATCGGTAAAGACAGCCATTCTCTTTGGCATCATTCTCATCCTGACGGAACTCCTTATTTAGACGCCGAATGTCCGAATTACAAAACTTTGCAAGATGGACAAGCTCGCCACGGTGAAGAATATTACTGGCGAAAGGACGGAACATGTTTTCCTGTTGAATTCAGTTCTGTTCCATTAATTGAGAATGAAAAGATCATCGGGATCGTTGTTTCTTTCCGCGATATTACCGAACGCAAACGTTCTGCGGAGCTTCTGCAAGTCCGCATGCGGCTTGTCCAATCTGTGGGTCAGCATCCCTTAAATGAATTTCTACAATTGTCGCTCGATGAAATTGAAAAAATATCGGAGAGTAAGATCAGCTTCTACCATTTTATTGAAGCCGACCAGAAAAATATTTCACTGCAGGCTTGGTCTACGCGAACGAAAAAAGATTTTTGTACTGCGGCAGGCGAAGGTTCCCATTACAGCATGGACAAAGCCGGGGTCTGGGTAGACTGTGTGCGTGAAGGCAAACCGGTCATCCATAACGATTACAAGTCGTTGCCGAACAAGCGCGGGATGCCGGAAGGTCATGCTGAGGTCGTCCGCGAGCTTGTTGTGCCGATATTCCGTGAAGGTAAAGTTGTTGCAATTTTAGGTGTTGGCAATAAGCCTAAAGATTATGATCAGGATGACATAGGGCGTCTTTCTTATCTGGCTGATATTGTTTGGGAGTTGACCAGCAAGAAATTGTCCGAAGAGAACATGGAGCAGATGAAGATTAAATTGGTGCAGACCGACAAGCTCGCGACTTTAGGTGAAATGGCCACAGGATTGGCGCATGAAATCAATCAGCCCCTTGGCGGGATTTCACTGGTCGTCACCACGTTTAAGAAATTTATGCAAAAGAAAGTCTTGACTGAAGCAACTCTGGAAGAAGGCATCAAAGACATTGAGGCGTGCATTACCAGAATGACAAAGACCATTCAGCATATCCGCGCCTTTGCTCGTCAAGAAATTCGTCCTTCTCAACATGTCGATCTCGCGGAAACCATTGATTCGGCATTGCTTCTTTTAGGGGAACAACTTAGGCTTCATGAAGTGGAAGTCGTTAAGAACATTCCGCTGGATTTACCTCGACCCCTTGGAGAACCTCATCAGCTCGAGCAGGTATGGATCAACATGATCACGAATGCCCGCGATGCTATGGACGATAAACAAGAGCAGATTTCTCAGGGCAAGGTTGCCTTGGCTGGGTATCAGAAAAAACTTGTGATTTCTGTAGCGCATCAGAAAGAAATAAACAGTATCGTTGCTTCTTTTACTGATAACGGCATGGGCGTCAGCGAGGAGATCAGGAAAAAAGTCTTTGAACCATTTTTTACGACTAAAGAAGTTGGCAAAGGGACAGGATTGGGATTGTCGATCAGCTACGGTATTATCAATAACCATAAAGGCAAGATCGACATGGATAGCACCCTCGGCGAGGGGACGACCATCAAGATCACATTGCCATTGGAGGAAGCTGTTTAAAGGTTTATGAGCCATCGTTTTTTTTGAATGATACAAAATAATTGTCATTCCTGAATGATATAAAACAAGTGTCATCCCCGCAATGTTTAGGCGGGGCTCCAGAAGTTTTGAAGGCATGGATTCCCGACCTGCACTGCCGACAGGCAGGCAAAAGATTTCGG
>JADFXT010000039.1 GCA_015233405.1 Candidatus Omnitrophota bacterium | reverse complement strand
AGCACCCATTGGGCCTTCAAATCCTTGCTGTATACTTGGCAGCATTTATGGTGTAGAAGGCGATGCCGGAAATTGCCAGATCGCGCCAACGTGCCCATAATGGCAAAACTGATAAACGCAAAAGGACACATATGAAAAAGAAAGGCTTAACATTCTTAGAACTTATAGTCGTTGTTGTTATCATCGGCATCATTTCTGCTTTTGCCATCCCAAACTATCAAAAAGCCCTGAACAAAGCGCACGAGAGAGACGTCATGCTACAATTGACGTCCTTGTATGCCGCATGCCAGATTTATAAAGCCGAGACAGGACACTATTACACGGGAATGTTAGTGAGTGCCGATGCCATAAACAACACTTTTCATATGAACATTATCCCTAACGGATTTGGTTATGCCTACAAGTCTACCACCGGCAACAACTTTGGAATTTACGCATGGGGATATGGGTTTGAAGTCGGCGTAGAATCTGTGCGCCAGATGGGAGATAACAATCCTTGCTGCGTACACAGGGAAGGCTTCAACGATTGTCCGACATTGCAGCAAGTTTGTACTATGGTCAATTGATATGTTAAAAACTCTTAAAAAATACGGATTTGCCTCCATGGTCGAGGTCATCGTTACCTCGATCATTTTTATGCTTGCCGCCATCGGCATTTTTGCCACGATCACATCCTTGCGGCCCCAGGCTATGAAATCGTCCAAAAGGCTTGAAGCGGCGTACGCAGGAAAGGCCATGATCGAGTCCTTGCGTAGCTCCATCGACGCGCGAACCTGGGAAACCAATGAAAGCCTTTTAGCGGTAGGTATCAATCGAACGGAAACGATCAACGGGTTTAACGTTACCTGGTGGCTTGAAAATGTAGAGGGCCTTAATATGCGCAGGCTCCAGATGATCATCAACTATGACGAATAAGAAAAACCATGGGTTAACGCTTGTCGAATTGCTCGTCGCCACGATCCTTATCGGGATCGTCATGATGGGGGTCGTTTCTTTTAATTATGCTATCCAGCAGATGCAGAGCACGACCAACAAATCCGCGTTACTGTCCATGCAATCCATCGGCCTTTTAGGACAGGTCACCCGAGACGTTTCACAGGCCGTCGGCAACAGCGCTGCCAATCCCGGGATTATCACTGATTCAAGTCATAAAACGATCTCAGTCCGCCAAGACCTGAATAACACTCCGACTGATTATAGCGACGATACCTGGGTCACTTATACCTGGGACGATCCTAGCCACACCCTAACCCGCTGTGAACAAACCGGGACCCCCATCGAAGGATGCGCAGCAAATCATGGAACCATTCTATCCGATAAGATCACTAACTCAACTTTCTGGCTCAAAGCGGATCAGGAAACTTCAGTTTTTTATGTGGAACTATCTTTGACGCTGAAAGATAATCCAAACGAAGCAGCCAATCCATCCTTGAACCCCACGACAACGATCACGACCCGGATAAGCCCGCGAGGGCAAAGCTGGACTCAATAATTTAAGCGCCTCTGCCCTTATGAACATGCTCCAATCTTTATTTTTCAAACGAAGCTTGAAAATCGTTTTTCTATTAAGTTTCGCCACTTATTTTTTCCTTCAATTCTTTCTTCCCATTGAAACAGAGGACGTCTGGTGGCATCTGGCTACCGGCCGATGGATCATCACGCACCACCAAATCCCCTACGAAGATATCTTTTCCTTTACGAACTCGCCAATTCATGGCATCTCACCGCAATGGTTGGGAAGCGTCATTTATTACCTTGTTTATTCCGCCTGTGGGCTCTTAGGACTACAATTATTTCGATTCTTGCTTTTTAGTGGTGCTGTTCTTATCTTTATTGGCGCCGCGCGAAAGAAACTCCCCACAGCTCTAATTTGCATCCTGTCTTTCCTTATCGTTAAAGCACTGGCGACCCGATGCTTCTTAAGACCCTTTGCGTTCAACTTTATTTTCATCCAACTATTTCTCATCATCCTTTATTCTTATCAAAATAGAGGAGGGCAAAAGAAACTCTGGCTTTTGCCATTATTGGGCATTATCTGGGCCAATATTCACATGGGATGCTTTGTCTACGGAAGCTTACTGATCATCCTTTTTCTTTTTGCCAATGTCGTCGAATTGTTTAACTTCAAAATGGCCCTCCAGGAATCGGCAGCTCAATTATTGTCTTCCGTCAAAAAGAAGATCAAAGACCTCAGCCTGATTTTGGCGGCATTCCTGTGTGTTTTTTTCATCACCCCTTATGGCCTAGAAGGATTTCTATACCCTTTTAAAGTTTTTCTTTTTCCAAATTTCATTTATTTTGACACGCTCCAAAATGTAATTCTGGAACTCCAGCCTCCGGCATCTCTCATAGTATTCGACTCTTTCTTCAGGATATGGTTCTTTATTTTGATAGCATCTTGCATCCTGGCTATTGCGGCAAACAAAAGGAACAAATTCCTTTGTTCGCTTCTGTTTATGTTTTCGCTTTTCCTTTTTCTCAAAGGAAGCCGCGCCATCGACATTTTTACTCTCACAAGCGCCTATATTATCATTGACGGAGCAAGGGACTTAGATCTTAAAAAGATATGGCAAGCCTTGCCGTTTAAGATCTTTAATTATATTGCCTACGGGATCCTTATCTTTTTTCTTCTTACAATAATTTTAGAAAGAACAAATGAAAGAATTTATCTCCAGGGAAAAACAACAAATCCTTTAATGTTACGTTACTCTCCCTTTACGCCCATTAAAACAGTCCAATTCCTTAAAAAGAACAACCTCATTGGGCATATCTACAACACCGACATTACCGGCGGATACTTGATCTGGGAAGGGTATCCGAGGCTTAAACCTTTTATTGACGGACGACAATACAACAAATTCTTATTTCGTGAAAACATGGTCATTTTGAGAAACCCCGGCATTTTCTTTCCTTACATGGATAAAAAATACGATTACGATATTGCCATCATAGACTCATCGCTCGTGCCGGAATATCACATACTTAAGTACATCAATAATGCCGCCAATTGGCAGTTGGTCTTTATGGACGGATCTTTTTTTACCTTTGTCAAACGCGGCCGATTTCCACTGCCCGATGAAGCGGCCCAATTGGAAAACAATTTAAAATCCACAAAATATACCGCTTCAGACATCGGCATCCTTAAAGAAACCGTTGCGGGCTACAAAAAAAGAGACCGCCTTCGGGAACTCCCGCACCCGAAAGTCGGCTATGTCGACTTCGCGCAATCAGGCCTGACGTTATTCGGGCTCGGCTATGAAGGAGCAGGCATAAAAGACCTGGTCAAAGCAGTTGCCTTGAACATCCAAAACAATCCGGCAATGGAAACAATGGTGCCGAACGTTTTAAAATATTTATCATTAAAGGAATCGGTTACCAATTCTGAAAAAAGCTCTAACGACACGGCGTTCTATTCATTGGCAAAGATTTATTTAACCGACGAGAATTTCAAACAAGCGACTAAATTCAGCCCCCAAATCCTCCTTAACTGCCATGATGGCGCTGTTATGGCCTCGATTGGCAGCCTTTACGCTTCCCATAAAATGAATGACGAAGCGCTGGACTTGTTTGAAAAAGCACTGGAATTATCTCCAAATAATTCATATATCTATCAGGAAACAGGAAAACTTCTAGGGAACTTAGAACTTCTGGAAGTAGCCTTATTCTTTTGGGAAAAAGGATTGTCGATTAACCCGACCAATAATGACATCAAAAATCAGATCGAACGAACCAAACAATATTTAAAAACCCATAAAAAATCATCACAAAAATAATATGCGCCGATTCTTCTGCCCTGAAACAGATTTTTCCTCCACGGAGATAATACTCAACAACTCCGATGAACTGCATCATCTTAAAAATGTGCTTCGCCTTAAGGAAGGACAAGAGCTCCTGGTGTTTAACGGTAAGGGAAAAGAAGCCCACGGGCTCATCACAAAACTTTCTGCCAATGAAGCAACGATAAAGATCCTCGACATCAAATCATCAGAAGAAAGAGGAGGCCCGCGCCTTATTCTGGCTTGTGCCATCCCGAAAAGAGGCAAGTTCGAGACCATCATTGAAAAGTGTACGGAGCTTGGCGTGGATGAAATCGTTCCTGTCATAACCTCACGGACAGAGGTAGAACTTAAAGGCGAACGGCTGGATAAGAAACTCGCGCGCTACCAGGCTGTGGCCGTCAGTGCCGCCAAACAATCCCACCGCTTGACCGTTCCGCAAATTCACCTGCCGACAAAATTTCGAGACGCCTTGGATAGATTATCCCAAACGTCCACGGTCTTGAT
>JADFXT010000038.1 GCA_015233405.1 Candidatus Omnitrophota bacterium | reverse complement strand
GATTTCATATCAAGCCATGGTTCGCATGGGACGCGCGCTTATATTTTCCTACGGTTATCTTCCTGCGGATGGGCAACAACATAAAACTGTCGTCGAGATCACCGGCAAACTTTTAGGAAAGAAAGTTTGAACAACAAAAACGTCGGGAATTATTCCGCGGACAAAGACGCCCGGTTCGGATGTAAAGGCAAAAGTAAATTTTGGTACGGATACAAGGCCCACGTCGGAGTTGATATGGGGTCGGGGATGATTAAGAAAATCGCAGTCACGCCGGCGAATGTCCCGGATCAGGACGGAATGAAGCGCGTCTGTCCCGACGGAGGAATGGTCATCGCAGACAAGGCATATTGTCTGAAGCCGGCGCAGAGCGCGATGGCGCAAAAGAATTGCCACAGCGGGGCTCTGCTCAAAAACAACATGAAAGGGAAGAACAAAGACAAAGACCGTTGGCTGGCGCAAGTACGAGCGCCGTTTGAAAGTGTTTTCTCGAAATGGGAAAAACGCGCGCGTTATCGGGGAACTGCGAAGGTTCAACTGCAAGCATTCTTGGAGGCGATTGTATTTAACGTAAAGCGGTTGGTTGCGATTAACGCGCCGCCGCTCTACGCGGGGGCTTAACGCCCCCCAAGGGATCCGTCTGCCCGCCGACGGAAAAATCCCTGGTTTTAAGGCGGGAACGCGGGAGCCAAGCGGCTCTTGCGACGAAAAAGCTCTGTCCGGAGTGCCGGATAACCATTTTTTAGTACGTTTCGCAACAGGCCCATGGAATACACCTGCCCGCTCCCCGTAAAAACAAAAGACAGAACCTCCACGGAAGAAGTTCTGTCTTTGGTACAAAATGGGGTGAGTGACGGGATTTGAACCCGCGGCCTGAAGAGCCACAATCTTCCGCTCTGCCAACTGAGCTACACCCACCATGAAAGGAAAAATTGCATAAAACGCAGAAAAGAATGCCTATATTAACAGAAAAAATTACCTGGGCAAGTTTTTTATAGTCCGCCCGGCGTCATGTACTGAACCATGCTTTTGCCAGCACCCAATCCGCCTGAATCGCAAGCGCCTCCTGCCAAAGCAGTTTACTCTTTGACGCCCATGCTCCCCGAAAATTGCACATCCGTTAACTTGGGCGCATCCATTTTCGTATTAAAACTAAAATCAGCGCCAAGGTTTAGTCCGATTCCTGCCAAAGCGTTCAAAACCGCCCCGGTTTTATTCTTTTTCGATTTAGAGCCGGCAAAAGACGTAAACATATCGCTCGCGTCGATCCGGCCGCGCACAGATAAATCGTTATGCACAGACTCGAGATGAGCAGTGATCTTATTATCGCCGTTTAAACTTTTTATTTCACTAACAGCCTGCATTGCTCGTCCCGGCCAATCCACCCAGCCTTTAGCAATAACCACACTGGCGTCATACGGTGTTTGCGGAGCGTCCAAGGCGGCCTTAAGATCAATCATAACCTGCTCGGAACGCAACGGCAAGGTAATTTCCCCCGAATGGGCTTCCAAATTTTCCAAAACCACTTCCAGGTCCCGGCCGAAAACGTCAGGCTGAAATGCCACCCGGCCATGTGTAACGCTGATTTCCCGGATCAAAACTTGCTTAGTAAAATTCATTTTTAAAGATGGCTCTTTCGCCCGATGGGGCAAGGGCTTTACCTCGGAGGACAAATCAACATTCTTCGCCTCTCCCGCCGCAGCCGGGTTGTCCTTCGGCCATTTCCCAAATTGAAAAATCGGACTGTTAATCTTAATTCCCGAGATAACCACGGTTCGGCCGCTCAATGTCTCCGGAGAAAATTGAATCTGAATTTCCTTGGCTTTAACCCATCCAGCGATCTGCGCGTGAAACGCTTTGACCCCCAAAGGAAAATCAATAAAAAGCATTCCGATGGTCACCGGCCGCCCTAAACGGTTGGTCAATAAAATTTCCAATTGGGTTTTTCCAAAAAAATATACATAGAAAGAAACCGCAATCAGCGACAACAAAAAAAATATGACACATCCCAAAAATATCGCTCGGACAAATGTTTTCATAAACTTCCCTTTTTCGCTTCCGGAGCGCCCGGTAAATTTATTGTCGCCGGCTAAAAATTTACGTCCCTGGCCCGAATCGAACGGGCGACCCACAGCTTAGCTTCCAGCATCAAGTTACCCTGACCATCCTTACGGACTTGCTGGCCGGACTTTCTCTTGGGCATCTCAGCCCTGCCGTGTAAAGTCTCTACACTCCCCTTTGAGGGTAGCTCGGTATTGCCCGTCGACATTCGATGGATTTCTACCGAATTAGCGGCATCCACTCTGCAAGTTCAATTCCTTGCAAAGGCTCCTGATTGAAGGCTGTTGCTCTATCCAACTGAGCTACAGGGACATTATAAAAGATGAATATTTATATCAGAATATTCAGCTTATGTAAATTCTTTATTAGCCCATTGATTTCTTTTTTAAAAATTTTTGTGTTAAATTGTCTCAAATTTCCGATCTAAAACATATTTTTAATATCCCAACCCCAAAACTTGAGCCGTTTATCAATAAGTTCTCGTCGTGTTTGTGCTTTGTTTCTATGCATTAAATATATTCTTCCTAAAATTTAAATTGAAACTGCGGATTATGTTCCTGAATTATTCCTTTAACAACCTTGAGCAACGAAACTGCCGTCTCGTATGCTTTCTTCGCCTGAGCTTCGTTATTTGTGTCGAGCGAATCATAAAAGAACACATTGCGATTGCGACGCATACGATCAAAATACTGAATAAGAAGATCAAATTTCTTTCCTAAAAGTTTGCCGGTGATCTCGACGACAGTTTTATGTTGTTGCCCATCCGCAGGAAGATAACCGTAGGAAAATATAAGCGCGCGTCCCATGCGAACCATGGCTTGATATGAAATCGTACACGCCCATTCCGGGTCTGAGTTCAGAACAAGTTTAAAAGTCTTGAGGTCTTTCTCTGCCCGCATGATCTGCTGTTCGATTTGATTAAGGTTCGGACGCTGTTCCTTAACCAATCCCTTCTTCAAATATTCCGCCCAATCTTTCATGCGTCCCCTTTAAGAATAATATGTTTATCAGACAATACTTCGCTCAAAAACGGGTCTTTCTGTTTCCGTCGCTGTTTAAAATCTTTCTGCTCATAAATTTTATAATTCACATCTCTTTGCAATGACTTTTCAACCTTAGACAACTCCCCCACAAGACTGTCCTCGACTTTAAGGTCATTCGCAACAACAAGAAGATCAATATCGGAATCCGCGCGCATACTTTCTTTAGCATAACTCCCATAGATCAAGGCTGTTTTGACCTCCGGCATATTGTTAACGATCGACTTGAGCAAGGCTTCCGCACCAATGCTCTTTCTGATCAATGCTTTCATCTCTTTCAAAAGCGGATGTTTTGCATTTACACGAAAAAGCCTCTGATTGCCTCTCCTGGTACTCGTTACCCACCCTTCACGCTCAAGAGCGTTGATGCCTTTTTGAAAGACACCCGGGTGCTTGCCGATCAGCGCGCCCAACTCGCTCAGATAGAACTCTCTTTCAGGATGTTCGGCAAGGACCGCTAAGATTTGTAATTGATTTGCGGTAACCATATTCTCCTATGCTTTGGCATAAGATTTTATGCCCATAGCTCATAAAAGTCAAAAACTATTTTTTGTTCTGTCCAGCCAAATTAATAATGTCCTAGTTCTACCAAAATAAAAATGTCCTAATTTCGGGTGGCTAAACTTCCTTTTAACTTGAATCCGTCTCTCCAATATGAGTTTTTTCTTGGAATGTATCTTTGTCGCCTTTTTACTTTTTTAATACGAATTATTGGCTCTGGCCGATCGCTAATAGGTTTAAACGTAAACCTCTCTTGCCCATATTTTATGGCTGTCCTGCCATCAAGATATTCAAAAAAGACGACTTTTCGCGCCCGGGTTTCATTTGAAACTTGATAAAGTTGCCGGTCATGCAAAACGGTCCGATCATTACGCAACATATGTTCCGTTTGGACCGACAATATCTCGTCGAGCTTTATGCTTTTGTCCACAGGACGATGCAATTCACCGGCTACTCGCGCTGCCACTCTAAACCGCTTATTAAACTTTGGAAGATATCCTTTCAAAAATTTGTTGGCTTCTTCGATCGTTTTTATGCCGGCCAACCGCATTTCTTTGACCAATCGGTCCTGCAATGTCCTAAAAACTCGCTCTATACGCCCTTTGGCCTGCGGACTATGCGCATGAATGATTTCTGCCCCAAGCTGTTTACAGGCCCGCTCAAACTGCGTTAATTCCTCTTTATCCTTAAATCCCCAATTGGCGTATTCATATTTTTTCTTATTCACCCGATACGTC
>JADFXT010000037.1:527-4504 GCA_015233405.1 Candidatus Omnitrophota bacterium | reverse complement strand
CGCCCAAAGGGAACGAGGTAATCTGACTTTGAAACATTGACATTATGGAAGCAGCGGAAAGAATCCTTTCCGCTGCCCACCATTTTTTCCTATAAAAACAAAAAACCTCGCCCAAAGGGAACGAGGTAATCTGACTTTGAAACATTGACATTATGGAAGCAGCGGAAAGAATCCTTTCCGCTGCCCACCATTTTTTCCTATAAAAACAAAAAACCTCGCCCAAAGGGAACGAGGTTTTTTGTATATTAGGAAAAATGGTGGGCCTCGCAAGACTCGAACTTGCCACCCAGTGATTAAGAGTCACTTGCTCTACCAGATGAGCTAGAGGCCCACGGAAATCAAAAGTGGCGATAAATATATCAGAATGAAATTTAGATAGCAAGCGAAATTTAGCTGATTACACCACAACCTACCCGGAAACGCCCAGCATCTGCGGCAAATTGTTCAGTGATTTGATCTCGATGGATTTTATATACAGCTGATTAATCTCAATATTTTCAAGGGCCTTTAAGTCCATGGGCTGAGCGGCTGCGGCGTTGTCGGAATCCACATCCACCTTCATCCGGCCGGTGGTGAGGTCGATACCGCCGACGTCGCTACGGCGTCCTTTGAAACCAGCTCCAAGCGCATTAAACGCACTGCCCGCGGGGATTTGATCACCACTAACAAGTCTTGTTGCATAATCCACAGATTTAGCTGACTCAGCGGCATTATCTTGGGTACTATCAAGCGTCTGAGCAGGATTTTTCATTAGTTGAAATCGCGCGTCAACATGATGCCCTGTATTACCATTTTCATGCTGTAACCTTGTTATATTTGCCCAATGCTCTGGCGGAGCAGTATTACCAACAAGTATAAAATTTCGTTTTTTTCGTCTTTCTTTAGAAATATATAAATCTTCAGCGAATAAAAATTCAGTTTTTTCGCCCCAATTTTTTTTTGCACGCGTGAGGTCCCAATCTACCTTATAAATAATTGTATCTTTTTCTCCTACACGGCGATTTTCTTTTAATACTCCAAATACCATTTCCCATGGTTCTTTTTGATCTCGTTTACCAAAATAGGGTGGCTTTATTCCATCCCCTGGCAAAACTTTTCGTTTTATAGGTGAGATTACATTGTTGATCGGCTTTTCTAATTTGCTTTCATCACGACTAAAAATAAATTCGACCAAATCATTTCTGCTTTGATGTTCTAGGATACGTTTGAGAAGTTCTTGTTCCCTTCCAATAGCAAAACGATTATAAGATAAAAAAATAAGAAATAACCAATCGGCTATCAAGCTTGGTTCTCGAATAGAGAATTCAGGTAAATGAAGTTTTGAATTCCAATGAGAAAACTCGAAGCACCATTCGGGTTCAGCTGGAAAGAAAAACATGAATTTTCCAGAATCACCGTAGTATCTAGTTACATCTAGAAATTGGGCTGATTTTGAATAACTGATTAAAAAATCAACAGACACATCTGAGCTCTCCCCGTAAAATGTGACCATGTATAATTAGAGCCTTGCGGGGCGAAACGCCCAAAGGAGGCTCAAAAATGAAACGGAAACGATTTACGGAAGAACAGATCATTCAAGTTTTGAAGGAAGCGGATGCGGGGTTGCCAGCTGGTGAATTGTGCCGGAAATACGGCATAAGCGACGCAACGCTGTACAACTGGAAAGCCCGATACGCGGGCATGACGGTTGCAGATCTTAAACGATTAAAGGTCTTGGAAGAGGAAAACCGGAAGCTCAAGACGATCGTCGCAGAACAGATGCTGGATATTCAGTGTTTGAAGTCGGTGATCTCAAAAAACGCGTAACGCCTGAAGCAAAACGGGATGATGTTCGGCATATCGTTAGTGTGTTTGGGCGCAGTATTCGTAAGGCTTGTTCTTTGATAGGCATCCAGCGGCGAGTATTCAGGTATACGCCCAAGGTGCGTGAAGACGAGCCATTGATTCGGGCTCGGTTGAAGTTCTTCGCCAGCGAGTTTAGGCGCTGGGGATGCGTTCACTTTCACGATAAATTGCGTGATGAAGGCTGGCTGATTAACCATAAACGGACTGAGCGTCTTTATGCTCTGGAAAAGCTTCAGCTTCGCAAGCGTCGTCGGGTAAAGCGTTCAAGTGCTTCACGGGTGCCGCCGCCTAAAGCCGAGCGGATCAATCATGTCTGGGCAATGGACTTTATCTTTGATGCCTTGACCAACGGGAGAAAATTAAAGACTTTCCCGATCATGGATACATATACACGTGAATGTTTGCGGATTGAAGTAGATACGTCCATCGGCGCTCAACGGGTGATTCGAGTATTGAATGAGCTGGCCATTCAGCGTGGGCTCCCGGAATACATTACTTTGGATAATGGGCCGGAGTTCAGAAGCCGGGCGTTAGATGCCTGGGCCTGTGAGCGAGGCGTAAAGCTTCACTTCATCACGCCGGGTAAGCCAACGGAGAACCCATACATTGAAAGCTTCAATGACAAGTTCCGAAATGAATGTGACCTGTTCCCTGAAAACTGAACCGTTTTGAAGTAGAAAAATCTGCTAGAATGGGGTCCTCAAAAAGGAGAGGACCATGAAGAAGCGATTCACGGAAGAACAGATTGCCTATGCCTTAAAGCGCAATCAAACTGGCACAAAGGTTGGCGAGATCTGCCGGGAGATGGGGGTTTCAGATGCTTCATTCTACAAATGGAAGGCTAAGTATGCCGGAATGGATGTAAGTGACGTTCGCAATCTTAAAGCCCTGGAAGAAGAGGTTCGGCAATTAAAGAAACTTGTAGCTGATTTAAGCCTTGATAAGCAAATGCTTCAGGAGGTCCTAAGAAAAAAGTTCTAAGGCCCGCTCAAAAGCGGGCCCTGGCAACAGATCTGTGTGAAGCCTTTCGAGTGAGCAAAAGACGTGTTTGCAAATTGATCGACTTGAACAGGACAACATTTTGGTATAAATCGCATGCCAAAGATGTGACGGCATTGGTCATGCGCCTTGTTGAACTGGCACGCGTTAGGGTGCGGTTTGGTAGCCGCAGGTTATACGAGTTGTTGCGGCGAGAAGGCTGGATGGTTAATCATAAGCGCGTTCATCGGCTTTACGTTCTAGCGGGTCTCCAGATTAAAACCCGTCGGAAGACAAAAAGGGCTAGCCGTACAAGAGTTCCTATTGCCAGGCCTGAAACTCGTAACGAACACTGGTCTATGGATTTTGTGGCTGACATGTTGGATAATGGCCGCAGGTTCAGAGTTTTAACGATTATTGATAACTTTACCCGCGAATGTCCGGGACTTTTGACAGATTTTTCATTAAATGCTCAAAAGGTTATTGCTTGTTTGGAACATTTAAAAGTCATGCGTGGTTTGCCAAAGGCAATTACGGTTGATAACGGCACAGAGTTTGCTTCGCGAGCCATGGATTCCTGGGCGTATCAGAATAAAGTTCAGTTGGATTTTATTGCACCAGGAAAGCCCCAGCAAAATGCCTTTATTGAAAGTTTTAACGGCAAGTTACGGGATGAATGTTTGAATACAAATGCCTTTGGATCGCTGGAAGATGCTGGTCAAAAAGTAGAGGCCTGGCGTAGAGACTATAACACCTGTCGACCGCACAGTGCGATCGGCAATTTATCGCCGGATGAGTTCATCCGACAACAAAAACTGGGCCCTCAAAAAGCCGATTTTTTCTACCTGGCGCCGGTCTAGTTTTTGGGGACAGGTCAAAAGCCGATTTTTTCTACCTGGCGCCGGTCTAGTTTTTGGGGACAGGTCAATTGCCCCAAAACTCTAATTTATGCTGGGCACAAAATAGGGGTAAGCTCACTCATTGGTTTAGTGTATGTTTTTATGCATAAATGTAGGTTATGAAGGATTTTATTATCCGTTTTCCACTTTTCCAGCCAAAAGCATCTAAATGACGTAATAATTAACCACATTCAACTACATATAGCCAATGATGCACAGATAGACAATGTGTTAAATTGATTCCAACAGTCTCCA
>JADFXT010000037.1:0-387 GCA_015233405.1 Candidatus Omnitrophota bacterium | reverse complement strand
AACAATTTTAACCAAAAGAATAGTGGGGTAATGTACTGTTTGATACAATAAATCACTTATGAGCCAATGTAAATTTTGCGGATCAGAAGTTCAGCTGTCACGGAATAACGCAAACGACAATTCTCACATTACATGTCCAAAATGTGGCTACTATGCAATTACGCGAACAGCCTTAATCGCCCAAAATCCTCCGCTATCTAACGACGATAAAGCCCTATTCTCAGCCCATCTCCGAAGCCATTCTGTTCAAGAAGAGAATAAATTTACCTTAATCACAAGTGATACTCTTTATCAAATTCCTCAAATTATTGCTCCTTACATGAGGCTTTCTGTAAGTAACAAAATAGAGAATATCATCAACTTCTTGGGGAACCATTCAGGCTTTAT
>JADFXT010000036.1 GCA_015233405.1 Candidatus Omnitrophota bacterium | reverse complement strand
TTGTGTGCGTCAAAGTTAAATATCCCCGTGGCGCATGTGGAGGCGGGCTTACGGAGTTTCGACCGTTCTATGCCGGAAGAGATAAACAGAATTATGACCGACGCGATAAGCGATTACCTTTTTGTGACAGAAGAATCTGGTGTCAAGAATCTACTCAAGGAAGGCGTCTCGCGCAGTAAGATCCATTTTGTTGGTAATGTCATGATCGACACCTTAAAAAGTCAGCAAAAGAAGGCGGCGGAAAGCCAGATCTTAAAGAATCTTGATCTTGCCAAAGGAAGCTACGCACTTTTAACCTTGCATCGCCCGAGTAATGTGGATAACAAGAGGGATTTCTTGAAGGTCTTTGAAATCATCGGCGGTGTTTCGAAGAATATCCCGGTGGTCTGGCCTGTTCATCCGAGAACAGAAAAAATGATCGACGCGTTTCGTTTTAAGAAAGTCATTGCCGGGATGAAAAACTTAAAGATGACCGGCGCATTAGGATATCTGGATTTCTTGAGTTTAATGAACAACGCCAAGTTTGTCTTGACCGATTCCGGCGGTATCCAGGAAGAAACCACCATCCTTAACGTTCCCTGCTTGACGTTGCGGGAAAATACAGAGCGGCCGGTGACGGTGACCATGGGCACCAATAGGGTTGTTGGCCTGGATCGCAAGAAGATCATCTCGGAAAGCCAAAAGATCATTTCTGGGAAAGGGAAGAAGGGGCGTGTTCCGCCTTTGTGGGACGGCCTGGCTTCCCAAAGAATAATAGCTGTCCTCGTTCACGCAAAATTAAAAGCCTAGAAATAATAGGACATTTTATTGAAAACTTTAAGCGTGATGATAGAATTAACACAATATGCAAGTTAATCAGCGCAAATTTACCAGATATTTTGTCAAAAAAGAATTTCAGCTAGATTTGGTCTTTCGGTTTTGGGCGCTTTTGATCGTAAGCGCCATTCTAGCTATGGGGGCTTTATTTTTTATTATAAAAAACTTTAGTGCTTCGCAGTTTTTATTCTTCAAGTTCCTTTCAGGATTGAATGACCTTCATTCTAGAAATCTTCTAGCCATAGCCCTTATCAGCATTATTCTTATTACCAGCATATCTGTGATCATCATTATTTATTATGCCTACCGCATTGCCGGGCCGCTTTTTAATATTGAAAGAAAAGTGAAGGAAATAGGAGAGACCGGCGACCTGACAAGGAAGATCAGGCTACGCTCTGAAGATGATGGTCAGGTCAAAGACTTGGCCAAAAACATTAACAAAGCGTTGGAGAATATTGAATCTTTGATCTACCGGATAAAGGTGAGGGCGGATCAGATGGATGATGAATTAGTGAGACTCAAAGAAAGCAACAGCCTCGAAGAAGCAAAATCCTCAGCGGAGCAAATCCAATCTCTTAAGAAAGACCTCGATAGCGCCATTCAAGCTTTTAAGATCCAAGTCAACTAAAACAAAAATTCTGAAAAAATCTGATTTTATTATTGAACCCAGATCGCCTATATATTATTATGAGCATGTGCTCAAAATAACGCTAAGGTTGTTCTGAGCATATGCTCATAATAAAGTACGGGAATATAAAAATGGAGAATATATATGAAAAAAGGCCGACAAAAGAAGGTCCGTTACGTCCAGGAAATGCCGAAGATCGCTCAGTTCAGTCCGCGTGGAAAGGCCGGTAGGCCCGACGAAGCTGAAATATTGATTGACCAATTTGAGGCTATTAAACTGTTTGACTACCAAGGCTATAGTCAAACTGAAGGTGCGCAGATAATGGGTATTTCGAGGCCAAGTTTTGGTCGGATCCTTCGCCAAGGCCGCAAGATCATTGCTGAAGCCTTGGTTAATGCCAAGACTATTAGGATACGCATTGGCGATGTTCAAGTTGGCGTTCATCAACGTAATATGCCCCAGAGGCAGGATATTTCCGCTGGCCAAGCCACTGAACAAGCCATTCGTGATAATATTTTTCAATTTACTTCTACCAGACGTCATATTAAAGCCCTAGAGGTTGGGGCCAGCATATCAAACGGCTCAAATATTTGATAGCTCGCTGTATTTTTCGTATAAACCCCCGTATTTTCTCCATCTCGACAACTTCCTATAATACATCTTATGTTAACTTGGCGATATGTGAAATTATTGTTGTAACATATTGCGCCGCAATGTTTTAATGTGGTTGTTAAATGAACCTGTGGAAATCTACCTTTAAACTTACTTATATTATTGTTGAATTGTAAAGTCCCTCTTGTTATTGACATTTTCTTGCAGATAAATAATCCTAGATAGATAAATCAATATTCTTTATCTTTCTTTATAAGAATTAGCTATTTGTGAGTCTTTTTGTGCTGAGATTGGCAGGAAATAACGAAGTATTAGAAGATTTCATCCAGCCCTCCCTCTTTTTAGTCAATAAATTGAGGGAGGGTTGAATTTCTTGGTGATCGAAATTATTGCTTTACGTAAGCTTTAATGATCTTTTGCGTTTGGATGGGTTTATCGCCAGGTAGCGTAGGCGTATTTTCTATCTTTGCAACAACGTCATAACCGCTGATGACTTCGCCAAAGATCGTGTGGTGCATATTAAGCCAAGGAGTTGCGGCAGTTGTAATAAAAAACTGGCTTCCGTTAGTCCCTGGGCCAGCGTTAGCCATCGCCAGGATGCCTTTTTTATTAAATGAAACTAGAGGGGAGAACTCATCTTCAAATGGTGTTCCCCAGAGACTTTCCCCTCCCCTTCCTGTTCCTGTAGGGTCCCCTCCCTGGATCATAAAATTTTTAATGACCCGATGGAAAATGATGCCGTTATAATACCCTTTATTAATAAGACCGATCATGTTCTCGCAGGCCTTGGGGGCGATATCAGGGAATAATTTGATCTCTATGGTTCCTTGGGTGGTCTCAAATACGATGACCGGTTGGTTTGGCATGGGTGTCTCTCCTTTGGCTGATAATGGAAGCATTAATATTAGGGTTGAAAAAAATGTCATAAAGCACAATTTCCTGATCATTTTCACAGCTCCTTTGTAGTAATGTCTGGGTTTAGTTTTAAGAATCCTTCGGATCTTTCCTTGAAACTGTTAATTTCAAACTGAGCATTCTTCAGTCTTTGTTTTGTCTCCATCAGTTCATTCTCAAGCAAAGATTTGATCTTCTCAAAATCTTGTCTGTTCTTTAATTCATTATTAAGGGCGTCTTCAGCAGTTTTTAATGCTTTGTTCTTTTCCTGGAGCAGCTGTTCAAGTTTTGTGTATTTCTCAAGGATGTCCGAGTTATGGGGATTAGTCATTGAAAGCTTTTCTTCAACAGGGCTCGTTGTTAAAGAAGCTGTTCCCAAAGGTTCAATTCTTAACGGGGTCTTGGTTAAGTCGTTTTCGGCTATTTTTTTTCCTTTTCCGATATTAAAATTAAATTGGTTTAGAAGGCTATCTACTTCTTGAGTAGAAGTTTTTATGGCGGGAGTTTCGGCTGCGCTACCTTTTTGTTCTTCAGGAGATGTTTCTTTCTTCAGATTTATGAAGATAAATCCGACTCCAACGATAGATATAAGAATAAGGAAGATAAAAATATCCACCTAAGGCTGGCTCCGTTTCTAAAGATTGCCGGGGTTACTGCGCGCTGGTATCCTTAAAGATAATGGCGGTCGCGGTAAAATTGACGCGGATATAGGCGTTACCGATGAGTTTCTGGGCTGGAAGTTTTTTCCATTCTCCGGAGGCGTCTGATTTTATGTCTGTAATGGCATCCGCGCCTAAAATGGCGGCTTCTCTTTTCATCTTACCCAGGACATCTTCGATGGTGTTACGGCGTTCCGTCGACACCGTCACATACCCGATGGTATCATAAGGGCGCGTCACGGTTTCCATATAGACGACATCACTGGCGGACTTTTTGGATGGATAATAATTGGTTGTCAAGTCAGCCGAATCGACGTGATAGAGACTGCAAGCCGAAACCAATAACGTGAGTGCCGCGAGAGTAAGAATCTTTTTTGTCATTGCTCCATTCCTTTTTTTATCCGGCAACGGATTTTGTTGAAGGCCGGGACTTTATGTTGATTAACTACTATTAAATGAATAGCAAAGTTCTGCGGCTTTTTCAATGGAAATCGTAACAGATTTTGCTTTTCCTTATAGTAAATCGAGGACTTCTTTGGGAAGTTTGTTTAACTCCTGGATTCCTAAGACCTTAATAGACCAACGCAGGACATTAAGTTCTCGTTTAAGCTTCTCATCGGGGTCTTGAACACCCTCCAGCCGTTTGCGGGAAAGAAACAGCATGTCTCTTAGCGCGTTAAAAATGATCCGGGCTTCTCTCGGGCGGTTATTGCCTGACTCGATCAGCTCATTGACGGCGCCGTAGGCGATCTCATCGACGGCCTTATTATAATGGTTAAGCTTTTGAACCAACGCTGGCACCATGGATTTAAAATATTTGTAACGGTCGATCTTGCACAGCGTATGCATGACCTCCACCTCAATAAACGGCGAATTGCTGGCATTGAACCTCCTTAAGAGGATCCTTTCCGTCACCGTTTTATCGTTCGCCACAACATCCTCACTAAATTTTTCCCTAAAGACCCTGACGGCCGCAGCGATCTGATAGGCAGACAGCGTGTCGTCCTGGATCATTTCAAGAAGGACCTCTTTGGATAGGTCGGCGTACTGTTTGGCGTAGCCTTCCAAGAGCGTTTTATCATCGAATATGGCCAAAGGGTTATTTCCAGCTGGCAATGTTGGAGCC
>JADFXT010000035.1 GCA_015233405.1 Candidatus Omnitrophota bacterium | reverse complement strand
GAACATCACCGTCTAGCAATTTTTTATGGATTTTGTTTTGTTGACAAAAATCAAACTTGGCCGGTCATTATGAACGAATTCAAATGGAAAATTTTATTTCGCTATAACTTATTACGGTTAAAAACATTATCAAGATTTGATACCATTTAACACATAGGCCAGTGGACGCCCTTTGGGCGTCCCTTGACGCATCATACTGAAAACTCTGGCTCGCCGTGTTGACTTTGTCCGTGATTGTCAAAATATTCACGACGGAGTCGTACGTTTAAAAATGTTATCGTTTCTCGGCAATTGCCGGAAAATCTCTCCTTATGGACATTATCAAAAAATAAAAAACCTTGGTCAGCGGAACAGAATTTACTTTTTTGCGTTAATATCGAATTTCACAGGATTGGATGTGTCAGAATAAACATAATTTCTGACGACATCTTTATCATCAAAAACAACGATCAATTTTTTAACCCGTTTTGTCCCTTTTGAATTAGATGTCCAAATATTAAATTCATTATCTGATTCAACATAAAAATAAGACCAAAACTCATTATATTTATCGTCAATACCCTTATCCATCGGCTCACCTAAAATCTTAATAACATCAGCTTTTGTCGAACTACTCTTAATAATCAAGGTGCGTTTTTCAGCATCAAAATCACGTCCTTCAACATACCGATTGGTTGTTGCACACCCTGTAAGAAATACAAGAAAAAGCCCTAATATTAACGTCATTTTCTTTTTCATAGCCCTCCTTCTTCAAAGCACGTTCTCTTCTTAGTTTATCGTTACATAAAATTCAGTGACAGTCACTTAATTCGTAACTTCGGCTTCGGCCCACGCTTCTTTGGAAAAATATCGGCCTTCAACTCTTGACATAACTGCTTTAAAAAATCCACCTCACCCAATGGCCGTCCCGACGATAAATGCCGATGCATTAAAACCAATTCCTTTTCGTCTTCCCCCTCCAGATACAAACGCCAATCTTTGATATTCTCAAGCATGGAAAACGAGCTTAAGATCGGATTAACTTTATTCCTAACATGAGCCGCGGCGCTAGACCACTTGTATGCTTCCGCTTTCGCAACAATTCCAGCCCGCACAGGATTCATTTCAACATACCTCATGACAGATCGAAGATATTTGTCATGCAATATAAAACTGCTGAACCTTTCCTGCCATAAATGACCCCGCCATTTCATCCGTTTGTTAACCTGCAACGCATATCTCCAATGCGTCTGGCCAACTGCTTTTGCCAATCCGTCACTTGTTGATGGAACTAATACCAAATGGACATGATTGTCCATTAAACAATACGCCCAGACCAAAACACTATACTTGTCGCATTTTTTCTTCAATAAATCGAGATAATGTTTTTTATCTTCGTCCTTAAAGAAAACCCTTTGCCGACGATTCCCACGTTGAATGACGTGATGTGGATGCCCCTCAAAAATGATTCGGCGTGTACGCGACATTTCCCCGCCTTTTACTGCGGGGAACAGCCGCTGGCTCTAATTGATGTTAAATCTGGAATTAAGTGACTGTCACCGGAATTTTTATGAAGTGACTGTCACCGGAATTTCTACTGCTTCTCTAATTGCAAAGGAATTTCCTGGAATATATCGTATTTCCAATCATGCGCAAAGAAATTCGTCTTGACCATCGCCTTACTGACAACTTCAACTTCAGAAGTATCAGCATTGACTTTCTTCACAAATACAGCAATCCGCTCTCCGTAGCTTAAAAACGACATCCCACTAGCAGCGACCAAATAACCTGCATCTTTGTTTTGCTCAGTTACTTGCAGACCAATTTGAAGAAAGCTACTCAAACAAGCTTGATACACTCGATCATAAGGATATTGAAATATCCTTTTCTCGCCCATCCCTTGAGATTCCCGAATACCGTTTAATGTGGTACAGCCACACAATACCAATGCCAAACCAACGATACCAAAAAGACGTCTCATACGGTCTCCTGATATGATCTCCGGTTCTGTCAAAAATTTTTTATCTTAATTAATAGATCAGTTGTGTCGACTTTGACTTGCACCGATTGGGCGAACCATTTTCGACGAGGTCAAATTTGTCTGATTGATGTCAAGTTGACAAGTTGAGACTTGACCCCATTACTTAACCCCGGAGCAAGCTCCGAGGAATTCTTTCGATTAAAAATGTTTTCATGCGAAATTATTCTTTTGCCTGCGTCACCGCCGAAGCGGAATTCGGGGAATTTTGTTTCTTCGGTTTTGGTTCCAAAAAATTTGCTTGTTCAACCCTGTCATCCTTATCATACGCCACTTCCACCTTTATATCTTTTCCATCGGCAATCATTTCTGTCGGTGTTCCTACGATTTCCCAGAGGCCCAAAGAAAATACATCAGCAACTCCATGAAAGACTGCCCGGCTGACTTTTACGCCTTTCGTGTAACCCTGCCTGAACTTGAATACATCAATTTTGTTGCCGTCTTTTTGTTCGGTAACTAAAGGGGCGCCGAGTTCTGCAAGCACGTCTGCACGGGCCGTTCCTTTTGCAAGGACATTTAAATCTTTCTTCGGCGGTTGTTTTGCTGCCATAAAAACCGAACATCCCATGACGGAAACAATACAAAATAACGACAGGGCCCTCCAACATACGATTTTCAATAGCTTTCTCATTGTTCCTCCCGGGTTAAGAGTTCTCTTGATTAAAAGCTGTTTTCTGCCAACTGGCGAGAAAATTTATTATTTGTTTCTTTAAGAGCACGCAAAACATAAATCACTGGCCCGTCATAAAGTTTTACTTGCTGTTCGAAATCATGGCCTGCATTCCCACTCCAAACAATTTTTTGATTATCCAGATCTATAATTTTTACATCGCCATACTCAACTTTTGCGCCGACTGTTTTAGGATTAATCATCGCCTCCGTGAGCACACCTACTAAACCAAACAAAGGCGCCACAGCAGTAGCGGCCTCATCACTTTGATAGCCGTAAAAATGATTGATTTTTCCAATGATCGCCAAGTTATATCCTTTATTTTTTAAACTCGTCATTTCTTCCTGTTTCAAATCCAGATCGTTTGATATATCCAGCAGATCGATCTTTTTAAAAATTTTTGCTTTAGATAGATGGTCAACAAACATTTGTGAAATTTGCAAAGGTAGGTCCTTCTTGAACATTTGGTCTTTACTAGTTGCATAACCGTCTTTGCCATATAACTTGCCCTCCTTCTCACTTCCCGGACGATTATCCGCGAAAACATCTGCGACGACTATATAATTTTTAGGCATTTGGCTAACGTACAAATCCTTATCGAACTTGTACTTTACTTGAGCCGAGCATCCAGATGTGACAATTGCGGCTGAGATCAATAGGGCGAACTTTAAGGAATGAAATCGCATAAACAGGCTCCTTTTGTGGGGATTAAGGTTAAAAGATAAAAACGAAAGGGGTCAAGTCTCAACTTGACAACTTGATGATTCTAACTTCTTATACCGTTTGGCCATATTTTTATCATCCTGACATTTCTTTCTCAACCGCCGGCAATATTCGCTAATACTCCTCACATTGCCTACGCAGTACCTCTGGGCGATCTCTTTACAGCTCATTCCAACTTTCTCCCGCAGCATCCGTATCGCCACCTTACGCCCTTCGTTTTCTTTCCCCCTCTCGGCCTTCTTCAATTCCGCATCAGCCAATCTATACTCCCGACAAACCAGCTTTTCGATTCGCCCGGCCATGTTATCTTGTTGTATTTTCCTTTGCTCCGGGATTTCTCCCCCATAATACCGCTGACTATGAATATGTTTTTCTAATATCCCGTCACGATAATCATTGTTCCCTAATATCGCGCCGCTTTTCTTTTTATTATAAAACTTCTCAATTTCCGCGTCTTCCTTCTGCTGCATAAATATCGCATACCCCTTTCTGCCGAATTTTCCTTCCATCCATTCTTTGCTTAAAACGTCAGTGTATTTCAGCCAGCGGGACTCGCCGCCTCCTTTTATATACACTCCATGGCTTGACCAAGGATATCCCGCCAATCGTTTCACAATCCCGGCGGCAAGTGGATTGCGGTGAATATATCGTATCACTCGTATTAAATAAAATTCCTTCTGGACCACAATCGCTTTATATCTCCCTCGGAACAGCGTTCCATCAATTTTATATCGACGGTTAAATAGTTGCGTGTAGACGCCGTTCAGTTGGCGCATACACTGCGGTAAATTGGCATGCGGTGTGCACAACAGCAGATGATAATGGTTGGACATCAAACAATACGCGACAACATAAACGCCGTATAAATCACAACATTCGCCCAGCAGAGTTAAGAAACTACGGTAATCGCGCTCATCGTGGTATATCCGTATTCGCCCGCGTCCACGATTGATGACGTGATAATATGCACCTTCATAATTTATGCGTATGGGTCGGGCCATTTCCTCCTCGAACTTCGCTAGATCCTACCCAGATTTTATCAAGTTGACAAGTTGAGACTTGACACCTTTATTTAAACTTTCCACTTTCAATTCGGCGTAACGTGGCCAACGGAATGCCGGAGGCTTTAGAAATATCCGTAAGTGTTAAATTTTTAGCCTTGCGTAATCGTTTGATTGTGTTTCCGAAACGTATCATATTGTAATCGCTTTTTTCTTGAGCATAAACTCCTTAACTGTTTAGTCAGCCGCCCCTGTCTCTGCTCCCTATTCCTTCTTTTTTTCTTTTATAGGTTGTTGATAGGTCTGATTGCCTATTTTGTATTCAATATTCTTTATCGGAGTATTTTTATCTTCTTCAATCCTTTTTTTAAATTCATCGTTATTGAGAATCTCTTCCAAATAGTAAAAACCTTTTGTAAATTTCTCATCATTTAAAAACGCTTTCCATTCTCTCAAAGTTTTCTTCTCCAAAGCAAATCGCTCTTCCCTTGTCGTTACGCTATTTATCCAATAACCTTTGGGAGAAGTACTCGTACTCACAAAATAAACCTTTGCCTCCTGACATGTATCTATAGTCCACTCCTCGGCGACATTAAATTCATCATCTGCTCGAAGCAACTTTATGTTAGTAACAACAATTGAACATTTCTTCAAGCGCTCGGGCAACGTCTTCTTAATTCGTTGTACAATTTCTTTTTTGAAACTGTTTTTTTTTATTCTTGAACCAGCCAAAATGCCTTGGTTTTCCTGCTGTACGCCACACCACCCTAAAGATGTCATAAGCAATACTATCAAGGTTGCGCAAACAGCTCCTCCGTAATGATAACGAATCATTTCATTCTCTCCCTTCTTCCCAATTGCTATAAGCCTCACGAACACTGTTTGCTTTTATCATTAACCCTCCGCCATAATTTCCGTAGATAAAAGTTGTAAAATACGTAGAAAAGTTTCCTGAGGTTTGGGTGACAACATTGCTAAAGCCGGATGCGAGCATCGTTGCATTAGCGG
>JADFXT010000034.1 GCA_015233405.1 Candidatus Omnitrophota bacterium | reverse complement strand
CTTACGGATTTGGCGATGGTGACGAACTTAAGTGACGCGCAGGTCCAGGATTTTGCCCGGCAGGCAGATGCGGATCGCTTAAAAAATGTTTCCGCGGATTTTACCATACCCCCGGAATCTGATTCCGCCATGATGGCGCGGCATTGGGGAGGATTTCTAAAGACGGCGCTCATTATGACAACAGGGGCAGTGATGTTTTTCTCCGCTCCCAAAGCTACGTTAGCGCAGAATTATACGCCTTTAAATCCAAAGGCTACGGTCACCGCAATTGCTCCGGTTAAGAAGGCGACCATCACGCCCCAAGCTGTTCAACCGACACAGCAAGCAAAAAAAGCGTCCGTGGATAATTCCAAGAAGCCGGTGGAGGCCGTTGATTTATTATTCAAACAACTTCCTTCAGATGTCCAAAAATGTTTACTTCAGTCAGGATGGTCTGCTGACAACAATATAGACGGAAAACTCTTTAAGCAACATGGATATGAGCTTATCGGCGGCAATGTCATTATTCCTATCCAAGGGCTTTTGGCGTCCCATGGGAAAGAAGTGCTCCGTGGAAAGCCCGTCGGAAGCAACCGCGACATTATTTTTGTAGACGCAAATTCTTTTGAGAAAACAGTGAAGGAAGAAAAACGCAAAGATGATCGAGAAACAAATATTCTTGTCGGCGGTCTACTTTCTGTTTCCGCTCTACTTAGTTCTGTTCTCGCGGCCAATGCTTTAAATGGGTGGTGGCAGAAAAGGGATGAACGCCGAAAAAAAAGCATCATCAAATCCTTGCTGAATCCAAATTTAAAGATTAAAGATGTTACTTTCTATCCTAACGGCGATCTCAGCGTCAAAACATCCAAAGACGCTTTCATCCTTCTCAGACCTGGGTACAATGATATAGATTTCCATAAAATAGACAAAAATGGTTATCCGTTGCCAAGACAAGATCTCCGAGGACTTGACCTTGACGGTGTAATGGAAAATATTATTAACGTCGCAGCCAAAAAGCTTTTGAACGAAGAACAGCAGAAATTATTGAAGCGTTTGACGAAAGAAACTATGACGTACCACAAGAATTACCTGGCTTCGGTATTTTTAAAGATCATTTATGAGAAGAAAATAAACGATATCTCTTTGAATGACTTGCTCATTAAAATAATAGATGAGAATCTGTTTGCTGATGATAGTGAAATCTTTCAAGAAATCGTGGAAGAAGTCGCAAACAATTCTAATATTTATCAATCTTCCCCGCAATTAAAGGTCTACCGCACTTTGCTCGCTGGCAATGACTTTTCCGATATTTATAGTTTAATGGCACACTTTGGTGCCAGTGGACAGCAGTTCTTTAAAACATTTGTCGCCGAAGGGGTTAAAAGCAAGAATAAAAAGATTCGCGCCACTTTGCGAAAAGTGATATCCGCTTTTGCAGAGAATGAAGGCGTTGGAGAGGCGATGCCCTTATTGGCCCGGTCTTATAAACAGGCTTCGTTAGAGGACAAACCTTTTTGGAATGAAGCCATTGTCGATTATTTAGTAGAATCCACTGGTGGTCAAGGCATCAAATATGTGATTTCTAGCTTTATGCCGCAGCTAGCCGTTTATACGAAAACCATTGAAAAAATATTTTCTGACGAGGAAGGCATGAATTTAACACCTTTGATTCGAATTTTCTTTAACGGGAATCTGAATAAATTCTTCATCCAATATCCTGATCTAACCGCTGAACAACTCGTCATCGAATTTTTGAAAGATGCCGGCATAAGGAAAGAAGCCAAAGAGGCATTGATTGAAAAAAATATCTCTAATTTTATCGAATACCCGGAGATTTTAAAAACGATCAAAGCTGATCCTTCGCTCTCCCAATATTTTCTTAATAAATTAAACGAAGGCAAATTTTTAAATAGTTCTGAGAATTTCCAAAAACGATTTAAAACCCTTCTCGAAGTTTTTAATCCGGAAATCTCCGCATTTTTCGATAACATCGTAACAGCCTTTTCTCATTTAGGATACCCGATAGCCTTGGTCGCTCCGGTTTTAAACGGCGAGTTCAATGATTATTGGAAACAAGGAAAAGATGATTGGCTTTTGTTTAGCAAGCTATTAATAAATGGCGGCCTTAAAGCAGAATATTTTAATATCCGCGAGCAGTCTCCCGTCGACAGGGTCAAGCTTTTGGGGCTTTTTTTGTCTTTTCCCGAGGATATGGATGATAAAAAAATGAAAAGTGATTTAATCTGGCGAATAAATTCAGTTAATGACAATATCGTTTTAGGCGCGACAGGCGATCCTTATTGGGAAGTAGGCATGAAAGCTGTCATGGCGTCAAATGGGTGGATACCCGAAGGAGAAGACATTGATTTGTTAGGAATTGTCAGCGCGATCGGCGAGGGGAACACAGAAGTATTATTCTCTAATTTAGAAACCTCGCCTAAAAATCATCGTGATGAGATAAAAAACAATTTTAAAAATTTTGCGGATTTTGTAAAGAGCCATCCTCAGGAAGCAAAAAAAGTTTTTGATTTTCTGCGTGAAACAGGCATCAATTCCTTCTTCCGCGGCTTGTTTCTTTTCATGGCAACAGGAACAAACATCGAAAATGGCCAGGCATTGTATGACCAGATCATGAATCCTAATGAAAATACGGCCGCGTTTAGGACATTCTGCGCTGAACACGGCAAAGCTGTTGGGATGATTTTTAATGCTTTACTAAAATTTAAAAATAACCAAAACAGCGAAGAGGTCGATAGGGTCGTCGACGATATCATTACCGGCGCCATCAAAGATCTGCCTGCTATTTTTCCGCAAATTCCATCTTTGCTGATGGACGGCTATAAAAAAATTAAAGGCAGGTTTGATCCTGCCATCTTTGATTCCATAGCCTCTTTTTATGAGGAACAAGATAATGATTCCTGGAACATTCTGCCAAAACAATTTCCGGATGACTCGAGAGTTCACAGAAATGAAGGAAAGCGTGTTAGCATTACAGAGCTTTTGGTTATCAAAGAAGAGGATATTCAGATGCTTCCCCGGCAGGGCCGGACAATCCGGTTTAAGGTGGCGGGTCGCGAAGGTGTTTATCATTTTAAATATGTCGTGGAAGGCAAGGATGCAGAAGAGCTTAACAGAGAAGCCAGAATTTTAGACGCCATCCAGAAAGGCATAATTACCGTACCGGAAGACGTCAAAAAAGATATACCTCAGGTGATCACGCCAGCCAATAATGACGGAAGCTATCTTCTTGCAATAATGAAGCACCAGAATGAACCTTTGTTTTTCGATATTTCTTTTCGCACGGGTTTAACCGGCATTTTATACCACGCTCCGGAAGATTATTTTACCTATATTACCGCCAACCTGGAAGCCTTGGACAGAATTAACAAGGCCCGCGCTCGACAAGCGTATCAGAAGAAGTATCATGCCAAAGGCACGAAGCTGCTCGCCGTAGAGAATGGACTGTTAAAGAACATGGAAACCATCGTCGCGCTCTGGCATAGCGGCATATTGCGTCAAGAACACATCTCCCACCGGTGGGGTGCTTTTCGATGGATGAGTTTCTACCAAGCAGACCGCCTGGTTGGTTCCATGAATCTTAAGATGATCCATTCCTGGCTTGAGTATCCTAATATTGCCACAACAGGCGCCAGAGATTTCGGGCATTACGATCTGCTCAATGGCAACATCGGCAGCGATGAAATCATCAACGCGCTCGGGAATTATTTTATTTATTATCTGATGGTCGGCGCTGCGGCTTTTTATAATAACAATCTTGGAAAAGATCACTTTGAAAAATTTGTCGATGAGAAATTATCTGCTGTCCTGCCGTCGGGTGTTTTTAATAAAGCGGTCGCGGAAAATTTTTGGCAATTGGCGGAAGACACATACGGCTCTTATACGCTCCACAATTTTCACGATGAAGAAGCTATCGGAACACGCGGGCTGATGATGCGCCCCGGAACTGTGGATGCGATTGCCGAAATGAGCCTTCGGGTCTTTATGGATATGACTGCCGGAGCGTCTGTTCATAAAAGTCTAAGCGGTAGTGCTGATAAAGCAATGCTGACGGAGCAGCGGCTTATAAAAAAGTATCGAAAGGATATGACAATCTCTCAGCTGGAAAGATTAGAAAAAAGGATCGTATTGTCCGAGGCGAAGATGATTGGCAATAAAGGCGAAGGCCGTTTCTTGGCCGGTCACTTAAAAAATGTTTCTAAACTCGCTGAGAAACTTGCCCAGATCAGTGACTTAAGCGAAGAAGAAGTCCGGATGATGAGAATATTGGGATTAATTCATGATCTCGGTAAAGTCAGAGACAAAGAGACCCGGGCTCTTTTTTATGGCAACAAGCCCAGAGAAGCATTTACGCCGAGGGAGAGAGAGTTCTATAGAAATCATACGATCTATGCCTTTAGGATGCTCGAGAAAAATGGCATCAAAATCCCTCTGATTATGAAGGCTTTGCTTTTGGGATTAAATAATATGAGTTCTGTGGCTTTGGCAAAAAAAATTACGAATATCCCTTCTCAAAATTTACGAAAGATGGATAGCCTTTTATATCTGGCCGATGTGTTTTATGGACGCACAGAAACCAGAGGCCGGAATTATCCGCGGTATAATCTGTTGACTATTGACGGAATTCCAGAATGGATTTCCAGCTTAGACTTAAGAGGTTTACTCGCGTCGGGAATAGATAAAAATAAAATTATCCTGGCGCTTCAAGATCAGATGCCGCGTTCTTCAAAAGAGTCTCCTGACCAGGCCATGACGGCGGATCAAACAAGCTCAAGCGAAGAAATGACGCCCACGGTCACGGCCGAAGGAAGAAACGGCGATGAATTGGATCTTATCACTTCTGCGGAATTTGTAAGACGCACAGGACTTGATCTGCGCCAAGGCGAACACACGATTGTCGATGTTGGCGTTGGATATCCGCCGGTCACGACCATTGAGACGGATAAGGTCTTGGCTGGATTAAATAGTAAAATAAAGTTCATTGGAACTGAATTGCGTCAAGCCACGGCCCGGGCCGAGGTCGTTGTCCGAAAGGGCCGGATTTTTGAGGAATTAAAAAAGAAGATCGAAGAATATTTTCGCGAGGATGTTTTACTCAGAATGCCTATTAAAGAAATCAGGTTTGTCATCACCGACGCAGGAGATAGCGCTTATGGGCATGTGAGTCAGGTAGATATTAAATTGCTGGATGTTAATCAAAAATTTTTGTATCTTGCAGCCGCCGTGGCTCCGAATATCCAATATCTCGTCGGTAAAAAAATAAACCAATTTGACGAAAAGAGATCGAAGTTGTTTTTAGGGTTTTTGGATTCCCTGGGCGTATCGGACATTGAGGGGTTTATTCGTCATTTGAATACCAGTAACAAGTCTTCTGTGGGTTTTCAATATAAGGAAGGAAAAGGATTTTTGCCGGCCTTTCTTGATGCTTCGGCAGACATCATTGTTGAAAAGAATCCGGTAAAAAATGCCCTCGAGAAACAGGGCATCCAATTTGTCGAGACGGATAATTTATTAAAGAGCCATATTGAAGGCCTGAGCCTGATCACGGTCAACAATGTCCTGAGGCATTTGCGCGACGAGGATCGGGAGGAATTTTTTAAGATGGCAGGAGGAGCTCTTAAGGAGCACGGTGTTTTAGTTGTGAAAAACTCTTAAAGATAAATTCCATGACTTGTTTCATGGAAGCCTCGTCCTGAATTAAATACGGAAAATGATCCCTGTCCAGCGCCTGGAACATAAAATCCCGGTAAAGAGTTTTCTTACTATCGA
>JADFXT010000033.1 GCA_015233405.1 Candidatus Omnitrophota bacterium | reverse complement strand
CGGGAATGCTTGAAGATTGAAGTGGACACATCGATAGGTGCTGAGCGAGTGATCCGGATACTGAATGAACTGGCGATTCTGCGGGGATTGCCGGAATACATCACGCTCGATAACGGACCAGAGTTCAGAAGCCGGGCATTGGATGCCTGGGCGTGCGAACGAGACGTTAAGCTTCACTTTATTACGCCTGGTAAGCCAACGGAGAATCCGTACATTGAAAGCTTCAATGACAAGTTCCGAAATGAATGCTTAAATGATAACAGCTTCTTTACGTTGGATCATGCGCGCGGCATTGTTGAGGATTGGCGGATACAGTTCAATACGAAAAGGCGGCATAGCTCTTTGGGAAGAATGACACCCGAAGCGTTCTGCCGGATGGAGCAGGAAAAACAACTAACAATTGCCCCAAAACTCTAAGTTATGGTGGGCACAAAATAGGGGTAAGCTCACATCAGGCCTAAGTCTTTTTATCATGCTAGCAACGATTAAAATAGATTTTCCGGTAGCTAGAGTATCATAAAGGAGAACATGTTCATTCTTGGCCAAATTTAAAGCCTCGATTTGTTTAATGAACATTTCTTTTAAAAAATCATTAATCTCGGGGTTATCATCAAGCCAACCATTAAATCCACGAATGGATGATTTAAAAATATCTTCATTGAAAGATTTAGAATGAAATGTTGTATCACTATCACCAAGAAACGTTTCGGCTTTATTAGTAATTTTATCAAATAATTCCCCAAATCTTACGCTCCAATCGTCTAATTCTTGATGGTGTTCTATGTTATGTGGAGCAAAGCCTGGCATGAATATTGTATGTGAATTCATGGTGTATTTTGAACGATTAGCAAAAAAATCTTTTATTAATAGGACCATGCCATCGCGGCCCAGAACGACAACCTTATGATTTGGGTACCATTTTTGTAAAAGATCATTAGCCAAAGGTTCAGTATGAAGGAGTAAGTCTGTTATGCTCTTATCATTATAAGGATAGGTGCCTTCTAAAAAGCTTTTAAGTCTAGAAAATATCATGGGAATAGTGACCAAATCGCTTTTTTCAATAAAAGGTTTTATCTTATTAATAACCTGTTCAAAAATTTGAGTCATTTCTTCTTTAGTCAAAGGCAAATGTTTTCCATTAGCATCCTTTGGGAACAAATTGTCTGACGGAACTCCCCATTTTTCAAAATTGTTCAATTCTCGCAAAGATATTGATTTCCCGGTTTTTAAGTATGGCTCTAATTGGTCCAAGAAATACTTCGCAAATTTAGTAGAATCAAAAACCCTTGTTGTCGCAGGCAAATTTAAATTTTGATTTGTTTCTGCCGGCCTAAACGTGTCGGCCGCATGATCGGCGGGTTTTGATTGCTCGGCACTGTCAAAATTAACTGCAAGTTGAGAATAATTGTCAGTTGTCGGCACTTCTGCTGGATTTATTTCCTGCGAATAATCAACAACTGCTTGGGCGGCACTAGCTGAAAACCCTCCGGAAAAATACTTCCTCGGAATCAGTTCATTCGTCAGTGGGTCATTTTCTTCTTTGACGTAGTTGTAGACGCCCTTTTTGAAGGCTTGTACATATTGGTCATAAATTTTCTGTTTAGCATCTTTGTCGTTGATATTGATGCCGGTAACCTTGTTTTGGTCCATATATTTGCGGCCGAGGATACTGTCTTTCATCCGTTTTTTGAACCAAAGGGACAGGATGAGCGAATAATAAACCTGACGTAATGAAGCAAAGTTTGAGCCCTCATTAACTTCCTTTTCCAGTTGAGGAAGGATGATTTCGCGAATGATGTTCTTTGTGATGATATTTGTGTCGTTTAAGTCTTGGGAGGTCGTCGATTGGGTGGAGACCTGGGGTGCTTTCGTATTCATTGGTTGAGAGGTTGGCTGCCGGCTGGGGGACACGGTGCCCTGCGTGTTATCCACATCTTGGGCAACATGTCCCCCGGTAGGCATAGCGGCATTCGACGTTGCTAAATAATCTGTTTCTAACATTACTTTTAATTTTGCATTCACAATAAACGCTGTGTCGCCATGTTCGTAGACTTTAGCATGTTCGGGGACGATCCAGACTTTGTTGAACGTGTCGATGGGGATATCCGTTGTGCCGTATTTTTCGAATGCAGTCTTGTAGACTTTGGCCCAGAATTTCTTGCCGATCTCGCCTTCGGGGTACATGACCGATGAGGTGATTTGCTTGAGTAAATAATCTTGTGCCAGTAAATCCCGGCCCATGTCTGTCTGGCCGAATTCATCGGTGATGATGCGGTCTTTCTCATATGGGCTCAAGTTGACCCAGATGTCTTTTTCGGGTGTAGTCAGCGCGGCGAGGAAGTATTTTACAAGACGCTCAGAATCGAATTTTAAATTATCGTCATTACGCCGGGCCGACACAAGGTCGGCCCCTACGCTCGGGGCATCGCCTTTATCAAGAATGAAGTCCATCCTGAATGGATTATCGGCGTAAACTTTGAGGCCCTTGAGGATTGAAGGATTAAACGGCTGGCTTAAGCCTACCATCTGCCCAGGAGCCGGAAGTGCCAACGCTTCTTGAGCCCCTGCCCGCTCGATTGGGAGAACCAGCGTATTAATAAGAAAGACTAACAACGCAATAGTCGCAATAACCCTGCGCCCCGTCAACCTCCTATTATTAAATCCCGCTGTGGTCATAACCTCCCTCATCAAAGACAAATCATATCCACCACTCCTTTATAAAGTATAAATGATATATATGTATAAAACCGCTGATCCAGCGATTTTGGAGAAAACGATTTCTTGCGACGACAATCATGCGCATCTTCTTGAAAATAATTATTAATTATGCCGAAGAAAATAAAAAAACCGCCGCCGAGCCATATCAAGAGGCTCAGCGGCGGTTTTTGCCTTTCCAAAATCGTTACGAAGAAAAGGATACCTTCAAGTTCTTGTGGAAAGCCTGAGCGATCCTGGTCAACGTTTTGACATTAAAACTGTTATAGTCACCACTCTCGTATCTAGCAATTGCCGTTCTGCTGGTATTTACTTTCTGAGCAAGCTCTAACTGACTCATCTTTGCTTTGTGCCTTAACTCCGCGATCTGTTCCCCAATACTCATATTCGCCACCACTTCATCATAAATGGCTTTGAATTTGGAATCTTCCATCTCTTTATTGAATATAGACTTTTTCATTTTAAAACCCTCCTTTAATATACTCTGCTCGTATTTGTACAGCTTTACTAAGCTCATTGCGATCCAACTTCTGTTTCTTCTTTGTATGGCCCGACGTTATTATTATCTTCCGCCCGATAAAGAAAAAACAAAAAAACCGCTCCTTCTTTGGCTTAAAACAATAAATCTTGTGTTGCCGGTCCTCAATACGAAACTTGGTTTCATCATAAATATGACCTATGTCAGCAATTCAATTAATGAGGTACAGCAAACTGGCGCGTGTCTGGTTATCACAATGTTTATAATAATCATAGACTTCAGACAACTCATTTGACTCAGCATGAAAATAAACTGAATACCGTTCACCTGAAAATACAAGAAAGTTTTCGTAGTAATTAATCATTGTCCCTTTCTTATTACATTGAAAATGTATCATATTTGATACACATTGTCAAGCTCATCACTTACCAATTTATATCCATAGAGCAACTTCCTAATAGTCACTTCTCAGACCCATTTTTTCCCCAAAAAACACGTGCTAACCACGTGCTAAAAGGAAGGCTAAAATGTGCTAATTTATGTTAAACGGTGCTTTTTAAAGAATGATATAACTTGTTGGCAGTAAACGCAAATGTAAGAATTTGAGGCAGTTATAAAAAGAGGGTTTGTTCGCTTAAGAGTCACTAGATCTACCAGATGAACTAGAAGCACACATCCCCCATCAGAGCTGACAGCGAATCGTTTTTAACTCCTGCCGATGCTCTTCGGAGACCTTGGGATATTCCATCTTGAGCTCATTAAAAGCATCCAAGACAATGCGAGAAACGATCAGTCGGGCCGTCAATTTATCATCTGCCGGAACTGCGTACCACGGCGCATGATGCGTACTGGTTTCGCTCAGACAGGTTTCATAAGCCTTTACATATTCTTTCCAATATTTTCTTTCGCTAAGATCGGCCTGACTGAATTTCCAGTTCTTATCCGGATCATCAATACGTTCAAAAAACCTGCGGCGCTGTTCGTCTTTGGAAAGATGAAGGAAAATCTTAATGATCCGGGTACCATTGTGATATAGATGATGTTCTAAATCCCTGATCGAACGATACCGGTCCTTCCAGAAATCATTTTCATTTAACTTATCAAGAGAAAGCCCTTGAACCTGAAGGATCTCCGGATGGACACGGGCAACCAGAACCTCCTCGTAATAAGAGCGGTTAAAAATGCCAATGCTTCCGCGCCTCGGTAAGCGGCAGGTTGTGCGCCAAAGGAAATCATGTTCCAATTCTTCAACGCTCGGCTGTTTAAAACAGGAAACCTCACAACCCTGAGGATTGACGCCCGACATAACGTGGCGAATTGCCCCATCCTTACCCGATGCATCCATCCCTTGAAAAATCAAGAGCATCGCGTAACGACGGGATGCGTAGTGAAGCTCTTGCATTGAACTTAACTGCGCCACATGTTCTTCTAAAAGCTTTTGACAACTATTCTTTGACGCGCAGAATGACGCAATTTTGGTCGGATATTTTTCGAGTTTAACTTTCTTCTCAGGAGGAATACAGAAATTCTTTGAATTAATTTTCATTATCGTCCTTTCAGCCAGGCATCATTGCGCTGACTGATAAACAGACCACCCAACCATTAAAGAGTGAAATCCTTTACCATCTCCCAGAATGTTACTGCGGAAAAACGACCAAGGTACTTATTGGCACCCGCCTCCAGGCAGTCATCCTTCGCCAGCCTCAACTGCTCAATGCCTTCCATACTGTCAACATCTCCCGGTGCGAAACGGGTAAAAACAAGAATCTTCATATTGCGCAAACGGGCAAACGAACGAAACGCGCGAATCATTTCCGGCGCAGGAATATCGCCCCGCAGGATGACATCCATAATAACAACTTTAGGCGCCAAAATAAGACAGGTTGAAATAAAATCGATCGGATCGGTACTTTTGCCTACGATCAACGAATGCGCCTCCAACAACTTGGCGATATCATTATTCACCTCAAGATCCGGACTTAACACCAAAACGTGTTTATTAACACCACCCGTTAAATCAGCGCATGTAAAAACATATTCAACCTTATTGATCAATTTATCGGCATCCAGCGGTTTGGGAAGAAAATGCTCAACCCCCAAGGTCTGAAACGACTCGCGAAAAATCCGGTTGTCCGTCATAATAACAATAGGGATCTTCGCCGTGCGGGTATCTTTCTTTAATTCCTTGTAAACATCCACGCCATCCATTTCCGGCATGATCACATCCAACACAATGAGGTCTATCTGCATCACCTCAATAATACGCATGGCTTCTTTTCCATTGCGCGCCGTCTCGACCACATAACCATGCTCCTCAAGCTTCTGCCTGGCCATGGCCACCACTGTTGGTTCATCATCCGCGATCAGGATATGCTTCGACATTTTTAAGCCTCCGTAATGCTTTCTGCCAATGTTTCAATGAATAAAAAGACAATCCTATTCTAAAACAATATGTGTATTGCGCATCTTCTTTTTAACATTTTCCAGGAACAGACGCACCCGATCATCCATTAATATATGCCGCTGCAAGATCGGCCGCTTTAGCACAATGCCTTCAAGGCTGACACAACGCGAAAGCGCTACGTAGACCTGCCCGTGCGAAAAAGTTCCGTACCCGATATCAATAACGACTTTGGAAAATGTTTTTCCCTGCGCTTTGTGGATCGTTACCGCCCAGGCCAGCCGTAAAGGATACTGCGTAAACGCCCCCACAATCTCGGAATCGATCCGGCCGGCATCTTTGTCGAACATAAAACGATACATTTCCCAGGTAAAAGGTTCA
>JADFXT010000032.1 GCA_015233405.1 Candidatus Omnitrophota bacterium | reverse complement strand
CCCATAAAGCAAACCATCCGAAGATATAGCAAGCTGTAAGAACAAGAACCAGGGCTGGGAATATCCGTCGGATGCGGCGGGAATAAAACCCCGCGAAGCTGAACGTTTGGCTGTCTAAATTACTAAAAATAATCGTTGAGATAAGATAGCCTGAAAGAACAAAAAAGATATCAACGCCAATAAATCCACCTTTGGCTAAACCAGGAAACACGTGATAACCTAAAACTAATAAAACAGCCAACCCGCGCAGTCCATCCAGGTCCGCCCGATATTTAGGATGGGTCAGTGTGATGTCAGGTTTATATGGACGCTTCATTAACAGAGAATCGCCGATTCTTTTTCCTCCTTAAAATAAAAAAGCAGCCCTATTTCCGAAGGACTGCCCATAATGAACCAATGCGGTTTTAAACATAGCGTTTATTGTACTACAGTGAATATTCTAGGCAAGAAAAACCCATCACTATATAACCTTACAGCGAGATGGTGCCAGATTGGTGCCAAGTTAATTGAGGCTGTCAGTGTTCATCGTAAGGATCTGACATTTTTTTAAGCACGATTTCAATTGTATCTGTATCAATATTAGCGGCTTTCATGAGGTCAACCGCTTTTTCATAATCATCTGAATCAACGGCTGCCATAAACTCATCTATTGCATCAATACGAGCTAACATTTCCAAAACAAGTGTCCCTTCAAAATCACTTTCGTTCATATTCTCTCACTATTATTTATACAATGCGCCAAATTTGTGCCAAGTTTAAAAACGTTAAGAGTTAATGATTTTTCTTTCCCTACATCATTTTCTCATGAACCCACTGATAAACTCTGGTCGTAACTTTCACCATTTCATCAGCATCATCCTTACGAACGCTTCGACATTCATACTGGACCATATTTTTTCGTATAATTACTTTTCGTAATTGTTTGGCTTTTTCCTCTGCCCCTTCGATCAGCAAATGAGAAACAAGATCGCAAACATCCAAATGGTCTTGAGAAATGGAACGCAGGCCTTTCTCATGAACACAAATGGCATCTGCCGAAGAGATTGCGCATTGAACAGCCAAAGTGGCAGCGGCATTCCAATTCGACGCATGAAAAGCTATTAACATTTGATCATAATTGTCCGTTGCTTTCTTTAAATAATCCGTTGAAGCGGACTTGCTCTCTTGTTTTACTTTTCCAACGCGCGCTGTCATATTTAAACCTCCAAGGGTTCTTTACCATATAACACTGTATAAGATTTCATAAGGGTTGATACCGGCGGAAGATTTTTCTTTAAGAGAGAGCGAAAGTCTACCGCTGATTTTATATAAGGATCGAGCTGGACGCCAAAATAAGATTTAAATTTTCCCATAATTATCGAAACAAAAACATCGGAAACTCTCTTCACATCAACTAATTTGTCGACAACCACAACGACATCGGCATCACTATTCTTACCAGCTTCGTTTTTCTGAACACTACCATAAAGGATTAAAGAAACAATCTCTTGCTTAAGCCCTGCACTTTTTAATTCTTTAACAAGAAAATCCCGAATTTCATCCTTTATATTTCCTTCGGACTCAAATAAAGGGCGAACGACCTTTTTAACGAGACGATCCTCTTCGTTTAAAGTATAAATATGCTGTTTGCCGATCACTTCGAGATTGAGAATATTACGAGAATTAAGATTTTTTAAAGATTCATGCGTTGAAGGCACAGAGTAACCGCATAGTTTAGCTATTTCCCGACCTGTTGCTTTAAAACCTTTACGAGAACAAAAAATACGTAAAATAGCCAGCTTAGACGGAGAATCAATAATTTCATTTATATTAAACGGCGAATCAATCATAGGATCTTCCCTTCTATGTGTTAGGTTTACCTTACATGTGTTAGGATAACCTTACATATGGAAAGTATACCACCTCTTAAAAGAACGTCAATAATTTTAAAGTTCATTCTTGAAGCACACTTTTGGGCTACGGCTGAGGAGGGCAATCATTTTTCCGAATCACGGGCTATGGTTCGGAAATGAAATATCCATCTCCGACGACATGAATATTCTTCATTGAAAATTTTGCGAACTTTCCGAACCATACGTACCGTAACCCAAGCAGGCCTTTTCCGAACCACCAACTATGGTTCGGAAATAAAACAACCATCTCCGACGAGATAAATAATTCTTCTTGGAAATCCTGCGAACCTTATGAGTGGTTGATTATGAACGTGGAGACCGCCAACACAAGTCACTGAAACGCAAATACTTACAAAACTCTCCTAAAATATGCGCCAGATTGGTGCCAAAATGTGCCATATTTGGCCGTAATTCGCCAAAATTGAGGATCAGGTAAGAGTAATAAAAAAGGCCGCTTCTCTCGTCGAGAAACGGCCTCTTACGCTGGTTGCGGGAAACGGATTTGAACCGTTGACCTTCAGGTTATGAGCCTGACGAGCTACCTGGCTGCTCTATCCCGCGATATCTCAATGAGGACATGATTTATGGAGCGAAGCGAACATAAATCATAAGTCCGAATTGACCCTTGAGTGCATTTTGCTCAAGGGTAACTAATTTTCATGTAAACCGCGGGACTTTGTCCCGCGTTATCAAATTTTTATATCTTGCCGACCACTGACCGAGCACGCAACGTGCGAAGGAATGATTGAGGCTCCTGCCGAAACCATCACCACTAGCCACTGATCACTTATTACTTCTATTCAAATGATAAATCACTTCACCTTCACGCGCAATGCCCATTTTCTCTCGGGCCACAGCTTCTAAATACGTTGGATCATGTTCAAGCCGCTGTTGCTCGGCGGAAAGTTCGTGATTCTTTTCTTTTAATTCACGGATCTGGTCTTCGTATTCTTTAATCCGTTCTTTTTTCTGCTGCATCACATAATAAGACGGAACGAAAACAACTAAGATCAAAAACGTATATAAAAAAATCTTCAGCGCACTTTTCATATCAAACAGCGTCTAAAAAAACAGTTTTCTGGCCTCTATCTTAGACGATTTTTCCCCATAAAGGACCAGCATAAACAGCTTTATCTTTAAGCTCTTCTTCAATACGAAGAAGTTCATTGTATTTACACAACCGGTCCGTACGAGACAACGACCCGGTCTTAATTTGACCAACACCGGTCGCCACTGCCAAATGGGCAATCGTGGTGTCTTCCGTTTCACCGGAACGATGCGAAATGATCGACGTATATTTATTCTTTTTCGCTAAATTAACAGTATCGAGCGTCTCAGATAAACTGCCGATTTGATTGACCTTGACCAAAATGGAATTCGCGGCTTTTTCATCAATACCTTTTTGAAGACATTTAACGTTCGTCACGAACAAATCATCACCGACCAGCTGGATATTGTCCCCGATCTTAGCGGTCAATTCCTTCCAGCCTTTCCAGTCATTTTCATCCAAGCCGTCTTCAATCGAGATCAGCGGATATTTCTTGCTCATCTCGCTATAAACCTCGACCATCTGTGACGAGGTCAAAAGCTGCTCATTATAACGGTATTTCCCGTTCTCAAACATTTCCGACGAAGCGCAGTCAAGCGCGATAAAAACATCCTTGTCCGGTTTATAACCAGCCTTCTTAATGGCTTCCAAAATCAACAAAATGGCTTCTTCATTGCTGCCTAAATTCGGAGCAAAACCACCTTCATCTCCGACGGACGTATTAAATTTCTTGGATTTCAAGATAGCCTTTAAATTATGGAACACTTCAATCGCCATTCTCATGGCTTCCGAAAATGTCGGTGCGCCTAAAGGAGCGATCATGAATTCTTGGATGTCGAGATTATTATCCGCATGAACGCCGCCGTTAATGATGTTCATCAAAGGCACCGGAAGGATCTTCGCCTCTTTCCCGCCTAAATATTGATATAAAGGAAGTTTCGCTTCATTGGCCGCCGCTCTGGCTACTGCCATAGAAATACCCAAAATCGCATTCGCGCCCAATTTGCTTTTGTTTTCTGTCCCATCAATCGAATTAAGGATTTTATCGATCTGTCTAAAATCCGGCTCTTTCCCGACGACATTATCTGCCATTACCGTATTAACATTATTCACGGCCTTGGAAACGCCTTTGCCCATATAGCGGCTCTTGTCGTTGTCGCGAAGTTCAATGGCTTCACGCTCGCCGGTTGATGCGCCAGACGGCACAGCCGCGCGGCCCATAACGCCGGAAGCGAGGACCACATCCACTTCCACCGTAGGATTTCCACGAGAATCAATGATTTGTCTTCCTTTAACTTGTGTGATTTTAGACATATCAAATTCCTTTGTTAAGATTAAATAGGATTATTTTTTATTAAAAAGCTTTTTAAACAATGTCCAAGAAAATATCACAGTTTGACGGAGAAGTCAAGGGAATTGGGGAGTGGAAATTCAAGAAAGAAATACTAAATCCGAAACATGAAATCCAAAACAAATCCGAAATCAGGAAATTCTAAACATTGAAGTTTGAACTCTTGGTTCTTATTTCGCATTTCGATATTCGAATTTCGAATTTTACAAAGAGTTTCTTTCCAAATTATGTTTAACTTTAAAATTTTATGTTATACTTATCTGGCAAATTAAACTTTTCTAACCTTTTGCAAGGATTAAAAATATGAAAAAAGCCCTCATTTTTATGAAGGTGTATTGGATCCAGATCATCGTTATACTTCTTATTATTACCGTCTTGATCGCTTCCGGCATCTTTACGGTATTTTGTATCAAAAATTATAATCTCCTCGAATCCTACACCAAGCGGCAAACGGCCGGCATGATGGCCCTCTGGCTTCCCATGATGGTCATCACTTATGTTATCTCCATGCCGCTCATGGTCTGGATGCAAGTCTATTTTATGCAGGGCGGTTTTGCGAAAATGGGGCAGAGCAAAATTACCCTCGCTCAGGCGAATGTGAAATGGGACGAAGTCATCGGTATGGAATCCGCTAAAAAGGAAGCTTGGGAACTCGTCAAACTTTTAAAAGACCGTTCTTTGGTCCGCGCCATTGGCGGAAAGATCATCAAAGGAACGATCATGATAGGACCACCCGGCTGCGGAAAAACATATCTTGCCAAAGCCATCGCAACCGAATGCGGACTCCCCTTAATTTCATCCGTTGGAAGTGAATTTATCGGCATGTTCGTTGGCGTGGGCACGGCCCGCATGAAAAACCTTTTTAAAGAAGCCCGGGCGCTGGCGAGCGTCCACAGCGGATGCATCGTCTTTATTGATGAGATCGATTCTTTCGCGCGGCCGCGCGGTGTGGATATGGGCTTCGGCGGCACCTCAGACCGAAACGCCACCATTAACCAATTCTTGACCGAAATGGACGGGCTTCGCCAGACGGAAAATAATATCGTTGTCATTGCCGCGACCAACGTCCCGGAAGATGACCTCGACCCGGCCATCATGCGCGCGGGGCGTTTTGACCGCAAGATCCATATCACCAAACCTAATCTCGACGAGCGAGTAGAGCTTTTTAAGTTTTATCTTTCCCGCGTCAAGACCTCGGAAAATGTCGACAAGAATCTTTTGGCACGTAAGGCCCTCTATTTTTCTCCGTCGGACATTGACAGCATGATCCGCGAAGCCGGGCTGATTGCGCTACGCGAGAAACGTGACACCATCGACATGAAAGACCTTTCTGAAGCCTATGACCGCGTCACGTTCGGCATGAAATCCAATATCACCTTGACTAAGGACGAAAAGATCTGGACGGCCTATCATGAAGCCGGGCACGCCGTTATAGGGTATCTGTTGCATCCGACCAACGACGTCATCAAAGCCACCATCATTCCGCACAAAGGATCTTTGGGATTTGTTTATCAAAGACCGACGGAAGAACTCCATTCCTCAAACCGTGAACAACTTTTAGCAAGTATTAAGGTCAGCGTCGCCAGCTATGTGGCAGAACGCTTAAAGTTCGGATCCACCTCTAGCGGTGTGGGCGGTGGCTCAGGAAGTGATTTTGACACGGCCATGAGAATCGCTTACGCCATGGTCTGGCAATACGGCATGGGCAAATCAGGTTTAATAGGAAATTTTTCAGGCATGACGAGCGGCGGATATAATAACCAATCTCTCCTCTCGGAAAAAACCAAAGAGACTCTGGATATGGATGTGCAAGCAATTCTACAAGATTGCCTCAAAGAGGTTGAGCAGGTTTTAAACAGCAACCGGGACGCCTTGGAATATTTCGCCCAGGAACTTCTTAGTAAAGAAGAACTGGAATACGACGAGATCGTTGCTATTTTTGATAAATTCAATCTCCAATCCGCAGCGAAAAAGGCGTAATGAAAACATTCTTCTTGTCCAATTCTTTGTGTCACTGCAAGCAGAGCCGAAGGCATAGCAAGGCAATGACACGCCATTTTTCTGCTTTAAAATTGAATAAAGCTCTCGTTTTTATTTTTGGCCTCCTCCTTCTCGCCGGTTGCAGTATGCCGCAGGACAAAAAGATCACCTATACCGAGGCCAACCAAAAATTTCTTACCCTGTGCAAAGAAGAATATAAGCTCGACGTCAAACTCTTTCCGCTTAAGAATACTCTTTGGATTTATATGCCTATTGACCGGCCTTTTTATATCAAGGCCACCGAAAAAACAACGGAAGAAAAAAAGAAACCAACGGAGAAGCCAAAAATTGGATTTCTCGACGGGCATTTTGAGGACCATTCTTTTGTCATTGAATATGATATTACAAAAATAAAACAATATCCGCCCAAAGACCCCGGCTATGCGACTGGCAACGACGAGGAGTTTGCCAAACAATACCGCAATCTTTTCACGGCGATCTTGCGTGCGTATTTTGATATGGAAGAAACCGAAACAAGTCAGCTCGTCACCATCAATCAAAACCTGGAAGTCCAACCGCCGGAAAAAATAAAAACATACACCAAAAAAGAACATTCGCCGGAATTTTTTGTCGTCGTTATCGCCGACATTAAGACCGGGCTAAGAATGGAATACACATTTAATCTGGAGGATTATAAACACTACAATAACGGCGGGCTTCCTTACGAGGAATATTCCGTCCGGCAGATTTCTCAAACCACCGGGGACATGGAGATCATTGGCGATGTTAAAGGAAATTCTTTAAGAACCCACGAAATCCTTTGGCCGGAATTCCTGACCAAGCAGATCTTAAACCGCATCAACTTCAAATACGACAAGAGCGATTTTACCCCGTCGGACGACACAAAACAAGAAATCCTGAAATCTATTGGCGAAACCGTGACATTTTATGATTTCAATGATTTTGACAATGCGGTCCTTAAGGATTTAAACACGCAAACGACCTTTACAGCTCCTAAGGAAACGATCAAAAAGATCTCCGCTTCCGCGGAAGGAACATCCACCGGCGGGAAATTCCACGTGATTCAATTCTTTAAATAATGTCTTTATGAAAAATACCCCCCCCCGAAAAGCTGAATCCATTCTCTTTTTATCCGTTCTCACACTTGAATTATTTTTCGCCGGATTTTTTATCTTATCCAAACGAATGGTCCTGCATGATACTTTTGCAAACTTCTCCTTCCAATATTTCTGCTTAAACAATATCGTGATGCATAAAGAAATCCCCTTTTGGACGCCTTACATGGTTCATGGCATACCCACCGCTTTCTGGCAACTGCTTTGGCATTCTCTGACAATGTCTGCTCTAAACACTGCCGGATTCCTGCTGAACCCTCACCTGAATTTCTTAACAATCTTCAGGCTGAACTTATTATTTAATAAAATAGTTTTCTTAGTCGGAGCATGGTTATTATCGCAACGATGTTATAAAGAAACCGCCACCCGTTTTTTTGTTGCTATAACATGTCTTGCCACGTCGGTATATGAAACCCAGGTAACAAACCTTTCTCTATGCTATAGTATCCCGCTTCTGCTCTACCTCTTTCATCAATTTCTGGATTCCGGCCGCTGGCGAGATGCATTCTTAGGAATAAATTTATTGTGCCTAAGCATTATAGGAAACTATGTCCTTTTTACACTGATTCCTCTATTTTTATTTCTATATTTTCTCTCCTATATCATTTTTCATCCAGAAAAAATTAAGACATTATTCATCAAGCTAAATTTCAAAATACCGTTTCTTCTATTTCTTTTATCTACCCTAGCCACCATAACAATCACTTATGCTATTTTTCATCTCTCTCGCGATCCTCTAACTGTTTTTATTAATTCCGGACGAACGGAAAATTTGCGAGTGACTCCGGATGAATTTATGAGCTTGGGATGACCCCACCCCTATTTTAAACCACCTGCAACGAGAGTTTTTGGGCGTTTTTGGTTAACTGCTCCTGTTCACATTCCTTTAGAAATTCTTCAGGCGTTTTGTATCCTAACGAACTG
>JADFXT010000031.1 GCA_015233405.1 Candidatus Omnitrophota bacterium | reverse complement strand
TTTGCGTTTTTATCCTTGAGGAAAAACCAAGACAAAAAAACAAAAAGAATGGGAAATGACACGATAATTAACGTAAAAGTTGTTAGTTCTATTTTAAAAGCATCCGGACGGATATCCCAGCGCTTAAAGCGAAGATCTTCGAGCTTGTCAAGACAAACAAAATCCAAGAAGCTGTTTCGCTATGCGACGAAAATCCTTCTCCCGTCGCCAAGATCCTTAAAGCCGGCCTCGAGAAATTCGGTTCACCAAGAGAAGAGATCAAACAAAATATGGAAGAAGCTGGTCTTCTGGAAGTCCCGAAGTTGGAAAGCCGGTTAAGCGGCCTGTCGACCATTGCTCACATCACCCCGCTGTTGGGACTTCTGGGCACCGTCATGGGGATGTTCAGCTGTTTTCATACCATTCAGCTCAAGACCGCGGCGCTAAGCCCTGTAACCGTAGGCGACTTAGCCGGCGGCATAGGCGAGGCGTTATTGACGACCGCAGCCGGCTTGATCGTGGCTATTCCTGCATTCCTTATCTACAACTACTCTATTGCCCGCGTCAACCACATGGTAATGAATATGGAACGCGCCGCCTTAGAATCAGTGAACTTCCTCTGCCACATAACAGAAAACCCGGACTAAAAACCGGCAGAGCCTAATAGATGAATTTTAGAAAATACAAAAAACTGGCCTACGCTTCCGAGCAAATAAACATTGTTCCACTCGTTAATGTCGCCTTACTTCTACTGATATTCTTCATCTTCTCTTTCTTTCTTAATTTCGAACATGGACTTAACATCAAATTCCCCAAGGCCATCACCAGCGACGTCCTAAAGGAAGAGAACCTGGTGGTCACCATCACCCGTGAAAATGTCGTTTATTTTAACGGAAAGGTCGCGACACTTAAAGAGCTAGAAGGGGTCCTTAAAACCTCTGCGAATCAAGGGCATTCGCTTTTGATCAAAGCGGACCGCCGAGCTTCCATGGGACGCGTCGTTGATATTTGGAACATTTGCCGACGTTCCGGCATCGAAAAGATCAATATCGCCACAAACCAGGACAAATGACCCATGCAGCACATTGCCTTAAATATCAATATTGCGTCCCGCAAAGCCTTGATCTTTTCATTCTTGGCTCACCTGACGATCTTCAGTTTATTCGTCTTTACGCTACCGATCCAAAAAACGCCACTCAAGCCCAACATCTTTTTTCTAGGCGCCATTTTAAAACAAAATGACGTCTGGCCGACGGAAACTAAACGAACGCTAAATGGCGCTCCATCAACGACGGAAAGAATTATCCCTGCGGATATCGTCAAAAGCCCTAACGTGTCCATCAATGATACCGGCATTCCTAAACCGCTGTTTTTCTCCACTGCGGGCACCAAGCGCGCGATAAAATCCTCGTTCCTAGAAAAACAGGAAAGCCCCAAAACTGATAAAACCGACGTATTAAAAGAGTTGGGAATAGAAAACGACCAGGAACCCTATCAACCACTAATTTTGCATTAGTCTTGCATTAATGTTAATAAGATGATAAAAATAGAACTAACAACTTTTACGTTAATTATCGTGTCATTTCCCATTCTTTTTGTTTTTTTGTCTTGGATTTTCCTCAAGGATAAAAACGCAAACATTATCGCTGATTCAAAGCGCTTACAACAATGTCCTTATTGCACATTCATGTTCTCAACCTACAAAGAATCGGGCGCGCGGCAATGCCCACAGTGCAAAAGTTATTTGAACGAGGTCCTTTGACGACATGTTAAAAAACCTTAAAACTTTAAAAAATAACGAAGATGGCATGGTATTCATTGTGGTCATTGCTATCATCATGGCCATGATGATCCTCGTCATCAGCATTATCAGCGTCAACACCTCCCAAGTCACATCTACTGAATCTGAAGTCCGGCGCATCCAGGCAGAAATCTTAGCTGCCGGCGCCCTTGATTACACTCTCACAATGGGTTCCGCCGGCGCCACGAGCTTAGACAATCTTTTCATAGAAAATCTGGACGGCACAACTTTTTCTGCGAAAGCCGGCATCGACCCCATCAATGCAACCCTAAACAGCCTCAACATCTCCATTAATTATTAATTCTCGTCGTCGCTGATATAATTCCTAAATATAATCTTTCCTCGATCTTCCCCCGTTACAATCCATAACTCATTACAATAAAAACATTTATAAAATATTTGACAAAGTAATCATATTATAGTCTAATTAAATGTAGGTAAGTCCGTTATAAACAATTTTGATTGATTATAAAATACATTATTTCGTGTTTTTGGGGTTTCACAACTCTTTTTATCTCAACCTATTACAAAGACACAAAAAATGAAAAATCTCTTAGACGTAGACGACCTGGCCAAGTATCTGAAGCTTCAAAAACAGACAATCTATAATTGGCTAAACCAACGTAAAATTTCCGGGATTAAAATCGGCGGCGTTTGGCGATTTGATAAAAAAGAAATCGATAAGTGGCTACGAGCACAGTCTCAAAAGGTGAGCAAATAAGACTAACTATCCTTATTAAGGATAACACCCTATGTCCTCAACAAATCAATTAGGTCTTTTTTGGGATGATACCGCATTATATTTCGCGGAAATTTCCATTAAGAATGAAGAGAAGAAGCTCTTTAAGATCTTTTTCAACAATCAAGATTCTGTCGGAACTCCTGTGATTAATAATAGCAAGGCAGAGGAAGAAAAACGACTTGTATTGAATATCCAAAAAACGTTTAAAGATGAGCGCATTTCAACATCTACGGTCAATCTTTCGCTTCCCACGAAAGACATCATTTACAGAATATTTACCATACCCTGGATGCCGCCATCCGAAGCCAGAAAAGTTGTAGAGTTTGAAGCAGCGAAATATTTGCCTTTCTCCTTAAGCGACTTGTCCTATACCTTTCGCCAGAACATCTTTACGCAAAACAATGTAAAACGCCTGCGCATTGTTTTCGTGGCTGTCAAAAAAGACACCTTAGAAAATTATAAACGCATTTTAAATAATGCACTTTTAAATATTGACACCATCGAGCCTTCTCCCAGTTGTTTATTGCGGGCCATTAATTTAAAAAACCGTGTTTCTTCTCAAGAGCATTATGCCCTTGTCGAAAAAGAAGCAGATCGGGGAAGGATCATCATTATCGCCGATAGGATCCCTCAATTTGTCCGTGATTTCAATTTACGGATCGCCTCTTCAGACCAGAATGAAATTTCCCAAGACACCCTCATGGCCAGGCTCATCAATGAAATCCAGATATCATTGGACTATTTCAACCGCACTGGCTCATCTCAAGAGATAGACCAGGTCATTCTTTTAGCGCCGTCTGATACTGAAGATATGGCTGTTGAACTTCAAAAAAATCTTGCCATAAATGTCATTAATTTTAATACAAGCCCATTAACCGGCGACAACTTTAAAGAAACAGGTTTTTTAAATGCCTTAGGGGCCAGCCTCCCCGAAGAAATCCTGCCATACAAAGACTTTGATCTATCCGGCAAGAAGCCTCAAGCATCAGAACTCAACATTAAATCTCTTTTAAGAAACATTAACATTAAGCCTCTGATCCCTGTATTGGTTGCTTGTCTTTTAGTTATAACCGGTTCTTCTATGTTTTCCGACTTTCTCATAAAGAAAGCAACACTCAAAGACGCACAGTTGAGAAAAAAACTTGGCCTTTATGAAGGGGCAGCCGTTGACAACCTGCAAAGCAAAAACACCGAATTAACGGGAAAGCTTGAAGTTCTTAAAAAAGCTTATATCCAAAGCCATATAGCATTATTTCTTAAAACTATCCCCAAATCACTTGTTAAAGGAATGTGGCTCAACGGTTTTACCATAAGCCATACCACAAAAGAGCAGAATTTGGTGCCGGTCATAAATTTATCCGGATCTGTTTATGCCAAGGAAACGAGCGATGAATTGCGTCTACTTAACAAATTTCTAAATGACCTTAAACAAAACAAAGAATTTGCCGGATATTTTAACCACATTGAACTGCAAAGCGCTCAAGTTGAAAAAACGGGCAAATATGACGTGACGCGATTTTCGATCAACTGTGAATGACCCAGGGCTTAAAAAAAATGACAAATATTTTCTCAAAAATTAATAATATCAAATTAGAAAATATCGGCGAGTATTTGAACTTGCAGAAACTAAAAAACATCAATGCCGCTGATCTAAAAGAATCAATTCTGTCCGACCCCGGCATCGTTATAAAATACCTTCTTATAATCTTGACCTTTTTTACAGTCCTTCACACTTACCAAAAACATCAAGAAAAATCCGGGGGACTAAACAAAAATATTCTCCAAAATGAAAAACTCCTAACGGCAATTAACGAATATAATGCGACAAAAAAGAACTATGAAAATTTCATAAAAAACTTTCCTCAAGGTCTTCCGGCCTACCAGCTTTTGGATGAACTTGCGAATATTTCAGCGCAAAATAATGTTCATATCCTGAATTTTTCACCGGCAACGGAAAAAGACTTCAGCCAATGGAAGATGGCACTTGTAAATATGACCATAACCTCCAGCGACTATAATAACATGGTGCGCTATATTCAAAGCCTGGAAAATTCTCACTACGCTCTTCGGGTTGAAAGATGGACAGGAAGCCCAAGCCAGGAACAAGGGGAAAAAACGATCAAAGCAACAATTGATATCAGTTCCATGGTGCTAAAAAATGACTAAAAACCATACCTACATCCTTATTTTATTCGCAGGGTTACTGCTCTGCACAAACAGCCGCGCTCAATCAGCTTTGGCAACGATGAACCGGAACGAAACAGACATTCCCAATCCGTTTGTCCCGAAACTTCCTGTTGAAACCCCTCTTGAGGATATTCCCAAACCTTTACCTTCCCAGCCTATAGTCAACAAAAACGTTCAAGAAGAGAAACAGTTTGCAGAAAAAAAGAAAAGTGAGCCACCGCAGAACGCAAAAAAGATAGTTCAAGAAAAAGAAACAGCTCCTAATCTAACTATCACAGGTATAATCTGGGACACGGACAAACCGCAGGCTATTATTAACGATCGCGTGGTTACCATTGGGAGCACCTTCTTTGAATCGAACAATAACGGTGAAATAAAAATATTAAAGATCCATAAAACTGGAATTGAAATTTCCTATAATAATAAAATCTGGACCATTACACCATAAAACAAGAGAGGACCTTATGAAAATAAAAACACCCTATTTGATCACCTTCTTCTTTATAATGGCCCTGTTGGCATGTTTCTTCGCTCCTCCCGCGACGAATGCATTTGAAATCCCCAATATCGATCAATTCGTCTACCCCAACGCGGGGAATCAGAGAACCATTTCTATGGACTTTAAAAATGCGGCTTTAAACGATGTGCTCAAAATTTTCTCCCAGCAGTCGGAAATGAACTTCATTGCTTCAAGCAGCGTATCCGACCTAAAGATCAACCTGTATCTGGATAAGGTCCCGGTCGAAGAAGCCCTGGAGAAAATATTGTCAGCGAACAGCCTGACATATGAGATCGCTCCGGGGAGCAATATTTTTCTCGTCAAAAAGAAAGAAAAACTTGAACAAGACTTAATAACCCGCGTCTATCAATTACGGTTTGCTTCTGTCCCATCAGCAAAGATCAATGACATGCTATCTTCCTCCGGGGGAAACTCATCAGGATCTTCCGGGTCGTCGGGATCCTCAGGTTCATCAGGGTCCTCAGGTTCATCAGGATCATCAGGTTCGTCGGGTTCGTCAAGCTCGTCAGGATCATCCGGTTCTTCGGGCGAATCTTCCGCAACAAGTTCCGGGAGTACCGGCGCCTCAGCTTCCGGAGGGGGAATTGTCGCGGCCATAAAATCCTTAATGACAAAATCTGGAAGCCTCACAGAAGACCCGAGGACCAATAGCTTAGTCGTCACAGATATCCCAGAGGCTTTCCCTTACATCGAGCAGACTATCGCTAGGTTGGATGTCCGAATACCTCAAATCCTTATCGAAGTTGAGATGCTGGACGTTTCCAAAAATACTTCCGAACAGATAGGTGCCAAATGGGGGAGCACCCCATTGGTATTTAATGGATCCCAAAAATCTGATTTTTTCCCTTTTGACTCGCAAAAAATCACTGAAGCGGCCATAGGTGGGGCAGCTACAAAATATGCTACCGCCAGCGGGGATTCGGGATCCACGATCAATTTCAGTGGACTAACATTCGCGCTCCAATTCATACGATCCCGGACAGACACCAAAAGTCTTGCCCGTCCGCGTATCCTGACTTTAAATAACCAGACCGCTGAAATCCAAATATCAACTAATGAAGCCATCGGAATTTCCGGGTCAGTCACGGGAACTTCAGGTATATCTTCTGCCGCTGTGAATGCTGAACGCGCCCAAACAGGGGTTTTCCTGAGAGTGACACCCCAGGCCAATGTTCAAACAGGAGAGATCACAATGGCCGTCGAACCAAAGGTCGTTCAATCCCAAAAGGGCCAAACGTTTGAAACTACAACTTTTAACGATGTGGAGGAAAGAGGCTCAAAATCCCTGCTTCGTATTAAAGACGGTGACACGGTCATTATGGGAGGCCTTTTGAGAGACAGTCATTCAGACACACGGACATCCGTTCCTTTTTTAAGCAAAATTCCTCTTATTGGAGCCGCGTTTAGGCATAAGGACATTCAAGGAGGGCAGAGAGAACTCATCGTTTTCATTACGCCGCATATCGTCGAGGAAGAAAATGTTGACAAGACAACAGTTGCCAGCGCGCGGGATATCACCTCTTTAACAAAACTCAGCGCCATCAACAGAGAATTGACCCGTTTGGATAACAATCAAGGATTTTAATTTATGCTGAGATTAAAATTAGGGCAAATCTTAGTAAAAAAAGGTTTTGTCACGGAACAGCAGGTTGAAGAAGCCATTGCTATCCAGAAGAAAGAGGGCGGCCGTATAGGCGAGATCCTTATCACCAAAGGGCATATCTCGGAAGAAAATTTGATCGCCGCTCTAGGCAACCAGCTTGAGATCCCTTATTATTCTTCCGACAAACCAGAAATGTTAGCTCCTAACCCGGATAACGATCTGGAAAAAGTCATCCCCAATGATTTCGCTAAAAAAAATAATGTGCTGCCGCTTTCCAAACATATCAATTCACTAACTTGCGTCGTCAACGACCCTTTGGACCTCATCCTTATTGACAATTTAAAACGCATTACCGGGTATGACATTAACCTGGTTTTAGCGACCAAATCAGCCATCCAGAAGGCCATCAATGAATTTTATTACGGTGAAAACAGAGCGTCTTTGCTGGATAAAGCCGTTGAAAAATCCTATCAGCAAACGGAGAGCGTAGCAGCAACATTGGTCAATATCCAAAAGAACGATGCCGCGACCGCCGAACTGAGTTTAGATAACCTCATCGCCAAAGCAGGAGAGGCGCCTGTGATCAAATTGGTGGACTTGATCATCCGGCAAGCTATTGACGAAAGGGCCAGCGATATCCACATTGAACCTTTTGAAAACAAGAGCATCCTCCGCTACCGGATCGACGGAACTCTTTATACCATACCGCCACCAGCGCCTCACTTACATTTACCTATCGTTTCAAGGATCAAGATTCTTGCTAAACTTGATATCGCAGAGAAGAGACTTCCCCAGGATGGGACTATCACGGCAAAACTGGAAGACAGAACCGTTGATATCCGCATTTCGACTATCCCAACATTGTGGGGGGAGAAAGTCGTTATGCGTATTCTGGACAAAGGGGCTGTCAAACTGGAATTAAGCGCGCTCGGGTTTGATTCTCACCAAATGGACACCATCCGCAAAGCACTGAAGTCACCTTATGGATTAATGTTCGTGACCGGACCGACAGGAAGCGGTAAATCAACAACCCTTTACGCGGCATTAAACGAATGTATCGATGCGACCAAAAATATTATGACCGCAGAAAATCCTGTGGAATATAAGATCGAAGGGATCAACCAGGTCAATATCCGTTCCTCTATAGGGCTCACCTTTGCCACCGCTCTCAAAGCATTTCTACGCCAGGACCCTGATGTCATCATGGTAGGCGAGGTCCGAGACCTGGACACCGCATCCATTTGTGTCCGCGCAGCCTTGACCGGCCATCTTGTTTTAAGCACGCTGCACACCAACAATGCCCCGGCGGCCATTTCACGGCTTTTGGATATCGGCATCCCCAGCTATTTATTAACGCCATCGCTGATCTTAGTCGTAGCTCAACGTTTGGCTAAACGGTTATGCCAGGATTGTAAAGAACCTTATGAACCTCTACCTCACATGCACGGCGGGATTGAATTCAAAAGCGACCTGATCTACAAGCCAAAAGGCTGCGAAAGCTGTAATTTTCACGGATACAAGGGACGTGTCGTCGTCGCGGAAATTCTCGTCATCGATAATAAAATTCGGGAGCTTATTTCCAAGAACGCGTCATCCGCTGAAATTACCGATGCCGCTAGAAAGAATGGAATGTTCACCATCTTTGAATCAGGGATAAAATTGATCGAGCAAGGGTTTACCAGTTTTGAAGAAGTTTGCCGGGTCAGCGTTGACATCTAAAATAAAGGAGACCTAACCAGTGCCAAAATTTTCATTTGTCGTCAAAGATAATAATGGTCAGACAATGAAAGATACCATTGAAGAAACCAGTGAGGCGGCGCTCATCACGCGGCTTCAATCCCAAGGTCTCTTTATTATCAGCATAAAAGAGATCCAGGATATGACATCAGATGTTCTAAGAAAGAGCTTCTCCCAAAAAAGAACCTATGCGCACAGCAAGGTCCAAATAGAGGACCTTCTGACATTTTCTCGCCAATTGGCCACCATGTTGGAATCCGGCGTAACTCTAACCCGTAGCCTTACGGTCATTGAAACACAAGTCGCCAGCGAGCAATTGTCAAGAATACTTAAACAGATCGGCCGAGACGTAGAACAAGGCCAAAGTTTAAGCGCTTCCTTAGCAAAACATCCCCAAGCATTTAATCAATTTTGGGTCAGCCTTACGGAAGTTGGAGAAGCCTCCGGAACCATGCCAGCCATTCTAAAAAAACTCACGCAATATATTGAACAAGAATCAGCGTTCAATTCAGCGATCCTTTCGGGGATCCTTTATCCCGCTATTTTATTTGCAGTCTCCATGGGGGCAATTCTCTTTTTCGCATTATTTGTAGGCCCCCGGTTCCAAGCCGTATTTGACTCTATGGGGACCAAGTTGCCTTTACTGACAACTATGCTGCTTTCTTCTTTTTTATTCATTAAAACACATTTTCTACTCATCATTTCCGCCATCATTGCAACTTTCTTTTTCTTTAAAAACTACATTAAAACCTATTCCGGCAAATTATATCTCGAAAATTTCCTCTTCAGTTTACCGGTCGCCGGAGAAATATATAAACTTATTATCGTTGAAAAATTCACTTCACAAATGGCCATTCTTATTGACGCCGGTGTCCCTATCCTTTCCTCTTTATACATCTCGGAAAAACTTGTGGATAACATCACCTGCG
>JADFXT010000030.1 GCA_015233405.1 Candidatus Omnitrophota bacterium | reverse complement strand
AAATTTATGGGATCGATTCAGCGTTTATTTGACCATCGGTAACGATCACGTAAAAGAGCTTGAGTCCCTGATTTTGCGTATTTCCAAGCCGAAGGGGAACAAGGTGAAGGGAAAGTTTAAGCGTTCAAGAAGTGGCTGGCCCGGGTCGGTTATGAGCGTATCCAGGAGATCGAGAACCCGGAACTGGGCACAAAGCGCACCCGTGCGCTTTACAAAGCCAAAGGCTATTCCGATGACTGGATCGAGAAACGGATGCGCGGCATCGCTATCCGGGAAGAATTGACCGACCAATGGAAAAAACACGGGGTCCAGGAAAACCGCGAGTACGAGATCCTGACTGCGGAAATATCCAAGGCGACCTTTGACCTGACCCCCGGCAACCACAAAAAACTGAAAGGTCTCAAGCGCGAGAACCTGCGCGATCATATGACCGATCTGGAACTGATCTTCTCCATGCTGGGGGAAGCGTCAACCACTCAGATCACCAAGGTTGAACACCCGGAAGGTTTTATTGCCAACAAAGCCGTGGCCGTACGCGGCGGAGGCGTAGCCGGGATCGCGCGCAAGAAACTGGAACAGGAAACAGGCCAGAAGGTCGTCAGCAAGATCAACTATGTTCAAGTTCCGCAAAAGAAACTGCCAACAAAACCATCTCCTGTACGAATTTGACTCATGTCCTGATCGCTACTGCTATCGTCCCCGGAAGAATCCTTCCGGGGACAGCCATTTCTTCTCATAACAGCAAAAAAACCTTCTCCCAATCAGACAAGAATCCTTGGCTGATTGTCCTAAAGCCATTGCGGCGACTAACAGTCGCCCAGGCTTTAGGACATACGGGATGAAGGTTTTTTTATACTTGCAGATGCTATCGACCCCCCAAAGAATCCTTTGGGGGGTCAGCTTTTCCTATTCTAAAAAACAAAAAACCTCGGTCATTTCTGACAACGAGGTTTTTTGTTTTATGGAAGGAAAAGCTGACCCTGCTGGACGAGTTTTGCAACTGGCTTTCCAATGTCGAAAAGACGGAAATTTTCGTAAGATATTCGTAATTGACTTCTATATTTTCAAACATTGCCATTATAATTCTGTGACTGGCTCTATGAAACACCTTCCATAGATTTTAATTCAAAATCAAACTCATCCTTTGAGGTCATTGTTTGAAAGAGTTTCACATTTGGAAATTTTCCAACCAAATGTCCCACGGTAGTTTGCAGACAATGATCTGTATATAAACCAAAAACGACTTGTTGTATTGACTCCGGAGTTAATCGTAAAAACCACGCTTGTTTACCATTAAAATCCCTACAATCTGCCTTACTCTTTTGTCGAAGTTGCTCCAAATCTTCCGCAAGAATAATAGTACGGTACTCATCTTCATAGTTCCAACTGTCTGATTTTGTAATTAAAACTTTATAAAATTCTTCCGGCCGCCTCAATTCCTCCTTTAATAATAAATCAATCCCCACTCGTTTTTTAGAATATGTTACATTATCCATCGAAATTCCCTGTCCAACTCCGAACACATTATCAAAATCTATCCCAATGACTATTCCCCGATGCTTCTCCGCATAATGAGCCCACATAACGACATTTCTTGCTGTTCCAGAGAGAGAAAGAAGACAATTTTTACTATTCCAAGCTTCCTGTCTTGTTCTATGCCGATCCTCAAGCATTCGCTGAATATTATCGACATGGGACTTTTCTTCAAGATTTATTCTCGGGGTCATTCCTTTTTCTAAACACAAAGAGAGCGCGTCGTGTATCATGGTTTTATTTTCCCCGCAGTAAAAAACCGGGGAGCATTCAACTGGGTCATTTACATCCGAAATATACGGTAATTTTAATTCCAACGAGCCCAATATTTTCAAAGCACCAATCTGATCACAATACTTATACAATATGGGCATAAAACCTCATCCATTCAACGCCTTAATTCATTTATCTGCACCCAATCTCCCGGAGCGCGTTCATATTCCCAGAAATACCACCCATTTATGGCTGTCCCTTTAGCAACAAGAGAACCTCCCGCAAGTGACGGAGACAAAAACCTCCGCTTATTCAACATAATCACACCATCTCGCCTGATAACGGCCTTAAAAACCTTGTCTTTATATTTTGCCCTTATCTTTGTTCGTTTATGAATATATTTCGCAAGAGCGGGCCTCCGTCCTTTTTGCGGCTTACCACCCAAAACCAGTTTGGCCATCTCACGCCCAAGAATTTGGTCAAATTCCTTCCTCTGAACAACACGAATATCCTTGGCAAACAGACGATATAAATTTTCAGAACGCTTAAACTTTCCCTTCACCTTGTTCCCCTTCGGCTTGGAAATACGCAAAATCAGGGACTCAAGCTCTTTTACGTGATCGTTACCGATGGTCAAATAAACGCTGAATCGATCCCATAAATTTCTATGACGATCCCTTAAATGACTCTTCAATCTCGACCGAAGATTAGAAGCAAGGCCGACATAATAAAGCCGTCCACCGCGATAAAGAGCATAAATTCCGCTCCGTCGACGGACATACTGTCGAATAATTGTTTGATATTTCTCCAAGGCGTCGCTGGAGATGTTCTCCAAATGCTGGCAGACCAAATGCTCTAGCTTAACCATTGGCTATTTTTCTCCTAATAAATCTGTTACTTTTAGATATCTTAATTGAGAAACATTATACTTTGCTATAAAATGCAGGTCAAAGAGGATTATTTCAGTGAACCAAAAAGTAAAACTTGATCTCATCATTCAGTCTATTACCAAAGAAAGGGCCAAAAACCCGGAGAATACTTTTATCTCAATAAACCCAGCTGCCAAAGATCATCACGACCTTCAGAAAATCCCTTTCGATGAAATCCAGGTCATTCTCGAAGAACTTTCTACAAAACTGGCGATCCTTCGAATAGATGAAATTAAATATCGTCCTCGACGAAAGAATGAAAGTCACTACGATTTCCTTCACGCGGCAGGGAGTTCTTTGCCCATCGGCTTTATTATCGAGCTGCAAGAAGATTTCGAGCCATGGCATAAAGCATACCTGAAAAGCAAAAACATTTCGTTGCCCGAGCTATCCCTTAAATTCCTCAAAGCAACCCTCGCATTTCTAAAAAGAATCCAGGATGACGTTGCTGTTAACAGCTCGCATATTTTAATCCTCGACGCCGATATCCTGAACCATACCCAGGAAAATTCAATATTAGGATTTCTTCATAGTAAGGACGTCATCTTGAGCTATGAATATAATAAACTGAAATATGGCCTTTCAATAAAAATCAAAGTCAACGTTGACCGATTCGACGTATTCAAGCGGGAGTTAACGGACTACCTTTCTCAAGTAAAAAACCAGAAGAGTGGCGGCAATAGTTCCAAACCCGTTAAGACCGCAGGGCCAAAATTCCCTCCAATCACGAAATGGGAAGACGTTGCTTTCAAATTTGTCGATGGTAATAATGTCAAAATTAAGATCGGCGATAAAGAATACGTGGCCCATTATAAAGAAATGGGCTTTGAAGATAAGCGAACGCGCAACCCGAACGCCCAGTGGTCACTATTGGAATATTTGGCCCAGCACAATGGTCAAATTTCCTGGGACAGTTCTCAAGCCAATGACACGGTAAAAAAGAAAAAACAGCGGTTATCCAAAACCCTCCAAAAATTCTTTAACTTCCCCGAAGACCCCTTCCATCCCTACAAATCAGAAGACGCTTATACCATAAAAATCATTTTCCAAGCATAAACAATCGGGACAAACCGTTTTGTCCCGGGACAAATCCCCCGCCGTTTCCCGTCTTTTCTAACATTTTCCGCAATCAAAACAATAATTCATAGTGACAACTACGACTTGTCGCCATTCAGAGTAGAAGCATTTTATTTCAAAGGCTTTGCTCTTATGGCGAAATACCCTAAAGACTATCTCGAAAAGACAATTCAGCTCTTTCAGCCGTATAGCGAAGCTCTGCTCTCGCTGGATGACGCGCAAGAGATCGCGGACAACGCGCTTGACCTCTACGCTTACCTTATTGAACTAAAGGAGCGGCATGAGCGTTAAAAAGCGCACCCACAACCCCAGGCTGATCCGATCAAGGCGCACATACACCGCGCAACAGATCGCCATCCTCTTCAATATTCATCTGGGAACTGTCCGGTTATGGATCAAGCAGGGTATGCGCCTCTTAAACCCCAACTCCCGGCCTTATTACATCATGGGAATAGACCTAATTGCCTTTCTAAAAACCAAGAAGACCGCCAAAAGAAAGAAACTTCAGGAAGATGAGTTTTACTGCGTCCGTTGCCGTTGTGGGCGAAAAAGTCTACCGGACAGAATCACCGTTGAAGTTACCAACAAAAGACTGGGACAATCAGCGCGGCAGATCATTATCCGGGGCATTTGCCCAGACTGCGGAACCCGAATTATCCGCTTTTCTTCGGATAAAAACACATTTTGGAAACCAACACTACCGCAAGAGGGGCAGGTATTAATAGGCAATATTCCCAGCCCCGTAAATATTGACATAACAAAGGAGACCAAAGAATGAAGGACAACATCCAGAACGAACGCATCAAAAGAGCCTTTTTCCATTACCTCAAAGAGGCGAAAGGACGAAGCGACGCCACGATCAACGCCATTGAACAAGCCATCCTCCATTATCAGGATAGCCGCAATAACGAAGACTTTGCCCTGTTCAATCAAAAAAAGGCCGTGGCCTTTAAAGAATGGCTTAAAAACAGGGCCTTCAAGGGCAAGTCGCTTTCCATCGTAAGCCACTACAACTACCTGCGCCACCTGCGAACCTTTTTTGACTGGCTATCCAGAGAGCCGGGATATAAAAGTAAAATAGCCCCGGCATCCATTGACTTTTTAAGGCCGCTGGAAAAAGAGGCCCGCATAGCCACCCAGAAACAACCCCGACCTTTCCCAACGCTTGAATATGTGCAAAAACTCACGGCAACCATAAAGCCGGATACCGAAATTGCCCTGCGCGACCGTGCCCTTATCGCCTTTACCCTTTTAAGCGGAATGCGCGATCAGGCCATTGCCTCATTGCCACTGGGCTGTATTAACGAAGAAACCCGGACGATCAACCAGAACCCGCAAAAGGGTGTTCAAACTAAATTTTCAAAACTCATCAACTCAACATTATTTGAATTTGATCCGGCCCTTGTTGAATACTTCCTGGAATGGGTGAAACGCCTGAAAAAACAGGAATATACGCCAACCGATCCTCTTTTCCCGCAAGCGCGAACGGAAAACTCCCCGGACAACCTGTCCTTTGAAACAGCAACCAATGTCAGCCGGGCGTTCTGGAAAGGGGCGGGGCCGATCCGTAAAATCTTTAACAAACGATCAGACGAAGCCGGTTTGCCGTATTTCCCTCCCCACGCCTTCCGCCACCTTGCCGTCGACCTGGCATTAAAAGCCTGCAAGAACGGCGAACAAATAAAAGCCATCAGCCAGAACTTCGGCCATGAATATATCGCCACCACCATGTATTCCTACGCCAATTTCAACGACGACCAGCTTTCACAAATATTAAAAAGCATTGATTTTCAAAAGAAAAATGCCCCGGAGCATGACAAAAAACTTGAACAGATAAGAAAGATACTGCTTGACCAATAAAGATAAAACGCTATATTGTGCAATAAGGAGTTTAGCCCTATGGACATCATCAAACGCCTCGAAATCTACCGTCTCGAAAACAAAATCCCCCAAGAAGCCCTGGCTGAGAAACTGGGTGTTGCCTTCTCCACTGTCAACCGATGGCTGAACGGCAAATCGAAGCCGAACAAAATACAGAGCTATCATATTGAGAAACTTATGACAAAACCAGCCGGGAGAAAGTCTCATGGCAACGCTTGATTTCAAGGGCAAATCCATTATTCAGAATTACCACATGACCGTCAAATACCATGAGATCGTGCCGCAAAAGGCCAAGAGCTTGACCAAAGCGGTCAGTTTGGATGATAACCTGATCATCCACGGTGATAATCTTAAAGCCCTCAAGGCCCTGCTCCCCATGTATGCCGGAAAGGTCAAGTGTATCTACATTGATCCGCCGTATAACACGGGAAATGAAAGCTGGGCCTATAACGACAACGTTAATTCGCCCATGATGCAGGAATGGCTAAAGGAGAAAGTTGTAGATAAAGACGACCTCACCCGCCATGACAAGTGGCTTTGCCTAATGACTCCACGCCTAAAACTTATCCGCGAACTAATGAACGATTCTGGCGTTATTCTTATAAGCATTGATGACAACGAACAGCACCGGCTTAGATCGTTATTGGATGAAATTTTCGGAGAAGAAAATTTTGTTGCAAATATTGTTTGGGAAAAAATTCATAGCTCAAAGAACGATGCAAAATATTTCTCAGAAAATCATGAATATCTTTTAGTTTACGCAAAAAAGATAGAGAAAATTTGTGTAAATCTTTTAGAACGAACCGAAGAAATGAACAATCGTTATTCCAACCCGGACGACGATAGCAGAGGGCCTTGGGCTTCAGGTGATTTGGTAGCTAATGAAGTAAGAAAAGATGGGGCCTACGAAGTCAAAAGCCCATCAGGAAAGACATTCAATGTCCCATCAGGAAAACACTGGGTTTATAGCCAAGAGAATATGTTAACTTTTATTAAAGAAAATAGAATTTGGTTTGGAAAAGATGACACAGCTTTCCCAAGATTAAAAAGATTCCTCTCGGAAGTCCAACAAGGACGAAAAGCCGGGACTATTTGGCTTAATGAAGAAGTTGGCCACAACCAAGAAGCAAAACGAGAAATTAGAGCAATCTTCTCAGAGAAAGAGGCCGCTGTCTTTACAACTCCAAAACCTGTACGGTTAATAAATCAGGTGTTGAAACTTTTTGCTGATAAAGACGACATTGTTTTGGATTCATTCGCAGGTTCAGGAACAACTGCCCACGCCGTCTTATCGCTAAATAACGAAGACCACGGTAACCGAAAATTTATTCTAATCGAATGCGAAGATTATGCCGACACAATAACCGCAGAACGAGTTAGAAAAGCAATCAAGGGAATCCCCAAATCACCAGACGAATCACTGAAGAAGTCTTTGGGCGGATCATTCAGCTACTTTGAACTTGGCAAGCCCATTGAAATGGAAGGCATCCTTTCCGGGAAAAGTCTTCCCTCCTACAAGGAACTGGCCCGCTATGTGTTCTACACGGCCACGGGCGAAGAATTTAACGAGAAGAACATCGACGAAAAGAAACAATTCATCGGTGAATCCAAGGAATACGAGGTCTACCTCTTTTACAAACCGAACATCGACACCCTCAAGAAGACCGCGCTCACACTCGAACGGGCCGAGGCATTAGGCAAACCAAAAACAAAAAGACGTTTGGTCTTTGCGCCGACAAAATACATGAACAACGAACAGCTGGCCGCGCACAAGATCGACTTTGCCCAGCTTCCGTTTGAAATCTATAAATTCGCCGAATAAGGAAACCTTTTATGGAAAACGAAAAACAACTGCAAAACCTTCATCAGGCGACATTTGAACAACTAAAGAGAACGAACGAATTTGGCGCGGATTGCTGGTCAGCGCGACAGCTTCAAATCGTCCTGCAATATAACAGCTGGGACAAATTTCTTAATGTTATCGGCAAGGCCCAGGAAGCCTGTCGTAACGCCGGACACAAACCGCAAGACCATTTCGTCCATACGGGAAAAATGGTCGGGATTGGCTCCGGCGCGCAACGAGAGGTTCAGGATGTTCAGCTTTCGCGTTACGCCTGTTATTTGGTCGTCCAGAACGCCGACCCGTCAAAACCTATCGTCGCTTTTGGGCAGACCTATTTCGCCGTGCAGACACGCAAACAGGAATTGCTTGAGAATGAAGAATACAACAGCCTGAAGACCGAAGAAGAAAAACGCCTTTTCCTGCGCGGGGAAATGAAGACACACAACAAACATCTGGCTTCAGCGGCCAGAGACGCCGGAGTTGTCAAACCGCTGGATTATGCCATTTTTCAGGATCACGGCTATCGCGGACTTTACGGCGGGCTTGGCCAAACAGACATTCACCGCCGCAAAGGACTTAAACCAGCCCAAAAAATCCTGGATCACATGGGAAGCACGGAACTGGCCGCCAACCTTTTCCGGGCCACCCAGACGGAAGACAAACTCCGCCGGGAGAGCGTCAAAGGTAAAGACCAGGCAAATCAGGTGCATCTTGAAGTTGGAAAGAAAGTACGCCAAACAATTAAGGAACTTGGCGGCACCATGCCCGAAAACCTCCCTGCTGTCAAAAGCATCAAGGAAATCGAAAGCCAGTATAAAAAAGACCAACGCAAAAAGAAACAGCTCCCCGGTAAAGAGACCAAATAATGGAACTGAAAGAATACCAGCAAAAATCCCTTGAGCAAGTCAGGCAATATCTGGAAACTCTTCATAATTGGAGACGGATCAGCGATCTGGCGTCAAAAGAGGCCCATGTCAAAGGCGTTGTCAACTTTCCTCAACAAGCATGGGAAAAAATCGTTAAAAACCCTTACCGTTCCCGCAAAGACGGCATTGGCGAATATCTGCCCAATTTCTGCCTGAAAATCCCGACTGGAGGCGGAAAAACTCTTCTGGCCGTGAAGGTCATCGACCTCGTCAATACGCATTACCGCCAGAAGCAGACCGGCCTTGTTCTTTGGGTTGTCCCGACAACACAAATTTATACCCAGACACTCAACCAGCTCCGCGACCGCGAACACCCCTACCGCCAGCACCTTGATATCGCCACAGGCGGAAGAACCATCATTCTGGAAAAAACCGACCGCTTTACGCCGCTGGACATCAAAGACAATCTCGTTGTCCTTCTGCTCATGCTCCCGTCGGCCAACCGTCAGGTCAAGGAAACGCTCAAGCTCTTCAAGGACAGCGGCGGCTTCCAGTCCTTTTTCCCGCGTGAAGACGACATCGAAGGCCACAAAAAACTGCTTTCCCTGTTTCCAAATCTTGACGCCTTTGGAAAAGGCGGCGGATTCTTCGGGAAACAAATCAAAACATCGCTGGGCAATACTCTGCGCGTCCTTAACCCGGTCATCATTCTGGATGAAGGCCATAAAGCCTACAGCGAAGGCGCACAGAAAACGCTCTGGGGCTTTAATCCCGCCTTAATCGTTGAACTTTCAGCCACGCCCCAGGACGAATCCAATATCCTTGTGGACATCAAGGGCGCGGAACTCAACCGCGAAGGCATGATCAAACTCGACCTTCATGTGACCAACAAATCCAGTTCCAACTGGAAAGACACCCTTCTGGCCAGCGTTGAAAAACGAAACGCGCTTGAGGAAAGAGCCAAGGAATATCACGCGAACAGCGGCGAATACATACGCCCCATTTGCCTTATTCAGGCCGAGCGCACAGGGAAAGACCAGCGGGGCAACAGATTTATCCACGCGGAAGATGTGGCAGAATATCTTCAACGAACAGCGGGCATACCCAAAGAACACATTGCCATCAAATCGAGTGAAAAAGACGACATCGAAGGGCTTAATCTTTTTTCACCCTCCTGCCTGATCCGCTATATCATCACCAAGCAAGCCTTGCAGGAAGGCTGGGACTGTTCTTTTGCGTATGTTCTCACCATTCTGACCAACCCGACATCAAAGAACAACCTGACCCAGCTTGTCGGGCGCATCCTTCGCCAGCCC